>DJHK01000028.1:123932-144247 GCA_002433065.1 Chloroflexi bacterium UBA6622
CGCTCGTCAGGCGCTTTAGGGCTGTAGAAAAGGGCTAGGCACGAGATTTTCTGGGTTGGGCGGCGAGCCGGGCGGTAAGGATTTCCAACTGCGCTTTGTCGTCGGTCCTGCCTGACTTCAAAGCGATGTCAGTTCTTATCACTTCCGCGTACATTGCAGCAACCAGACGGTCAGACATGAAGTGGGCACGGCGCGCAAGTGCTTGGGCTCTAAATTTCGGAACGCGAGCTGCGTGAGCTACATCCTGAGCATTTCCTCCATCGGCTACGATTTTCCGAGCGATGGCGAGCTTTCGAAGATTTGTTGTGATGTCCGACATGATCAGTGCGGGTGCGGTTTCCATGGAGAGCATGTCGTCGAGGACGCTAAGCGCTTTCTCAGCGTTATGGTCGGCCACCGCATTTATATATTCCCATCGTGAATGCTCGCCGATCGCAGCTGCCGCGATATCAACATCGCTTTCTTGGATCTCGCCACTAAAACCGCGATAGGCGGCAAGTTTTGCGATCTCGCTCTCGATCATGTCAGCGTTAGTGGTTACAAGTTCAATCAGTCTTTCGGCGGCAGCGGACGATAGATCAACACCTAAATCTCGTGCAATGGATTTAGCATAACGGGTGGCTTCGGCAGAAGTTAGCGGTTTGAATCGTTGGATAGTGGCGCCGTGTTGAGCTAATGCTTCGAAGGCCTTAGCTCGAGTAATCATTCCTCTGTCGTCAAGATTCAGGTATACCGATATTGCGAGGTCACATGAGGAATTGTTCGCATTCATAAACTCGGTTAGCCATGCAATTAATTGTTTCCGCCGCGGTCCTACAGAGGGGGCATTTTCGAGATATACCCGCCGTCGATCACCGAACATCGAAATAGTGCCGCAGGCATCGTTTAGTTCAACGAGTCCGTCCCGAACTCCGTCCAGTTGGACGAACTCCAAATCATCCGTGTTTGGTCGGCCGAGCACGGTATGCACGGATTTTTGGAGTCGAGAACCTCGTTCGCCGAGGAATATCGTCAGCACCGATGCAGCCTACGCGGATGCTTACCATGATGCGAATTTGGGTTTTTCCAAATTGTTTTGGCACCATTGAAATGTTCTTGTTTATGTACATAAAGATTTACGGATCCCGTCGTCGTGGCGTGGGTTGTTTGTACAACACAGAGGCGATTCATGAGCACCCAGAGCGATCGTGGAACTATCGAGCAGGCATTTAAAGGTAAGGCTCCCGGCTCCGCCCACCTTTATGATCGAGCTAGGGCAGTTCTTGCGGGCGGTGTTACTCACGACACCAGAATTCATGCGCCCTTTCCGATCATGGTTCAGCGGGCACTAGGTGCGCGCAAATGGGATGTCGATGGCAACGAATATATTGATTACACCATGGGGCATGGCGCGCTAATTCTGGGGCATAGTCACCCTGTTCAAGTTCAGGCAGTTCGGGAGCAGATCGAGTTGGGGACGCATTATGGTGCGAGTCACGAACTGGAAATTCGGTGGGCTGAACAAATCAAGCGGATGGTTCCGAGCATCGAAAAGCTACGCTTTCACTCATCCGGTACGGAAGCCACGCACATGGCCATGCGTTTAGCAAGGTCATACACCGGCCGCGATCGCATCATAAAGTTTGAGGGGCATTTTCACGGGTGGCATGACTACGCCACGGTCGCTGTAGAGGAACCTTATGATGTGCCAATGTCCAGTGGGGTGCCAGTGGCTACGCGGAGCACTGTCACAGCCTTGCCGGCAGATTTGGATCGTGTCCGAGAAGAACTGGTTAGAGGTGATGTTGCGGCGGTAATTGTTGAACCGAGTGGCCCGTCGTGGGGAGCCGTTCCATTTCCGACGGACTTTGTTGAGGGTCTTCGTCGACTGACGACAGAACACGATACCGTGTTGATCCTTGATGAAGTTGTCACAGGATTTCGGATGTCTCCGGGCGGATTTCAGGTGCGTGCTGGCATCACACCAGAGCTCACGACGATGGCCAAGATCGTGGCCGGAGGTCTTCCGGGTGCTGCTGTTGGAGGCCGTGCCGAGATTATGGATCGGTTGGAAAAAAGGGACGATCCTGCTTGGGACCGTGGAGAGCGGATTGCACATCCCGGCACCTATAACGCGAATCCGATATCGGCCGCTGCTGGTGCCGCCGTCCTCGAACATATTGCTGACGGTCGGGTACATGAACGTATCAATGAATTGGGGAGCCAGCTTCGTCACGGTTTGCAGGCTGTGTTTGATCGGCACGACATAGGTGCTGTGGTTTATGGTGAAACGTCCTATTGGCATGTAAGTCTCACGGGGCAGCCTGCGAAATCTGGCTGGCCAGGTGCCGGGGGTGCGGCTCTGAAACGGGCTCTTCTCAATGAAGGTGTGCATCTAATTTCGAATGGGGGCTTTGTCAGTGACTCGCACGAGGAGGCTGATATTGAGCAAACGACGATTGCGTTTGATGTGGCGCTGACAGCGGTTGTTGGCGAGGGATATCTTGCTGGTTGATGAAAAGGAATGTGACCTATGAAGATTGAAGCCAAGCTTGCAGAGATGGGCATTGAGCCACCTGAACCATCGATTCCAGACACGTTACCGCTGCGGGCGTGGAACGTGAGCGGAAATCTTGTTTATCTATCCGGGGCAGGGCCTACCGATGAGGCTGGGAATACACCGATTGGGAAAGTGGGTCGTGACTTTGACGCCATTGAGGCCGCTGGGTTTGCTCAGTCAATCGCGGTTGCTCATCTGGGGGTTCTCAAAGACGCTCTGGGTGATCTCGATCGAGTGATTCAGATAGTCAAGGTGCTTGGCATGGTTAATTGCACCGAGGATTTCACGGAACATCCGATGGTGATCAACGGCTATTCAGACTTGTTTGTTGAGTTGTGGGGAGAGAATGGTAGGCATGCGCGTTCTGCTATTGGTATGGCGCAATTGCCTGGTGGAATGGCTGTTGAGATCGAGGCTATCGTGGAATTTATGTAGAACGGGTTGAAAATATGGGTTGTGCTAAGAGTTCTAGGTTGGTCAGTTCGATGGAGTATCCGACTCGTTAGCCCAGCCCACTGGAACTTCAACGGCAATGACATTCCGGCTATTTCGAAGGTCAGGTACGGGAATGCGAACGTACCCATGAGTCATTCCGAAATTGAGTATCCGCTTGGTGAGTGCGACGTCGTGGGTGCAGTACTGGATCACCTTCGCACGACTTTCTTGATCTCCGGAGCGCCAAAGTCGAACAGCCTCGGTGCCATCTGGAAGCAACTTTTCTTCACCGAACATCGTGTGTGCGATGTTGTTAAGGCTCATCCCTTTACGTCGACCTGTAATCCGCTGTAAATCTTCAAAAAGGTCAAGGGAGGTATGGTGAAGTTGGTTTACCACGCCATATGCTGATAACACTGCCAGATCAAACCTCTTTGAGTTAAACCCAATAACTCGTGGAAAAGTGTTCAGGTAACAGATCAGCTGGTGGGCATCAGCCTCGTGCCACACGGTTTCAACATTCTGGTCATCAACAGTTACTGCTACCGCAAGGCCAAAGTCCTTGATGTTTTTCCACCCGCCATCCACTTCGTGGCTGAGACGTAACGTCTCTACGTCGAACACGACGTATCGGGACCTGTCGGTTCTGGTTGGGGGATCGGTTGCCATTAGTGCATTATGACGGAGTTACTTCCAACCATAAAAAACACGTTCATTCGGCAAAAATGCCTTGCCGGCCGGTAGGCCCACTGCTAGTGTTTGGTCTGCCAGTTTGGCTTGACCTGTCTCTAGTTTACGTGGCTGTCTGGTCTGGTTGGCAATCATAGGAAGCGAATGAAGCGTTGACGGGGAAGAGTAAGCTCCCCGGAGTGTCCAGAGCGAGCCGGGTTTGGTGGGAGCCGGTGGATTCTCCGAGCTGAACGTCACCCCTGAGCTGACTGGCTGAAAGGAAGCTGTGTAAGCCAGTCCGGTGCCCTCCGAAACTGGGAGAATGAAGTGGTCCGAATATTGATCGGGCAAGCGGGGTGGTACCGCGGGTTGTATACCCGTCCCTAGAGCAAGGGACGGGTTTTTTATTGGTCGGCTTTTACGTCGAAAAAGGATGGATGGTAATGAGTCAGGTCGCGAAGAGGCAAGGAGCGCGTTGTGCGCTGAGCCTAGCGGTCACCGTACCCGGCGGAGCCGCCGGATAACCGTCGTCTCCGCCTAACGCAACAGGGTTAAAGCACCACCTATTTTTGTTTGAGTTTTTCTCAGGAGTCCCAAGTAATGTCTTCTACTAATGGCCGGTCGACAAATGTTGTGAATACCGATTCGCAGATTGCTCGGAGCGGCGGTGATGTTGTATGTGACGCGATTCTCGAGGCCGGTGTTGATGTGGTCTTTGGCATGCCAGGTGGGGCTTCGCTTCCCTTCTACGATGCGCTGTATCGATATCAAGACCGGATTCGACATGTTTTGATTCGTCATGAACAGGCTGCTGGATTTGCTGCGAACGGTTATGCACGGGCCACTGGAAAAGTGGGTGTTGCCACTAGTACATCTGGTCCTGGGGCAACCAACTTAGTGACCTGTATGGCTAATGACATGATGGACTCGGTTGGCGTGGTCTATATCACGGGACAAGTGGCCCGACCTGCCATTGGATCTGACGCATTTCAAGAGACAGACATTACAGGCATTTCCATACCTGTAACCAAGCACAGTTACCTTGTACTCGATGTGGACGATTTGCCCCGGGTAATGAAGGAAGCATTTTATATTGCCTCGAGTGGTCGTCCTGGCCCCGTCCATGTTGACATTCCGAAAGATGTGTTTGTCGAGACGACAACGTGCACCGCGCCGCAGTCACTGGATCTTCGCGGCTACATCACGCCCACGGCCGGTGATGCGGCGTTGGTGGCTCGTGCAGCCGAGGTTATCAACGCGGCTGATCGGCCCATCATCATGGCTGGTCACGGCATAGATATTTCCGGTGCGGCTGAACAACTGTTCGCGTTAGCGACTCGAGGAAACATTCCTGTTGTTTCTACGTTGCATGGGGTCGGAACTTTTCCTGAGACCCATCCCCTGTCGTTTGGAATGCTTGGCATGCACGGGTTGGCCTACGCGAATTTTGCTATGGGGAAAACCGATTGCATTATTGGCCTAGGGACCAGATTTGACGATCGTGCTGTGGGGAAGGTTGAAGAGTTTGGTCCGGATGCCAAAGTTGTCCATATCGACGTTGATCCAGCTGAGATTGGCAAAGTGCTAGCGACTGACGTGCCAATCGTCGGTGACTTAAAGATGACTCTTGAGCGTTTATTACCCTTAATAAATCATCATGATCGTAAAGCTTGGTTTAGCCAGCTTGATTCATGGCGCGGGCGCCATCGATCGTTGGATATTCCTGAGAGTCCAGAATCCGTTCTTCCTCAGGAAGTTGTTCGGGCAATCTACGAGGTTTCTGGCGGGGATGCGCGCGTGATTGCGGATGTTGGTCAGAACCAAATGTGGGCGGCCCAGCATTTTTGGTATGAAAAGCCACGAATGTTCTTTAGTGCTGGGGGTTTAGGTCCAATGGGATATGCCTTGCCCGCTGCTATGGGTGTGAAGTTGGCTGATGACCGTCGTGATGTCTGGTGTGTGACTGGCGATGGTGGTCTGTTGATCAATATTCAGGAGTTCAACACCTTGGCTGCTGAAGGTATCAATCTGAAGGTGGCCATTCTTAACAATGCCCATCTTGGAATGATTCGTCAGTGGCAGGAATTCTTTTATGAGGGTCGATATATGGGGGCGTATCTGGACAACCCAGATTTTGCTGCTGTTGCTAAATCGTTTGGTTTGCACGGCGTGGGTGCAACGACGCGTGAGGAAATGAATTCGGCTATAGAGATGGCCCATGCGCATGATGGGCCAGTGGTGCTTGATTTGCATGTTGACCAAGTCGAGAACGTCTATCCGATGATTGTTCCAGGAACTGGTGTGGCTAGCGTGATCGAGGATCCTCGATGAGCGAACCTCAGGTGCATACGCTTGTCGCTACTGTTCAGGATCATCCTGGGGTCTTGACTCGGGTGGCGAGTCTTTTCCGACGACGTGGCTTTAATATTGCTAGCTTGGCGGTCGGGCATTCGGAGGAGCCTGGATATTCTCGGATGACGATTGCTGTCGAGGGCTCGGCCGATGAGGTCAGCCAGTGTGAAAAGCAGCTGTACAAGTTGATCGAGGTGGATTCAGTTCGGAACCTGACTGGGACTGCGGCGATCATATGCGAACTTGCGTTGATCAAGATTCGAGTCAGTGCGCGTAGCGATGAACTGGATAAGGTTACGCGTAACCATGGCGGTGAGATTGTGGATCGTAGTGAATCCTCAATGATTGTGCAGATGCCAGGTGACCAGAAAAGGGTTGATCAGTTTCTCGATGTAATTTCCGGGCATCCAGACGCCTGGCTAATTGAAGAGATATCTCGAACAGGTGCGATCGCGATGGCTCGCGGAAGCACTCATGGACGAAATGGATAGGGCTATGGATAACAAAGTTCTTTATGAAAAAGACATTGCGACTGATGAGTTGCAGGGGAAGAAGGTTGCTGTTCTCGGCTACGGGAGTCAGGGCCATGCTCATGCTCTGAATCTTCGGGATTCTGATGTGGATGTTGTGGTTGGGTTGCGGCCGAACAGTGGGTCTCGTGCGCGCGCCGAGGCGCAGGACTTGTTGGTCTTAGACGTAGCTGAAGCGGTAGATGCGGCAGAAGCCGTTATGCTGGCGCTTCCTGATCAGGACCAGCCTGCGGTCTATAGTGAACAGATCGCGCCAGCGCTAAGGCCTGGCCATATGATTATGTTTGCGCATGGTTTCAACATCCACTATGGCCAAATTCAGGTGCCTGAAAATGTTGATGTGGCGATGGTGGCGCCAAAGGGTCCGGGACACATCCTCCGTGATTTGTTTGTTGAAGGCATCGGAGTTCCGGGTCTTGTTGCCGTTCATCAAGATGCAACTGGGCGTGCCCGTGATGTCGCCTTGTCTTATGCCAAAGGTATAGGGTGCGCTAAAGCTGGTCTTATTGAGACTACTTTTAAGGACGAGACGGAAACTGATCTGTTTGGTGAACAGGTTGTGTTATGTGGTGGTGTAACTGCCCTCGTCAAGCAAGGGTTTGAGACTCTGGTAGATGCTGGCTATGACCCTCGACTAGCCTATTTCGAATGTTTGCACGAGCTCAAGCTAATTGTGGATCTGATCTATCAGGGTGGTATTAGCTACATGAGACATTCGATTAGTGACACGGCTGAGTATGGAGATCTTGTATCGGGGCCACGTGTTGTTAACGAGGGTTCGCGGCGCGCCATGCAGGAGATTCTTTCTGATATTCAGAACGGGAATTTTGCTCGAGACTGGATTCTCGAGAATCAGGCTGGTCGTCCAGCGTACAATGCTCTCAAGAAGAAGGATCAAGATCATCCGGTCGAGGTCGTCGGGCGTGATCTACGAAGCATGATGGATTGGCTTCCAGAGACGAGAGAATGAACAAGGCTGAATACCAAAAATATCGTCGAGGCGTGCAACATCTCGCGCTTCCCGACCCCTCCCGTTAGCGGAGGGGATAACCGGGGACGTTTGCGGTCTCTGTTTTGACCGCTCTATATAGAGGTAAGGAATTGTCGCCATGCGGCACGTACGAATTTTTGACACAACATTGCGTGACGGTGAGCAAGCTGCCGGCGGCGCGCTAACCATCGACGAAAAGCTGGAGATTGGACGGCAACTGGCTCGATTGAAGGTTGATGTTATTGAGGCCGGATTCCCGTTTACTTCGCCCGGGGATTTCAAGGCCGTCGAACTGCTTTCACGGGAATTGAAAGGTGTGGAAGTCGCGGCCTTGAGTGGTTTCAAACGTGAGCAAATTGATGCTACGTGGGAAGCCTTGAGCGGTGCAGAGCGGCCCTTATTGCATATTGTGATTTCAACGAGTGATATTCACCTCGAACATCAGTTGCGTGAACGACGTGAATCGGTGATCGATATGACTCGCGAAGCCGTGACGTATGTTCGTGACAAGACTGACCATATTGAGTTTTCTGCGATGGATGCCACGCGTTCGGATATTGGTTTCGTGGCTGACGTGTTTAGTGCAGCCATTGAGGCTGGCGCCTCCATTGTGAATTTCCCCGACACAGTTGGGTACGCCCAGCCCGAGGAATTTGGGCTGATGGTTCGGCAGATCGTTGAGCAGACACAGGGAATTGAAGATGTTGTTCTTTCTGTGCATTGTCATGACGATCTGGGGCAGGCCGTATCGAATTCGCTGGCCGCGATTTCCGAAGGGGCGGCTCAGGTTGAATGCACGATCAATGGAGTGGGAGAACGGGCTGGCAATGCCGCGCTAGAAGAAATTGTGATGGCTTTGCGAACGCGTGGTGATTATTTCAAAGCTGATACTCGACTCAGTAGTGTCGAGCTGGCTCGGACAAGTCGCTTAGTTTCCAACTATATGGGCATGGTTGTTCCGCCAAACAAAGCTGTGATTGGCTCGAACGCATTCGCACATGCTTCAGGCCTGCATCAGGATGGGATGCTGAAAGAGCGTACAACCTACGAAATCATGGACCCTGCGGATGTAGGTGTTGAGGAAAGCAGCATCGTGTTGGGTAAGACTTCTGGTCGACATGCGTTTCGAGACAAGCTCGAACGTATGGGTCTGGAACTCGGCGAGACCGAATTTTCAAATGCTTTTAATGCGTTCAAGGAAATTGCTGATCGGAAGAAAACTATCACTGATCGAGATCTTGAGGCGATTATTCAAAATGAACAACATCGGGCGTTTCATCAGACGTTCGAGCTCGTGCATGTACAGGTCAGCACGGGCACGGGATCAATGCCAACAGCCACTGTCAAACTGCGATCCGACGACGGTGTTGAACACTCAGATGCTTCGATTGGTACAGGTCCTGTGGATGCGGTGTATCAGGCCATCAATCGTGTTGTGAATGTGCCTAATCGTTTGACGGAATTTTCCGTAAGCTCTGTGACCGAAGGAATTGACGCGATTGGTGAAGTTACAATTCGGATTGAAAGTGACGCGAAGGTTTTTAGTGGGCACGGTGCTGATACTGACATTCTGGTCGCCAGCGCTCAGGCCTATATAAATGCACTGAATCGACTTTTAGCAGGTCTGGGTAAGGAATGGACCGCGACTCTGGAATCGAACGCTGCGGCGGCAGCGGTCGAATTATCGGGCGTCTAGGCGTTTTTAAGATGGGCCGAACACTTCTTGACAAGGTCTGGGAAGCTCACGCTGTTCGTGAGCTTCCCAATGGTCAGACCCAACTTTTTATTGGCTTGCATCTTGTCCACGAGGTTACAAGTCCTCAAGCGTTTCAAATGCTTCGGGAGCGTGGCCTGAATGTTCGGTATCCCGACCGCACGTTTGCGACGGTGGACCACATCATTCCAACTGATGGGGCAGAGCGGCCATTCGCTGACGGGATGGCCGAGCAGATGTTTGTGGCCATAGAGGATAATCTTGCAGGGACAGGAATCCCGTTTTTCACGCGATCAGGCGGGCGTCAAGGCATCGTCCATGTGATTGGTCCTGAGCTCGGTCTGACCCAGCCCGGCATGACCATTGCGTGTGGTGACAGTCATACGAGTACTCACGGAGCCTTTGGTTCCATTGCATTTGGCATTGGCACCTCTCAGGTGCGCGACGTCTTGGCTACGCAAACTATGGCGGTTGGAAAACCCCGCTGTCGACGGATCACTGTTGATGGGAAGTTGGCAGCCGGTGTGTATGCCAAGGACGTGATTTTGGCCATCATTGGAAAGCTGGGTGTTCAGGGTGGTGCGGGATATGCCTATGAGTACGCTGGTGAGGTTTTCGATGGCATGACCATGGATGAGCGGATGACGGTGTGCAACATGTCGATTGAAGGTGGGGCGAGGGTTGGCTACGTGAACCCGGACGCTACTACTTATGCCTATATAGCCGGTCGGGAATATGCCCCGGCTGGAAACGACCTCGTAAAGGCTGGAGCTTGGTGGGGTGCTATGGCATCCGATGAAAACGCGGTTTATGACGATGAGACGGCACTTGAAGGCGATTTAATTCCGCCAATGGTGACCTGGGGGATAAATCCAGGCCAAGTTGTTGGTGTGGATTCCAGGATACCGTCGCCGGCGGATGTCCATGGTCCTGAACGGCAATCTATACAAGAAGCTCTCGATCACATGCAATTACGTGCAGGTGGTTCCATTACCGGTATCCCGATTGATGTGGCGTTTGTGGGCTCATGCACAAATAGTCGGATCTCAGATCTCAGAGAGGCTGCTCGGATTGTTGAGGGTCGACGTGTACCGAAGAAGATAAAAGCATTGGCAGTTCCTGGCTCTCAGCGAGTTAAGGCTGAGGCCGAAGCGGAGGGTTTGCATGAGATCTTCCGGTCAGCTGGATTCGAGTGGCGAGAGGCTGGATGTTCGATGTGTTTGGCCATGAATCCTGACAAGTTGGTGTCTGACCAGGTCTGTGCGTCTTCAAGCAACAGGAACTTCAAAGGGCGTCAAGGAAGTCCTTTTGGTCGTACGTTGCTGATGAGTCCCGCAATGGTGGCTGCAGCTGCGGTTGCCGGAGAGGTGGTCGACGTGCGCTCGATGATCCCGGTGTCTGGATAGTTTGAATGACTAAGGAAGGAATAATCTGCTCGGTAACTGGTACTGGTATTCCGGTTCGAGGAAACGATATCGATACCGATCGAATTATCCCGGCTCGTTACCTGCGTGAAATTACCTTTGAGAATCTTGGCCCGCACGCTTTTGAGGACGATCGGAAGCAACTCGATGGGCGACATCCTTTTGATGATCAACGGTTTAGCGGTGGTCGAGTTCTTGTCGTCAACAGAAATTTTGGTTCGGGTTCAAGTCGTGAACATGCTCCGCAGGCGCTGATGCGTCACGGGATTTCTGCCATTGTTGGTGAGAGCTTCGCTGAAATTTTCCTTGGCAACTGTACGGTTATTGGTATTCCTTGTCTCACTCTTCCGTCGGAACTCGTTGAGTCGCTGCAGAGCTTGGTTGAGGAGGCTCCCGAAACGGAGCTTTCTATCGATGTGTCGACTGGTGCAATCAGTACAGGTCAAGCCACTTATCAGGCAGAGATTCCAGAATCCATTCAGCAGGCATTTACAACTGGTGCGTGGGATGCCTTGGCTACGTTGTTGGAAGCGGATCATGAGATAAATGACATGCATGATGGGTTGCCGTATTTCAGTGGATGGAAAAATCATTGAAGGCAGTCCAAGTCGTTGTCACTGCGGGTGATGGTATAGGTCCGGAAGTTGTCGCAGCTGGTGCACAGGTGTTGGAAGAGGTGGCTAGTTTGTACGACCTCCAGGTAACCCAAGTCGAACGACCTTTGGGTGGTGGCAGCATCGACAAGTTCGGAGAACCGTGCACCGATGAGGTGTTACAGGATGCACTAGATGCTGATGCGGTTCTTCTGGGAGCTGTGGGCGGACCCCAATGGGACGATCCTCAAGCGAGGTTTACGCCCGAGGAAGGAGTTCTGCGTCTACGCGAAGGCCTTGGATTGTATGCCAACGTACGACCGGTTCGTGTTCATGACGCTCTGTTAGGTCGATCTCCGCTTCGCCCTGAAGTTGTGCGCGGCACTGACTTGGTGATTGTGCGGGAGCTTACAGGTGGTCTGTATTTTGGCCGGCCGAAAGAACTGCGAACCGTTGATGGCGAACCCGCTGCTGTGGATACGTTGCTATATCGCCGAAGCGAGGTGGAACGAATTGTCCGTCACGGTTTCAAGTGGGCCAGTGCCCGCCGTGGCCGCCTCTTGTCCGTGGATAAGTTCAATGTTCTGGTTACCGGAAGGTTTTGGCGAGATATTGCGACCGAGATATCCAGGCAATATCCGGACATTGAGTTCTCAACGATGCTTGCCGATGCGTTTGCTGCGGCCTTAGTCCAACGTCCGACAGACTGGGATGTTGTGGTGACTGAAAATACCTTTGGAGATTTTTTGAGCGACGAAGCTGGTGTGTTTACCGGGTCATTGGGCATGCTGCCGTCGGCGAGCCTCGGAGATGGGCCGCATGCTCTGTATGAGCCGGTGCACGGTAGCGCTCCTGACATTGCTGGAGATCACGCGGCTAATCCACTGGCTACGATCCTTAGTGTGGCGCTGATGTTTAGACACTCATTTGGTCTTTCTCAGGCTGCTACGGCAATAGAATCGGCAGTTGAATGGACGTTGAATGATGGTTTTCGTACTCGTGATATTGCAGAGGAGGGTGCGCGTCTCGTGGATACTCAGTCCATGACGGCGGCGGTTATTGCCCGGATCGAGGGTCCGAGCACTAACTAAATGGATAAAGGACCTTGTTGCTAGGACTTGTCTTTAATCCCCACATCAAACTTCAACTCACTAGTCATTGAAACTGGATAATTCAACATGAAAACCGTTCTTTATGACACCACCTTGCGTGATGGTGCGCAATCAGAAGGTGTCTCATTTTCGACTGAGGACAAGCTTCGTATCGCAAAACGGCTCGATGATTACGGGATTCATTACATTGAAGGTGGATTTCCAGGCTCAAATCCCAAAGACCGAGAGTTTTTTGACCGTGCGGCAGAGATGACGTGGCGACATGCCCGGATCACTGCCTTTGGAGCTACGAGGTATAAGCATCGAGACGTTGGGGACGATCCTACGGTGGCGGCTTTGCTGGATTGTCAGACGCCTACCGTGACGATTGTCGCCAAATTTTCTCGCTATCAGGTAGAGACGGTGCTTGAAACTACGACAGAAGAAAACTTGGCGATGATTAGAGATACCGTTCGTCATTTGAAGCTTTCTGGTCGAGAGGTTCTAGTGGATGCGGAGCACTTCTATGATGGCTATAAGGATGACGCTGAATACACGAAGGCTTGTACTGAAGCTGCGTCTGAGGCCGGGGCAGACTGGATTGTTCTCTGCGACACCAATGGAGGATCGCTTCCGCAAGATATATCTGAATCTACTCAAGTGGCGTGTTCGTGGACCGATGTACCACTCGGTGTGCACATGCATAACGATGCTGATCTTGCTGCTGCAAACACGATAGCTGGGATAAGAGCGGGTGCGGTGCAAGTGCAGGGCACGATTAATGGATTCGGCGAACGTTGCGGTAATGCGAATCTCACGACGCTCGTACCGACACTACAGTTGAAGCTAGGTCACGCCTGTGTAACTCCTGAGCAATTGCAGCAGACGACTGAACTTTCCCGGTACATCAGCGAGCTGGCCAATACACCTCCAGATGCTTTCATGCCGTATGTGGGTCACAGTGCTTTTGCACATAAGGCTGGGTATCACGGCAGCGGGGTTCGGAAGGATTCTGATGCCTATCAACATATTGATCCCACTGTTGTTGGTAACGAGCCCAGAGTGTTGATATCTGAACTTGCGGGGCGTAGCAATATCCAAGCTCGGGCAGAACAACTTGGTGTGGCTCTTGATGAGACATCCATTAATGCGGCTGTGGAGACAGTCAAGTCGATGGAAGAACGAGGATTTCAATTTGAAGGAGCCGAGGCCTCGTTTTATTTGCTGTTACAGCGACTGCAGGCCGACTATCGTGCGCCATTCGAGTTTGTAGATTTCCTTGTGCTGGCTGAGACCCGACAGGGTCGCGATATGCTGTCTGAGGCAATGGTTAAGATTAAGGTTGGTGATGAAGTCTTCCAGACGGCTTCAGATGGCAACGGTCCAGTCAGCGCATTAGATCATGCGGCCCGGAAGGCGTTGGAAAGATTTTTCCCGTCTTTACAGCGAACGCACCTGGTTGATTACAAGGTTCGTATTCTTGATTCCACATCGGCAACTGACGCGAGTGTACGTGTGCTCATCCAGTCAAGTGATGGGACCAAGGAGTGGGGTACGGTAGGAAGCTCTACCGATATCATTGAAGCTTCATGGTTGGCGCTTAAGGACAGTTACGAATATGCCTTAGTTGTGACAGGGGTGGACGCCGTGACCTAAATGGCCATGTGATGGAAGACGGTTGCGGTTCAGGTTATGTGTGTACCAAGCGCTACTCTACAGTACAGAAAATTTTCTTTCCGCCATAACTCCCGTCGTCGTCACCTACGCAGGCAGAGATTGTAAGAAGCAGCATAGAGGCTAATGCTCCGCCTATTACCGGGCGGATACATGTTGGGGCCAAATAGACGGCGGGCGTCTATGGGCATCGATTCGTGCTTGTTGTGGTGCAATGGACATTTTCTAGAGTCCACCGAAGTACGATGCACCCTAAATAGCCAACATTCCCCCAGGGTGGACTAGCGTTCTACGACGGTGCTGGTTCACCCGTGCCGAATCAGCTCCACCGCCAGACGAGTCGCATCGTGCAGAGCGTTATGCGGCATAAATTCCTTAACGGAGTGAACGTCGATATATCCCATTCCAAGGCACACGGACGTTATTCCTTTTTCATTGAACTCATGGGCGTCGCTACCCCCGCCGGTGCTTACGTGCTGGGTGGTCATGCCGGCAGCTTCAATAGCGGTGTCGGCCAGTTGCACAGCAGGATCGGATTCCTCCAGTTCATACGCTGTGTAAAACGTGTGCGTTTCTATTTCAACTGTGCCCCCGTACGTCTTTGCGGCCTGCATGGCGGCATTGGTAACGTCAGCGACCTGGCGTTCAAGACGTTCTTCGGAAAGGCTTCGGCTTTCTACGGTGACTGTTGCTTCAGGGGCAACGATGTTATAAGCCTGGCCTCCTTCAATGGTTCCGACGTTCGCAGTGGTTGTTTCATCAACCCGTCCTAGCGGCATTTGGTCTATAGCTCGGGCTGCAATGGAAATCGCACTAATCCCGAGTTCGGGTTCGATCCCGGCGTGTGCCGATTTCCCCTTAAATTTCATGACAAATCGTCTCTGGCCTGGCGCTCGCATAACAACCGTTCCAACCGGACCTCCAGCGTCGAACACAAAACAGCGTCGGCTGACGACATCTTGCGCTTCAAAGGCCTTAGAACCTATGTGGCCGACGTCTTCGCCGGTGGTGAATAGAAGTTCGATAGGCCCATGGGGCTCGTTTGATTCATGGAACGCTTGAATCGCTTCCATGATCGCGGCGACACCAGCCTTATCATCGGCACCGAGAACCGAGGATCCGTCGGAATAGACACCATCAGGTTTCACGATCGGCACCATGTTGGGTGTAGGGAGAACCGTGTCCATGTGAGCGTTCAAGATAAGTGGTTCGGAGTTTTTACCTCGTGCTGGCCATGTGCCGATGAGGTTTCCGTGGGGATCGGATCGCCAGGACACGCCGAGCCCATCCATCCGAGGTTTGATGACTTCGACCACCCGTTCTTCATCGCCGTAATAGCTGTCGACTGCTAGCAGTGCAACAAATGTTTCAAGCAGGCGATCGCGATTAATTGGGATTGGAGGAATTGCAGCCATAAGTGCTTGTGCCGTGAGTGAGCATATGCTCCATATTTTGACGCAATTGCTTGTTTGTGTCGCGGGACCTAGTTCTATACCTGATTCCAGTGAACACTGAACTCCCAGTCTTGGTCGGCCTCAATCCACCCAGTGATTTTCGATTCACGGGCCAGTAGCGTTCTGAGCTTTCCAAGGTCCGATGTGTTGATGGTGTTTATAGCGGTAAGGACAGGCCATTTATGTGCACTTGGTGGCGCCGACTTAAGGCCCGCTTGTTCACTCAGGAGTACAGCGACGACATTTGCAGGGGTCAGGGTTGCGCCGGTAGTCAGGCCCAGAAGTTGCTCAGCAAGCTCTGGACGATGTACAAAACGCCGGGTTAGTTGAGTGCCAACAGCGGCAAGGCACCCGACAGGAAGGACGGTGGTTGCACCTTCAGGCATGGCTGGCTCATGATCTGCAGGGAGTTTCAGTAACCGTCGTCGCGCGCCATCGGCTTCGACGATCAACACGTCCGCGTCTGAATCGTGAAGAAGCGCTGGCGCCATTTCCGGTTCGATCCCCTCAAATCGACGGGGTGTGGGATTTGAGGTGACCACGGTGATAATGGGATGCGTCTTCAGGGCTTCAGGGAGTTCTCTGCTCCATGAGGTTGGTTTTGAGATGACCAACTTTGGGGATCTGACCATCGAAGGAGCGTGAATGACGGTTGATTTTGACGTCACGACACGCAAACCTCGGTCAGCGAGTGCATGTGCCAAGGCGAACATAGTGGTGGTTTTTCCGCCGGCTCCCACGATTGCAACGATATCGCCATATGTTGCGATGTCGCTGAGGGATGCGACAGCGTTCTCTGAGGAGTGCGATGCTGCTGGCTGCATAGGGGCAATTTAGCTCTCGTGGTTAGGGTGTTGCACTCGATGGATAAGCCTAGCTCTACAACGCGTCTTTTCGCTCACGGTTTGTTGATTGATTTTGCGACGGAAGTTCTTATGGGTGTCGGGTTGTCTAGTGTCGATGCTCGACTAACTGCCGACTCGCTAGTTGCTGCCAATCTTCGTGGTGTAGATACCCACGGGATCGTACGGTTGCCAATCTACGTAGATCGGTTGCGGCAGGGATTGGTTAATGTAAGTCCTGACATTAAGTTGGTGAGCGACGGACCGACCACAGTGGTGGTGGACGGAGATGCTGGACTAGGGCAGGTTGTTAGTGATCGGGCGATCACGACGACGATCGACCGGGCGCGAGAACACGGTTCGTGTTGGACCGGCGTTAGAAACTCTACCCACAATGGCACGCAAGCCTATTGGGCCCTGCGAGGCGCACGAGCAGGTTGTGTGACCTTCGCATTTACGAATGGAGAAGCCATTGTGGCCCCGTGGGGAGGGAGTGAACGATTTCTCTCAACGAATCCGGTGTGTGTTGCTGTACCTACTGATCCTCCAGACGAACTTGTTTTGGATATGGCTACGTCGCAGGTTGCTGGTGGGCACATACTCCTTGCTAAGAGCCGGGGTGAGTCGATACCCGAGGGCTGGGCTCTCGATTCTGAGGGTAATCCAACTACCGATCCTGATGGTTACCTCAACGGCGGAACAATCTTGCCGTTAGGTGGGTACAAAGGAGCGGGGCTTTCGTTGATCGTTGACGTGTTAACGGGAATATTGTCAGGTGGGGCTTCGACGGTGGACGTAGGTTCAATGTACTGGACGTTTGATAAGCCCCAAGATGTTGGACATGCATTCTTGGCAATCGATGTGGAACGCATGATGCCGCTTGCCGACTTTAAGGACAGGGTAACCGCTACTTTGACGGGAATGCGTGCCGTAGCTCGGCGACCTGGTGTGGATCGTATTTATGCTCCTGGGGATATTGAGCGCGACGCGGAAGCTCACCGACGTGCTAATGGGTGTCCGCTTACTATGGATATCATCGAAAGCTTGTCCGTCCTAGCGGGTCAGGCGGGTGTTGAGATGCCTGCATCGAGCGGGTAATCCACATAACATCGAATCTCCGGCTTGGTTAATCTCACGTCGCACGTAAACTAGGTATGGGTCGTTTCGAATAGGGGTCCACATGCCCTCAGCTGTAATCACAGGTGTCACAGGTCAGGATGGTTCCTACCTGGCGGAGTTTCTTCTTGAGAAGGGATATACCGTCGTTGGGATAGTGCGACGGACGAGCACTGAGAATAATGGTCGTATTGCGCATTTGCAGGATGATCTTGTATTGGAGGCTGGCGATCTCCATGATCAATATTCGATCATTGAGATTCTTCAACGCCATCGGCCTGACGAGGTGTATAACCTTGCGGCCCAGTCCTTTGTTCCGGCGTCGTGGCGGCAACCTGTCTTAACAGGCGAAGTTACGGCTCTTGGGGCGACGCGCATGCTGGAAGCAATTCGTGCCGTTGATCCAGCAATCAAGTTTTACCAAGCGTCCAGCAGCGAGATGTTTGGTCAGGTGCAGGAATGGCCACAGAAGGAGACCACGCCGTTTTATCCCCGTAGTCCTTATGGTGTGGCCAAGCTGTACGCTCACTGGATCACGATTAACTACCGTGAGAGTTACGACATGTTTGCTTGTTCAGGTATATGTTTTAACCATGAGTCTCCAAGGCGTGGCATGGAATTTGTGACGCGTAAGTTGACCTATAGCGCCGCTCGCGTCCATCACGGGGTTGTCACATCGGTTCCGTTTGGGGATTTATCGACTAAGCGTGATTGGGGATATGCGCCTGATTTTGTCCGCGGCATGTGGATGATGCTGCAACAGGAAGAGCCGCGTGATTACGTGCTGGCAACGGGGGAGACTCACTCGGGATTGGAATTTGCCGACCTTGCGTTTGACCATATCGGTAAGTCAGCAAAGGATCATATTACGACTAGCGAAGACTTGCTGCGTCCAGCTGAGGTTGAGCATTTGTTTGGAGATCCAGGTTTGATCCGGAAGGATCTGGGGTGGGAGCCATCCGTCACTTTTGCGGAGTTGGTGCGGCTAATGGTTGACGCTGATATTGAATTGGTTGCCAGTGAAATTGCCCATGCGGAGGTCATGGCTGGTCGGCGAACGGACTGACTGGCCTGCTGGCAAATCGTGCCTGATCCGATCCTAGTTACTGGGGCCTATGGGTTTATGGGGCCCCATGTGCTCGAGGCTTGTTCTGCAGAGGGACACGAGGTTGTTGCGTCGACTCACGGAGATCACCGTGGAAGGCCTGTGAAGAATCTTGATCTTTGTGACGAAAAAAGCGTTGATGATGTGATCCGTGAAGTTCGGCCAGCGGTGGTTATCAATCTGGCTGGCGTGGCTGATCCGGGTGAAGCCAAGGCAAATCCGTTGCATGCCTATGATGTGAACGTGCTTGGTCAGCTTCGCTTGATCATCTCGATGTTGAGACATGTCCCGTCCGCACGTTTGGTGACATTGAGTTCGGCTGAGGTATATGGGAATGTTCAACAATCTAGTCCGGTCACCGAACTGGCACCCTTGGATCCGTATACGGTTTATGGTGCGTCCAAGGCGGCGGCAGAAATTCAAGCCAAGCAGTTTCATTACGCCGAGCAGCTTAATGTGGTCTGCTTACGGATTTTTGGTACGTTGGGACCGGGTCGATCGGCGGCTTATTTTCCGGGTCGACAGGTGCATCAGCTAGCGAAAATTCTTTGTGGTGAGAGTAAACCCATCGTAGACACGTTTAGTCTTGTTGGAGGACGTGATTATGTTGATGTTCGAGACGTGGCTACGGCGATTGTTGGGGTTATCGAGTGCGGGCGGTCAGGCAGGACGTATAACGTTGCGACAGGTTCAGCGACACCGTTACGGTTTTTGATCGAGCGTCTAGTTGCCGTGGCGGGTGTAGATGCCGAGATTCGGGAGGTTGCGAGTCCTGCGCCTGGTCGGCAATCAATAATCATTGCTGGAGATTCGAGTCGGCTTGTGGAAGACACTGGTTGGCAACCACAGCGACAATTGGATGATTCGCTCCGAGACGCGTTGGCGTATGTGCAAGACGCCTCTAAATCAAAGGGTTTGGCCTAACGTGGTATTGAAAGAGACAGAGATCAAGTTCGGTACCGATGGGTGGCGAGCTGTTATTGGCGGGGATTACACGTTCCATAACGTTGGGCGTGTGGCGCAAGGGTTCGGCAGTTATGTTCGGAAACATTGGAATTGGCAGCGTGGGATAGTAGTCGGCTATGACCGACGGTTTGGATCTGAGAGATTCGCTGCTCATGTGGCATCGGTTTTGGTTGGCAACGGTATTCCGGTGCATTTGGTTGATCGTCCGTGTCCGACGCCGGTTGTTGCGTTTAGTGCGGCTCGGCTTCAGGCGGCCGGTGCAGTCATGATTACGGCCAGTCACAATCCTCCTGCGGACAACGGATTCAAGATACGGACTGCTACAGGAGCGGCTGTAGCGCCTGAGAATCTAAGTGAGATCGAAGATGAGGTGGCTCAGGTTGACGGTGATTCGGTGAATTGCATGGAGGAGTCATCGGCGGTCGATGCTGGGCTCTGGAATGAATTCAATCCTGACCAAGCGTATTTAGACCATATCAGCACGCTGATCGATCTCGATGGTGTCCGTGATCGAGATATAGAGGTAGTTATTGATGCGATGTATGGGTCTGCAGCTGCATGGTTGCCACGGGTGCTTGGTGGAGGTCGACTTCGCGTCAGCGAAATTCATAGTGCGTGGAATCCACGGTTTCCTGGGCTCGCTAGGCCTGAACCGATTCCGCCGCAGACGGATGAACTATCGGTGGCAGTTCGTGACAGCGAAGCTGTTGTGGGAATTGCGACGGACGGGGATGGTGATCGTCTTGGCTTGGTGGATGGCTCGGGCGAATTTGTTGATCAGCTCCGCACCATTGCCTTGCTTGCGTTCTATTTTCTGGAA
>DJHK01000028.1:144464-242839 GCA_002433065.1 Chloroflexi bacterium UBA6622
CTTGATCTCATGGTTCGAGAAGGCAAGACGCCGGCGGAGCTCGTTGCGATGTTGTTTCAGAAACTGGGTCGTGAATATCATTACGGTCGTCGAGACTTTCAGATTCCCTGCAGAAGCAAGGTCGGCCATCGAGGAGAAGGTCCGCATGTGGGCGCCAGACTCGATTGATGGTGCAGCTGTACTCCGACGCAATGATGCCGATGGCTTTAAGCACTATCTGGATGACGAGAGTTGGCTGTTGATCAGATTTTCAGGCACGGAGCCGTTGTTGAGGGTGTATACGGAGACCACAACGGTTGACCGTGTAGCTGAGTTGCTTGCGATAGGGGCGAGTGCTGCTGGAGTGGAGGAATAGATACGTGAGCGATCAAAAGGTGGAACTGTTGTTGAAAAGCCGTGGGGTCGGGAACTGATCTATGCGTCGACTGAGCTCTATATCGGAAAGATCATCGAGATCAATGAAGGGGCCCGACTCAGCCTGCAATTGCACGAACAGAAGGACGAAACCATCTATGTTTTGGACGGAACCCTGCGACTCGTAATTGGCGATTCGCCGGACACTCTCACGTCTCGTGATCTTTCAGAGGGTGTGAGCTTTCGGGTGCAGACAGGCCAGGTCCATCGGTATCAGGCTCCTTATGGAAGTGTGCGAGTACTTGAAGTGTCAACACCACATCCGAACGATGTTGTCCGGCTTGAGGATGACTACGGTCGAGAGGGAACCTCAAACGCCTAGGATTAGTTATTGAGGTTAGGGTTGCCCAGACTTGGGGGGGGCGATTTGTTGCTGAGTTGCTAGGGCAATGGCTTCTGCCACCACATAGATGGCCGCGCAGGCTGTCCCGGTGACCAGTACAGACAAGACGTCACGTATTGTTTCGTGGGCGGCGCCGTACCCGAGGATTGTGGCGATCAGAATTACTGCAAGACCTCGCCACACTCGGACCTGGCCAGCGCCGATATGGAGATTTGCGGTCACGGCGACGATCGCCAACAGGCCTGCGGCAGCGACGGCCAATGGGAGCAGATCTGCATTTGCTGTATAGCGATCGTTGAAGATTGTTGCGTACGTAAAGCTTGGCCACTTCAGGATCGTGAACGCGGTTGCTGTAACAACGATGGTCATGAGTAGCAGACTCATGATGTATGTTCGCATCACGTTGCCGCCGGTGGTTGCATGCCAGACGATGTGGGGGAGGAGGACTGTGCCTATAGCCGTGCCGCCCCAAAACACCATGCGGCCAACCAGGGAGAGTGCAGCATATTCCGCCGCCTCGATTGGGCTGAAGACAATTTTTGCGACCAGCACATCGAGATGCAATAGGCCTGCGACAACAAAGAGAATCACTGTCACACGGACGTATTCAGGAGGGGTGAAGCTCGAGACAGGGGCTTTTACTGGGCGAGGATGCCTGGAAGGTTGCACGTTGCGTCGGACACCGATCCACCCCATTACTATGCCGCTTATGGCAGAGGCTGGACTAGCTAGCAGGGCTCCTGTGGGGCCCCATGTGAACGCCGCAACGGTGATGCCTCCGACAGCAATGCGCCCCAGGCCGTGGCTGGCGAGCGTGAACCCAAGGCCCATGAAATTCCGCGTACCCTGGAGCAGGCCACGTGCGACAGGTTCGAAGGTCAAGGTGCCGGCACCAATGGCTGCAATTACAAGTGGCCATGGGGACTCTAGTTGAAGCACGGACTGAAGGATCGGGGCTGCGGCGGCAATGCCAATAGCTAGGGTGATTGATATCAAGCCGACACGGCGGGCATAGAGGCGCATGCTGGTTCTCAGCGTGACAATTTCCCCTAACGCGACGAGTTCAGCTGTGCGCCGTGCAATAAGGGTTTGGATGACGTGAGCAGGCGTGACAAGGAGTGATAATCCACCAAGAATGGCAATAGCTGCGGCATAACTTTCTGGTTCAAGAAATCGCGCCATAACCAATTGGAATATGGATGTTGCCGCACTACCGACGACAAAAAATGGAATTAAGGTGGCGTTGTCGCGCAGGAGTTGAGCGGTGGTGCCACGTTCGGCTGCCACAGTTGTTCGCCCTGGTAATTTTGGAGCGGTGCTTAGTTCTTATAGTCGTCGCGGGCTGGGCTCCAGACCTCAACAAGAAAACATTTACTCGTCGCAACCGCTCTGTGCGGAACATTCGAGGGTACTACCCACGACCCGCCAGCTTCGATGTGGTGGGTTTCTTCGCCTATATCAAAATCAAAGGTGCCCTCTATGCAATAACCAATTTGCTCATACGGATGATCGTGTAGGGGGACCTCTCCTCCGGGTTCGATATGAATTTCGGCAAGCAACATCGAATTACCCCAGAGCATCGTGCGTCGTTGTACGCCGACCATCATCTGGGTAAGGGGACGGTCTTCACGTTTGTTCACTGGCACGGCAATTCTCCAATGTTTCGCAACTTAAGCTGCATTGTCGCAAGGTGCGAGCACCTGTGGTTCACTGTTTTTCTTTCTGGGTTTGTGCTCGACTCACAAGTGCAGATTGCTAGGTTTTCCTACCGTGCTCAAGCATGCGTTCAATCATATGCAGGCTCGGCTTTTCCGCTTCGACGTGGGAGGGTGCCCAGTCGCCTTTCAGTCCGGTTTCTGTGACGACGCAAACAGTTTCGTCGTTCTTGTCAATAACGTGGTCTTTAGCCAAGCGAGCCGCTACGGCTACCGGTACGGTGCCTGTCGGGCCGACCCATAGACCTTCAAGGGAAGCGATTGTTTGCTGCATCGAAAGTATTTCATCATCTGATACACATCCAGCTGCTCCGTTTTGCTCACGGATTCTGCGAAGGGTGAGGAGTCCTTTGCGGCCCATATCGCCTACGGCGGTGCCCTCAGCTATGGTGTAACCGATGCTTTTGGGTTGAAGGTTTTCGCCAGACGTCCACGCTGTAGCGATGGTGTTAGCTTCATTCGATTGTGCTGATATTGGCCGTGGTACATTTTTGACTAGGCTCATTGCTTTTAGGGTGGACCAGGCTCGCTGGCTCGCCAGAAGTGTTTCGCCCATTCCGACGGGATAGACCATGGTGTCTGGCGCTCGTCTGCCGAGTTGCTCGAAGACCTCTAGGGCAACGGTTTTTTTTCCTTCTTGCTTGTAGGGGTTGCGTGTTGCTCCTCCGTCAAAGATCCACTCCTTGTCGACTGCTGCGTCAAACACGGAGATCATGTCGTCGTAGCTGCCGTCGTACCAAATCGCATCGCTCGAGACACCGACGATATGTGCCATCTTTGCCTGCGTGGTTTTTGTGTAGCAGAAGACTGCACCTCGAAGCCCGGCTCTTGTCGCGTAGGTGGCGATAGATGATGCCGCGTTCCCCGTCGACACAACCCCAATTACCTCGAACCCAAACTGTTTGGCCGCCGCTGTTGCTGTTTGACTTGATCGATCTTTGACGGTTCCAGTTGGTAGGCCACCTTCAAACTTGATCCAAAGCCTGGGGATCCCAATGGCAGCTCCTAGTCGCGGTGCTGGAATTAAGGGTGTGGGCTGTTCACCCAGGGAAATGAAATGTTCAGGTTGGTGAATGGGCATCCATGCTGCGTACCGCCACACGCCGGTGCGGTTGGTGTCGGGGCTGGCAAAGGCAGAAAGTCGTTCAAGGTCATATTTAATTTCAAGGAGACCGCCACACCGGGTGCAATTTAGATGGTAGGCCAATGGGTGTTCCGTGTTGCAGTCCACGCAAAACAGGCCAATCGCTAAAGATTCGCTGGGCAAAGGGTTGGTTTCTGGATGCGATATCTACTAAGCGTAGCTCCTAAGCCGACGTCCCGCGTTTCAACTTGCGTGAGATGGAACTTCTCTGAAGGTTTTGGTTGGTCCAGGAACAAAAGAAAGCGCCCCGGTTAAGGGGGCGCTTTCCACAGGGGGTTAGGTGAGGTGTCGATTACTTGGTTTGCAACACCTGGCCGTTACGACCGCTCGATCTGGATGCTGGAGGGCATAGCGTCCCGAGCTTTGGGTATTCGAGTCGTTAAAACTCCGTTCTTGTAGTCTGCGCTTGCGTTGTTGATGCTGGTTCTTACCGGAAGGGGAATTCTCCGTGAGAATTTTCCTGATCGCCGTTCGCGAACGTGGTAGCGGGTGTCGAGGTCTGGTGAGGTTTCATCGGATGTTTCCCGAGACCCTTCGATAAGCAATGCCCCATCTACGTGAGATACCGACATTTCGTCAGCACTGTAGCCAGGAATTGAGGCCCTGATGATTACGGCGTCTTCGGTTTCCTCGATATCAACAGGTGGAATCCACGTGGTTTCGTTAGCGTTGATCGGTTCCAGTGGTTGGCTGAGCCAATCCCGATCGAAGAAATGGCCGAACAAATCGTATCGATGCGTAAATGGTCGTCTTCGTATAGCGAGGGCCATCTGCGTCCTCCCGAAATCTATAAGTACTGTTATCCATGTGTGAATCATATAAGTTGAGTGTCTACCTGTCAAGTACTATAGTCATTTTAGTTGCGTGTGTATCACTCAATGTTTGGCCGTGTCTCAAGGTTTTTCCATGCATAGAGAGAAGACGTCATTCGACGACTATTGCGTGCTTGGGAATTCCAATCCGAGTTCGCCTGCCAGAGAATCTAGGTTTTCCATAACTCCCGGTGGATAGGAAATCCCAGCATTCTTTCTGGTTTCAAACAGTTCCCATTCGGGTTGGCCTGGCATGTGTACCTGTGCAAACCCGTCGGCTGGCGGCAGCTGGTTGACGGCATTGGTCTGAAGGTCCATGTCCTTTCTAAATTCTTCGATAGGGAGAAAGGCGTTGACATCGATTGCCATAAAAAACAGGCTGCCTTTTGGCCCCGATGTAGGGGGCTCATAGGCTCCCTTTGTGATAGTTGCGCCGTCTCCCGTGAGGCAGCCAGCGATTAGGTCATGGACAAGGCCGATTCCATAGCCCTTCGGTCCTCCAGCTGGAAGAACAAAAGCTGCTTCTGCTGCGTTGTTTGTGGGCAGACCGTCGGTGTCAGCCGCCACATTATCTGGTAGTGGTTGCTCGGCGGCAGCGGCTAGATGTATTTTCCCGATGGCGTAGGCACCGCAGGCCATATCAAGTACCACTGGATACGGGTTGTCCGAAGGGAACGCCCAAGCTAACGGCGTGTTCCCAGTTGCTGGTTCCTTGCTCCCGTATGCAAGGTTTATTGGTCCTGCCATGTTACTAGTTGCGAACCCTATAAATCCGGCGTCGGCTGCAAGCAATGCCCAGTAGGCAGCTGCTCCAAAATGTCCGGTGTTCGCAACCGATGCCACTCCAATTCCTCGTTCTTTTGCAATATTCATAGCCGCTTGCATGCCTGCGCGAGCCCCGATTTGTCCTAGTGATCGATCCCCTTCAAAGACAGCAGCTCCTTGGCTGTTGTTGGTAGTTCGAACCTTGGGATTGGGATTTGCTGTTCCAGCCTGAATTTCATGTATGTAGTTGGTCAAAAGCCGAACGCCATGAGAATGTACGCCGCGTAGATCTGCATGGATGAGGGTTTTTCCAACAAACTTCGCGTCGTCGATTGGGACGCCGACTTGGGATAGTGCACTAGTTGCATAAATTTCCACATGTCTAGCGTCTATCGGTGGTCCGTCGTTTCGATAGTGGAGTTGCTGGGTCATACGTCCCACACCGGATCAACACCATAGTCTTTGGCTGTTGTAGCTACAGCTTCCAGTAGGCCATCTGGGTAGCCAATGCCATGGGCCACGCTTTCGGATTTCTTGAGAAACTCTGGCTCGCCCGGAGCCAGCACCTGATCGAACCCTTCGGATGGCTTCAGGGCATGAATCGAGTCAAGAGTTCGATCTACGTCCGCGGTAAAGTCATCTAATGGTCGGAATGCCTCAACGTTAATTACTGCGAATACCTGTCCTACGATGCCCTTATCCCGTTCGTCCGGCCCACGGTTCACTGCCGCCATGGCGTTAGCCAGAATTCCTGACAGTGTCTCCATAACGATGCCAAGGCCGAATCCCTTGGGTCCAGCAAACGGATTAAGCCAAACGAGTTCATTGGGATCAGTGGTCGGGTTGCCCGTTCGGTCCACCCCAACATCTGGAGGAATGGTTTGCCCGGTTTGTGCTGCGACACGGACCTTTCCCATTGCGGAGAAACCAACAGCCATATCTGCAACTACCGGATGATGCTCTCCTGCGGGAATCGCCCAAGCGATTGGCCCGTTGGTCAACGCGGGTTTACGACTGCCATAGGCCAGAACGTACGAGTGGCCACCGCCGCTACTGGTTACGAATGCGATGCATCCGGCCTTTACCGCACGAAGCGCCCAGTGGGCTGCTGGTCCGAAGTGCCGCCCGTTCTGGACACAGACCATGGCTGCAGCACCTTGTTGCGCTAGGTCAATGGCTCGCGTTATGGCCTCATCGGATGAGACCGCTCCAGGTGCGCCTTGAGCATCCAGCACCGTCGTCGAAGCGTGTTCTCGGATCACGCTGATTTCAGCTGTTGGGTTGATCACACCTTCCCGTATTTCAGCAGAATAAGGCGTGACACGGGTCACACCGTGAGAAAAAACGCCGCGGGCATCTGCTTCGACTAGAACATCCGCAATCAGATCCGCCCGGGGGCTGGGAACTCCGGCGGCTTGCATGACCTTACTTGTGAAGGCCTGCATTCGTTCAATAGGGACTCGGTTACCCACTTCGGCTGCAGCGAATGTGGAGCTCATTGGGTTGATGTTTTAATAGCTTGGCCGAGAATTTCAACACCGGCCCGAATCTGATCGTGGGTCGCATGGCTAAAGGCTAGTCGGATAGACCCTAAATCGGCGCCATCAACGCGGAAGACTGTTCCACTTCGGATGAGAACTCCCTGGGCTCGACATCGTTCCAACACGTTGCCTACAAGGTCTGGTTGGTCAAGTGTGACCCAGACAAAGAATCCGCCGTTGGGTTTTTCCCATGTTGCGTGTTGTCCGACATATGTATCGAGCGCCTCGAGCATCACGTCCCGCCTAGTTCGGTATATCGATTGCAACTCGCTGATATGTTTTTCCATATGTTTTTGCATGAAGTGGGATGCCAATGCTGAACTAAATGGACTCGTGCCGCCGTCGGCCTTAAGGGGAAGGATCCGGTCCGCAAGTGAGCTCGACGTCAGAATCCATCCAAGTCGAATGCCGGCACCGAGAATTTTTGAGAATGTTCCAGCACGAACCACCATCCCACTACCACCATCAAGCTCGTACATTGAGGCTGGCCGATTCCCGTCGTAGTGCAGTTCATAGTAGGCATCGTCTTCGAGTATAGGGATGCGATGCCTACGGCATACCTCAAGCAGTTCATACCGACGTTGGAGGGTCGTTGTCCGGCCCATCGGATTCTGAAATGTCGGGATTGTGTAAAACAGAGCTGGATGTTGTTCTGAAATAGCTTTCTCAAGCGCATCGGGTAGAGGGCCATCGGTGTCCCATGGAATGTGAAAGCCATAGCTGCTTACACGACGCACAAATAGGGCTCCGAACGAAGCCTCATCGAGAGCAACCGGTTGGTTACGATTGGCAAATGTTCGCAATGTCAGATCAATTCCTTGGCCCGATCCATTGGTGATGATGATTTGTTCAGGATCAACCTCGAGTCCTTCAAAGAGCCGGAGTTTTTCCCGAACGACGTCTACGAGGTCAATACTTCCCTGCCGACGTCCATAGAGGAGCATTTCTGGGCTGTCGGGCAATGTGTTTTTTGCTGCCTCAACCATTGCTTGAAGGGGAAGACTTTCTTTTGCAGGTTGTCCCACGAGAAGGTCAGCAACAATGTCAGACGGGGCGCCCGAGGCCGACACTAGGAGTCCCGGCGCCGCTCGATGGCGAGCTTCCTCGCTAAGTAGCGATTCAAATTCGAACTCGTCAGTCACAGCTCTCTCACCGTATCTATAACTCTTGGCTAGTAAATTCCGGCCTCACTTGCAAAACCTTCTTCGGGCTTGGCTGCTACCGGTATCGGTCGATTCTCGCAAACTATAGCTTCAGTCGTTAGCGTCATCATTCCGACACTGGTCGCTGATTGAAGACAAGCAATCTCAATGGCCGCTGGGTCAATGATCCCTTTTTCTTCCATGTCCACATATTCGTTGTTAACGGCGTCCCATCCATGCCATTCGGGAAGTTTTCGAGCACGGTTTACAACCACTGATGGGTTCACACCAGAATTTTTGGCAATCCGACGCATCGGAGCTTCGAGTGCGTCAGCGATGATTCGAGCTCCAACAGCGGCGTCCCCCGAAAGCTCATCCGCGACTTTCACAGCCGCTGTCTGAGCACGCAATAGGGAAGTACCGCCACCAGGCACGATACCCTCCCGAAGGGCCGCCTTGACAGCTCCGACAGCATCATCGGCTTTATCTTTTAGATGACGCATTTCTTGTTCTGTGACCCCACCTACCGAGATGATTCCAACTGATCCTCCCAAGCGGGCGATTCGCCGATCCAACTTTTTAACAAAATTTGGTTCCATTTCTTCTTCACGCTGGGCCCGAAGTTGATTCTGTCGATCTTGGATGTCGGCTTCACGACCAGAACCTTCAAGAACGATCGTAGCTTCTTTGTTGGCGACGACACGCTTCGAGAATCCAAGCCATTCAAGTGGGACGTCTTGCCACCTAACCCCTAAGCTGTCTGAAACGACAGTTGCACCTGTGAGTACGGCGAAGTCTTCAAGCAAATCTTTTTGCTCGTCACCGAATGATGGAGATTGGATAGCCACCACATTGAGGTGTCCACGAAGTTTGTTCTGCAAAACAAATGAGAGGGCACCGCCTTTCATGATGTTGGACGCTATGAGTAGGTTGCGGTTGTCGCTGGCTGCGACCTTGTCAAGAATGGAAATCAGCTGATCCTCGTGGACTAGATCTTGGTCAGTCAGTAACACGTGAGCGTTCTCGAGGGTCCCTTGCATTTTGTGGGTGTCATTCACGAAGTAAGGTGAAATCCAACCCTTATCCACCTGCATGCCTTCGACATAACTTGCTTCAAGCCGGACACCTTTTCTATGTAGGTCCACTAGCACCAGACCGTCGCGACCAACCCGACTCATGATTTCGCCAACCATTGCTCCTAGTTCTGCATCATCACCTGAGATCATGGCCACGTGTTTAATCTCTTCAGGTGTTTCTACCCGCTTAGCCAGGTCCCGAATGTATTTAATGGCTGCGTTAGAAGCGGCTTGCAGGCCTTCTCTAATTGCCATGGCATTAGCACCGGCTGCAATGTTGTAGAGCCCTCGATGAACGATTGCCTGCGCGAGCACGGTAGCCGTGGTCGTTCCATCTTCTGTCTGCGCATTCGTCTTGGAGGCAGCTTCTTTCATGATCTGAATACCCAGATCATGAAGGACGTTATTTACCTTCTCAATTTCGTTAGCAACGGTGACGCCGTCATTTGTGATCTGCGGCGCACGAAGCGTCCGAGCAAAGGCGACGTTTCGGCCACGAGGCCCAAGTGTCGACCCAACGGTGTTGGCAACGATATCGATACCAGCACGAAGGGTCTCTCGGGCCTCCTGACCGAAACGTACTTCCTTTTTCTCGGGCTTGGGCATGTTGTGCCCAATCCCTCCGGGAAGCCGTCCAGGCAAAAGTCGGCGCTAGCTAATGATTGCGAGCACATCGCGCTCGCTAACGATCAGATAGTCCTCATCGTCTAGACGAATCTCGGTGCCTGCATACTTCGCGTACAGGACCTTGTCGCCCTCTTTAATCTCAAGAGCAACCGTTTTACCGTCATCAGTCACTCTGCCTGCACCTGCAGCAATTACTATGCCTTCTTGCGGTTTTTCCTTGGCTGTGTCGGGCAACACGAGACCGCTAGCAGTCGTCTGTTCCTGATCTTCTGGCTGAATCAATACGCGGTCGCCAAGCGGCTTCACCTTGGCCATCCATTTTCCTCCATTACAGTCTGACGGTAGATCACTTTGTCTACGTCGTAGTCGCCAACAACTGCCGAGCACGTCGACAGTTAAACGCGGGGTACATAAATCTTAGCCGAGCACCAGACAGCGGCTCAATACCAAACCAACTGTGGGTCGGCAGCCTCGATGGTACCCTAACGGAAGTGGCGTTGCATCGTTTCGTGGCGTTGGTTTTTCTGAGTGATTTGGCGGTGCCGACGTTTCGAGGTCCGGTCGTCCTATTCTCAGAGTCTTGAGAGGTCGATGCTCATGTCAACGGAAACTTACGATTTGCTGCTTCGGGGTGGTCATGTTATTGACCCGGACTCCGGTTTTTCTGGTCCGGCTGATATAGCTGTTGCAGGGGGGGCAATCTCGGCTGTTGGCAGCCAAATATCTGGAACGGCGCGTGAAACGGTGGATGTACGGGGTTCATATGTTGTGCCGGGGCTGGTTGATTTCCACGTGCACGTGTACTGGGGTTCGACTGTTTGGGGACTTGAAGCCGACAAGATAGGTGCTGCTGGCGGTACAACATCTTTTCTTGATACTGGTAGCGCTGGTGCGATTACCCTGCCAGGGTTTCGTCGATATGTGATAGATCCGGCTCGGACGACGGTAAGAGCTCTTGTTCATATTTGTACTGCTGGCCTTGTAACGAATCTCGGCGAACTACGTGATCCCAGGTATCTGGATGTTGAAGGCACCGTGCGTGCTATTGAGGCCAATCGGGATATTGCTCTAGGGGTCAAGATTAGGTATTCAGATGTGATTGTTGGGGAAGGTGAACAAGCGCGCGCAGCTTTACTGGCGGCGCTTGAGGCGGCGGAGCGATCCGGAACTTGGCTTATGGTTCATATTGGTCGAACCCCGGAACCAATCGCAGATGTTCTGCAATTGCTCAGGCCCGGTGACGTTGTTACTCATAGCTATACGCCGCTCGCTGGTGGCGTCGTTGACGATCATTCCCTGCTCGTTTCACCTGCGGCTATCGAAGCGCGGGCAGCAGGTGTCCAGTTTGATATAGGTCATGGTAAGAGTAGTTTTGGTTGGGCAACGGCCGAAGCAGCGCTTGCGGCTGGGTTTGCTCCTGATTTCATTAGTTCAGATCTGCATCGTGGTTGTGTGAATGGTCCGGCATTTGATTTGCCGTCTGTAATGACAAAGTTCTTGATGCTTGGGATGCCTATAGAAGAGATTGTTATGCGGTGTACAAGCATGCCGGCACGAAAAATGGGGCTTGATGCTGGCACGCTTCGTGTTGGATCTCCGGCAGATATTGCGGTTCTGGCGATCGATGAAGAGCCAGTTAGTTTTGTCGATTGCACGGGGGAATCTCGGGTGTGCAACCGTCGGCTATCGGCTAGCCATACGTATTGTTCCGGCGTGCGATTAGACCCAGAAATTCTTGGTGTGACAGAGGACCTGCCGGTCGAGATTTCCTCTCGTCCAATGGGAAGTGGATCTTGATCGTAGTGCTAATCGTCGATATATCGCGCTAATGCTGTGAAGGCGCGGGCGAGCTCCATGCCTTCGTCACGATCCATGTGGATGATCAGTCCTCGCTCGAACAGTTCGACGGTTACGGTTCCATGAGTGGTCTCTTCAGATACTCCCACAGAATCGCTTAGATACACTTCCTGAAAGACATGTTCGTGGTCGCCGTTGTTTGGCTCGTTTGCCACTTGTTTGATTCTCCTGCAGAGGTGAGATGTTCTGGCTACGAGTGTACTTATGCTTTCAGCCGAACGCTTTTATTCGGAGCGCCTAACAGTTGGTTGCCTCAGAATCGTTAAGTGTGGGTACTTTAGGAGGTTGTTAGGTGCGCTTGTCGGGCAGGCGTCGGGGGTATACGTCCGGATGCAAAGAGCTTGTCAGACTATGACTGGATATATGGGATTGTGAATGGGCCTCTGGGGAGCACGCATGTCCTGTTTTTGGGTTCGGACAGTTCACTCATGCGCTCATTTATGTTTGTGCATGGGACACAGTGAGCAGACCGGATTTCATTTTCACTAAGACCGTCCGTATAGAGATGGATGGTTGCATGCGATAGCACGCGACCAAATATTTGGTTTTGCCATTGGTCGCTCCTGGTATGTGGTGTCGCGGCGATGGTTTTAACCATGGCGGCTGCAGAGTTGTTTTCTTTCAAGATATGGGCAAAATCCCCGTGCCCGATGCCATCACGGCATTCTGCTGCCATGACAATGTGCCCGCCTGATTTCACGATTTGATTGGCTGCATCCATACCCTTAACAGCCTGATAAAGATTTAAGTCGAGCGGATGCCCTCCATTTGTCGTTACGACTACGTCGTAGGGTTGTTCGACTGGTTGCATGGCGGCTTTCAGCACTTCCTGGCAGCCCTGTTGGTGGGAGGCTTCCAGATTTCCCGCGAAGATTCCTGATATCGATCCGTCAGCAGTAATCGAGACGTTCAGATTAAAATCACAACCAGCCATCAATGCTGCTTCGAGTTGTTCCTGGTGAACAGGATTTCCGGTCAGCGTGCCCCAGCGAGCGTTTGGATGGCTGATCATTGAAAAATCGTGGTTGTTGAGAATGCTATTTTCACCGGCTATCCCAGGCATTACCAGTTTGGGGCCGCCGCTGAATCCGGCAAAAAAGTGCGGTTCAATCAATCCAAGTGTGATTCGAAGGTCCGCATCCAGGTAGCGCTGATTTACGATTACTGGACGACCAGAAGATGTCGTTCCTATATCGCGAAGGCATGTTGGGTCACGTGCATCATGGTTGATGATTCGAAGTCGTTTGCGTATGTCGGGTCCGAGCATCCGATCGAGCTCGGCTTCTCGTGTGGCTCGGTGAAGGCCGGTGGCCACCAGTATTTCCACACGGTCTTCCGTGTTTGGTCCAAGTTCAGGTAATACTGCTTCGAGCATTAACTTGTTGGGGGATGGTCTCGTGCTGTCAGGTATAACGATGACAACTGAGTCTTTGCCCTGTGCAAGCGTTCGGAGCGGTGGACTTTTGATCGGTTGACGTAATGTTCGACGTAGTTCTGATAGTGGGTCACTAATCTTTGGGGGATCGTGTGGCTCAATAACATCGACCGAGCCTGGAGGGTCAATCGTCAGGCGGTCTTCACCATACGCTAACGTTAAGGCCATATAGATACAGGTCACAAAATGCACGCGGTACTGTGAAGTTTAAGGGAAAAGCGTTTCAGGGCCTATTCTCGTGTTAACATAATCGCCCTTTTCCGGTGACGCACAAATCCGTTAGGTGTGGCTGTGTGAGGCACGGCAAGCACGATTTTTTATAGGGCGGAACCGAAACGCTTCTGGAAAGTTTTATCTAATGATGGATGTGACGATTGATGAATTTGTTCGTCATTTAGACGACGAACGGGGCTTGGCTGCAAATACTCTTGCTGCATATAGGAGTGACCTTCTTCAGTTTGAAGAATTCGTTCGAGGCAGTCGCTATCAAGGATGGGATGTCCCGCCCAAGCTAGTCCGTGAATTTATGTCTGACTTGGTTAATCGAGAATATCGGCAGGCATCTCAGGCCCGCAAGTTGGCGGCTGTGAAGGCCCTATATAAATACTTGAAGACGAACAATAAGGTAGTAAATGATCCAACCACTGGCCTGGGAGGCTCGCCTGTTGCTAAGCGTCGCCCTCAGGTGATCTCTACATCTGATGTTGAGCGGTTACTTGAACAGGCTGCTGATCCATCAACGCCAGAGGAAATGCGGGATCGTGCAATGCTTGAGACCTTGTATGCGACTGGTTTACGTGTGTCTGAGCTTGTTGCTCTGGATCTTGAGGCTATAGACGCTGGTTTTCAGCGAATAAGCTTAGATAAGTCCACTAGTCGGTCTAGAACCGTTCCACTTAACGAACGCGCAGGGGAAGCGCTGCGCGTATACATTGATGATGGTCGGACAAAGTTACCTAGACAGACAGATGAGCCGGCCGTGTTCCTAAATCACAGGGGTAAACGTCTCACGCGCCAAGGTTTCTGGCTCATTGTTAAGGCGTACGCGAGTCGTGCTCGTATTGAGAAGCCAATTACTCCGCACACGCTTCGCCATTCGTTTGCAACGCATCGTTTGCAGGGCGAGGGCAATGTACGTGAGATACAGGAATTGCTAGGCCACGCTAGTTCTTCAAGCACTAAGGTTTATGAAGAGTTGGCCCGGGAGGCAAGAGAGGCTGTCTGAACGTTGGGGTGAAAAAGTTGGGTAACTTTGGATTTGGGGAAGGTAATTTAATTTTCCAGAAATATCCTCAAAAACAACGGTCGTGATTCTGGTTAGCAATCTATCTCTATCTAAAGTGGCTGCAGGTGGGCTCCTCAGATCCAGCCAAACCCGTAAAGTCGAGCTCGTTTGATATAAAAACGGACTGCGGCGTAGTCAGCTGGGCACACGTCTCCGCCTAGCCAGCGTAATGTCTGAGCCTTGGATTCTCCCTGCCAGATTTGATAGTCGGACCTTGCAAAGCCTTTTATAGGTTTACCCTCAGAATCAATGAGTTCGGCTGAAAGTTCTCCCTCGCCGACGGTTGACGTAACCGCGTTCACGCTAAGGCGCTTGCCTCCAGCGGGCAACAGAAACGACGTTAAAGAGGCTTCGTGTGGACCTCCGGCTGCGGATACAGCAGCCCAGTACCGGTCTTTCTCCCAGCTTGCTCGACAAAGCGAGGCATGGAATGGGTAAATAGTGTTGGTGCTTGAATAAGGGTCGCCATGTAGGCCTTCAGAAGCTGCGTAGTACACATACATTCGGTCTTTGTCTTCCACCAGTTCACGAGTCGCCCAAAGCATGCCGCCTCCATAGTCGCCCAGACGGCGTACTGGAACAGCTGGCTCTCGAGAAGGGCGGCTCCAGGTTCTACCATTGGGGCTTCCGGCTAGCTGTAAATCAGTCGTCTGAGCGAGGTTGTGGTAAACGGTGAGGACGCCAAGGAATCCTTCGGTAACTCGTCCCAGACAAAGTTCCATAAATTGCAAGTCTTGAGGATCGCGCCAGTCCGGTTGGACAATCGTTTCGAGGGGGCTCCATACGGAGCCGTCGGGGCTGGTGCGGCGGGCAAGAACTCGCCGTCCATCAGTGAAAATGTCGTACGGCACGAATCCGCCCGGCTGTATTGGTTCACCTATTTTGCTGTATAACGTATACGTGCCGTCTTCCATCTGATGGAAGAGCGCGTTATCGGCTGCGTTGTCTGGTCGGTCGTACGGCGTGATCATACGTTCGCCCGGGACTGCGGTTACGATAATTGGACCCTCGGTGGCGATCCAATGGATCCCGTCTGCGGACCAGTAGCGGTAAATCCCATACGGATGCTGCTCAGTGCCAGGCTCGAGCGGGATATCGCCAATTTGTCTTGGTGATCCCTCAGGCCGACCAGGAGATCGCAGGATGAACATCTCATAGCGACGATTCTTTTCGGCTTCTGGATGGATGATGACTGATGCATACATGCAGGTCCCACCAGAATCGAAGTCAAGCAGGATGTTGGTCTTGGGGTGTCCAGGCCGGGCAACTACGTCTAAAAGTGGACGCTCCCAGTTCACGCCGTCCGCAGAGACTGCGTACGTCAAACATCGACTCGCCTCGAAGTCGCCTAGATCCTCTTTAGTTGAGATGTTCCATATTTTCCACAGTCCGTCGATTGGGTCACGCAATACGGTTCCGTGGGCAAAAAATGCTCCAGAGTCCCAGGGGAAGTTTGGCTCGACTAGCGGGTTTTGAGGGTCGAGCTCGGCTGGTTCAAGGCGCCATGCGATTCCTCGATGTTCGGCGATGTCCGTTTCGAGAATCATCGAAAGGCAATTTGTCCGTACCAGTGGACCTCCAACGCTGATTCCCACTAGTTCCTCCAAAATTCGTGCAGCCAATGATAGTGGCGGGATGGGTGTGATTTGTGATGCTATCAGCTGAGCCCCATTAGCTCAGACGCAAACGTAGCAGGTGTATGAAGAAACGTAGACCTTCCGCGATAGATGCTTTGCTTGCGGCACGTAATCGACGATCAAACGTGTATGGCACATCTACAACTATTGTTCCTTGTTCCCGAACCAGGCATTCAAGAAGAATTTTGAAGCCTACTGGTTGCAGGTGAGATGTCGTAATAAGGACCCGACGGCATGCAAAAAATCCGCTCAAGGGATCTGTTGTTTTTCGAGCGGGTGGCAATAGCACCTGTGCTAGTCGTGACGCTCCCGAGCTTACAAGTTGTCGCCATCGATTGTTTAGGCCCAGTTCGTGACCGCCGGTGGTATACCGACTCGCAACCGCAAAATCTGCGCCTTCGTTTATGGCTGCGACTAAACGGGGAGCAATTGCGGGAGGGTGCTGCAGGTCGCCATCCATAACGATTACGATTTCTTCTCTAACCTTCTTAAGGGCGTCGACTACGGCTTGGGCGAGGCCGCGGCGTGTCGAACTGTGTTGGATGTCAACGCACGGATAGGATTTCATTAAAGTCTTGATTTCCTCTGTTGTGCCGTCGGTACTGTCGTCAGCGAAAAAAATCCGAACCTGTGTTTTTCCGAAGGCGCGGATCGTTTGTTCGATGATCGGTGCTATGTTGCCCTGTTCGTTAAATGTGGGCACGATCACGGTAATGGAGGGCGTGGCGGTAACCGTCATACGAGGAAGGGCATTGCACGCGTTTGTTGGGCGAATCGAGCCTAGCATTAACGGAGGAAGTGTTTTCGTTAGAGGTGGGTTGAATCGTCTCGCCTCAATAAAGTATTAAGGGGAGTTCAAGACCTGTGGCTTTTGATGCACGAGATCGAACCACCGCGGTAGACCTGCGTCGTGTTGGTGACAAGGCTCTTGAGGTTGATTGGAAGGACGGCAGCACGTCTGTTATTGGGTTGTGGTTGATTCGGGTGTCGTGCGGCTGTGCTGTCTGCTGCAATGAACTCACAGGGGAACCTCTATTAGATCCGGACACCGTGCCTCTCGATATTAGGGCTAATCGTATTGCGCCTGTTGGGAATTACGCGATCACGTTTGAATGGAGTGATGGTCACGATACGGGGATTTATCCGTGGGAACTCATCAGGGAATTGGCTGACTAGCGAGAATTATTTGCGTGGCGGGATCGGTGTTTACGGCGTTTGCGGAGCGATGCAATTCCGAGTACGGCGGGAATACCGAGCAGGATGGTTGCAAGGCCGAGCTTTGTTCCAAGTTGTTCGGTGGAACCCGGGAGGGTTGCGATTCCCTTTCGATTTAGTTCAGGAACATCAACCGAGCTATGTTTGAAAAGCACTGGTTTGGTGGACGGATTAGTGACGGCTACCGCCATGGGGTGTTGACCGACGAGGGCGGTTGTCTCTAGTTGTTGAGTTCTTGTGTTTACGATGGAAACTGTGTGATCTGAAGAATTGGCGACGAATATCCAACGGCCGTCCTCAGAAACCGTGATGCCTGTGGGTCTGTGGCCAATTGTGAGTCGATTTACTAGGGTGCCAGTCGAAGCGTTGTAGATAAGTAATTGATTAGTGAGGTGACAGGACACATAAAGGTGTGTGCGGTTCGCCACGAGATCTAGATCGTGTGGCTGCGGGCAGTCATTCAATACTCTCTTCGTCTGATGATGGTTAGTGTCAATAACAGCTACTCCATTGTGGAAGGTGACAAACAGTGAATTGCCATCCTCGCTAAAAACAAGGTTTGCCGGGTTACGTCCTACCGGGATTTGCTCAATAACCTGCAACGACTGTCTTTCAATTAGGCTGACTGTTCCATCATGGTGATTAGTTACCGCTAGCACGTCATGATGAGGGGAGATTGATATCCCGATTGGATGAGTACCCACTGAAATCCTTTTGACTACAGTGCTCGTGTCGAGGTCCAAAATCACAAGAACGTTGTTGATGGAATCCACGACGTACAGAAAAGGCAAAAACGGATCGAAAAGCAGGGCCTCAGGTCGTCCTCCCAATGCGACAGTGGCGATCACGGTTTGTGTGCTGATATCGATAACAGAGAGATTTCTGCTTTTTCTGTTAGCAGTCCACACTTGATTGCCCAATGGTCTAAATGCAACGGCTTGTGTTCCCTCACCTACACGTATCCGGTCGATGGGACCGTAGTTGGTTCCGTCCAAGATGGTGACAGAGCTATCGCCGGCGTTTGTTACATAGAGCGCACCTCTACCGTCAGCATGACTGCTCGTAGCGACAATCCCGCTGAGGATGAATCCCAACGACAGGAAGGCAGAGAAACACAGCCGACCTACGTGCTTTGCGGTTATTTCGAGCATGCTTCTTACTAATATAAACAGTGTTAGGTAACCTTAAATCAACGTTATTGAATGCTGATTATGTTGAATATGGTGGGCTAGTTGAGTAGTAAGCCCCGAACACATGGCCTTTGTGATCCAAAAGTCTTGATATTCCCCTCAATGTGACGGAAGTAGATCACCATGTGTTGTGTCAGAGGTTTGTGTCGGAACAGGAACGTTTCATAGTTTTCTCGTATCGTCTCTGCATTTCTGGATCGCGCCAGATTAAGAACGATTCTTCCATGCTTTGGGCTCGCTCAGGTGATGGTGGCAGCGGCACCTCGATCTCAGCGATCGAGATACGATCATTTCCCCAGGCGTAGGCCACCACTTCGCCTTTGCTGACAATAAGATTTACCCCTACGTTTGCTTCCACGACCGGTACCCCGTTTTCCCGTGCACGTGCGATGACCGCATGATTTTGGTGGCGGCGACGAGACCCATATGCCGGGATCAACAGCACTTGGGCGCCGTCCATGACCTGTGTTCGAGCAACATCAGCATTCCATCGGTCGTTGCAGATCATGATTCCTACGCGACCCAAGGGTGTGTCGATTGCCCGTAGTGAACGGCCAACGCGATTAAAGTCCCAGGTGGTCGCTGTACCCTCAGCGAGTAGCACTTTTTGATGAGTCCCACATATTTGCCCATTTGGTCCGAGAACTACGGCGGTGTTGTAAATGCCGGTATCCCGACGTTCGGCAAATCCAAAACACAGAACGATATTCAGTTCATCGGCGATAGATCGAAAACGTTGTACATATGGTCCATCCATTGGTTCCGAAATTTCCCACATGTCAGACCGTCGTTTGTGGTGATGGATGGCATCCATCACCACGTAGCCTTCCAGAAACCCTTCAGGCGCAACGATTAACTCTGCCCCCTCGCAAGCCGCGAGCCTGACAAACATTTCAAGCTTGTCGGCGTTTGATGGCTTATCCCATTTGTCTGGTCGAAGTGACAGGGCGGCTGCTTGAATTGATCGGTACATCGAGGGTGTGCTCGTCTACGAACATTCAGTTCGAACGTGAGTTCTAAGAACTATCACAAAACGGTGGAGGATGTGTTTATCGCGTGTACAAATATCCGGGTTCTTTCAGGTTTTTCGGTCACGAGGGCCAAGCCATTCACGATCGGGAGTATCGGTCTCATGATTGATTGCACGTGCCATTTCAAATAGGACGTCGCTTAGGCGGTTGAGAAAAATCGTTACTTCAGGTCTGATACTGGCTTCTTTTCCTAGGCGAAGAGTTTCACGTTCTGCCCGGCGGCATATGGATCGTCCGATGTTTACATGGGCCGCTGTTGGTGTTCCACCAGGCAGGATGAAGTGTCGGAGCGGCGGAAGACAAGATCGATAAGTATTGAGCCACTCGTCGAGTGTTCTTACATCTTCGTGGACAACAATATCTCCGTGCTCTGCATGCGTCGGGTTTGCGACCTCTGAACCTAGTGTGAACAGTCGTTCTTGGATCCACTCGAGTCTTTTGGCGTGGTGGTGACTGGGGTCAGAGCTGAGCACCAGTCCAATCACAGAATTCAGTTCGTCTATAGCTCCAAGTACTGCAAAGATCTGGTGGGTTTTGGAGATTCGTTGGCCATCGTACAGGCTGGTTTCTCCGCCATCACCATGGTGCTGATTGCTCATGGTTTTCCAGTATCGACCAAGACACGGCTAGCTGTCATCGTAGTGTGTTGGCGGATTGGAGGGTTTGTGTGAAGAATTCTGTTGTCTCGGAAATTACATTCTCTGAACCGAAATCGAGAAGATGCCCCTGATCCGGATATAAGTGGAGCGTAGTTTGGATCCCTTCTGAAAGCAGAGCGTGATGTATCTTCTTAGCCCAGCCGGGATTTACAACTTGGTCGGCTTCTCCTTGGTGGATGTCGATGGGGCCATTTGCGTAGCCCAGATAGTTTCCGCTCGAAAGAGTGGCTCGAAGGTTTTTGGAAGAGTCGCTGGCCGGTAACCGATAGTAAGCGGCGAGATCATCCATCCATGGACTTATGGGTGCCCATAAAGCAACCGGGCCTACATTTTCATCAACTATAGCGGCACGGAGGGCAAGTTCTGCGCCGAGGCTGTGCCCCCAAATTCCGATGGGACCAGTCTGTGCTTCTGGAATGTTGCGGGCTGCTGCCGCGAGGTTGAGTACATCTATTGCAAATTCGAGACGAATTCCAAGATTCAATGAGGAGCTGTCATCTGAACTACCAAGTCCCCGGTAGTCTGACGCTAGCGTGATAAATCCTCGCGACGCGAGCGCTTCTGACATGGCTCGGGTGCCTTCCCCAGTCTTATATCGGGAGGGAAGAGCGTAGCCATGATTAAGTATTACGATGGGAAAAGGTCCTGAGCCTATGGGTATGGAAGCGACACCGGTAATACGTAGTTCGTCAGAGATATAAGTCATGACGTATGAAGTGTAGGTCGGTCGACGGATCGCGACGTCATGCAAACGGATTTCGCCTGACTCGTATTTTCGGGCCAGAAGAGCTGGGATGGAAAGTTGGGAGCCGCCCGGGCTCAACTCGTCAGGTTTGCCAAATGTTGTCCAAAGGTCACAACCGGTAAGAGGCGGCCCGATGGTGCAGGCAGCTAGAGTCCTAAGTGCTTGACGTCGGGAGATAGGGATCTTTGGGGTTCGCGTCCTCACGCTTTGACCTTAGCAGGCAATGGGAAGTTATCCATTGCTATATCGGAAAGGTGGTTCTGTGGGATCTCTTGTACGTTCCGGTCCCGTTATCCCGGGGCCAATTTATTTGGCGATATTCCCCATATCTTCCGTGATTTTTTTGACTAGATCGTGGCCAACGGCATCTGCCGCTGCGTCAAGGGCATTAGACACTGCTAAGGCATTTGATCGACCATGACCAATAATGACTATCCCGTTGACGCCGAGTAACGGCACCCCACCGTATTGGTCATAGGCCGTTCTGCTCCGAACGGCTCGCAGGGCGGGGTACATGAGAGCCAAGCCTGGAATCGTGAAGGGTCGTTGTTTTACCGCGGACCGTAGCGAGGAAAACGCGAATTCTGCAGTCGCCTCAATGGATTTTAGGAATAGATTTCCCGTGAATCCGTCACATACGATCACATCCGCGTCACCGGAAAATATTCCGCCCGGCTCAATGTTCCCAACAAAATTAAGTGGTGTGGCGGTGAGTAATTTTGCGGCCGCTAATGTCAATGGACTGCCTTTGGAGGATTCTTCACCGATGCTTAGAACGGCCACACGTGGTTCGCTTTGGCCAAGCTGATGTTGCTTGTATAGCGTGCCCATCAATGCGAAGTCTCTGAGGTGTTCCGGGCGGGCCTCGGCGTTGGCACCTACGTCAATAACCAGTGCTGGTTCTTTGTGTGTGGGGATCATTGCGGCGAGGCCCGGCCTTTCCACTCCGTCCGCCCGTCCCACTATCAGGACCCCGGCGGCTAGGGCTGCGCCTGTATTGCCCATCGAAACCAGAGCTTGTGCCTCACCTGACTTGATGAGCTCCGCGCACCGACGAATTGATGCACGTGGTTCCGATCTGATCGTTTGAACTGGATGATCGGCCATGCCGATGACATCTGGAGCGTCGATTAGTGTCCAATCATCGGGATTGGCTCCGGCCTTAAGGAGTCCTCGCTTCATGAGGGCAACATCGCCCACAAGTGTGGCGTACAACCCGCTCGATTGGTGCCAACGCACAGCCCCTTCCAGGGTGGCCAAAGGTGCTCGATCGCCCCCCATGACATCAAGCGCTATTGCGGGTCTCCCCTTCTTCAACGTCGTGTCCCCGCTAAACGTCCAGGTTCCGGACATTACGGGCGTGATTCATGATGAAGCGGCGTCGCTGCGGAACATCATTTCCCATCAACGTGGAGAAGACATCTTCCGCGTCGCTAAGTTCAACTCTCAACATGTGGCGGTCCTCTGGGTTCATAGTGGTGTCCCAGAGTTGCTCAGCATTCATCTCTCCAAGGCCTTTGTACCGCTGAACATTGATTCTTCCCGACATCGATTTGAGCGCTTTATCCCGCTCATCCTCTGAATAGCAGTACACCGATCTCTGGGTGTTGGCAACGCGGAACAGCGGTGGTTGGGCGATGAACAGATGGCCGTCCTTGATGAGGTCGGGCATGCGGCGAAAAAAGAAGGTTAGAAGAAGTGTCCGAATATGGGATCCGTCGACATCAGCATCCGTCATAATCACTATTCGTCCGTACCGGATTTTTGTTACGTCAAAGTCGTCGCCATCGAATCCGCCCACAGCCGTAATGACGTTACGAATAGACTCGTTTGAATAAATTTTGTCAACCGTGGCCTTTTCGATATTTAGGATTTTTCCGCGTAGCGGCAATATCGCCTGAAATTTACGATCACGGCCCTGTTTTGCATTACCTCCTGCTGAATCTCCCTCTACGATAAATAGTTCGCAGCGATCAGGATTTCGCTCCTGACAATCGGCCAATTTCCCAGGCAATGCAAAGCCATCTAGAGCGCCTTTTCGTGAAACGAGGTCACGGGCTTTTTGGGCGGCGACTCTAGCTCGTGCCGCCAACATTGTTTTCTGCACAACCCGACGGGCTTCACTAGGATGTTCATGTAGGTAGACACCTAGCTGATCGTTGACGAGTTTTTGGACATGGCCTTCAACTTCGCTGTTACCAAGTCTGGCCTTTGTCTGTCCCTCAAATTGAGGATCTTCAACCATCACGCTAACAATGGCGGTGAGTCCTTCTCGGACGTCATCTCCTGTCAGATTTGGATCATTCTCTTTGAGTAAGTTGCTGCGGCGGGCATAGTCATTAAGCGATCGAGTCAGCGCTTTACGTAATCCGGTGAGATGGGTTCCGCCGTCGATGTTTCGGATGGTATTCGCGAACGTATGAATCTGTTCTGAGACGGTATCGCAATACACCATTGCTACTTCGATTTGTGTGGTTACTTCCTCGCCGCTGTTTTTAGTGCTGGTCATATCACCGTGGAGCACGATTGGATCTGGATGAAGCGGCGCTCGCTTACGGGTCAGTTGTCGTACGAAGGCCTTTATTCCACCTTCGAAGTAGTAGGTGACCTCGCGCCCAGATCGCTCATCCAGTAAGCGCATCCGGGATCCGGCGACTAAGAAAGCCATTTCACGGATGCGTTGAGCAATTGTCTCAAAACTGTACTCTAAGGTTTCGAATATTTGATCATCGGCGAGGAACTCAACCTCGGTGCCATGGCCAGTGGTCTTTCCCCCTTTTTTTACGTCTGCTAATGGGACGCCCCGTTCGTATTCTTGGGACCAATAAAATCCGTCACGTTGGACCGTAACCTTCAAATGCTGCGACACGGCGTTGACGACCGAGACCCCAACGCCATGCAGGCCTCCGGAGACCTTGTAGGCATCATTGTCGAATTTTCCGCCGGCGTGGAGTGTGGTCATTACCACTTCGAGAGCTGGTCTTTTCACCTTTGGGTGTATGTCGACAGGAATACCGGAGCCGTCGTCAGCTACACAAACCCGTCCATCCGTGGTGATACGGATGTCGATCGATGAGGCCCTCTTTGCGAGTATTTCATCAACGCTGTTGTCGACGACTTCATATACGAGTTGGTGTAGTCCTCGTGCATCGGTGCTGCCGATGTACATGCCAGGCCGTCGGCGAACAGCTTCAAGCCCTTCGAGGATGTCGATGTCTTTAGCTGAATACGCCATTCGGCAATAGCTCCTCGGATTTAGAAGTTGATTGGACTTTAGTCCTGATGTGACAGCAAACAGTCGCGTTTGCATGACTCTTTAATGACATATCTTCCGACAAGTCACGTCTACACGTAGCACTAAAGGAACGGTGCGCTACAGAACACGGAATTATTATTGAGGCGACGGGTGTTCCTTCCTATTCGACACCCGAACCGCCTCCGCTGCACTAGTGCTCGGGGATATCATGAATATAGAGAAAAATTTTACCATGGCGAGGGTGGTTTCGGGGGTTCTCGGAATCGATTCTTACTGCAAGAAACCATGTTTTGAAGCTTCAAAACCCGTATCGCGATTTAGGACGTAAACACTCCATTTTCTTGGAAGAGAGTGCCGTCAACGTAAATAGCGCCATCGATTCTTAGATCTTTGATCATGTCCCAGTGCACGGCGGATTCATTCTTGCCACCGGTAAACTCATAGGCTCGTCCGACTGCTAAGTGGACGGTGCCCCCCATCTTTTCATCAAAAAGAATGTTTCTAGTATGGCGTTGAATTTCGAAGTTGGTGCCGATGCCAATCTCGCCTAGCCGACGGGCGCCCGGATCAGTGTTGAGCACTTGCTCCAAAAAGTCACCGCCTCGCTCGGCCGTGGCCTCGACAATAAGCCCATCCTCAAACCGAAGTTCGATCCCATCGACTTGGTGCCCTTGGTAGAGCGCAGGGAATTCATAACGGATGCGGCCGTTCACACTATTTTCGATGGGGGCCGTGAAAATTTCACCGTCAGGCATGTTCTTACGTCCGTCGGCTGGTTCCCACGTACGACCTTTTGTTTGCAGGACCAGGTCAGTGCCAGGGCCGACGATATGGATTTCGCTACCACGCTCAAGTCGGTCCTTTAAGGTTGCCAAATGTGTGCTCATAGCTGACCAGTCGATGTTAGTAGCGCCGTAAAGAAAGTCTTCGTAATCACCCAACGACATTTCTGCTTCTTGTGCTAGGGCCGTCGTTGGGTAGTCGCACAGTACCCATCGGACGTTTTCAATGATCTGATCCATGACTGGCCGACGGGCGATCATCGTTTTAGCCAGTCGTGCAGGATCTACGCCGGCTAGTGCTCGAGTATTGGTTGTAGCTCGAATTCGAATGGCAGCTTGTATTGTGTCTGCTTGGAACTTGCTTACCGGATCTAGAAACTCCAACTGGTTATCGTTGCCATGTACCAAAAGGATTTCTTGTGCTTCTTCAAGTCCAACGTTGAGCCGTGGGTTTCCGTCTGCCTCCAGTACTTTGCGATAGCACGCGAGGAGTAAGGGGGCTGCAGCTTCTGTTCCATCGATGAGAACGAAGTCGCCGGGTTTAATTTCTGTCGAGTGCTGGACTAGGATGTTGGCGAGGGCGTCCACGCGGGAAGGGGTCACGGATTGGTTCCTTGCTGGCTAACGAGATGGTGATCACAAGTTACGAGTACAGTAACTCTCAAAGCGATTTGTAGCGAAGACGCAGTTTGGTTTTAGGAGATTTATGGCAACAAATAGTGGGAGTTCTGGTTCACGACGGTGGCAGATTCTTAAAGCCACAACGATTTATCGTGATGAATGGGTTACGCATACTCAGGAGCATGTCCGGCTTCCTAACGGACATGAGATACCCAGGTACAACATTCTTAATCAGACTGACTTTTGCACCATGATTGCTGTTACTCCATCGGGTTTGATTCCTCTCGTCAAGCAGTATAAGCACGGTGCTTTGGAGGAAGTGATGGAATTCCCAGCAGGACTAGTCGATAAAGGGGAGACAGCTCAGGATGCTGCAATCCGTGAACTCCGAGAGGAGACGGGGTATGCGGGCAACATTGTGTTTGCTGGCCGGTTACTTACCAACCCGACACGGTGTCGAAACATGGCGCACGTTTTTGTGATTACGGATGCTGTGCGGGCGGCAGAGCCACGGCTTGAAGTGACCGAGGACATAGAGGTGGAGCTTGTACATATAAGCAAGCTAGAAGAATTGGTTAAATCTGGAAAATTTAGGGATGTAGGGTCGTTGGCAGCATATACGCTTGCCAAAGCGTCGTTGCCTGATTTGGGATGGGAAGAAGTGTGAGTTGGGCAAGTGTTTGCATGTGTGAGGTTTTGTTTTCGGGACGAGACCTGACGGAGGTGATGTTGTGAAGTCGTCTAGCACTGTGAGGCTACGACCGGATGTGGCTGCTATGCAGGGTTATGTGCCAGGCCAACAACCTTCTGAATCTGGATGGACGAAACTCAACACCAACGAAAGTCCAGCTGTTGCGCCAGGAGTACTCAAGGCTGTACGTGAGGCCGTCTCTAGTGAGCTACGACTATATCCAGATCCTACGAGCCGTGCTTTGCGAGAGCGGCTAGCTGACCGACACAAAGTTGTTCCGGAGTCGGTAATTGTGACTAACGGCTCTGATGACGCGCTAAATATTCTTGTGCGGGCGGTCTGTAGTCCTGGAGATCGTGTGGTGGCGCCGAAGCCTAGTTACTCGTTATATCCGGTGTTAGCCGGGATTCAGGGTGCTGAGATGGTGTCCTGTTCGCTCGGCGATCGGTTTGAACTGCCGATTCGCCAACTTGCTTCGGCTCGAGGAGCGGTGACATTTGTCTCCAGTCCGAATAATCCTGCTGGCACTCACTATGCAGCTGACGATCTTCGATGGCTGGCAGAGCAAACTAACTTGCTGGTGATCGACGAGGCGTACGTTGAATATGCTTCTGATGATCGGGTGGCGTTGGTTCGTGAGCTTCCCAACGTATGTATTACACGCTCGTTCTCGAAAGCTTTTGGATTAGCAGGGGTTCGCCTCGGATATGCACTTGGTCATCCAGAGCTGATCGATGCTTTGCATCGGGTAAAGGATTCGTACAACGTCGGCCGGCTTGCGCAAGTTGCGGGATTGGCAGCACTGGATGAAATAGCTTGGGCGGAGAAGCATTGGGAGGATATCCGTGCCCGGCGAAATAAGTTTGCCAAGGAGTTATGCGGAAACTTGGGCCTGCATGTATATCCCTCTGAAGCAAATTTTGTTTTTGTCGAGTGTGGAGATCGGGACGCTTCGGATGTCCAGGAGAAGCTTGCCGGCCGTCGAATTCTGGTCAGACGTTTTGCTGAGGATCCACTCTTTTCCAATGCGCTTCGCATCTCGATTGGTTCGGAGGAGGAGATGGCCAGACTTCTAGAAGCGCTTACATATATTCTTAGAATGGAAAATTAGCGTTATGATTCCTGCATTCAATAATTGGTTATCTGGGTTTGCAGATTGACGTTGCGTGAGCGATTGATTTCTACCGCGCCCACTTGTACCCGACGACGGAGATGTCCGGTCGGGAGGAGGACAGCCTAGTTTGGAAGGTCTTGTTTGGTTTGTTCCTGCGGCGATTATCCTATCGGTTATCGTCGTTATCTATCTGGCTCGTGATGTTCTAAGTCGTCCTATCGATCGGTCGTCGGACACCTCGGACTTGATTCCGGCTGTCCAATCGCTGTCGGCGGAAGAACAGTCTCTGCTCTTTGAGCGAATGAATTTAAATGGTGATCGAATCTACTCTGGTGCTACAGCGTTTTTGAAGCGCCAATACAGGACGATCGCCTGGATGACGATCGTGGGCGCTGGGTTGCTCGCGGTGTTACTGCTTTTTTATGGCGCGAATGAAGAAAAAGGCATTGAGGCTGTCGACCTTGCATGGCGAACCGGAGTCTCATTCCTTGTGGGCGCGTTCTTGTCGGCACTCTCGGGTGTCATCGGAATGATTATTGCGGTGAAAACCAACGTTCGGACTGCGAGCGCTGCTACACGTTCGCTAGGCGATGCGTTAACGATTGCACTTCGCGGTGGTGCCGTTTCGGGGATTCTTATTGTCGGTCTTAGTCTGCTTGGTGTATTCGGACTCTTCTGGGCGTTTGGCGGATTCGAAAACCCCAAACATACGCCTGAACTAATTGTTGGCTTTGGGTTTGGTGCGAGTTTTGTTGCGCTATTCGCTCAGCTTGGTGGGGGGATTTACACGAAGGCTGCCGATGTAGGTGCTGATCTGGTCGGTAAGGTTGAGGCTGGATTGCCCGAGGACGACCCGAGGAACCCGGCGGTCATTGCTGATCTCGTTGGTGACAACGTGGGCGATTGTGCTGGTCGTGGCGCGGATCTATTTGAGTCTACGGCCGCTGAAAGTATCGGCGCGATGATCCTTGGTGTGGCGATATTTAAGGCGACCGGTGAAAACGATGTGGCGTGGATCCTTTTCCCGCTCGTTGTTAGAGCGTTCGGTGCGATCGCCTCAATCATCGGACTTCTGGTGATCAGACCGGGACGTGTGAGTAATGCCCAGCGAGCGCTCGATGTCGGCTATTGGACGACGGCTGTGCTGTCAACGGTTGGCATGGCGATTGCTGCGATCCTCATGCTTGGCTCGTGGTGGTTCTTCTGGGCTGGATTAATTGGAATCATTACCAGTGTGCTGTTTGTGTACATTACGCAGTACTACACGGCGTTTAATAGGCCTGTCCGCGAGATTGCTGAGGCGTCACGAACAGGTGCTGCGACAAACATTATTTCGGGACTTGCCGTCGGCTTTGAAAACACTGCAATTCCTGTGGTCGTTATTTCGGTCGCGCTGGGGACGTCGTTCCAAGCAGGTATTCAAGCGTTTAATGATCTGGGAATTTCGATTGGGGACAGTCAGTGGATTGCCGGAGTGTTTGGCACTGCGGTGGCGACTATGGGCATGCTGATGAGTGCAGCCTATATTCTCGCGATGGATACCTTTGGGCCTATCGCGGATAACGCTGGTGGGGTTACTGAAATGGCTGAGGCTCCCGGAGACGTTCGTGATATTACGGACGGTCTGGATGCGGTCGGCAATACCACTAAGGCTCTAACTAAGGGTTATGCGATTGCTTCAGCGGCGTTGGCGGCCTTTCTTCTCTTCAGCGCCTACTTGGAAACGGCTGGTTTGGAAGAGGTTAATTTGGCCAAGGTCGAGGTTTTTATCGGAGCAATGCTTGGAGGCATGCTTGTCTTCTTGTTTAGTTCACTGGCAATCCGTGCTGTTGGACGATCTGCCCAGACCATGATTTTGGAGGTGCGACGGCAGTGGCGTGAGCAACCGGGAATTCTCGAAGGCAAGGTGGAACCCGATTACGCCAAGGCTGTTGACATTAGTACGCGCTCCGCGCTACGAGAGATGATTGCGCCTGGCTTGTTGGCTGTGTTGCTGCCTGTGGCTGTGGGTTTGATTCTGCGTGCTGAGGCGGAGGCTGCCATGCTCATGGTTGGAACCATCGTTGGCGTTTTGCTTGCGACCGTCATGAACAATGCTGGCGGCGCATGGGATAACGCCAAGAAGTACATTGAGGCTGGGCATTTGCGTGATGCTGATGGGAATGCCATTGGCAAGGGCACGGATGAACACGCTGCTTCTGTCGTCGGTGATACGGTGGGAGATCCATTCAAAGATACTGCTGGGCCGTCACTCCATGTGTTGGTCAAGCTGCTGAGCACAATCACACTGGTGCTAGCGCCGGTTTTCATTTAAGGCAGGTTTCTATTAGGCCGGTCGCGTCGGAATTTTCCGATGTGACCGGCCTATAGGTATAAGTCGCTATGTGGCTTGAAGTTGTCCTCCTTGCGGTGGTTCAGGCTATAACCGAATTTCTTCCGGTGAGCAGTTCTGGGCATTTGCTGATCATTCCTGAACTTTTTGGCTGGGAAGAACCAATGCTGACGAGTATTACGTTGGCTGTCGCGCTCCATCTAGGAACAGGTCTGGCTCTCGTAGCTGCGCTTTGGTCTGACTGGCGATGGTTGGTTAGCGGAATGCTAGGCAACGGGCCTGACGTTGTGATCACCCGTCGGTTATCCCTGGCCATTATCGGCTCAACCCTTTTTATCGGAGCAATAGCAATACCGCTGCAAGATATATTTGCTGGTCTTCGTGACCCTGTATTGGCGTCGACTTTACTTATTGGGTTTGGTGTTGCTCTCGGGCTGGCGGATAGATTCGGGCGCCAGGCCAGTAGCTTGAGGTCAACATCTTTCTCAGTTTGGCTTCTTGTTGGTGCGGCCCAAATTATTTCACTTATCCCCGGGGTTTCTAGGTCGGGTATAACGATGACTGTAGGTCGAAGTCTCGGTGTTGATCGATCGACTGCGGCCAGATTTTCCCTCTTGCTTATGGGTCCAGCTGTCGCTGGTGCCGGCCTCATGCAACTTGTCAATGCACTGCAGACCGATGAGATGGTCGGTGATGTTTGGTTGCTTGCGGTTGGAACTCTTGTTGCGGCGATTGTTGGAACGCTGACTGTGCGGTGGTTATTAGGCTTTGTGGAACGCCAGAGTCTTGGCCTGTTTGCGTTATATCGTGTGGTGGTGGGCATAGTGGTTCTGGTGGTTTTGGTTTGGCAGGGTGTATGAAAACAGCCGCTCGAAACGAGTTTTCGCTCATATAATCACCTTACTAGGCGAGGTATATATGCGTATTGGCATTCTTAATGCGACCGGATATTCGGGCGCTGAACTTGTGCGGTTTCTGTCCACGCATCCCGAGTTCGAGATCTCTGGCGTAACAGCACGGAGCCATGCCGGAGAACTTCTGGGCGATGTTTTCCCATGGCTTAGAGCCAATGGGCGTCCCGAGTACTCGGAATTACCTTTGCAGAAGGAATTGGATCAGGCTCCGGACATCGTCATTTCATGTTTGCCTCATACGATATCTGCAAAAACCCTTAAGCCTTTTTTAGAGAGTCAAATACGTTGTATTGATGTGAGCGCGGATTTTCGCTTGCCGGACACCGAAACGTATTCACGTTGGCACGGTCAGACACACGCGGCTCCCGAGTGGCTGGAATCTGCGGTATATGGACTTACCGAGTTTCATCGTGAGGAGCTTCGTGTAGCCCAACTGGTGGCTAATCCTGGGTGCCATGCAGGCGCCGCAATTCTGGCGCTTGGCCCTGTTGCACGGTCCGGTTTGCTGTCTGGGCATGTGATGGTTGACTCCAAAACTGGGGTGTCCGGTGCCGGGCGGTCTGGCTCAGTTGCATATGGATTTTCCGAAGTCGATGAGAATGCAATGGCGTACGGAGTTGCGAATCACTATCAAAGTCCCGAAATTTCGCAGCAACTCTCAAAATTGGGTGGGCAGGAGATCCAGATCACTTTCGTTCCGCATTTGGTCCCGATGACTCGTGGAATTCTGATCACCGCTTATGCGGCGCTCAACGAGGGCACGACGGTCACGGATATTCAAGAGGCGTATGGCCAGGCGTATGCGGGTGAAGCTTTCGTTCATTTGATTGATGAGCCACCGAGAACTAAGTGGACGGCTGGGGGGAATCACGCGTTTGTCCATTGGATTCTGGATGAGACGAACCACACGTTGGTTGCAATGGCTGCCACCGACAATCTTGGAAAAGGTGCGGCGGGAAGTGCGGTTCAAAACGCGAATGCCATGTCTGGAATTGAAGAGAGTGTTGGGCTCGAGATCCCACCGAGCTATCCGTAAATGCACGAGCCGCCTGCTGAACTTGAAGGCTTTCGCGTGATTCCAGGAGGAGTTCTTGCTCCATATGGGTTTGTCGGTGGGGCGGTATCTGCCGGTATAAAGCCCAGCGGAGATCTAGATCTTGGAGCGATTTTGAGTACTCGAACTCCATGCGTGGCTACTGCAACTTTTACTACTAATAGAGTTCGTGGTGCTTCGGTTGATATTGATCGAGACCGAATCGAGGCTGGGCCTATTCGGGGTGTGGTTTTCAACAGTGGAAACGCCAACACGTATACAGGTGATGGTGGTTACGATGATGCTTTGGCTTTTATTGATGCGTTCGCGCAAAAATTTGATGTGCCGGAGGCTGAGATTCTGGTCGCGTCCACAGGTGTTATTGGTTTTCGATTGCCGATGGCCAAGGTGTTTGCTGGAATTGAGTCGTTGCAACTGACACGTGGCGGCGGCGACGCCGTCGCGCGTGGCATGTTGACGACAGATGCGGGGCCGAAGGCGGTTGCGATTGAGGTTCCGCTATCTACCGGAGTCATTCATATTGGTGGTGTTGCCAAGGGGGCCGGCATGGTGCATCCCAATATGGCGACGATGTTTGCCTTTCTAACGACCGATGCTGAGCTGTCAGACGCGTATGCGTGTGGAATATTTCGGTCGGCCGTTGCCGCGTCCTTCAACTCGATAAGTGTTGATGGTGATCAGTCAACGAGCGATACCGCATTGTTTCTAGCGAATGGTGAAAGCCGTGTCGGGGTGGCTGATAGCGATGATGGTGATGCACGATTATTTGCGAGCGGGTTGTTTGCTGTTTGCCGCTGGTTGGCACGTGAAATAGTGCGTGGTGGCGAAGGTGTTACGCGCGTGATAGAAGTGAAAGTATCAGGAGCGCCTGATGTAGAGGCGGCTCGACAGGCGGCTCGAAAGATTACGTCTTCTAATCTGGTGAAGACGGCGATCCACGGTGGTGATCCTAACTGGGGTCGTGTTGTGATGGCGCTTGGGAACAGCGGAGTGGATTTTGATCCTGAAAGGATAGATATATCAATTGGCGATATTCCGGTCGTGGTGTCAGGCGAGCCCACGGAATATGAGGAGGTATCGGTCGCTGCGCATTTTCTAGAGACAGATGTTCAAATTGGTGTGGCACTGAACGATGGTGAAGCTACCGCGACGGCTTGGGGTGGCGATTTATCTGCCGAGTACGTTGCTATAAATTCGGAGTACATGACCTGAAAGTCCGTAGAGGTGGTTCTGGCAAGCACGGGGTACTTGATGGGGCCTCCGGTGAGTTTGTCATTGTCAAAGTTGGTGGGACGGCTGATATTGCGTCGGGTCGGCTTGCAGCTGATATTCGTGACTTGGTGAAGGATGGAATACGTGTCGTAATCGCACATGGCGGGGGGGACGAGCTCACCAATTGGCGAAAGTCGAGAAGAAGACGCACGGTGTGGCACGAAGGTCTCCGCGTGACCGATGACCAAACCAGGGACGATGCGGTGCTAGTGTTTCGCGGAATTGTGGCTCCTGCAATTGTTGGAGTGCTGCAACGTGCAGGTGTTTCGGCTGTGGGACTTAGTGGGCCTGATGGCGGCCTTGTGAGGGTTCGTCGTGCTTCGCCTGCGCTCGGATGGGTTGGTCGAGTCAGGTCTATCAACACAAGGATTCTTGAAGACTTGACCGCGGCTGGTCATGTGCCGGTTGTGTCGCCGCTGGGTGTTGATGGCAATGGACAAATCTATAACGTCAATGGTGATGACATCGCTGCGGCAATTGCTCTTGCGACTCAAGCCCGGGCGCTGATTTTTTTGACAGATGTTGATGGGGTGCGAAACAAAGACGGACAGGTTGTCGGTGATCTTGATCCACTAACAGCACGGGCGATGGTTCGAAGCGGTGTGGTGTCTGGTGGCATGGTGCCAAAGTTGAGAGCTGCGCTTGGGTTGCTTTCAGAGGTTCGTTTTGTATGCATTGTTAATGGAACTCGACCACACGCATTGCGTCGTGCAATGAGTTCTGATGGCTACGGAACGCGAATGAGCGACCGCGTCCCTCTATAATTTGGTTCGGGCGGCAGCATGTCGTCCCAGCCACGGCGATGGACGAAACGATGGACTGGAAGGATCTGGAGTCTCGTTATTACCACCCGGCTTTTCGCCGGTTGCCCGTTACGCTTGTCCGTGGCCAAGGCACACGGGTTTGGGACGATGAAGGAAAGTCCTATCTGGATTTTGCTGCAGGCATTGCTGTCTCAACGCTAGGTCACGGAGATCCGGAATTGTGCCGTGCTGTCAGTCAACAGGTCGAAACCCTTGCGCACACCTCAAATCTTTTCTACACCACACCGCAGCTTGAAGTGGCTCAGCGTCTGGTCGAAAACTCTGATCTTGACCGAGTGTTCTTTGTCAACAGCGGTGGGGAAGCTGGAGAAACGTGCATCAAGATTGCTCGTAAGTGGGGAAAAGCCAACAGGACAGGTGCTTACGAGGTGATCACGACGGACCATTCATTTCATGGTCGAACACTCGCCACAACAGCTGCGACCGGTACAGTTGCGTATCAGGAACCATTTGCACCGATGCCGGATGGCTTCACTCAAGTACCGTTCAATGATCTCGGTGCTATCGAAGATTCCATCTCGGACAAAACCGCGGCAGTTATGGTGGAGCCAATGCAAGGTGAGGGTGGAATGTGGCCGGCAGATGTGGGCTACATTCGTGGCTTGCGACGTCTATGCGATGCCGAGGGTGTCTTGCTGATTTTTGATGAAGTCCAGACTGGTGTTGGGCGGACTGGGAGCTTGTTCGCATATGAACAGTTCGACGTCGTACCGGACGTCATTGCTTTGGCAAAGGGGCTGGGTGGTGGTCTTCCTATTGGGGCTGTATTGAGCTCTGAGTCTGCAAGCGTGTTGGTCCCGGGCGATCATGGATCAACTTTTGGTGGAAATCCTGTGGCGTGTGCTGCGGCCCGTGTGGTTCTTGATCGAGTCACGGATGAAAGCTTTCTTCAGGATGTTGTAGCCAAGGGTGAATACGTGATGTCTCGACTCCGCACGAGGGCTTCTAAGGGTTTGGGTATCACTGATGTTCGTGGCCTCGGTCTGATGATCGGCTTTGATATGGAATCAGAGGATGCGGCGGATCAGGTTGTGTCTAGAGCCCGTGACAATGGTTTGCTGCTTATCAAGGCGGGAGCCGCGACTCTGCGAATTGTTCCGCCGCTTACTGTCACACGCGACGAACTTGAACAAGGGCTTGAAGCGATTGATGTGGCTCGGGGTGTGTAGCGGTACTCTGTTCTATCGGATGAGGAGATAACGAGAACCAAATGTGGGGTGGACGTTTCGACAAAGCCCCGGCTGATCGTGCGCGAGCATTTACCCGCTCGTTTCCTATCGACCGGCGAATGTACCGGGAAGATATTGTGGCCAGTCGGGCTCATGCGGCGATGCTTGGTCGCTCTGGCTTACTTCCCCAAGATAGCGTTCGCGCAATTATTGAGGGGCTTGATGGCTTACTTGAAGAACTCGTCGCATGTGGTGGACCCTCCCTTACCGATGATGAGGACATTCATAGTTTTGTCGAGAGGGAATTGACTGAGCGTATAGGAGAGGACGGGCGTCGACTTCATTTTGCTCGAAGCCGTAATGATCAAGTGGCGACAGATTTTCGACTCTACTGCAAGGGTTTTAGCCTTCGCCTTGCCGATGCTCTTCTGGATCTTATGGAGGTGCTGGTAACTCGTGCGGCGGAGGAGGCAGAAACAGTTGCTCCTGGTTTCACTCATTTGCAGGTTGCTCAGCCAATCACGCTTGGCCACTATTTTTTAGCGCTAACTGAAATGCACGAGCGTGATCTAGCGGAAGTGATTCGGGCTTTTTCGGCGGCTGATGTATGTCCGCTCGGTTCCGGTGCGTTGTCTGGTGTTCCCTATGACATCGACCGTGAGGGCGTTGCTGAAGAGCTGGGTTTTAGTCAGATTTCCCGAAACAGTCTTGATGCTGTGGCGGATCGCGATTTTGTCACAGTTATCCTCAACGCTTGTGCTGGACTGGCAGGGCATCTGTCACGGTGGTCAGAGGACCTAGTGGTTTGGGCTTCACCTGGTTATCAGCTCATACGATTTGACGAGGCCTATTCAACAGGCAGCAGCATGCTTCCGCAAAAACAGAATCCGGATATTGCGGAGCTAACCCGGGCTCGGGCCGCTTCGGTTTTGGGCGTTGCAGTTGGATGGCAGGCGACACTTAAGGGAGTGCCTCTTGCCTATGGCCTTGATTTGCAGGAGGACAAACGCGCTGTATTCGGTGTTGAGGACGACCTTCTAGTTGGACTTTCTGCGATTACGGGTGCGATAGCGACTGCCACGATTGATCGTGCGCGCATGGCCGACTTGGCCCGTCAGGGGTATCCCGAAGCCATCGAGATCGCTGATTATCTTAGTGAATTGGGCCTTCCATTTCGTGACGCTCATGCTGCTGCAGGACGGCTGGTTCGGCTGGCTGAATCAAAGAATGTTGCGCTGCTAGGCTTGGATGATTCGGATTTCTCCGACGTGGATGCGAGGCTTCCAGGCGAGATAAGAAACCGGCTTGATTTACGGGGAATCGTGGATCGACGATCTTCATATGGAGGCACTGCACCTGCGCTGGTGGCAGATGAAGCCAATCGCGCGCGACAACGTATTGACTGGAACCGTGATCGGCTGCGGGAACTTGTTAGAGATGGACTACCCCAACCGTTGCGAGGAATCATTGGCGACTGATGTGTCACAAGTTCTAGCGCTACTCCCTCCACAACCGTTGGGTTCATGGACGTGGCTTGTTCACGTGGATGTTTACAGTGCACATGAGTAACCCGGTCAAATTGTCAGTCGTCATTCCTGCGTACAACGAAGAGAATCGACTTGGAGAGACGCTTGAGGCTGTGGAGGGATGGGCGTCTGACGGCAGGGGTATTGTTGAGGTGGTTGTGGTGGATGATGGATCTCGAGATGACACGTTACGGGTTGCCCAGTCTTGGGCGGCAGGTGTTGCCTCACGTGGGAATTCAGTGCTTCCGATGGTTGTCTCGACGATCCACCGTGGAAAAGGATCAGCAGTTGCCAAAGGGATCTTGACTGCCAAAGGTGCGGTTCGGGTTTTTATGGATGCGGATCTTGCGATCCCTATGGGATATGTAGATCGTGTTGTCGAAGAAATTCGTCGCGGCGCTGATGTCGTGATCGGTTCACGTGAGATTGCGGGGGCACAGCGTCGTGGTGAGCCCTGGCTTCGTCATTTGATGGGGAGGTTGTTCAATCGAATTGTGGCTGTAATTGCGATTAAAGGTATTCGTGATACTCAGTGCGGGCTTAAGGGTTTTTCTGCTGATTCGGCCGAGGAAATATTTAACCGTGTGCTGCTATATCCCGCAGATGCTGACTCGATCAACAATAGTCGAGTAACGGCTTTTGATGTCGAGGTGTTGGCCATAGCTCGTGTGTTAGATAAGTCGATCGTGGAAATCCCGGTGGAGTGGCGACATGTTGCTGTGAGCAAAGTTCGCCCGTTACAGGATGCGGTACTGATGTTTCGAGAGGCTATGGTGGTGCGATGGAATCTATGGCGAAGGCGCTACGGATGAAATCTGATTTCCTGCTGATTTGTGTATGCATTTTCTAGAAATCTTGGTGTGGCCCAAGCTGTTGCCAGATGTGCTTGAGTAGCAATCGGATGTTATTAAGGCGCAGACTTTGTTTGGTTAGTTGATGGTCTGGGTTTCTTTGTTCGTTTGGAGAGATGTATCACGTGCGACAAATGTTGCTTCGAAAAGCGGAGAGCATCACAGATGTTTCTTTTACGGGCGGCGGCTTGCTATTTCATGACCGGACCCTGTACCGCACGGTGATTTGACGTGAATATTACGGTGTTTGATGGCTGGTTAGAGACGCTCGGTGGTGGTGAGCGGCAAGTGCTTGCTGCCGCAGGCGCGTTGCGAGAAATAGGTTTGGTGACTGTTGTGTCACATCGATCCATCGAGTGGTCGTCGGTTACAGAGCGGGCTGGAGTTGATCTTGATGGGATTGAATATCGACGTGTTGCTGAAAGACCTCATCTTGGTGTGGAAGATCTTGGTTCTAACTGCCAATTATTTGTAAATGGTACGCACCACAGCTTGGTTCGAGGTGAAGGGGTGCCGTCGGTTCGATTTGTCTATTTTCCTGCTCGGCTTCCAGAGTGGCAGATACGAGTCGTTGGGGGTTGGGTGCGTCGGTTGGGTTTGGCTATCGGGGCTGCCCAAGAATCTACGGGTTGGTACGGGTCAGAACATAATGGTGCCGGCCGATACCGGCAGTCGGATGGGATCGGCCATATTGCTGTTCGTGCAGGAAGCCAGGTCAGATTCTGGTTAAGCGCGATGGGGACCGATAGTCGGGCATATACGATTACTTCAACTCACGGAGAAACTCTTGTACAAGGTGAGGCTGGAGAAGCCGGGGATTTTTCGCCGAGTCCTTGGACCTCGGTGCCAGACGACGATGGGGTAATCGTGAAATCTGATGCCTGTGTTTCACCGGCCTCAGGGGAGAGTCGTCTACTTGGCGTTGCTCTGGGCTCTATAGAGGAAAGAGGTGGGCCTCTTCGATCAGGCTTCCAACGATTAACCCGACGTATAGCTCCTCCGCTTGGAGCCTGGTCTGCCGACAACATTGCTGAGCGTTACAGACAAGCCTTGGCTTCTTATGACGTTGTAACACCCAATTCGCATTACACGGCGGCCTGGCTTAAACGTCGGTGGGAAATAACAGGGCCTGTAATTGAGCCTCCGGTGATTACCGGATCGAAAAATGTTAGGGGCAAGGATCCATTAATCGTATCTATCGGAAGGTTTTTTGCAGGAGGCCATAACAAGAAACATCTCGAAATGGTATATGCCTTTCGTCAGTTATGCGCTGCAGGACTGGTGGGGTGGCGATTGGCGCTCGTAGGAGGCGTAGGGCAGCGATCTTCGGACACGGCGTACCTTGAACAAGTTCAGGATGCTGCCCATGGAATGCCGATTGACATTCTTCCGGATGCTGATGAGCAATTGGTGAGTGATCTTCGAAGGCGAGCGTCCATAGGATGGCATGCGGCTGGTTACGGAGAATCGAAGCACAGACACCCGGAAAGATTTGAGCATTTTGGTATGGCGGTTGCAGAGTTAATGGCTGCCGGGGCTGTGCCGGTGGTATATGACGGTGGAGGTTTGCGGGAGATCGTCGAGCATGGACATAGTGGATTCCGATGGCGATCCCTCGACGAACTCAGTCGTTGGACTTTAGGTCTCATTCGTAATGGGCGAGAACGGGAATTAATTGGATCTCGGGCGCAAGAAAGGGCATCGACGTGGTCGCTTTCTTTATACCAGGGTCGAATGCTTAAGCTAGCCTCCCAGTTGATCGAGGAGAAATCCGCTACTAAAACAGTTGGTTAAGCACCGGTTGGTGCGTTTGTTTGCTGCTTACTTCACCGGTAAGGGGTTTTGGTTGCTAGCATCGAATCGATCTATGCATGCTGTTGGTCGTCGGTGACACTTATTGTCCAAAAGTTTGGTGGGTCCTCACTCGCGACACGCGAGCGAATCCGTGCTGTCGCGGATCGGATTCATGACTCGCTGAGTGCCGGCGATAAGCTGGCTGTGGTGGTTTCGGCGATGGGGGACACCACTGATGATTTAACCGAGGCAGCAGGTCGGATAAGTGCGCGTCCACCTGAGAGAGAGATGGATGTTCTCCTTTCGACAGGTGAACTAGTTTCAGCTGCACTAATGTCGATGACGCTCAATGAGCTTGGTCGAGATGCCGTGGCGCTATCCGGGCCACAGGCTGGTATTCGAACTGATGGCCGGTTTGGCCGTGCAAGAATAACTGAGATCATCCCAGCAAGACTGCTACAGGAAATCGAGGCGGGTCGAGTACCCGTGGTAGCAGGTTTTCAGGGTCTCGGGCTTGATGGTGACCTTGTTACATTAGCTCGAGGCACCTCTGATACTTCAGCAGTCGCGGTCGCGGTGGCGTTGGCTGCTGACAAGTGTGAAATTTACACCGATGTGGAAGGGATCTTCACGGCTGATCCACGCATTGTGTCTTGTGCTCAGAAGCTTGATCTCATTGTTTATGAAGAAATGCTTGAAATGGCTAAGCTAGGGGCGCGTGTTATGCATCCCCGTGCTGTTGAGATAGCGGAACATTTTTCGCTGCCAGTGATGGTACGGTCGAGCTTCAGCGATAACGCAGGGACGGAGATCGTGGACGAGTCGGCAATACAAATCGAAACAATGCAACGTGTTCGAGCAATTGCCCACGACATGGATGTTGCCCGTGTGACGGTTAGAGGTGTGAGCGATAGGCCGGGATTAGCCAATGCGGTGTTTGAGCCGTTGGCCACGCGACATATAAACATCGATGTCATAGTTCAAAATGTTTCAGATGGTGGAAAGACCGATATTTCATTCACTGTCTCTGAAAATGATCTTGATACGACCCTGGATCTTGTGAGGCCCGTAGCAGCTGAAATCGGCGCACATGATGTTGTCTCGTCAGCGCAACTTGGTAAGGTCAGTATTGTCGGCGTGGGTATTCAGAGTACTCCAGGAATTGCAGCGCGAATGTTCGGGTCGCTTGCGAGCGCTGGAATAAATATTGTGAGCATCACTACTAGTGAGATCCGAATAACTTGCCTTGTAGACAAGAACGATGTGGCTCAGGCGGCTGTGGTTCTTCACACAGAGTTCGGTTTGGATGAGCCCACAAAATGATTCCAATGATCGTTGACAGTATTCGTGTGAATCTCATCAACCCAAGCCGCGTAATGTTGTTGCGTGAGCACGATGGTCCTAGATATCTCGCGCTCGTTATTGGAAACGGTGAGGCAGATGCGATAGCCGTAAGACTGCAAAGTCAAGAAGTTCCCAGACCGTTGACTCATGACCTTCTCAATAAAATGGTTGAAGATTTGGGTGGATCGGTGGTTCGAGTAGCAATTACGGAACTAGTGGACACGACGTACTACGCCACCATTTTTATGGATATCAATGGGACGCCGTATGAATTAGATGCCCGACCGAGCGACGCCGTGGCTCTGGCCATTCGTGCAGACGTACCTATCCTTGTACATCCGGACGTTCTTGATCAAGCAGGGTTCGAGCCCGATCAGGATGGTGAGTCGAGTGATCAGGATGAGGATGAGTTCGTAGCCGAGGAAAAACTAGGTGTGTTTCGAGAATTCATCAATGAGTTGGATATTGATGACCTCGGAAAGACATAACTTTTAGTCCCTCTTATCGTCATCGCTGAGGCTAGTTTGGTTCGTATTACGAGGCGGCTTCGATCTGGACAAATTTGGAAGATATGCCCGATGGATTTATGGCGACAATTACCCACGATGTCCCGGCTGTTGCTGAGCCGTTCTTTCTCACAAGTGCTTGGTGAAGACCAAAGGCATGTGATGGGTCGCCCTGTAGCTTGTGGGCTATTCCGGCGTGTATATCGATAGCCCATACAGTTAGGTTCGTTCCGGCTGTTCCGGCCCCTATTCGAAGAACGTCTTGCCCTTCCTCTACTACAAAAGCAGCGGCCACCAATGGTCGTTCGGTGGTATCAGGGGAAGCAAGGATGAATTCGAGATTTGTGTGTGTCTTGCTCTGGTGTGTATTCACGGGTGCAAGTGAAGAACCAAGGTCAGGATGGATTGCAACTAGCTGGACAGGTTCCGATGTTGGGGCTGCGAACGGATCAGGGATTTTCATTGCGAACGCACCACTGCTATCTGTCCATGCGGATGTTGCTGAGCCGGATCCGGCGGCTATGACAAGAGCCCGTTGTGCTGGTGCGCCTGACTTGATGCGAACACTGCCAACAATATGTTGTTTTTGATGAGGGCGAGAACTAAGCACGTTGGCAATGTCGATACGATCTCGCAACGGGATATTACGTGAATGTGACACGTCAATATTTTTGCGAGTTTCCCCCAATAGATTTGGTGTATTGGAGGTTGCACCGAGATTCCCGTGGCATTGAGCACATGACGAGCTGTACACACTTGCGCCGCGTTCCGTCGTTGGAAGCGATGGTAATCCACGGATGGGGTTAGCAATCACGACCAGCCCGTAGGCAGGTAATGGTATGTCAGTTCCATTGAACCATCCCTTTTTCCATGGTGCAGTAGCGCTAGTGCTGATGTATTGACCAGGAGCTACACCTGTGATCCGAATCGTCCGCGGCACATTAGCAAGGTTTACGACAGCAAGCCTGGGTCCAGTATTAGAGCGGATCGCAAGCGCATCGAGGTCATCCGTCTGAACTATGACGCGAGCGAGTTGTCCTGGTCCTTTGACAAATCGTCGGACAAGCTGGAGTGCTTGGAAAACGGATCCTGGCTCGTCGGTAAGAGAGCTTGACCAAAGCCCGAAATCTGGCTCCCCACGCGGGGAGAGTCCTGATGGATCACGGGTGCCCTTGTAAACCAGTAAGCCGCTTGCTCCTTGACGTACGGCACGAAATGTTGCTGATGTTAGAAAGGCTCCATTTATTGGTTCATCGAGCATCGGATCGACTGCGAGATCACCATTGAGATTGATTTCTTCTATGTAGTTCGGCCTGCCGTTGGCAATCTTTGTTGTGACGTATACGCGATCTTCAAACCAGTCAAGTCTGTTAGTGAGTACGTCATGTGGCGTTGTTTCACCTATTTGGAACATGCCGTACCAATGCCAACTTAAGAAGTCAGGGGCTACTTCACTGTCAACTGCTCGAAGGTAGGCTTCCCAATCAAGGTCTGAAGCAGTCCCACAGACAAAAGTTCCGGACGGGTTCCTCGCAGCTCCAGAGTCAATTGCGTCAAGGGAGGGGCCACCAAGTGAGATCACGCTACGGCCAAACCTAGAATCTACAGCTGTACGTGTTGCTGAGTAGATTGCGGAATAGTTTGATCCCTGGCCGCACGCATACCGAGTTCCAGCATTCTGGTGGTTGTTGGGCTCATTCCAAACCTGGTAAGGCCACCTCAAGGCCGCATCGCCAAATCTGTTTTTTAGTTGTTCTATGGCGTTTGCTACGTAAACGCCAAATTCTCTGTTTCCAACATTATCGAGCGATTCGCTCTCGTGCTGGGAACTCGGAGCACCGCTAGCGGAAAAAATCCACTGTGGTGGGCTAACGAAGCTAATCAGGGGTTCGGCACCAGAGTCGAGGACTTTTTGGACGAACGTGTGCAGAAATTCCCAATCAATATCGTTGGTAGTAGAGCTTTGAACGGCCGTTCCTAGGAACCGGTGACCGACCCATACTCGGACAAGGTCCGAGCCAAGTTGACTTGTTCGATCAATACCGCCATCTCGATATAGGTCGAAAAGCTCATTGGTTCCGAGCTTAAAATCTAGCTCTCTTGCCAGCCCAGTTGATGGTTTGTCGAAGTCGACGAGAATGTCAGGGGTGTTGCTTCCACCGAGCGTTATCGTTAAGACAATAAGCAGGGCTGTTAGCAGAGCGGCTCGAAACCAATTACCCCGTCTCCTCTGCAGGGCATTGAGCATGCTAATTACGTGTTACTTATTTGTTCGCGGGTTCCGGATGCTGCGGATCGGCGGATCGCCTCTATTACTTGTAGGAGGTGCACACTTTCGTCTGGAGGTGATTCATTCACGGTCTTACCGTTTACCACTGCCAAGAAATGGGCGTCCGGATTTGTCCCCCCGGGCAGATTGGTGACTTCGGAAATGGTTGGCGTTTCGCCTTTTCGTGCGTCGCTTTCTTGCGTGATCACCTCGACGCCCCCGGACGCCCAATCTGCACGAACTGATCCATGTTCAGCAGTGACGGAAAGCCTTTCCCAGAACGTGTGCCCTGATCCCATTATCGAGAGTGTACCGATTGATCCGTTGTCGAAGAGCAGTGTGGCTGCGCCGTCAACTTCCACTTCTTTCCCATATTCACGTGTCCTCGCGTCAACCTCTGTTACACGCAAGCCAGTAGTCCATAGCAGCATGTCCATCAGGTGACTTCCGGAGTCACTGAGTTGCCCCCCTCCACCAAGAGCCATTGATTGTCGCCATGTGCCTTCAGTGTTCAGGAGCCATTCCTGCGCTTGCGTTGCCTGAATGTGGGTTACGTCGCCGAGCTTTCCGCCAGCCAGTTGTGTGCGCATGTATCTGTAGCCGGGACTAAATCGGCGTTGAAAGCTAACCACCACGTGTTTGGCTTGCTTTGCGGCATGTTCTGCAATCTCACTCGCAAGTTCTGGTGAATGCGCCAACGGTTTTTCACAGAGCACATGAGCGTTGGCATTCAGCGCGCCCATCACATGTTCGTGGTGCAGTGTGTGGGGGGTAGCGACAAGAATTGCGTTTGGACTAGCGGATTCGAGAAGTTGTTGCCATTGGGAATATGTTTGTGTGGTCGATAGGCCGTCTACTTTTGATCGAAGGGCTGCGACGGCTGTTTCGGACGGGTCGGCTAAACCGACGATCTCAATGTCGGGCATGGACAGGAAGCGTCTGACATGGCCCGCGGAAATGTTGCCTGCGCCGATTACGCCGAGTCTAATCAATGGAAAAGCCTTAAGGACTGCTAAGTCGGGAGCGGAGTCTAACGCTATTGGTGTGACTAGTGCTTTAGTTCTAGCTGACTAGGGTTTCAAGCATCGCGTGTTGCGGGATCGCCTGGGCGAAATTGACCACCATACGGCAAGGGAAGCCGATCAACGGTCTCCCGAAACTCCCCTTTGCCTTTTAAGAGATCATGGACGTCCCAACCTTGCGCTTCGAGTTGTTCCAGTACGTACCCCAAGTCGTATTTTTCACCGGTCGATTCGTCGACGAAGTGCTCGGCCCAGCCAATTTGGTGCCGCGGGATGGTAAAAGTTCCTTCACCCGAACGTCTTGGAATTTCAAATCGGAATTCTGAAACTCGTATGTGTTTAGGGGAATCTTTCGTCATGTATTTTTTATCCAGAACGCATTGGTGTAGGGGTCAGGCCTGATCAATTTTCAGGGGAGCGGTGCCTATGTGTCAACGGAGCTATTTCTACCGACGACAATAAGGATTGGTGAATCGGGCTTCCACGGGTCCCGCTCGTATGATCCATAGATTCCGTCGATGTCTAGCCCGGCGTCTGTGAATTCGGAAACGACGTCGTCACGTGAAACGAGGGCCAGGCTGTATCCCAGACGACGTTCACCAACCATCACTTGATTTTCGTAAAACCGATACACCAATGTGCTTTGTCCACGATTGAGTTCCCTGTTATGAGAATAAAAACGTTCTCGGGTGACGCGTAGGCCGGTCGCTGGTTCATGTTCGATGAATTCGACTTCTTCGTGATCAGGTTCGGCATCGAGTGGGACGGCTGCAAACACGTCGACAGCAACCGCACCCCCTGGTCTTACATGACGTGATGCGTTGCGTAGCGTGTCGATTCTTGATTCTTTGTCTGGCAGTAGAAGGTATGAGTTGAACCCAACGAACGCTAAATCGAAAACTAGGTCAACTTGGTATTGTTCCATCCGGCCGTGTTTGAAGCTCAGCCGTTGCTGAACTGGAGATGGTAAAAGTGACTTCTTTCGTCGGGCCTGATCAATCATGCGTTGGGATGAGTCGACGCCAAACACTTGGAAGCCATGACGAGCAAGAGGAATGGCTATACGTCCTGTTCCTACGGCAAACTCAAGGACTCTGGATCCAAATTTCTGGCTTTCGTTCATCCAGAAATCAAGTTCTGAACCCGTGGATTCCTCGTATTCCATGTCGTAGACGGAAGAGGCCGGGTCATAACCAGTCTCTTGAAATACAGGGTTGCTTGGTGGGCGATTCATACCCCGTAAATGCTGGGTATCGCTGACCTGTGTTACGTCGTGTTGATGCGATGGTAGCTCTGGTGTTTTCCGAAGCTTTCGGTGAGCCATGGGTTCGCTTGCTCTGGCTTAAGCTCAATTGCCTGCATAATTAAGCGGTTGATTGGCAAGTTCTTTTTCTAGGTTCGCATGATCTTTAACGCTGTCCATCCCCCGCCAACGAGCTTTAGACTTAAACGCTCCCAACAGGCCTCGGCTCGCTAGGTTTGGAAAGGTGCTGTCCTCATGGTCACCAACTTCGGGTAGATGGTCTTCAAATGCTCGGTTAAGTACATAAATTCCGCCATTGATCCAGTGTGGAAGCACCGGGTTGGTAGCAAAGTTGGAAACTTTTCTTCCGTCCAATTCAACAATGCCAAATTGGCTGATGTATGGGGCAAGCAGGATCGTCGCCATGTTTCCATCGGCTCGATGTTGATCGAACATTGAATCTAGATTTTGCTCAGTAAGGATGTCAGCGTTCGAAGCTAGTACGAGTTCGTCGTCTCGTGGGACCTGTTGCATGCCTTGGCGTAGCCCCCCACCACGACCGAGTGGGGAATGTTCGATCGCATAGCTGATTGGAGCTCCGAATTCAGACCCATTGCCAAAATGGGCCTCGATAACCTCGTGCAAGTAACCACAGGAGATTACGAAGTGATCCACTCCTTGTTCGAGATACCATTCCATCTGGTGCTGCATGATGGGTTTCCCAGCAACCGATACCATTGGCTTTGGGACGTTTGCTGTTAGAGGTCTAAGGCGCTCGCCGCGACCTCCGGCGATCAATACGGCGTACACAAACACTCTCCTGATTGGAGACAACAGCACTCTGACTTTAATTATATGTTCAGATAGCCATTACGGGCTTATTGTGTTTGGCTGCGTAGCTCAACCACATTGCCGTCGGGATCTCGGAAGTAGAGAGAACGCCCATCGCTATCGTCAATTGGCCCGTCGATTTCTCCACCCAGTTGGCGGATAACATCGATGGCTCTTTCAAGCTCATCGTTCGTAACAGTAAGGGCTAGGTGTTGTATGCCAAGGTTTCGCCAGTCACGAATACTATTTACAGGTCGTTTTTCAGGGGCTTGGAATAGATGTAGAGAAAAGTTTGGTCCTACCAACACTTGTTTGAACATTGATCGAGAACCCTCAGATAAACGAAGAGCCAGCGTATAAAAAGAACAGCTTTTAGACAGGTCGCTGACATTTATCGCGACGTGATCAAGGCGCGTTGCTCGGAGTGGACGTTGTCGGTCGTGAATCGAAGTCATTTACTGATAGGTCGGGAGGTATCTTCTCAGCTTATCGTGGCATGCCCATGCTTTTATGTCTTGCGCCACCGATCTCCCTTTGTGGCGCCGTGATCTCGAGTCGGGTGTAAACAAATCTTCGATGGGTGTACTAATCCCTGGTGAGGAAAACCTATTCTGTTGTGCAGTGAGTGTATGTTCTATCGCCGCAGCACTATATGTGGTATCTATGCTCGTGTGTATTGTTGGGTTTTCAGCCGGGAGCAGGTGCAGTGCGTTGTCCATCCTGTGAATCACCGAGCCTTCAGGTTGTTGATTCACGTGAAGCGGCTGATGCGATAAGGCGTCGACGTAAATGTCAGGATTGCGGCCACCGCTTCACAACATACGAGCGTCGTGGTGTCTTTAATTGTCCGAGATGTCTAGAGGATGACAGTCGGATTGAAGAGACGATGTCTATATCAGGAGGAACGGCGCGACGTCGTAAATGTGGGGAATGTGGATTTGTTTATGAAACACACGAGCGGTTGGTGGGAATGGAGGTGCATGTCCAAAAGGCTAGTGGCAGCCGTGAACGATTCCATCGCGGAAAGTTATATAGGTCTGTCATGGTGGCAGGTTCCAAACGTGATGTTGAGAGCGGCTGGGCGGAATCGGTAGTCAACGAAATAGAGAATGCGATTGTGGAGGCAGGGCAATCAGAGGTTTCCTCAAAGTTGATCGCTCGAATGGTTATGGAGCGTTTGGTTATTCAGGATGAAGTCGCGTACGTTCGATATGCATCAAGTTATTTTGAAGCGGGTGGTTTAGCTGAAATGGTGGACGTAATCAATGAGACTCGTCACCGAAGGGAAAGAACTGAGATCGAGCGAACGAATTTACGGCTGGTTCCTAGTGAAACATCTTCACAGGATTGAGTTTCGAAAGATGAAGGCCATGTGCATCGTCGTTTTCTATTAGCTGGAGGATGTGACGATGGGTTTATCGCGGTTTTTTGTTCTAGCGGGCATTGTCTTGGGCCTCCTGGGTTTTGTTTTGGTTGTTCGCGATCAGGTAGGTTTTGGTGTTCGTGTTGCGGCAGCCCTAGCAAGGGTAGTTCCGGGAAGTCCGAGTGCTGTGCTTGGTATAGATCCGGATCCGCGTGTTTCAACGATCGCCTATATCACACGTGATGGTTACGAACTAGAGGCTGATATTTATGAGCCCGCTGGATTTGACCGGTCTCCAGCTGTTGTCTTAGTCAATGGTGTTGAACCCGAGGGAAAGAAGTATTCCCCTTTGGTCCAGCTTGCCGATGGATTATCTCGAGCTGGCTTTGTCGTTTTGGTCCCGGACGCGCTTGATTACGCCAATTATCGGGTTTTGCCGCAAGACATAGGTGCGCTCGTCCGAGGGTTTCAGATTCTCCAAGGTCGGAACACTGTTGACATGGACAGGGTCGGTTTTGTTGGGTTTAGCATGGGTGGCTCGCTAGCGATGGTAGCTGCGGCTGATCCTGAGATCGTGGACGAAGTGCAGATGGTCGCGGCTGTTGGTTCTTATTTCTCATTGGAGGCGATTATTCAGGCTGTGACAACAAAGACAGTTCGAACCCCTAATGGACACGAATTCTATGAGCCTGATGATTACGTATGGCTTATTACTCGGAATACGCTGCTTTCGCAGGTTCGAGATGCCGATGATCGGTCGGAACTGTTCAGAGTTTTTTCTTTGCCATCCCCCCAGCCTAATCTAGAGGTGATGAGTACGTTTGATCCCCAAGGTCTCGGGGAGCAAGCCCGAAGCGTATACGTCATGCTCACAAATCGTGAACCAGATTCGGTGAGGCCGTTAGTCTCTAAAGTACGGGAGCTAATGCCAGGTGTTTTTGAGTCGATTTCACCCAAGTATCACCTCGACCGAATCACGGCTTCCATCTCTTTGTTGCACGATAGAAATGATCGGTATGTTCCGGTACAGGAGTCGGATAGGACATTTACGATGGTCGGAGGATCGCCACGGGCGCGTTTGGAAATTCTCGACGTCGTGCAGCATGCTGAGCTGGTAGCTCCAGATCTTTCTCCGCCCGTGCTCTTTGGCTCCTATATTCCAGGCATGTGGAAACTATTTCGATTTGTTTTCGACTCACTTGATGGGCTTGTGGAATCAAGGCAATGGCCTAGATAAGTAGGGTGGAGCTCTTACTGCTTGGGTTTAGTGAATAGGCTGAACAATCCTGAGTTTCGTGATGTCGGCTGGAGCGTTGACCCGAAATGGGAGGCCTACTGTGCCTACGCCAGCTGAGACAACTAGCGGCCGACCTTCGACATACATGAGGCCACACGGTTTGGGCAATGGATAGCGCGTTCTCAGGGTCAAAGGTCCTACGATAGGGGGTACGATTTGTCCTCCGTGAGTATGGCCACTGAGTGTTACGTCAGCCCTAAAGTTTCCAAGTATCGAGGCCCCGTCAGGGTTGTGCGAGATGAAGATTGTGAACTTTTCTGAGTCTGTCTCGGCGAAAGCTTGGGCAAGGTCATCAAGTCCCACATGAGTGTCGCCAATACCGACTATTTGAACCTGTGCTCCACGGATAGACAGACCAACAGACTTGTTCGTAAGAGTTTGCACCTCGTGGTTTTCCAGAACCCTTTCCATTGCAGTGAGCGGCCGTGCTTCTCGGGTAATCCAATTTGGTTTCTGATGTTTAGGCGGACCGAAAGCGTCATGATTACCCCAAACTACAAACGTTCCGTAGCTCGCATTTATTTGTTTTAGCCTCTTGGCTACAGCAGGAACATAATCCGCTTCTTCCACGAGATCTCCCGCCACCACTAGGAGGTCTGGTTTTGTTCCCGATAGGCTTTCGAGTGTTGCTAGTGCTGGATCACAGTGGCCTTTGACGTGTAGGTCTGAGATCAGCGTTACTTTCAGTTCGTTGAGACCTTCTGGAAGTGATGAAAGGGGAAGCGTAATGTCCTGATGTCGAATCTCGGAGGACCGAAGCGGCCCAATGGCTGTGACCCATCCCACAATAATCGAAATCAAACCGAGTATTTGTCTAAACCTCACGATTGTTTGACGCGGAATGCTATTAGCCAGTGGCAGAGGTCTCGTGATGAGCAAACTCGCCCATTTCACGATACTTGTCATAGCGGGATTCAACGAGCGTATCAATATCTTGTTTTCGAAGCTCTTTAAGGGTGGTCCGTAGCTCCTCACCAAGGTTTTCAGCAGCAGCATTATGGTCGCGGTGGGCCCCTCCTTCAGGTTCTGGCACAACACGATCAATCAGTCCAGCGTGCAGTAAATCAGCTGAAGTGAGTCGTAGAGCGGCTGCAGCCTTTTCAGCATATTTTGAATCTCTCCACACGATAGCTGCTGCAGCTTCGGGCGAAGCTACGGAGTATATCGAGTGTTCCATCATTAGAACTCGGTCTCCTATTCCGAGCGCGAGAGCACCGCCGCTTCCACCTTCGCCGATAACAGTGGTGATCACCGGCACTCGTAAGCGTGCTAGCGTGCCCATGTTTTCGGCTATTGCCCACGACTGACCACGCTCTTCATCTTCTAACGTTGGACTTGCTCCCGGAGTATCAAGAAAAGTAAACACTGGCCGGTTGAATGTTTCTGCTAAGCCAAAAATTCGTAATGCCTTTCTAAATCCCTCAGGCCGAGCCATCCCAAAATTCCGCTCTAGATTTTCAGCAGTGGTACGTCCCTTTTGGTGTCCAACAACAACCACGCTGATGTTGTCAAATGAAGCGAGGCCAGCGACCACTGAGGGATCATCTCCGAATCGGCGATCCCCATGAAGTTCGACAAAATCAGGGAAGAGGCGATCAATGTAGTCCAACGTATGTGGGCGTTCCTGATGGCGAGCAAGTTGTACTCGTTGCCACGGGGTCAGATTTGAGTAGACGTCGGCGGTGCGGGCTTCAAGTTCGAGCCGAAGCACCGACAGCTCCTGCGTTACACCGGAGTTAGGATTCTGTAAGGCTTTACGATCTAGTTGTTCAATCCGATCGCGTATCTCATTTAAATCGTCTTCAAAATCCAACATATTCTTTCGTGTGCCTAGTTTGGTTTTGGTGTTGTCGCTGGCTGCGTTTTGGGTTTGAGGTTGCGGGTGTGGCCGACTGGTGCCAAATGAGTAATCAATTGAGCTAGTGTGTCGCGCAACTCTTGACGAGCTAGGACTAGATCGAGCATTCCATGCTGTTGTACCCATTCTGAGGTGTGGTCTTCAACGTCGGAACGTCGCCGGATCGTACCTTTAACAACTCTTGAGCCAGCAAATCTTATTGTGGCCCCAGGTTCACCAATAATGATGTCCGCGGTTGCAGCAAAACTTGCCGTGACACCTGCAAGTGTTGGGTCAGCCATCACACAGATATGAGGGATTTGCACCTCTCGAAGTCGAGCAGCTGCCGCTGTTGTTCGGGCCATTTGCATGAGGGCAAATAGGCCTTCATCCTGGCGAGCTCCACCTGAGGATGTGACTGTTATGACGGGTAGAAGATCTCGACGAGCCATTTCAAAAAGGCGCGTTATTTTTTCTCCCGTAGCGCTCCCCATGCTTCCGGCGATAAATCCAAATTCCATGACTCCAAGGGCGACCCGGCGTTCGTTGAGCAATCCAGTTCCGCATACGATTGCCTCATTACGGTTTGTGAGCGCCCGTGCTTTGCCGACTCGATCCATATATGAGCCGCTTGGCCGCACAAATTCGATGGGGTCAGCGGCTGTGATGTCGGCGTCGATCTCGATGAAGGATTTAGGCTCGTCGAGCAAAAGAGCGATACGCTCGGCCGCGTCCATCCGATCATGGTAGTTGCAAGCCGAACACACACGGAGGGCAGCTTCAAACTCAGGCCGATACTGCATGGCCCCGCACTTACGACATGTATTCCAGAGATCAACTGGTATGTGAGGTCGTGATTTCATACGTTTTGGCTTTAAGAGCCGGGATGGTCCTGCATGTGCAGCCTACGATGTCTAAACAATGGCCTGCTCGATCGGGACCTGCCGAGCATATTAGCGCTCGTTAGGGCTGGGTGGGGACTAAATCTTTGGTTTTGTCGGTGTTCTTCGAAGCACAATCGATATTTAATTTAGATCTTGGCCTTATTTATTTTTCCACGATGGACGTTGAGACTTCGATGATTTTGGGTCGTCCCTCAATAACTTGGAGTTCGAATTCTCGCCCTGCTATTTGTGACTTGTAAAGGATGTTGGCTAGTTGGTCGTCGACGTATTTGTTTATAAGGCGAGCCACAGGACGAGCTCCCGAATGCCGATTTATGGTCATGGCGACAATTGCATCCAATGCTTCGGATGATATGTGCAAGAGGACATTAAGACGCTGAGCCCGGATGGTGGCGTCTGATAAGGCTCTCCGTGCGATTTCCCGAATATATTCCGCTTCAAGTGGATCGAAAACTATTATTCGATCCAGACGGTTTACCAAAGGGCTAGGCAGATGTTTAACCGCGTGTTGGCGCACTCGTTCTTCGTACACAGCGCTTTTCCCAGCGTATTCGGCCTTCTCAAGAAATCCAATGTTGGGTCCCGAGGCGTACTCCACCCCAAAGTTTGATGTCAGCACAACAATAGTGTTCCGAAAATCCACATCACGGCCATTGGCGTCTTTCATAAGGCCGTCATCCAATATTTGAAGAAGCACCTGCAACGTTTGTGGATGGGCTTTATCGATATCGTCAAACAGGACTACACAGAACGGATTACGTCGGACAGCTTCTCCCAGATGGCCCGCATCTTCATAACCGACATATCCGGGTGGAGATCCGATGAGTCTCGACACATTGTGTGACTCTGACATCTCGGACATATCGACCCGTACTATGTTTTTAGTAGTCCCGGTCACGAATTCTGCGAGACCCAATGCGGTTTCCGTTTTGCCGACGCCGCTTTCGCCTAGGAAGAGAAACGATCCAATCGGCCTACGCAAGTCACGCATACCGGCCATGGCACGGCGAAGTGATTTACCCAGTTCTGCTAGGACTTTGTCTTGTCCAACTATTCGCTTTTTAAGATGTTCCTCGGTAGTTAAGAATCTTTCTGTTTCCATATGGTCAAGGGCGGCAAGCGGAACACTGGTCCATGAGGCAAGTATCTTCCCTATGTCTTCCGGACCAATTGTCGGTTCAGAATTCTTGATTTCTTCGCGCCAGGCTTCCCTCTCGTCGTGGAGTTCGTTAAATATCTTCTGTTTGGCATGTTGGATATTGTCTGTAGGCGTGGAAGATTTGGGGTGATCAGGTGGATCCTGATCAGCGTTACTCGATTCCTCCTCGGAAATACTAGGGTTATCAGCGCTAGTGTTGTTTTCCAAGTGTTGTGTTTTGGTCGGTGGATTTTTCAGTTCTTGAAGACGGCGTTCAAGCTCCAGAATTCGATTTGGGGGAGTTAAAAGTGCAACCTTTGCCGATGCGGATGCTTCATCTACAAGATCTATAGCTTTGTCGGGTAAATGTCGGGATATTAAGAAGCGTTGAGATAGGTGCACGGCAGACTTAAGACTTTCGTCAGTTATTTTCACGTTGTGATATGACTCATAAACTGGCCGCAACGCTTCGAGGATTCTTAGAGCGTCGTCAGTGTTAGGTTCGTCAACTTCGATTGGTTGAAGGCGCCGGGTCAGGCTCTTGTCACTAATGATTTTCTGACGGTATTCGCGCCATGTGGTTGCTCCTATTAATTGGATTTCGCCGCGAGCAAGATGACCCATAAACATGTTTGAGGCATCAAGGGAACCGGAAGCACCACCTGCTCCCACTAATGTATGTATTTCGTCAATAAAGAGAACAACGTCGTTTTGGGAGCGAACTTCTTTGATGAGCCCTCTACATCGTTCCTCAAAGTCTCCCCGGTGTTTTGTCCCGGCAAGCATCGCCGTCAAATTAACCGAGATTAGACGGTGCTTGGCTATTTCTTTGGGAACGTTGCCGTTAACTATCTGGTGAGCTAATCCTTCAACAACAGCCGTTTTCCCAACGCCTGCATCTCCGACCAGTACGGGATTATTCTTTCGTCGACGAAGAAGGATTTCGATGACGCGGTTTGTCTCAGATCGACGACCTACGACAGGGTCCAGATAGCCTTCACGTGCGGCCGCGGTAAGGTCCTTTCCGAACATCGCGAGTGGATCACGTTTTTGTTTCCGACTCTCTCCAACCCTGCCTCGCCGACTGCGATGAGCGGTGCGGTTAGCAGTTGGTTTTTCGGGTCGATATGCCGATTCAACTCGATGCCGAATAAGCGCAAGCCTGCTCCTGTTAAAAAAATTTACAAGAGTGGCGTTTCGGGACCCTTTAGTTAAAGAACTGCCGTTTGCGAGCACAGCCAGTAAAAGATGGTCTGTGCCAATAAATCGAACGCCCATTTTTTCTGCCGCTAGCGAAGAGGCTCGTAATACGTTCTTTCCATGTGTGGATAGGGGACGTCTTCCCGTGTTACTACTTTCCCCGGGCGTTATGGCGTCCAACAAGGATTCTCGCAAGGTATCTAAATCAATTCGACATTCCTTTAGGACCCGAGCACCTGCTGTTTGAGGTGATCGAAGAATCGCGATCAGAATGTGTTCAGGTGCAATTGTTGGATGTCCAAGCATTGCAGCTTCAACTTCTGCTTTCCAGAGCACCCGACGGCCTTTAGTGGTTAGGCGCTTCAGGTACTCGGAAGGTATCGATTCTTCTTGGTCAGAAGTCACAGGTGTTTCTTTCGGGACTAGACACCCACCGGCAGTTGATCGACAAGACTTTGTAAGCCTTGGCCGATGCTATCGCCAAGTGAGGTGAGCACGATGATGAGCACCACTACAAACACGGTGGACACGAGGGCAAATCCGACTACGGTGCAGCCGCCCCCTGACGTTAGGGAGGTGCCACGGTTCATGTCTGGTTCTGAGTGGTTTGAACGGGAAGGGGATGAAGAGGGTTTCATGAATACTCTGGATAATGCCAGAAAAGTTAGTTGAGTATCAGTGGTGATTGATTGGGAACGAAGGATTGAAGGCTACGCTCGGTTTAAGCGCAGCATGTACTGACTTGGGTGGCCAAATAATTCTGAGGGATTTGAAGTGTCGACTTTCGTTACTGTCATCGCATCGGTTTGGGGTTGTACACGGTAAACTTAAGACTTAAGGGTCGAACCAAATGAACCTTCGGAGAAAACGTCTCGGGTACAGAAAAACTTTCACATTTTGATGCCGACGGATCTGCATGGATGGTTGATGTCACCAGCAAGTCCGAGTCGGATCGCCGCGCCGTCGCCCGTGGTCGCGTAATGGTAAACCCTTCGACGTTAGCGATGGTTCGGGACCAGCTTTCGGGTGCAGATACCACCTTGCGGAAGGGTGATGTGCTGGGCGTTGCGCGCTTGGCCGGGATTTTGGCAGCCAAGCGCACAGCCGATCTCATTCCGTTATGCCATCCGTTGCCGATCTCAGGTGTGCAGGTGAGCTTGTGTCCGGAAGGCGACGAATCCATTGTGATTGAGGCAAGTGTTCGAACTGTCAGTCGTACGGGTGTCGAAATGGAAGCTTTGACAGCGGTATCTGTTGCGGCGTTAACGGTTTACGACATGTGTAAGTCTGTTGATCGGGATATGCGGATCATGGATATCCACCTCGTTGAAAAACATGGTGGATCCCATGGTGACGCTCAAGCTTCCCGGTCGGAACTCTAAAGTTGAAAGGAGCCTCGAGTGGACGAACATCCCGCTGAATCCGTTGATATCGAATCCATAGATATCGCGAAGGAAATGGAAACGTCGTATATCGACTATGCGATGAGCACGATAGTTTCTCGTGCTATTCCAGATGTGCGTGATGGTCTGAAGCCCGTCCAGCGTCGCCTCCTGTACTCGATGGATGAATTGGGAGGAAGTCCGAACTCCGCCTATAAAAAATCGGCTCGTATTGTTGGGGACACGATGGGTAAATACCATCCCCATGGTGATCAGGCGCTGTATGACGCGCTTGTGCGCATGGCACAAGATTTTTCGTTGCGTTATTGCCTGGTTGATGGCCAGGGGAACTTCGGATCCGTGGATGGGGATCCTGCGGCGGCGATGCGGTACACCGAAACACGTCTGACCCAGCTTTCCGCGGCTATGCTCGACGACATTGATCGCGACACGGTTGATTTTGTAGACAATTTTGACGGTAGTGCGGAGATGCCGGAAGTTTTGCCTTCTGTAATTCCTAACTTGTTGGTTAACGGAGCGACAGGTATTGCGGTTGGCATGGCTACAAGTATGCCCCCGCACAACTTGCGTGAAATTGGGCGCGCGATCGAGCAGTACATTGATGACCCCGAGGTTTCCTCGCGTGATCTCATGCGAAATGTCAAAGGACCCGATTTTCCGACGGGTGGGATCGTTTATGACGATGGATTAGAACAGGCGTATACGCAGGGGCGGGGGCGGGTGACCGTTTTAGCCGATGTGCAGAAGGAAGAAGTCCGGGGGAATACTGACGCGTGGGTTATCCATGATCTGCCCTACATGGTTAACAAGGCGAATCTGGTGGAACGAATCGCCACGCTAGTCCGCGACAAGGTTATTGAGGATATTCGAGATATAAGGGACGAATCGGACCGTCATGGAATGCGTGTGGTAATTGAGTTGCGTAACCGTCATGATGGGACGGCTTGGGAGGTCCTTAATAGGCTCTTCAAGCATACGGCGCTTCGAACTACTTTTAGCATCAATAATCTGGCTTTAGTTCCAAATGAAATGCCTGAAGGTGAGCACGCCGGCGTAGGTCAGCCTGAGCAACTTTCTCTACGTCGACTTATTGAACTGTTCGTGAAACATCGACAAATCGTTGTACGTCGTCGTGCAGCGTTCGATCTTCGGAAAGCGGAGGCCCGCGAACACTTACTTGAGGGCTATGCCATTGCTCTCGAGAAGATTGATGATGTGATTAAAGTTATTCGTGCGGCCGACGACACAGAGTCGGCTCGGAATGAATTGATGCAGGGGTTTGGACTCACTGAGATACAAGCGAATGCCATTCTGGATATGCAGCTTCGCCGGCTTGTACGTTTGGAGCGTGATCAAATTCTGGAGGAACTCAAGTCGGTTCGGGCAAATATCAAGGAATTGAAGGCTACATTGGCTGACGAAGCTCGAATTCTGGAGATTATTCGGACTGAAACACGCGAGGTAACTGAAAAGTTCGGTGACGAACGAAAAACAGAGATTAGGAAGGGGTCGGCTGGGGACTTTAATGCAGAAGACTTGGTAGCCGACGAGGATTGCCTGGTGACGATGTCTTCTGCCGGATACGTCAAGCGTGTTCCGGCAAACACATATAGGCGTCAGGGGCGTGGAGGCAAAGGTATCCGCGGTTTCCGGAGTAAGACCGGGGGAATTATCGAGCATTTTCTTGTAGCGAACACGCATGACCATCTGCTCTTTTTTACCAACAAGGGAAAGGTGTACCGGGTACGGGCGTATGAATTGCCGGAGCAAGGGCGTGACGCGCAGGGACACAATCTGGTCAATCTGCTGCCAGTTGAGGAGGGTGAGCGGGCTACTGCCGTTTTAGCTATTCCGAATTTTGAGGCTGGCGACTATCTGGTATTTGGTACTAGGCGGGGTGAAGTTAAACGGTCAGCATTGACGCAATTCGTGTCGGTGCGGAGCAACGGATTGCTGGCCATGGATGTTGATGATGACGACGAGTTGGCCTGGGTTCGACTTGTGACTGATGAGACGCATGTGATGTTCTTTACACGCAATGGAATGTCGATTCGATTCATGCTTGACGATATTCGGGCTAGTGGTCGGACGAGCGGAGGAGTGAGGGCAATTCGCCTTGGAGCCAACGATGAAGTCGTAGCGATGGATCTAACCTCAGACGAAGGATTTGTCTTACTGGTAACTGAGAGTGGCTACGGCAAAAAAATGGATGTGAACGAATTTCGCCCACAGGGTCGTGGCGGACAAGGTTTGAAGGCCATCAACTTAGGCGAAAAGAATAAGAAGGTCGCAGATGCTCGGACGTTATTGAGTAAAGACGAGGAGATTGCTTTTGTTACGTCCGATGGCCAAGTAATGAGGTGTGGATGCGCAGCGATTCGGCCGCTAAAGAGGGCTGCGGCAGGCGTGATTGTGATGCGAATGGATGCTGCTGAAACGTTACTTCGGGTAGCCCGCTTGGCAGATGGTCGGGAAGTTGATGCTGGAAAGAACGCCATAGTTGAGTCAGGTGAAAATTCCTGATCTTCCGATACCGCCGTTAGTTTTCAGATCTAGATGAAGGTCTAATGCTTTTTGATTCAACAGGTTAGGCTGTATTTGCTGAGGCACTCTGCTCTCTTTTTAAATAAACAAGCAGCGCAGCAATGTCCGATGGGGTTACTCCTTCCAATCTCCCTGCTTGGCCTACGGTTGTTGGTTTAAAACGTTGTAGACGCTCTCGGGCTTCGGTCCTTATCGCTTGAAAAGATTCAAAACGAATATCGGTTGGGATCATATGGTTTTCCATAGCAGCAGCGTTTCTTACCTGAGCTTCTTGCTGGCGCACATATCCCGCGTACTTGATTTCGAACTCGATGTGCGCCGCTGCTGCCGGTGATGGTGGGGCGGTTCCTGAGAGGTTTGCTATGAGGTCACATGTCACGCCAGGACGGCCCAGCAGATTTATGGCTGGCACGGCTTGCTGCAAGGGAGAGATGTTTGCCGCCTTTAGCTGGTCCGCCACAGTCTGCGTTGGTTGAATCCGGAGACTTTCCAGCCACGTACGAGCCGCTGCAGCATCTTTCTGACGCTCTTTAAGTTTCCGTGCTCTACGATCTGAAGCGAGACTCAGGTTGTGTCCGAGCTCTGTCAAACGAAGATCTGCACTGTCATGGCGCAAAAGTAGTCGGTATTCGGCTCTAGAGGTGTGTAGACGATAGGGTTCGGTCAGGTCGCTTGTTATGAGGTCATCGATCATCACACCTATGTACGCTTGGGATCTCTTAAGTTCCAAAGCGCTTTCGTTTCGTGCGTGGCGGGCGGCGTTGATGCCGGCGACAATTCCTTGGGCCGCGGCTTCTTCGTACCCGGTTGTTCCATTGATTTGACCGGCAAGAAACAAATTCCTTGCCGTACGAACTTCCAATGAACGGTGGAGCTGACATGGATGGACGAAGTCGTACTCCACTGCATAACCAGGCTTGAGAATCTCAGCGTTTTCTAGGCCCGGAATAGATCGAATCATTTGGGCTTGTACGTCTTCCGGAAGACTGGTGTTAGCACCTTGGACGTATACCTCCTGTGTCCTAAACCCTTCTGGCTCTAGAAAAAGGCCATGTGCGTCTTTGGATGCAAATCGGACAACTTTGTCTTCAATTGACGGACAGTACCGAGGACCTGTGGCTTTTATAGCGCCGTTATGAATAGGGGCTCGATGCAAGTTTGATTTGATGATCTCGTGTGTAATGGATGTCGTATGGACTTGGTAGCAGGACATTTGGACTCGCCAGTCCGTTGGAAGGATATTGGGATATACGGGATCCGGCGTTCCCGTATGCCATTCGGAAGGTGATGGTGGATCAAAGCTAAACCAAAGAGGATCTGGGCTGCCCTGCTGTACACGGGTTTTCGAGAAATTGATGGTGTTCGCTGCGATTCGTGGTGGGGTGCCCGTCTTTAGCCGGCCAAGTTCAAGGCCGTGTTTCTTGAGATCGTTGGAAAGCGATGTAGCTGGTTGCTCTCCTCTACGTCCACCGTGGGATTCATCGTCACCGATGATCACTCGACCTTTCAGGAAGGTTCCGGTGGTGATTATTGTTGCATGAGCATGAAACTCCATGCCTTCTCGGGTGCGAATACCACCTATTTGCCATAGGCGGGCTCCTCGAGATGAATCAATTTGTTCCCAAAGCAGGCTGTCGACGTGTGCCTCTAGAATTTCTAGCCCGGGCTGTAACTTGAGGACGTTGGCCATCATCGCGCTGTAGGCATGTTTGTCGCACTGAGCTCTTAACGCACGTACTGCGGGGCCCTTGCCTGTATTTAGCTCGCGGATCTGGATCTGTGTACGGTCCGCGTTACGCCCCATTTCACCACCAAGAGCGTCGATTTCCCTGACCAGGTTTCCCTTTGCCGGACCTCCGATGGATGGATTACATGGCATTTGTGCGATGGTCGAAAGATTGGTTGTAATTAGCAGTGTTTGGCGGCCGATCCGAGCGGAAGCTAAACTCGCCTCGCATCCGGCATGACCGGCGCCGACTACTATGACGTCCCAAGTTTTGCCACTTCTTGGGGTTTGAGTGTTTTTCATGTCCTTATCTTCACACGATGGTTGCAAAAAGGTGGATCTATGGACCTGAACATACGGTCTTAACCTAGATATACTCTCTGTGTTCTAGCTCTCGTCAATAGAATTTCGGCCGAGTTGTTCTAGAACCTAATCACCGTGCACGAAGCCGAACCGACCGCTCAGTTAATTGACGCTTTTGTCGTTCCGACGACTAAAGGTGCTGCGGTGTTTGTTGAAACTCATTACTGCGAGCTAGATGCTGAAACGGGACCCTTTCAGCTGGCGATTTACAGTCCTATGGTGCTGTCCCGAGGTGAACAGGCCATCATAAGATCTCGCGTTGAAGGTGATCTTTTTACGAACGCCGTACGAAATTGCCAACTTGGCAACCGTTGGTTTTTGGAACTTTGTATGGGGCTCGTGGGTCTTGGCGTCTTTGCGTTGTTGGTCGCATTTCTAACAATTAACTATGTAGCGATTTTTGCAGCTATTTTTTGGGCACTACCGTTCGGTTTTGGCCCTCTGGCTGTTCAGGCATTGCGATCAGTTCGGTTCAGACGGGTAGGCAAGCGGGCACGAAGCACTCTGCAGTGTGGGGAATTTCTCCCGGAAGTTGTGGTGGGACGTAACGGCGATGCTGTGGCCCGTCTTCGCGAGCTGTGGAGTGTTGTGGAGTCGAAAGATCAGTTTGTTGATGTAATGCGTTTGGAACACGAGGCTCGTTTTCGTGCACGTTGGCCGGCCGCTGCTTTGTTTTATCGAAAGCTGGCCCGTCTCTCGCCTGGCCATAATCAAGCCTCCCTTCTACGAAGGGTCATATTTAAGGCTGGCGAATGGTTTGAGCCTGACGCTACTCCTAGGCTTATTGCGACTCGGTCACGATGATTAACTTGTCGTGCTGGGCCGTACCAATCCGAGATGGATACGTTCTTCGGGCTGATCAGTCGGCCGTCTCCCTGTTCGGTTCTGCTCCTGCTCGAAATCCTCAGTTTTGGGGGTGGAGCATTACTGTCGTGCACCCGCAGGAGCCCATGTTTTCTGCTCCGTTGGCTCGACGCGCGGCGATTTTCGCAGTTGACTATTTGCGCCATGCTAGTGACTTCAAAACTTTTCGGGCGGTCGGAAATAGAAATTGGTGGACTGAGCGAGGTCTTGGTTTCGTACTGATTCTTGTATCGGGGGGGCACTGGGTCCCTGCTTTGGCTGGAATTTGGTTGTTGGTAGGACATCGGTGGCTGCGCCGGCTTATAGGACTCGATGCAGGAATTTCCTCAGTTCCTGTTTCTCCGACTCAAGAGCCTAGGATTGTGTCAGAAGTTCATGATGGCTTAGCCAAGATTGGCCGGGCTATCGACGGTATTGACGATGTTCTAGTTGCATATGCAGCGGCGGCTACATATGCCCGAGTTGAGGGTCTCGAACAGGTAGCCGAGGTGTATGACTCGCTTGCTGGAGGTGTGCACCCCGCGCAGTTGGATCCTGACCTAGGGTTCTGGGTCGGAAACGAGATAGTTCATGATGTTTCACGGCCTGCTTTGCCACCGCCGTGTGATGAGCACGATTCCAGTAATAGTGATCTCAGTGAGGAGAGTAGAACTCGGTGATTGACGCCGGCATACACATTGATGCTTCCATTAGTGAAGATCGGTACGCAGATCTTCTTACGCTTGCTAGTTGGAGCAAGACGGTTCTTGAACTCGAAAGTGTTTTTGACGTGAGGGTCGTGTATGAGGGCGCAGTCTGTGGGTTTAAAGAATGTCGGGTGATACGTCTGATCTTGGGTGATGCTGATGCCGATGTTCGGTTGGCTGTAGATGCGGTCCCGCTCGTTATGACTAGGCCGGTTCTTGCGTCGGTGCGATCGATCGTTCGTGCCTTGGGATCACACGCGGGTAGTGGTCGTTCTTTGTCTTCGGGCGTGGTCGTTCAAACTCATCTTGTCGAGCCTGCATATGGGGAGGAAATGACGGCTATTGGATCCAAAGACTTCAGCCTGGCGAGCATGGTAAGGCTTCGTGGATCCCCTTTGCTTCCCGGTGCGTGGGCTGCACTGACAAATTCGCTTGATGCTTTCGAACCTTCGATAGCGCTTGATTTGCGGGATGGTCACTCGTCATTCCGTAGAGGGTCGGTTGGCTTGATCATCTATGCCGCTGGACAAAAAACGAGTGCTAAATGGCATGACGAGCAACGGTTACCAATAGGTTTTTACGAGGGGCAAGAGATTGCTGATGAAATACGTCGCCGAGGTTTTGAGTTGATTCATCTACAGGGTGCGAGCGCAGATGTTGTTGGACTTGTAGAGCTGGCTCCCGGTGTTCTCTCAGTTGCATCTGGTCCTTTTCATGGGAGGTCACTTGCTGAATACGCTGTTGATTCTTGCGGAGCGCTAGGTGTCACAGCAGTAGCTGTGGGTCCTACCGAATGGAATCGTGCTGCTGGTCTTGCATCGGCGGCAGGGGCTGTTTTGGCGGTAGGAAGCTCGATTGTTCGATCTGAGTTGTGAGTTTGATGGTTGAGGAGTCGACTGATCACATGGTGGCTACGTCTGCACAAGATTTGGCAGCTGTTCCTTTGGAGTATGTTCCGATCGATGTCGGGCCTGGAGGTGCAACGCTTGTAGCGCATGATCGGAATCGCTTGAAACAAATTGTTGTTGAGGGGCTTGTTCCGAAGCGTGTTCTTCGTGTTAGTTCGTTACCGGCCGATGTATCAATTGCGGCTCGTGTTGAATCCAATGCATTTCAAAGGGCTCGTCGTCTTCGAAGGAATGCACAGGCTCAGTTTCTGGCTCATGTTCTTGCAGCGTGTGGCCTGCCTTTCCTAAGTGCGACCCTCCTAGGGCTCACAGCAATCCTGTTTCGTGACTTAACTTTGTTCGATGGCGCTATTTACTCTTTTTTGGGTAGTGCTGGGGGATCACTTGGGGGTTTGCCATTGGCGATAGCAATTTCTCTTGTGCCATCGGTTCTATTGGTAAAGCGCGCATATCGGGTCAGGGCCGCTTGTCCAGAACCTCGGTTTGATGAAGCCATGATGGCGGTTACTACTCTCGATGTGGAGCAAGACGCTCATGAGTTTTTTTCTTCGGTTGAAGAATTGGTTCATGACATTGGGGGTTTGCTGGCTGGGAAGACATCTATTGGTGGGGACAGAGCGATTCGCTTGGCCCGAGCATTTGATGAACTTCGTGCTGTGGCGGCCGCCCATCATGTTCATTCTGTGCAAGCACTTGCGGGTGATATTGCGGCGCAGTTTCGTGGGGCTAGTCGCCCGCCACAACGGTTGTTTCCTGGCCTCTATAGGAGAAGACCCAGCGTTGACATTAGTACGGTTTTGGCCCCATATCACCCGTCGAGACAGGCTCGGCTACCGGTAGCTGCTTCAATAGCGAGCACTACGTTGTGTGGTGTCCTCATTGCGCTCGGCACGTTTCTTGGTTCGGGTGTGTTTCGTCTTTCTGCAGAGGAGGCTCTAACGCTTGTTCCCAACGAAATGGTGATGTTTCGGTCAAGTGCCTCTGTGGTGGCTCTAGGACGGGGGATAGATGGGCCGTCCACACGAAGCCAAGATGTAATGAGCGTAGTTAGGGGGCCCGGCCTGTATTGGGCGTGGCCGCGTCCCTTGACCGATAGAACAGCCATTCGGTTGACTGATCGGCTTGCAGAAATTTCGGTGCGATATGAAACGCAGACTTCGGCTGAAGAGGTGCGAGTAAAGTTTCGTTACGACATTACTGACCTGCAGGCTTTTGTGCGTTTAGGACCTCCGGAGCTTTCTGACCAAGTCTTTAGGTCGGCTCTTGGGCAGGGGTTTGAGGAATTTGTGCGTGGCACACGGGATATGCTCGTCCAGCAGCGAGGGCAAGTGGCTGACGTTAGTGTCGATAAAGAAATGCAAGCCGGCATGGGGGTTCTTGCCAATCGATTTGTCTCGGTGGTAAATACTACAAAGGAGATCAGTGCGTCGGGGATATTGTTACGTAGCAATCCAGAAATTGAGTTTCGTCGGATATGAGGATTTGGCGATCTAATGTGGTCGTCGTTGGATAATCAGTGATGACGACGATGGGTGAATTACTCCGTGGCGGTCGAAATAAGGCAGGGATGACTTTAGGAGAGGTGGTGGATGCCACCAATATGCCCCGCGACACCATTGTTGCCCTTGAGCAGGATGAGATTGCTGTGCTTCCCGAAGGTCCGTTTACGCGGGGATTTATTCGAATTTACAGCCGGGTTCTTGGCATGTCTGCTGAACCGGTTCTTGAGGCGTACTCTCGTGCGTTAGGTGCTCAACAATACGTGCTGGACGAACCAGTTCGTCAATTACGACGTCTGCGTTTTATCCGACTTGTAGCCGCCGTGGTTACGTTTGCGGTGGTTGTAATTGGACTTGGGAGCGTGATTGGGTTTGCAACGCAGTTGATTAGTTTTGAAACACAACTTCATGTCGGCAATACGGAAGTTCAGAGGGTTGAGCAGCTTCGTGAAGGCTCGGTGGTCCAGTTCGTTGCCATTCGACCATGCGAAATCGAGGTTGTTATCGATGGCCGATCAGGATTCAATGGGAAGATTTCAGCTGGGTCGAGACAGGAATGGGTTCCACAAAGTGAGATGCGTGTGACGGCCAGTGAAGGCAACGCCATAGAAGTAAGGATTGACGGGCAGAAGACAGGCACGCTTGGGTCGAGCGGTACCGGTGCCCAACGTACGTGGCGAGTGTTGGTCCGATGAAGGTTCACTCTGAGCCGGCTTGGATGCAGTCCCTTCCTAATCTCTTGACCGGACTTCGTGTTGTACTTACTCCAGTGATCGTTTGTCTGATGTTATGGGACGGCGTGTTCTCGAATCAGTTGGCGGCCATCTTTTTCGGTGTTGCTGCGATAAGTGATGTGTTGGACGGATTTTTTGCGCGCCGGCATGGTTCGGGAACTCAACTTGGAATATTTTTCGACCTAGTTGGAGACAAGCTTCTAGTGGCCGCGGTTCTTATTGCTGCAGTTGAACTTCGATGGATTCCTGGCTGGGTCGTAGTGGGATTTGTTGGCAGGGAAATGTTTGTGATGGGAATGCGCTCTTATGCGGGTGCTCAGGGCGTTACGGTTAGCGCGGGTCATCTAGGAAAGATGAAAATGATGTGGCAATACATTGCCATTGGTGGTTTGCTCTGGGATCGAGCACCCATGATCTGGGTTCTTGTCTTGTTCGCGTTTGTGTTGACTATTGTGTCTGGGATCCATTACCTAATCACTATTTCAAGGGAATTACAGACTCGTCCTGCCCCTGATGTTCCCGATCCAATCTAATAAATCTCGAGATCGTATGTTGCTTACGGAACTGGAAATGTTGTGAGTGCCGAACACAGGTGATTGTTGGTTGGCTGCTATTAAAAGAGTCGAGGCTTAGCTTCATGGGTACGAATTGGCTCACGTTTGGAGGAATTTTTCGAAAGATCAGAGGTGTGCGGAAATGATCGACCGCGATCATTTGCTTAGGTTAGGTCGCTGGATCTCGATGCTCGCGTTACTAGGGGTCTGTATCTCCAGCTTGTTCAACTGGACTAAAGTGCCGTGGTTCATCCAGCTTGATAAACCTGTTACGGGAAGCTTTAGTGCAGGACCTATTAACCAGTTTTTCTCGGTTGGGCAAACGCTCACAACAGCAGCAAACGAACTATCTCGAGTTGACCTAAAGATTGCTTATGGTGGTGAGCGTGATTCGGTGTTTGCTCATGTTGAAGTGAAGAGCTTCCCAAAAGGTCGATCGCTGAGATCTGGTTCAGTGGAGCTTGTTCCTAGGAAAGCATGGTACAGCTTTAGTTTTCCACGGATCACGGTGGATGAATCGGGCGGCCAGGTGCTTGTTGAAGTACGTTCGGTTCCTGGACGGAGTTTAAGTGACCGTGATCTTGTTTCTGTTTTCTACGAACACCGGGATCCGTACGCGGGGGGACGAATGTATGTGCGAGGTATGCCTGCTCGTGCGGATTGGGATCTTGGGTTTCGGATGTACAAAGCTGTTGGTTTACGCGAAGCATTAGGGTCGATCAAGAACTGGCATCTCTTGGGCATTGAAGCGCCTTGGGTTATTGGGTTTGGCCTAGCATCGTTTTTCTTCGGACTGTGCTTGTGGCTGCGCCGGTGTATGAATGGGCAAAACCCGCAAGTGTGGACTGTTGTCTTCGTGGTGTTAATGCTCGCTGCTGTTGCGTTGTATGTGCCTGAAGCGATTGCGAATCCTGCCATTAGCACCGTGCATGTTGGACTCCAGTGACATTTCGGCTTCCGAGTAGCCCTCTTCTCGCCGTCATTACGCTCGCAATTGGCATTGTTGTGCTGTGGATTGCTCTGACGCCGTTTTCTTGGGATAACGATGAACAGGGGCATTACTGGACTGCGCGAGACATTTATGAGGTTGGGCACCTGCCCCCCGCAAATGAATTTCCAACAGTCATGTTGCCGCGTGCGCCCAAGCAAGCAGCTAATCAGTTTAGATACCACGCGCTCCCACCTACGTATTATCTGATCGTCGCGGCATTGTTCAATTTTCAGCCAGAACCAACGGCAGGTTTTATGCCTGGAGCTCTCATTGGAAGAGGGTTTTCGGCGTTTCTTTATGTGCTTGCTGTGGTCGCCATCTATTTCATGGGGCGTTTGCTTGTGTCAGGCGATGAAGATGTCGCGGCGTTACTGGCTGTGGGTTTCGCGTTGATTCCCCAGGTCGCTTCGACCGGGGCTTCAATCACGGCTGATGCATTGGTTTTAACGTCGGTGAGTTTGCTGGGTTGGGCCAGTGTGCACGCTTTCAGGCGTGATTGGGATTGGCCGGCCACGGCGTGTGTGGGACTGGCATCTGCCTTGATCTTGATGAGCCGACCAAGCGCGCTTCCAGTTTTATTGGTTCCCGTGGTGATGTTTGCTGGATGCTCGCGACGAGATATGCGGAAGTTGCTCATAAAGACGATAGCGATAGTCGGTTTGGCCTTAGTTCCGAATCTTTGGTGGATGATTAGAAATGTGGTGATTTTTGGTGAACCGCTGGGTGCGACTGCACATGTGGGCTATATGGATGTGCAAGGTGTTTATGCGGCCACCAGTGAATTCGCCATGTACAAAGGGAATGCTGGCTTGACGGGTTTACTGGATCTCCTGTCTTCAACTGATTGGCTATTACGTTTTCATACTCGACTATGGTTTACGGGCCGGTATGACTCTTTGAGCCTGTTTGGAGTGATATTGGCTGCGACCCTAGCGACGAACACTTTGATTGCCATATTGTTCGCGGTTGGTGGGCTTCGATCGCCTTTAGACATTCAGAGACCGGGAATAACAATGCTGCCGGCAGCGCTTCTGACTTGCCTTCTTGCTACTGCTGGTTTGGCTGCCGTGACCAGTCTCGAGTATGGAACGTTCGTGGTTGGAAGGTTTTCTACCCCGGTGCTTGGCCTTTTCCTGACTGCGACTCTTGGGCTTTTTACGACAACACGATGGACGACACTTGGTCGTGTCCTGGTTACGTCCTTTGGTGCTGCGATGATGGTAGGCCATATCGTGTTTTGGGCGGGCTATGTTTTGCCGGATTTGGTGGGTGAGGTCCTACCTCATTGATCGCTATGTTTAGGCTTACGTCATAGCGTTCTTAGCCGCCCATGTTGTGCTGAGTTGTGGCCTTGGCTTTGTGGCGCGTTTTATCCAAAGCCGCAACCTTGATTTTTTCTTCATCACAGGCTTGAACTACGTTGTTGGATTTGTGGGAGCACTGACGTGGATGGTTCTTGCAGGCGGTTGGCAAGCCGACACGTCCACGATCGTCTTTGGCATGGTTCAAGGTGCGCACTATGCGCTGACAATGTTGGGGTCTTACCTCATGTTCCAGCGAGTCGGCCTTGGGGTGACGTTGACTCTTATCAATATGGCGGTGATTGTTCCTACAGTGGCATCTTCCATGCTTTTCAACGATCGGTTAATGGGGCATGGCTTAGCCGGAGTTGCTTTGCTTGTTCTTTCTATAGGATTCGTCGGTCGTCGATCCCAAAAACAGCAATCAGACGTTCGGCTCGAATGGTGGTACTGGCCTCTTGTCATCGGGTTGATTGCGCTCTATGGAGCTGGGCAGACGGGAGCTAAGGCCTTTGAAGAGATTTCGGTGAGAGGGCACCAACCAACGTATGTTGTTATCGCTTTTGCTACGGCAGTCCCAATCGCGTTTATCAACTTTATGGTTCGATCAAGAATTCAGCCTGATTTGAGAAGTTGGCGACATGCTGCTTCATACGGATCGAGGGTCCAACTACGGAACTTAGCAGTCTTAGTTCTGCTTGGTATTGGTTTCGGGATAACAAATGTTAGCCAGCTTAGTTTTCTCGTTCTAGCGCTTCGTGACGTGCCAGGCACTCTTGTGTTTCCTATTGCAACTGCATCGTTGGTTTTATTTGCGTCGCTGGCCGGGTCCGTGTTTTGGCGGGAGCGGTACGGGCGACTCACGGTTTTTGGTGGTGTAATGGCTATTATCGGATTGGTGTTGGTGAACGTATAGCGACTTGCCGTGAACGGTAGTGGGTGTTTACATGCCCCAGTCGAGTTGAGGGATGGTGTTCCATCCCAGATTCCCTTCTGGACCGAATGGTTAAGCCCTCTCCTGTGGCTGGACGAACCGCGCCCAGAAATTGGGTGTTTCGGCTTTTTCCATTTACTCTGGCTAAGCCTTTAGATATTTAAAGCCAAATCACTTAGGAAAACGTCGTCGTGGCGAGTCGGCAGTGGGAGTGATGGCTCCAAGTTTAGGTGGGCTGACATGGTACGACCGCGAGCATGGCGCTTAGGCATTGTTGGGGCCACCGGTTTGTTTGCACCGACTTACTTGCACGCAGCCATGGATTTGGACGAGCTTGAGCTTAGGGCTATAGCGGCGCGACGAGAAGGTCCACTGGCGACCGTGGCTGCGCAATATAACGATCCGGCTACGCACACGAACTGGCAGGAGTTGGTTGAGCGAGACGATATTGATGTTGTGGCCATTGTGACGAGCAATGCTACCCATCACGACATAGCCATAGCCGCGTTGGCGGCGGGCAAGCATGTTATATGCGAAAAGCCTCTTGCCAATACGGCTGAGCAAGCTTTTGCGATGACGGAGGCTGCATCGGTGTCTGGGAAAGGACACGTGGTCGGGCACTACATGCGATTTGCTGAACCGATTCTGGCAGTCAGACGCTTGATTGAAGAAGGTGAGATAGGTGAGGTGCAGGCTGTGTTCGGTCGAATATGGCAGCCTCGGGCTATGCACGAGCCACTGCAATGGTGGATGACCGAGAGAGAATGCCCGACTGGTTCTGTAGGCCTATTGGGGGTGCATCTGTTAGATCTGGCACGTTATTTGAGTGGTAGCGAGTACGCCACGGTCATGGCGCATTTACCAACCGTGGTAGGTGAACGGCCGGACCTTGGCGACATCTCGAGGGCGGATGCCAATCGTTGGTCTAAAGAAAACCCACAAGGTCCGCCTGATGGAACTCCTGTTGGAAAGGTGACGGCTAGCGATTTTGGGACGGTGCATGGTGAGATGAAGTCGGGCGCGATATTCACGTTTACGGCAGGCCAAACCACCTTTACGCGGCCGGGGCCTACTCCTGACATACAGGTGCACGGATCTAAGGGGTCGGCGTTCGTCAGTTACGGAGCTGCAAGTGGAGGATTGGGTAGCGTCGGTTTAGTCAGGGGTACGGGCAAAGAGATTGTTGACATTCCCGTGGTAGCTCACGAATCGGCACGCAGACAGAATGCATTGATGTTTGGGAACTACGTGTTGCCGGGTTTGCAAGCCCATGCAGATGGTGACACTCACGACGTTGCCGGGTTCAACGATGGTCTTGCTGTGGCGAGAGTGGTTGATGCTGCTCGTAAGTCTCATGAGCTTCGGTCTTGGGTTGATGTGAGCTAGCACCTTATTGGGCGATGTCTTGCGGTCCTTCATGTTCAAGTATTGAATTTTGGCAAGGGTGCGCAAGGATGTCAGCGAAAGTACTGCTATGTCAGATGAAGCCTATGAGTGAGCGCTTCGTGATGCATGTCTATCAGTCGTGCGTTTGTCGTGCCTTTTGAGCCAATGTGAGGGTCTCGCTATTAGTGTGTTCGATCAATCGGGTTTTGGGGGAGTGGTGATTGTGGTCCGATCGGCTGGTCCACTCTGGAGTTTCCAGTGAGTATTCATTTCCTGTCGCCGGACCATGTCTGCGTACCAACCGCCTTGGTCGAGAAGTTCGTCATGGGTGCCGTTCGCTGCGACTGTGTTAGCACGTAAAACCACGATTCGGTCAGCACGACGAACGGTTGCCAATCTATGGGCAATAACAAGCGTGGTTCGTTCTTTTGTTAGTCGGTCGAGAGCTTCATGGATTAGTCCTTCTGTCTCAGCGTCTACCGATGATGTGGCTTCATCAAGAATTAGAATTGGGGAATTCTTAAGGATGGCTCTTGCTATGGAAATCCGTTGCTGCTGGCCTCCTGAGAGTCGGACCCCACGTTCTCCGATCATGGAGTCATAACCATCCGGAAGGCGACTGGTGAACTCATCGACGTTTGCCGCGCGCGCCGCCTCTACAAATTGTTCCTCAGTGGCGTTTGGTAAACCAAACGCAATGTTGTCACGGATTGTTCCGGCGAAGAGAAACACGTCCTGAAGAACCAGCGAAATGTTGGTGCGCAGCCAGGTCATAGGCACGTCGCGAACATCCGTCTCAGCGATCCGTACTGCCCCACTATTGGTGTCGTAGAAGCGCGGAACCAGGTGCGCACAGGTGCTTTTTCCGACACCGGTCGGACCTACTAGTGCGACAAGTTCTCCAGCTTCTGCTCTAAATGACACATTGCTTAGGACAGGTTCAGTGGCCTCGTAGTGAAAATCGACAACATCAAACTCAACCGACCAGACGGGGTTTTGTGGTGGAGTTACGCCAGGTTGGTCGCGTAAGTCGGATTTGATTTCCAGCAATTCAAACACTCGGTCGGTGCTTGCCATTGCTTTTTGAATGTTCTCGCTGATGGCTGCTAACTGAATGATGGGTTGGTAGATGAGGCCGAGGTATACGACAAAAACAAAGAGGTCAGCTACCGGGATCAGGCCGCGTAAAGTTAGATCGCCGCCTACAGCAACGACCAGGATCAGGCCTATTCCTGCGACCAACTCGATAATGCCGGCTGGAATGAGTGAAAAGAATTGTGCGCGTTGGATATCAGTCCGGTAGTGGTTCCATCGGTTCTCGACCAGTTGGAGCTGTTCTCGTTCGCGTCCGAACGCCTTGACAACCGCATAGCCCGCGATTCCTTCGGTCACCGTGGCTGTTACACCGGACATCGTCTCTCGCACAAGGCGCCATGAACTGCGGATACGCGGAAATAGATACCGTCCGAAGATGATGATGAACGGCATCGGTAGGACGGCCAGCAGTGCCAAAGGCCAATTAATTAGAAATAGTGCGACGAGCATTGCTGAGGGTAGGGCGAACGCAAGCACGGTTTCTGGGATTCCGTGGGCCACGAAGTCTTCGACTGTTTCAACATCGCCAACTGAGCGCGACACCAATGCACCAACCCGTCGATCGGTGAAGAATCGATGGGGCAATGTCTGAATGTGCCGGTAGAGCGTGACCATCATTGCGTGCTGGACGTTGTAGGCGGCCCAATGAGAAAGCATTCCATACGTGTATCGCGCGGTTGCACGGACCACATAGGCGATTACAAGCGCGATGACGATGATGCCTATTCCGTTTTGTGTGGCCGTTCCGTCCGCGTGCCAGAGCAGGATTTGACGTATTAACAGTGGTGGGATGAGTCCGCTTCCCGCAAAAACGAGGCCCGCAAGAACGGATCCGATGACTGTTCGACGTTCTGGGGCAATAAATCGAGACAGACGACGGAGAAAATTCATCGTGACACTTTAAGCAATAAGGTCAAGGTCATTGCGATGTCATTTATTCCGCGTGACCGTTCGAATCATCATGAGACATTTTGTAGGGCAGGGTGCCAACGGCCAATGGGTCAGGTCGTTCGGATGTGTGATCGGCGATGTCGTGCTCTTCGATATCAATGTTCAGGTGGGCTAACGTGTCGGTATATGGTCGACCTTCCTCTTTGTCCCAGCCACGTTCCTCGTAGTAGCCGGCGACGTAGTTTCGAATTTCTGACCTCGACAGGACGTGGTTGGTCAGGGGACCCATCCGGATTGGCTCATGCAGTCGATCCGGGAGTCGGTCGTCATCGGCAGTCATGCCTTCACGAAGGTTAAATAGACGAGCCAGTGTTAGACCGCGTTCGAAAGTTTCGTGAAGCTCCTCCGGTGTCATAGCCCATCCGGTTGCTGCATTCAGCAGTTCCAGTGCCTTAGCATCGTTGTATTGCAAGAATTGGCATAGGCCGACGGTATTTCGAACGGATGTTCGCTTCAGGCCAGCACCTGTGTGATCACCACCCGTGGGAGTTATGGGATAGTTGTCTCGCATGTCTTTCATGGCACGAGGGTCATGCATGGCTACTTCTAGACCCTTGACGTGGACCACGTATTTTTCAGCATCGCCGCCAATAATTTGGGCTGCGCGTAAGGAACCTTCGGCCAGTAGATCGCCAACACCTTTGCGGTAGGCAATTTTTTCTATCATCTCTAACACTGATTCCGTGGATCCGAATCGCAGCGATTCCTTATCCAACCCTTGGTCTGCAAAGCGTCCGGTTTCTGCCATTTCCATGGCCCAAGCGATCGTCGCACCGGCGGAGATACTGTCAAGGCCGAGGTAATTCAGCATCTCGTTTCCCTTGCAGACGGCCATGATGTCCGTAATCCCGGTGTTAGTTCCTATGGCAGCTAATGTTTCGTATTCCGGCCCACCGTATTTTGGATCTACTTTTACCTGCTCGGTATCAATTTTCACGCGTTTTTTGCACCGGACGGAGCATGCAAAGCAGCGATCCATATGATCTACGACTTTGTTTTGCATGGTAATGGCATCGATATCCGTTGCGTGATCAAGTTGCCCGTCGCGAAAATTGTGGACGATCAGATGCCCTTCCAGTTGCTTGGAACGAACCATTGCGCCTGTGCCCCAGGTATGGAGCCGATGGTGAGAACCTCCCTCACCGAGGGTCTCATGGGAAACCCAACGTGCGGTTGTTTTGATTGGCAGCGTGTTAGAAACCTCTACGCGATGGCTTCCCCGGACTGCAATTGCTTTCAGATTCTTTGAGCCCATGACAGCTCCAAGACCAGTCCGTCCAGCCACCTCATTTAAGTCGTTGACGATGCAGGCGTAACGCACAAGGTTTTCACCTGCGGGGCCAATCTGCGCTACGCGTACCTGTGTGTCACCAAGCTCTTCTCGGAGGCGGTTCTCGACCGGTCCGGTGACTTGGCCCCAAAGATGGCGCGCATCTCGAATTTCGACTACTTGATCCTTGATCCACAGGTAGACGGGTGTCTCAGCTTTGCCTTCGATTACCAACCCATCCCATCCAGCCTGCTTGAGTTCAGAACCCCAGTAGCCACCGGCCTCGGATTCGCCAAAGAGGCCTGTGAGAGGAGATTTTGCACCGACGCTATGGCGTCCTGCTCCAGGTAGGGCGATGCCGGTGACAGGACCCATGGCGAACACAAGTCGATTAACCGGATCAAGGGCATCACTTCCCTTGGGGATCTCGGTGAGTAGATAGTGTGCGATGACGTTGCGACCACCGAGGTGACTCCGAAAGAACGAAATGCCAGGCTTTTCTGTCCAAATACGACCATTGGAGAGGTTGACTCGGAGAATCTGATTTTGGACTGAGGTTGGCATTAGATCCTATTGCGTGGAGCCGCCGGACATTGGCGCAAGAACCTCAAGGTTATCGCCATCTTTAAGTTGTGTCTCGCGGGCAGCTAGCTGATTGTTTACCCCTAGGGTGACTCGCACTGAGGCCTCAATCCCATGGGCTTCCAGCAAATCACCAACAGTTGCGCCTTCTTCAATTGAAACCACGCAGGTTTGGCCAGGTTCCGCGGAAAAGAAGCGTCCAAAATCTGCATATGGACGAATTCGTATACGCACGGTTGCTATGACATCTGGTGTCAAAGAAGCGAAATCAGGGCTTTACGAGGCAACTGAGAAACCGTCACGGTAATGTGACATCTGCGCAGCCATACTCGTTCTGCATGGTCACGGGACCTGTATGCCGTGGGCAAGTGTTTCGATACGGTACACGCTGCTTCGGGCGGTCACAAAGAGTGTGGACCATTCGGGTCCACCCCATGCGAGGTTTGCTGGTTGCTCCGGGAACCTGATACGGCCAACTACACTCCCATCTGTTTCCATAACCCATACTCCTCCCGGTCCTGTACTCCACAACCGACCTGCACGATCGCATTTCATTCCGTCAGGGTTGCTTGGTTCTTCATAGGAGTCCATGTCAACGAACTGACGTTGATTGGATACCTGGCCATCATTGGCGACCTCGAACGACCAAATGTCGCGTGGCCCTCCCGAATCTCCGATATACAGAGTTTTTTCGTCGGGGGAGAAGGCGAGGCCATTCGGACGGACAAATCGATCGGTAATCAAAGCCAGTAGTCCATCGGTGCCAAGACGGTACACCCCATTGATTGGCTGTTCCTTAGCTTCGGGTGGTAGCGCATCAATACCATAGGGAGGGTCGGTGAAATAAATGCTTCCATCTCGGGCAACGACCAGGTCGTTGGGGCTGTTCAGTCGTTGGCCCTCGTAGTGTGTGGCGATGGGTGTTGGTTGATTATCGTGATCGAAACGTAAGACCGCACGAGCTTCATGTGTGCAACCGAGGAGCCGTCCCTCAAGATCAAGTGTTAGTCCGTTGGTTTTTCCGTTAAATGCACGAAACGTGGTGAGTTCAGGACCTTCCGGTCGTTCTCGCCATCGGCAAATCCGATCATTTGGAATGTCGCTGAATAGGAGATGGTCTCCGCGCCACACCGGACCTTCCGTGAATGCCAAACCGCCAGCGATTCGTTCCATGTTGGTTCCTGGCTGAATCAGTTCGACGAGTTTTCCCGTCAGGTCTTCGAGTTCAACATCAACATGCGGAATGGGTTCAGGCATAGGGTAATCTCGCTCGCACAACCGACTAGCCCATGATGATGCCTTATTGAATCCTTAATAGGCATGTATGTTGGTTGCGGTCGATTAACTAAAATCCGCAGGATTTCGAAGCGGATCAACTGGTGGGATGTGATGTATGCCTAAGGAATTGCCGAAGGTTCCTGCAGTGAAGCTTGGACGTTGCGGGGTGAAATCCACCCGGTTGGCTCTCGGATCAGCTAACTCGATCGGAAAAGTCGGTGATGATGCCTATGTTGAGCTTTTGCGCGAGGCGTTTCGTTTAGGAATCCGGCATGTGGATACCGCGCCTTCCTACGAACAGGGTTGGTTTGCGGCGCGTTTGGAAGAAGCAGAACCTCCTGACGACCTTTTGGTGGTGACCAAGATCGGCCGTTACAAGGCTGATGATGGCGGTATCGAGTACGACTTTGATGCTGATCGTGCAGTGCGTAGTGTTCATGCCAGTCTTTTAGAGTTGGGGTGTGAACAACTACCTGTCGTGAAGTTGCATGATGCCCAGCCGGAACATTGGGACCAGATCATGGGGCCCGGTGGAACTCTCGAAGCACTACGGCGCTTACAGGATGAAGGAATTGTTGGCGCTATCGGCACGGCGGTTGGCAACGTCAATTTCGCAGCCCGGGCGGCGTCCAGCGGAGAGTTCGACATCATCGGTTCATACCATCACTACACATTGCTAAACCGCGAGGCTGAGCGTCGAATCCATCCTCATGCTCGTCGTCATAAGCTGGGAGTGGTCAACATCGCGCCCCATGGTGGAAGTATTCTTGGCACCGGAGTCGTTGAAGGCGCCCGGTACAGTTATCGGGAGGCCTCGATGGCCGTGACGGACGCTGTACACGACATTGAAAGTCGATGCAGGGAATTTGGATTTTCACTTCCGACCATGGCGCTTGCGTTTTCATTGGCATGCAAGGATGTGGATGTAAGCGTGGTCGGTCCGGTAACGATCGAAGAACTACATGCGGATGTCGCAGCTCTTGCCGTGGCACATGAATTCAAAGAGTTTGACGAAGTTGTTTCACCTGTTGAATTCCCGAACGATTGGTTTTGAGTTGGGCCAACTGGCTTGGGTTTGTGTCTCGGTCTAGGCGACTGTTACCGAATCATCGCCAAATTCTCGTGCGAGCGCGGTTCGCAGTCTGTCGCTGGCGTTTACACGGTAGGGCCAGCGTAATCTGGCGACCGACCCGTCAGTCTTGACGACAGCAAGCTCAAGGTCCGTTTCGCCAGGCTCCTGTTTAGCGGCAGCATCCAGACGTCTTAGCAGGTCGATGTCGAAGGCCGGGTCCGGCGTTCTTTGGAGCCTCAGGACAAGTCGTGGATGAGCGGCTTGTGGTGACTCGTTCGACGTGGACTCGCTATGTGTAGCCGTAGCTGGATTCGAACTAGAGTCAGAAAGACCAGAGTCGGTTGGTTGCTGCGTCGGTTCGAAGTTTTTCGAGGTGTTTTCGTCCTCACCGATGCTTGGCGGTGCAGGGGGTTGTTGAGCAGGCAATGTGCGTGGCGGGGATTCGCTAGATTTGGCGTTTGATGCCGTACTTCGTACGGTCTCCGACATTTGCGAAGGCTCAGAATCATCCACGACGCGTGCGCCAGTCGTAGTTTGGACGGATGCAGAACTGTAATCCTTAATTTCACGGTTGCTTTCCGTGTCTTCCACTGTTGATAAGGCGTAAATGTTGTCAGCAAGCATCCGGGGGCTGTTGTCATCTCCCTCGATCCTTCCGCTCGCTATAACTACCCGATCGTTTTCAAGATCAGGAGCGATCCGTTCCCAAATGCGTGGAAAGCAGATCACCTCAATTGATTCAGGGGGATCCTCTAGCGTGACTGCACCCATGGCATGACCCTTTCGGGTCATGAAAGACCGGACGTTCGACACAATTCCACCGACGGTGAGTGTTTGGCCCGTATGCACTTCTTCGAGCTCGATTATTCGGACGTCGACATTTGCCGCTAGTTGCTCGCTAATTATTGGGTCGGACAAAGGACTTTGGGTGACATAGAGTCCGAGTAAATCTTTTTCCCAGCGGCGTCGTTCGGGTTCCGAGGCTGCCGCAACCACAGGCATCTCCAAAGTTGGTTCTTCAGAGCTTTCGAAAACCGTGCTTGCGAACATAGTGGCTTGGCCTGACGCACGGTCGGCTTGCAGTTTCTGGCCGCGCTTAATGGCTGGTTCTAAGGCGTGGAGCAGGGCCTGGCGTTCACCGAGTTCGTCCAACGCGCCAACTTTGATCAATGATTCCCAAGCTCGTCGTGGTGCTTTCTGCAAATCCACACGTTCACAGGCGTTCATGAGGGATGTGAAGGCACCTGTGTTTTCTCTTGCTTCTACGATCGCCTCCACAGCGGCTTCCCCAACGTTTTTCACGGCCGCTAGACCGAACACGATTGCTTGATCACGTGGTTGAAAGGTGATTCCACTTTGGTTGATATGCGGTGGTAGGACATCCACTCCTAGCAATTCCGCCTCAGCTTTTATCCGCGCGATCTTGGCTACGTCACCGGCTTCTGTGGCTAACAAAGCGCTGAGAAATTCGACCGGATAATGTGCTTTTAACCAGGCTGTCCAATACGCAATAACTGCGTATGAAACGGCATGGGCTTTGTTGAAGCCGTAGCCGGCAAAAGGCTCAATCAACTTGAACACATCTTCTGCGATGTCTTTGGGGATGCCACCTTCTACCGAACGCTGTATAAATTTTTCACGTTCGCTTACAAGGGCTTCTCGTATTTTTTTTCCAACGGCTTTTCTGAAGTTGTCGGCTTCGTCCCACGAATAGCCAGCGAACTGCCGGGCAATCATTAGGACTTGGTCCGCATAGACGAGAACACCGAACGTCTCACGGAGGATAGGTTCTAGTTTTTCATGTAAGAAGGCTGGAGGAGATCTTCCATGCTTTCGTTCGATGTAGGTGTCAATGTTCGCCATTGGGCCAGGACGGTAGAGGGCGATAATGGCAGCCAGCTCACCGATGCTGCTTGGCGCGAGGTCACGGAGCGTTCTAGTCATCCCTGCGCTCTCAAGCTGAAATATTCCAACGGTGCGCCCTCTCCGCAATAGTTCAAATGCGTTCGTCTCCTCAAGAGGGATCTCTTCGGGTTTAAGATAGTTTCCTGTGGACGTCTGAATCATCTGAAGCGCATGCTGAATTGTTCGAAAGTTCGATAAGCCCAACACGTCCAATTTCAACAACCCAATCTTTTCTATCGTTTGGAAAGTGAACTGGGCTACAGGGTTTCCCTCGTCGCCTGAACGGGTCAGTGGTACGTGTTCTTGGAGCGGGTCATTCGAAACCACAAGGCCAGCTGCATGAGTAGAGGCATGTCGAGCTACGCCCTCGATTCGTCGGGCTGAATCTAGCAGGCGTCGCACGCTGTCATCGGTTTGATACAGATTCTTGAGTTCTTCTACCGTTTCTATGGAGCGGTTAATGTCGAAGGGTGTGATTGGGTTGACCGGAATTAGTTTGGCGATACGGTCGACCAATCCGTACTCCATCCCAAGCACGCGTCCGACATCTCGCACAGCTGCCCTGGCAGCGAGGGTGCCGAATGTCACGATTTGGGCTACATGGTCCTTCCCGTAGCGATTGGAAATGTACTCAATGACTTCTTCACGACGATCGCTTGGAAAGTCCATGTCGACATCAGGCATGGAACCTTTTCGACCAAGTGTTAGGAAGCGTTCGAAGATAATGTCATGCTTGATTGGATCGATTTCAGACATGCCGGTTGCGTAGGCCACAAGACTTCCGTTCACTGACCCGCGAGGAGCCGTAAGCATGCCCTTATCTCGGGCAAAAGCCATGATCTCTCCAACGAGTAGCAGGTATGGTCCGAATTGAGTCTGTTCAATGACGTCGAGTTCATAAGCGAGTCGTTCCTGATAGGCCGGTGGTGGGTCACCCAATCGACGCTCTAAGCCTTCGGTTGCTTGTTGCGTGAGGAACTGGATCTCGGTCATCTCATCTGGGAGTTCAGGTTTTGGCATATCGATACGACCAAAGGGAAGTTCGATGTTGCAGCGTTCCGCTATCTTTGTGCTGTTGAGCAGTGCTTCTGGATGGTCATCGAAGGCTCTGGTCATTTCCTCAGGGGACTTGAGATGCCATTCCCCGTCCATTCGCATTCGATTGGTATCTGCCACGAGGCTTCCGGTTTGGATACAGAGAAGGATGTCGTGCGCATCTTTATCTTCAGGGGTTAGGTAATGCACATCGTTTGAGGCCACAGTAGGTAGTCCTAGGCCGTTTGCCAGATCGCTCAGCTTGTTGACTAACATGTCTTGATCGGGAAGACCCGGCCGCTGTAATTCAATGTAGTAATTGTCAGGACCGAAGGTGTCGGCATGCCATCGAGCAATCGCGTCTGCGCGGGGGCGGTCGTCGTCTGCGAGTGCGCGGGAAAGTTCCCCCGATGGACATCCTGAGAGGCACATGAGTCCGCCGGCATGTTCTTGGAGCAGTTCACGATCCACGCGCGGCTTGTAATAAAAGCCTTCAAGCCAGGCTCGAGACACGAGACGAACCAGATTGCGATAACCGGTGAAGTCTCGTGCGAGCAAGGTCAAGTGATAGGCCCGTCGGTCGAGTGCTGCATCCCGATCGGTTCGGGATCGTGGAGCCACATAAACTTCGCACCCGATGATTGGTCGGATCTTTTTCTCTTTTGCCGCTAGATAAAAATCAGCGGCGGCATACATGGCACCGTGATCGGTGAGCGCGATGGAATCCATACCAAGGGCTGCGGTTTGGTCGAGCAAATCGGAAATACGACAAAAGCCGTCCAGCAGGCTGAACTCACTGTGAACATGGAGGTGTGCGAATCCTGCCAAGCTGTAATTCTCCCGGTAGCTAGTGCCAATTTTAAGGTCTGAGAAAATCGCAGACAAATAGCGACCAAGATACGGCGAAACGCTGCCTATACTGGTGGGGGAGCATGGCGTTTTTGAGGTACTCGTGCCGCTAGAAATTTGGCTCGTATTTTCGGTGCTTGTTGTTGTAGCGGTTGTCGTGGTGCCACGACTTCTCCCCCCCACAGGGCCTAGCTGTACGCGGTGTTCTGGTTCAGGGAGTGTGAGTGAGCGATGGCCGGATCCGACAAAGCCTGGAGGCTGGCACGAACTTAATGGGATCTGTCCCAAATGCGACGGAAAAGGTCGACTTCGTCGATAAATTCGTGAACCAGTCTGTTATTTGGCTCGCGATGCTAGGTGGGAGTTTTATTAGGACTCCGCGTTTCCGATGACAGGGCTTCGTCAGTTGTTTCCGCATCGCATTCCGCCATTTGCCTGGTTGGGTGCAGCCTCGTTTTCGTTTGGAATGGGATGGTCAATTTTCATTACGGTATCTACTAATTTCATGGCGGAAGAACTGCATATTCGTCCCGACCAATTGGGCTTGCTTGAGTCCATTCGAGAGGTGCCTGGTCTGCTCACGGTTCTGATTGGTGCTCTTGTAATGACCGTGGCGGAGCCGATTCTTGGGGCTGCTGCACTTTTGCTTGTTGCGATTGGCTACTTGAATTATTTCCATGTCCAGACGATTGAGGCGCTCGTGGTCTTTTCGTTGATCGGTAGCGTTGGATTTCACCTCTGGTGGCCCGTTGCAAACACTATTGCCTTGCGGCTCAGTACACGTGAGATTCAGGGACGGCGACTTGGTCAACTCCGGTCTATAGGGGCCCTTGCACAACTGAGCGGCGTAGCTTTTGTTGCGCTGGTCGTCATTGTGATTGGGATGCGACCAATTTTTATTGTGTCAGGGTTGGTCGTGGCTCTGGGGGCCGTGTTTGTGTTCAGACTTCGTGGCTTGGTTGGTGGTGTAAGCCTTGAGGAGAGGCGTGCGCAACCGAGAATCGTCTTGCGGCGTCGCTACTGGTTGTACTACGTGCTGACGTTTCTTGATGGTGGGCGACGCCATATCTTTATGACATTTGCGATATTTTTGCTTGTTAGAAATTACGGTGTCGGCGTGCAGACCATTGCATTACTGGGCATCGTCAACGGTGTCATGACGGTGGCCGGAGCTTATTTTTTTGGACGCTTGATTGATCGCGTTGGCGAACGGCCGGTGCTTGTGCTCGCGTTCGGTGCACTCGCCATGATTTTTGTGGGTTACGCGACCATCCCGAGTCTCGCGTTACTTTTTGTTCTGTATGTCCTCGACAACCTCTTCTTCAGTGCAGAGCTTGGGATTACGACATATCTCCGCAATATTCTGGTCACGCCCGATGATTTGCGGCCGAGCTTGACCGCTGGCATGACCATGAATCACGTGGCAGCCGTTGTCATCCCTGTAACTGGTGGAATCTTGTGGGAGGTCTACGGTTATCAGGTGCCCTTTATCGGCGGAGCAGTCCTGGCGGTTATCTCGATGGGCTTTAGCATCATGCTTCGATACCCGCAGGGTCTGGTTTCTGAAGCGGGTAGGTAACGAGGGTTTGCCTTGCGCGACATCTGGTTGTCACGGCAGCGGCGGCAGTTGGTCTTGTGCCCACGTGATGGTCTCGGCTGTCAGTAGGATTTCAGGTTTGGTCGCGAGGCGGAGTTCGTCAATCCACGCATCAAACGTTGCCATTTGCAGTCGTGTCAACACTGGAGCGGTAAGCTCTCGGGATTTTGAGTGTTCGTGTACTTCGATGACGTGCCAGCCCTGAGCGGTGCGAATGGGCTGACTCCTGGTTCCAGAGCGCAGGTTGAAGGCAACTTTGTCCCAGCTGTCAGGCATTAGCCCTCTGGGTATCCACCCGAGCTTCCCTCCTACGCGAGAACTTGCATCAGAGGAAACTTCCTGGGCTACGAGTTCGAAGGGTTGGCGTGCGTTAAGTCGTGCAACTACGGTCTTCGCGTCATCCTCCGTGGCGGTCACGATCTGCGAAACGCGAATTTGTTCAGGCGAAGGGTCCAGGTTCTCGGAAAGTTTGTTGGCCGCAGCTTTAGCTAACAAGTCTTGCTGGATGAAGGTTCGAATGCTCTTTTTATCTAGATTCAATGTGTCGCTTAGTTGTTGAATGACAACATCGGGCTCGGTGGTTTTTTCGGTCTCCTTGGGACCTGTGGCGAACTCCAGCAGTGCAGCATCTACAGAGGCCTTATCAACCGAAATCCCCAAAGTGTTTGCGTTAGCACGGACAAGCTCTGCATTAATGAGGTCGGTAAGTGCGTCGAAAAACAGGGTGGTGAGAGGGTTGGTCGATCCCGGTTGCCCTATTTGAGTTGAACCTGCTGACTCGATTTGTTGTAGCTCGTATCGACGGAAGGCCAGGAACTTCGCGTAGTTCCCAGCTGTTATGTCGGTGTCGGTAACTCGAGCGACGGCTTGGTTGGGTTTAACAAATATTTCCCGATGAATTGCGCCACCTACAAGCACGCCCACGAGGCTCAGCGTGATGAAGGCCAAAATGGTCAGCGTTCGGGAAACTGTTGCTGCCCGTTGGGCACGCGGGAGATCGGACCAGTCACGCAGTGCAGTGGGAACGTCTCGCCACCTGACGGATACCTGGATAGGTTGTCGTGACTTGCGCTGCCGATCACGTATGGTGCGTCGACGCTGGGCACGGGTGCGCGGTGGCATCCGTGCGAGAGACTCGAGAGAGAACTAGCCGTGCAGCCGGCGCCGCACGATGTACGGAAGCAAGCCGAGAAACCGAGCGCGCTTAATGGCAATGGCCAGTTTTCGTTGATTCTTGGCCGTGATTCCGGTCTTACGTCGTGCTTCGATTCGGCCGCTATCTGCTATGAAGCGGCGAAGTAGGGTGGAATTCTTGTAGTCGATGGGTTCACCAGACTGATTGAAGTAGTCACCGCGGCGTCTAAAGCCACGACCACGGCCGCGACCGCGACCACCGCCACCCCGGCCACCGCCATGTCGGCCACCGCCACCACCCCGGCTATCCGGTCGATCATTATTTCGCGCCGGTGGCCCAGCTGTGGGGCTGTCGATCTTAGGTGTTTCTGTTGCGGCTTCAGGTTCGCTGGTCATTAGTGCATATCCTGTGAATGAATGCTAGAAGGGCAAGTCGTCTGCGGTGATTTCATTGTTGTCATTGCTGATAGAGGAATCGGTAACTGGCTCTTGGCGCGTATCACTGGGCGGGTCTACGTCGTCGCGCCCTCCCAACATTAATAGCTCTCGGGCAATTAGCTCGGTCGTATAGCGGTCATTACCTTCTTGATCTTGCCATTGCCGCGTTTCCAAACGTCCCTCCACATAAACTTTTCGTCCTGTTCGCAGATATTCATTCGAAATCTCTGCTAATCGTCGCCATGCGACCACTCTGAACCACTCGGTCCTCTCACGTTGTTCACCGTCTCGTCCCTGCCAGCTGTCATTGACTGCGACGCTGAAATTAGTGACTGGAGTTCCGTCCTGCGTGAACCGCATTTCTGGATCTCGACCAAGATTTCCAATGATTTGTACTTTGTTGAGTCCACGAGATCGGCTGCGAGTCGCAGGCTGTTCGCTCAACGCTCGGCCTCGACAAGCTTTTTGGCTTCAAACGCGGCAACATCGGGATCTTCGAGGACTACAAGAAACCGTGTTACTTCTTCGACAAGACGCAGCGAGCGTTCCAGACTTTCGACTTTTTCAGGATCCATTGAAAATCGAACCAGAAGATAATGACCTTCTCGTTGCTTCTGAATTGGATAGGCGAACTTGCGGCGACCCCACGAATTCACGCTATCGATTTCAGCGCCACTTGCGCTAAGACGCTCAGTGACAATGTCAATATGGGATGTTTCGAGTTCCGGTACTCGATCTACACCGAAGATGACGACAAGTTCGTAGTTACGCACAGGTTGTTTTTATCAGTTTTGTACCGCTAAGGCGAACGGTGCCAGCGACTATAAGAATGCAAATTAGTGAAGGGAAGCCTAGCATAGCGAACAGGTTTGGCGATGTACTCGTGCATTGGAGGCACTATTGAAATTTGCCATACCTTTGATTGGCGGATTGTTAGCGGGGCTTGTATTTCGAGGCCGTCCACATCCGATTGATGTTTCTGCATACGTTGAGCAGGTGGGCGGAAAACGAACATTGGTTGAGGGTGGACGAATGTATAGCCGGTCTCTTGGCCACGGGCCTGATCTCGTGATGCTTCCTGGCTTTGCGGGAAATTCAAGCACATGGGAATTCATTACGCCTGATCTCGCTTCTGATCATCACGTGCATCTTGTGGATCTTCTCGGGCATGGTTTTTCTGACAAGCCGTCGACAGCGGCTTTCGATGGCGATTTTCACGCGAACCGTCTCGTGGAATGGTTGCGGATTCACGAGGTTCAAAACCCAGTCGTTATTGCGAGTTCGGCTGGATGCCAGGCTGCTGTGGCAATGGCAAGTACATATCCTCAACATGTTCGAGGTCTGGTGTTAGTGGATCCGTTTCTGATCGCGGGTCGTGGCATCAGGTCCGTGCTTGCTATAGCAAAATTGTTTCCGCGCATTACGGCCTTTGTAATGCGCCGGCTTTATGCACAGCGTTGGTTTGTCCGTTTTGGGCAGATGCTTGGACGACGTGACCCGTGGCGGGTAACTGCCGCCGACGTGGATCGGCAATATGTTCCATATGGTACGCCAGGGTTTTTTGAAGCGTTACCTGCGATGCTGGCGGGCATTGATCCGTCGAGTTACCACAATATGGTGCAAGAGGTTGAGTGCCCGGTGCTTTTGGTATGGGGTGCCGCTGATCGAACTGCGACTTTGGGGCAAGCGCGTTGGCTGGGATGCCAATTCCAGCACGCTGAAACGGTAATCCTTGCTGAGGCTGGTCATTTGCCTCAAGAAGAAGTGCCAGCTGACTTGGTTGCTCGGCTTCGCCCATTTCTCAGGTCGGTTGAGACGTCTTCTACGCCTCGACCTTCGGCAACTATTCAGGACGATCCAGGTTGATCGGTACTTCGACTTTTTGCTGTAAAGCTGAGAGCCGACGTGAGGTTTCTTGTTGCTTGGTCTGGGCATTTCGCAAGTGTGAACCGAGGGTCTCTACATCACTGGAGGTTTGACGAATGTCCTGTGAGAGCGACGTCAACTGTGTTTGAATCTGGCGGGCGCTGCGTTCCACCGACAGGCCACGAAGGGCCAACGCGATAGTCTGGATGTAGAGGAAGAGGGTGTTGGGTGAGGTGGGGATCACCCGATTTTCGTGGGCGTAGGTCCACAATTGGGATCCGTCGTCTAGGCCTCGATCACGCCGCATGATTTCATGGAAGATGTTTTCGCCGGGGATGTACATCAATGCATAATCGACCGTTTGCTCTTCAGGTCGGATGTACTCCCTGACTGCGTCTACGTGGCGTCGGATATCTTTCGTGAATCTTCGTCGAGCCGCCTCACGGCCTTTCTCATCCTTGGCCGTTACGATTGCCTCAAATGCGGTAAGCGGAAACTTAGCGTCGATCGGAATAATTCGGTCACGTACTCGTACTGTCGCATCCACACGTCGACCGTCCAAGAAGGAATGTTGGAGTGTGACTGCATCTTCAGGCAGCGCGTCGCGCAAGAGGTTTTCAAGCAAGACCTCGCCTAGGCCACCACGGGGTCCAGGTGCACTTAGTGCCTGCGTAAGCCGTCGGGTTTCATTCAACAGGTCGTCTGTGGCTGAAGAAATATGGCCGATTTGCGTGTTCAACCGACCTATGGTGTCTTCCTGCGTTGATCTCGACTCCCCGGTAACCTGCTGAACCATCAGGAACGCGTCAGCAAGTCTACGGTCCGCTGCTTCAATACTTGACTGGAGCCTTCGAAGGCGGGCACCGATTGCCCACATGCCTATGGCAAGTAGGCTTACCCCTACCGCCACGACGGGAATAGCCGTCGTTAAATCCATAAGCAAAGCGTACCCTTGGAATGCTTCTTCAGGTCAAAGTTAATTGATAATCGATCTTCCACAGCTGGCCGAAAATATACATGCATGTCGAAGATGCTCGAGGCTTGTGTCCTGGTGTCAACATGTTGCCCGAACGAAACGCACTGCGTTTCGTGACGAAATCTACTGGGGCCAACCGGTCGCCGGATTTGGTGATCCCGAAGCGCAGGTGGTGCTTGTGGGGTTAGCTCCGGCGGCACATGGTGCAAATCGGACAGGTCGCGTATTTACCGGTGATCGGTCTGGCGACTTCTTGTTCGCTTCGTTACACCGAACGGGTTTTGCTAATCAAGCGCAGAGTCAACATCGGGACGACGGCTTGCGGCTCAGCGGCGCATATGTGACAGCGATTGTCCGGTGTGCACCTCCAGAAAACCAACCGACCTCCCTTGAGCGAGCAGCCTGTCGTTCGTGGCTAGAAGGGGAATTGCGATTGTTGTTAGAAGTCCGCGTGTTGATCGCCTTAGGTGGTGAGGCATGGCGACACCTATTCCGTTTGTATCGGGATCATGGGGAGGACGTCCCACGTCCGGTCGTACCGTTTGGGCATGGGACTGAGGTCAAGCTTGGTCGCCACACAATGATCGGTTCGTACCATCCCAGCCAGCAAAATACGTTTACTGGTCGTCTCACCCCATCAATGCTCGATCAGGTGATGCTTCGTGGGCGACAGATTGCTGGTGAGTCTGTATCCGGGTTCGAGAGCTAGACCTAAAGGCGATTCAGGTCGCCATAGAAGCTATAGAGGATTTATCCTTGCCATAACGACCGCTGCTAGGAGACGAAAGACAGCATGTTCGCAACCTTCGGACGAACTCTAGAACTCATTAAGTTAAGTTGGGGCGTGCTACAACGCGATCGGAAGCTCATTGCGTTTCCCTTGTTGTCTGGCCTTGCGTTCTTAGCTTTTGCAGGCCTGATGACCGGGATAGTTTCCGGAATTGGTTTGTTGGATCGCATGGAATCGGAGGCAGGGCTAGCGCTTAGTGATGTAGTTGTACTGGCGATCACCTATTTCGGTCTCGCGTTTGTAATTATCTATTTCAATGCTGCGCTGGCCGGAGCCGCGATGGTTCGACTGGCTGGTGGCCAGTCAACCATGGGTGAGGGATTCCAGATGGCTAACCGACGGCTGCCGCAAATCGCGGGTTGGGCGCTGATCTCGGCCACCGTCGGGCTTATCTTGCAGGTGATGCGGAGTAATTCACGCGATAATTTTTTGAGCCAATTGGTGCTTTCGATGATTGGCGGTGTTTGGGCCTATATGACGTTTTTTGTCGTGCCAGTCCTTGTTGCTGAAAATATCGGCCCCATTGGAGCTATTCAGCGGTCAGGCTCATTGTTCAAGAGAACTTGGGGTGAGCAGATGGTCGCTAACTTTGGTTTCGGTATCGTTGGACTCGTCGCGGTGTTAGCTGCCGCGGTTCCGGCTTTCCTGATCGGAAAAGTTTCTATGGTTGCAGGTATCGGGGTTGGAGTCGTCACGGTAGGAGTTGCAGTTGCGACTGTAGCGACCCTCGAAACGATTTTTAAAGCGGCGCTATATGGGTACGTTGCGGATGGACGTGTCGCAGAAGGTTTTACGGAAGAAACTCTTGCGGCTGCTTACGGAAACTAGCTTTGTCTCGGTCGTCGTTTAGTCTGCCGAAAGCGTACGGCAGTAGGGAGATGGGTTCCTGATCATTGCGGGCATCCGTGTGGCCGAGGACGTATCCGCTGATTTATATCGCTGGGTCAGCAATGTGAGATTCTCACTTCTGGCGTCGACTGTCGTCATTCATTCGGTAACGATTGGACTGGTTGTATGACCCATACACATCGAGGGCAACGTGCTGCCGTGTACGGGGCTAGTAGTGGAATGGGGCGTGAAACAGCCCTGGCGCTTGCGCGCGCCGGAGCCGATGTGGCCGTACTCGCTCGCGATTTTGATGCCCTGACAGTAGTTGCTGCTGAAATAAAGACGATGGGTCGTCGAGCTGTTCCTATCGCTGTGGACGTCAAAGACTCAAAGGCTGCCCGTGACTCCGTATCGAATATTGTTGACGTGTTGAGGGGAATCGACATTCTGGTGTATGCCACAGGTTGGAACATTCCGAAGCGTGCCCTGGAAGTCCTTAGTGCCTCGGATTGGGAATTGATGCAGCGGACAAACTTGTGGGGACTGTATGACGTTACCCAGGCCGCATTACCTACCCTTCGTGAATGCAGTGCACGGCTTGTCGTGATCTCGTCTGCCGCGGTGCAGATCCCTGATGTTTCAGGAGTTGCTTATCAGTCCACCAAGCATGCGGAAGCGGGATTTGTGCATGGACTTATGCGTGAAGAAGCAGAGCATGGGATTCGTGCCACAGTCTTGTTTCCGGGTTTGACCGAGACACCGATGCTAGGACGCCGGCCGTCGCCGACTCCACAAGCAATCGTGGCTCAGGCCTTGCAGCCCGTGGATGTGGCCGATACGGTTGTTTTTGTGACGTCGCTTCCTTCGCGAGCCTATGTTCCTGAATTGATGCTTCTACCAGCGGCGATCCAGCAGCGGTAGCACATGAATATGGCTGGAGGATGAACGCGACATAGGTTGACATAATAAGGACCTTCGTTTGAGCGTTTTGTTTTTGTGTGATGTCAGATCGTGCAAGCGAGTTGTTATCGATTGTTAAAGCTGCGGCGGCAGGGATGGGGAACTATAGTGGGTCGGGTCTCTGACAACTGGCCTTATCTATGGCGGACGTGATCGTGTGGCATCGATGGTTCGATTAGCGACATTAAATCGTCGAGGATTATTGTGGCGACTAGGTGCGGCGATTGGCCTTGCTACTGGGTCTCGTCTAGGGTCGTTCGACGGGCTTCATGCCTCACGGCTTGTTCCTTCCCCAGCTATTTATATTCCTGACACCGGTCATCACATTGGAGGTTCTGTGTTGGCCTGGTGGCTTCAATACGGCGCTGAGAATGGTCTGGGATGGCCGGTGACAGAACTCCTTAAATTGGATGGTCGGTACGTACAGTATTTTGAACGAGGTGCTCTGGCTATTTCAGCGTCTACACGTGATCCACTTGGGGTGGTACCGCTTGATTTGGGTCGACCGTATGTGGCCTCGAGGCCAGATCGGGATCTTGACCGGTTACGAACACGTTCTGGATCGAATCGAAATAGGGCCTTTGATGCGTCCCATTTTTTTGATGAGACGGGATATGGGGTCCATGAAGACTTATGGGCGTATTTCCGTGAAGATGGTGGCGTGTATCGATTCGGGTATCCGCTGGCTGCCCCGATTGTTAGTGCCGGTTTCCTGTGGCAGGTTTTTGAACGATCGGTGTTGATGGCTCGTGCTGGCGAAGTTACGGAGCTTCCGATTGGGGTTCTTGAATCCGAGCGCATGCGGCTTCCGACGGGGGCAGTGGATCAGGCGGGATATGCGCCGGTCGTTGATTTAGCGGCGTTACATTTTGACCAGAAGGCATCGGGGACTCGGCATGTTCAGGTGGATCTTACGCGGCAGGTAGTGACGTTTTTTTTAGATGGTGAGCCGGTGCATGTCGCTGGTACATCTACCGGGCTATACCCAGATTTCACCCCACCGGGGCGTTTTCGAATATTTAGTCAGATCCCGCGTGCGCGACTTATTTCAAATGGTAGTACTGCGGCCGGATACAACTGGAGCGATGTTCAGCATATTCAGTACTTCACCGAGGAATGGATCGGTTTTCATTACGCCTACTGGCATAACGACTTCGGTCGTACTCGTAGTGCCGGATGCGTGAATCTTCGGCTTCATGATTCTCAGTGGGCATGGAGTTTTTGCAAGATTGGTACGCCAGTTATCGTTCATTATTAGCCGGGTGGTCCAGCTCTCTTTTTCTACGCGTTGATATTCCGATAAAAAGTCACAGCTGAGACTTTAGAGCTAAGCGCAGGCGAAACGGCGGCCACTATTTCCCAAGCATGACCTTTGAGTGCCTATGATGGTGGTTGTGCAGCTTCCGGTGAATTAGTCCAAGCGACACTGTGAATTCTGAGAGCGAAGACATGTTCAATGACGATCGTCCTGCGATCATCTTTGTTTGTGTGCACAACGCAGGTCGGAGCCAGATGGCGGCAGGATTTCTTCGCGCGGCTGCGGGGGATCGGGTCCGGGTGATGTCGGCTGGGACTGAACCTAAAGAATATGTGAATCCTGTTGTTGTGGCGGTGATCCAGGAGATTGGCATCGATATTAGTGAAGGGTTTCCAGCGCGGCTTACTAACGACGATGTCGTTGCCGCCGATCTGTGCATCACGATGGGTTGTGGTGACGCATGTCCGCTTGTTCCTGGAAAAACATACATGGACTGGAAAGTCGAGGACCCATCTGGCCAATCCATTGATAAGGTGCGACGTATCCGTGACGACATTGCTGAACGCGTCCAAGTGCTGCTGACGGAAGACGTGGTTGGAGACGGTGGGTGAGACGGGCCCACTTGCTCATTGGTTTGGCTTCAGCAGTCATTGCAGCTGCGGTCGTGGTTGTTGCGATTGATGTAGAGGATATTGGTCCGGACAATGCGCCGTCTGTCTCCACCTATACGCAGGAAGAACGTGTGGCCCGCTTGATGCGGGCATTTGTAACGCGGGTGATTGAGCATGAGTTGCGTCCAGGGATTAAGGGGTTTGATGGTACGCGCGTGATTGATGGGACGAGAGGCACCGCGACCCTTCGTCGGACTGAAAAGGAAGGGATGACTACGCTTCGGATTCAGTTTGACGGTTATGTGCTTCGTCTGGATCCATCCGTGACCGATGAGAATGAAATACAGGTCAGCGGGACGATCGAGTACACACGCTCTGGGTCGGATAAAGAGGTTCGAATCACGGGGCAGGATGTGCGCATAGGCGTGTTTGACATGGAACGACGCGATCCGTGGGCTGATGTATCAGGACGTTTCACCTTTGACCTATCTGGGGCCGATCCATATGTTCTGACAGGGGTTGTTGAGCGTGAGACCGGTGCACGTCTGACCCTGCGCGCGTTGCCACCACCTTAAGCTGGTGGAGTGGTTAGGCTCCATCGTTCAGCAGGTCGCCAGCTCTAAGAACACCCCAGAAAGCGTAGTCGGCTTGGTGCACAATCACATTAGTCAGGCTGCGTTGTACGAGTTCGCCTTCTCCCGAATGTCCACCTGCGACGTGAGCAACTTCTTCCGGAAGTCCTACCGTCAAACAGATATGCACTCCGTATCCAGGATGTCGGATTGAAGGCCAGCCAGTACGGATCCGGTTATTGGACCAACGGGTCTGATTCTTGGGATCGAATTCCCATGGCTTGCCAACGTCATGGCATAGCGCTGCGGCAATCACGAGATCTCGATCTACAGCCAGTTGCTGGAATTGTTGACCAAGCTCATCCGTGATTGCTATGGCGAGACGCGTCACACCGCGGATGTGATCTGTCTGCGTTCCGGTCTTGAGAGGAGGCGTGTCGGGGTTACCGGAGGCTGGAATGTCTGCAATGGTTTCGAAGGAACTTTGCGCCAGTGCATGTGCCCACGCTTCAACGACTTTGTTCGCGAGTTCCTGATCCTGAATTTCACAGATCTCGGGCAATTCTGCCCGAACTCGTGTTCGGGCAGCGTTATCCACTGTCATTGGCAGATCCCCATGGTCTGTTGTTTAAATTGAGTTACTGGCGAAGCAGTTTGGTGACCTTGCCACCGATCTCCGGTAGCCATTCAACGAGATAGATGTTGCCGCTTCCATCTACATGCATGTCGTGAGGCGAAGAGTATTTTCCACTCGTCCATTCTGATCTTGGGAGATTTGGCCAATCGTCCCGTTCCCAACAGCGAGGCCAGTCACCTAGATGGGTGATTAACTCGTCATTGGAATCGAAGATCGTTAGTCGGGAGTGCAAGTCCGGAACATAGGTTTCACCGTCGTGATACTTGGCTGTGCATGGCAATCGAAGATCGTGGTCGAGAAATCCAATGTGATCGCCATCCAGCGAAAAGTATTGAAGACGTGAGTTACGTCGGTCAGCCACGGTTAGACGGGGGGTATCGTGACGAAGGTCGATCTCGATTCCATGAGGGTTATTTATTTGTCCCGGTTCGGATCCCGGCCCTCCAAATGACTGAACGTAAGAGGCGTCTGATCGATATTGGTGAATCCAATGCTCGCCGTATCCATCTGTGATGTAGATGTCACCGTTCGGAGCTACCGTAGTTTCTGTTGGGACAAACAGGCGAGTCTCGTCGTAGATGGCAGGGAGATCAGGCGTGCCGATCCTGAACACCTCATCGCCGGTGAGTGTTGTCTTGGCGACGAAATGGTGGCGGGTAGCGGAGAGGTAGAGGTACTCACCATCAGACTCCTGTACGAGATGCATGCCATGGGCGTGTTCGGCATAGGCTTCGCCCCAGGCGTCTATAAAGTTGCCATTGGCATCGAAGACAAAGACCGAGGGGCTATTGGTGTGGTGGATGTAGATACGACCGTGGGAGTCCTCTACTACCCCATGGGTGGTGCCAAAGCTCAAGTCGTCTGGAAGATTTCCCCAATCATCAACAACTTCGTAGACATGCGATCCTGAACCTATGGTCATCTCTGCCTCCACCCTTGGCATCGGGGTGCGAGTCTAACCCCCCAGCTGCAGAACCTCACGTGCACGGGTTGAGTCATGTGTTCTCGGGTGGACTTAGGAGGTGGATATGGCAGGTCCATATCTCACTACTTGCGCGCGATGTTGCATGGCTACTGAATCTCAAACGCAAGGGTTTGGATATGAATCTTTCCGTTTTCGATGATGAAGGTGTCGACGCCGATTGCTTGGCGTCCGTCAGCGTGGCTAGCTCGCCATTCGAGAAGTACGGTTGTTTCACTAATGGTTACCGAGTGTTGTTGAGCTGAAAATCCTTCAAGTTCTTGGAATAGATCATGAAAGAATGTTCGGCAGCCTTCGTGTCCTGAAAGTGTCCGGTCTGGTCGGATCAGCAGAGCATCCTCGGCATAGTCGCCCACAATAGCGTCCATATCGCCACTCTGTACGCTATCCCAGTGTTTCTGAAAAAGCTTATGTGACGTCGTCATGGGTGATCACCATCCTTGGAGTACCGGTACTTGCAGCAAGGCACCGGTGGTCGTAGACACTTGTACGAAGTAATTCCCGCGCACTTGATGTATTCAGGTGGACTATTCCAGAGTTGTGTTCAAGATGTCACGGGCTTGCGCTGCACGAAATTCGCTTAGTTTCTCACGTAAGTCTGGGTTGCTTAGGGCAAGGATCTCGATAGCTAGCAGAGCGGAATTTGTAGCTCCTGCACTTCCGATCGCCAATGTCGCGACCGGGATTCCGCGGGGCATTTGGGCCATGGCCAGCAGGGAGTCCAGACCGTCTAGAGACCATGCTTGCATAGGGACGCCCAGGACGGGCAATACCGTATGAGCGGCTACCACCCCTGCTAGATGGGCGGCTCCACCTGCTGCGGCGATCAACACGCGGAGTCCTCGTTCTTCGGCCGATTTTGCCCACTCTGCGGTTTCATCGGGTGTGCGATGCGCTGACAGCACCCGGGCTTCGTAGGCAACGTCAAACTCGGCCAGCGTCTTTGTGGCTCGCTGCATGACATCCCAATCTGTCGCGCTACCCATCACGATACCGACCAGCGGGACTTCGGATGATGTGCTCATGTTGTTTATTCTCCTAAGGCGAGTGAGTAACCCGGCTTGCCATCAAAGGTGCACAGGTTTTCGGTTTTTATGAAATCAAGTCCTGTTTCAGCGATACGGGTGAGCAGTGCTGCGATCTGAGCGTGACTTACGGCCGATACCTCATGTCCAGTAAATCTGGCGCGCCAGTGGTCGACAAGCAGACCATCTGCTAGGGCTTCTGGCCATACTTGGGCGCCTCGGTTGCTTAGCATCTGCAGCACCAGTTCACCACTATTGGTGGGCTTGAGAAGATTTGCTAGATCGGATGGGGTTCCGCCAGTCCAGTCAAAGAAAACGTCAACGCCGACGGTTTGCTTAATTGGGGTTACGTTGGACGAAACCGATGCAGTGGATGTGTTTTTGGCGCCTTCTGCCCCAAAGGTGGCTGGCGTTAGGGTTGTGGGTTGTTCGCCAAGCCGGCTTGTAACAGCGGCCCCGAACTCGCGGGTGCCAACTTTTTTATTGCTTCGTTCTTCGTCGTAAATGTCGTATGTGTGAATCCCATCCTCAAGGGTTCGCATCCAGGCATTCTGAACCGTTGAGGCGATATTCGGTTGCCCGATGTGGACGAGCATGAGAACAGCAGCGTTCAGGAGTCCAGAGGGATTTGCGAGGTTTTGGCCGGCGCGTCGGGGAGCGGACCCGTGGATAGCTTCGAACATAGCTGCTCCTTCGCCTACATTTGCAGCTCCTGCCATGCCTACGGATCCGGCGATCTGCGCCGCAACATCAGACAGAATGTCGCCGTAGAGATTGGGCAAGACGACGACATCGAAGGCCTCCGGGGTGTCGGCCAGCTTGGCGGCACCAATGTCAACAATCCAGTATTCCGCTTCTATGCTTGGATAGTCCGCGGCAACTTCGTCAAACACGTCATGGAACAGACCATCGGACAGCTTCATGATGTTGTCTTTAGCGAATGCGGTGACTTTCGATCTGCCGTTTCGTTGTGCGTAGTCAAAAGCGAACCGGATAATCCGCTCACTGCCAGGGCGGGTAATAAGTTTGAGCGACTGCATGACATCGGCGGTTTGCCGATGCTCAATACCTGCGTACAGATCTTCTTCATTCTCTCGAATCACGACCAGATTCATATCCGGGTGTTTGGACTGGACGAACGGGTGGTACGAGATAGCCGGTCGGACGTTGGCGTAAAGCCCTAGGGCAACACGGGTCGTGACGTTTAGGCTCTTGAACCCCCCGCCTTGAGGGGTGGTGATCGGTGCTTTAAGGAACACTCGTGTTCGCCGGATGGATTCCCATGCGCTGTCATCGATTCCTGAAGGTGTGCCGCGCAGGTAGACCTGTTCACCGATCTCAATCGTTTCGATGTCAAGCTCAGCTCCTGCAGCGCTGAGTATTTCGAGTACGGCGGCCATAATTTCGGGCCCGATACCGTCTCCGTGTGCGACTGTAATTGGTGTGGCAGGCGGCATGTACTGATCCTATCAATGCGGGAATGACTGGTTATGGGATGTAAGTGTACGGTTCCTGATCCGAAGCATCACGAAGGGGTTGAAGATGGGCCCGTGTGACGTCACGCGCGTGATTGTGGGCGATACATCGCCCCCCGGCAGCTAGGTCGATCTAGATATCCGGTGTTTGGCTTATATGTAACGAAGGGTCGGATCGTTTTGGCTGTGTGTGATCCAGGCCGCAAAGGCGACGAGGAATTCTCGTAACCTGGTTCGAGTTTGTTCGTCAGTCAGGTTGCCCTGATCGTCAAAGAGCTTTCGTGGGCGAGCAATATGTAGTTCTGGGTCGATCATGACGCGCATACTGTTATGTAGTGCAATCTGCCTCATATGTGACTGGGCGCGAACGGTTCCATGCCGTCCGCCAGCACCCAAAATTGCCAGGGGTTTGCCATCCAGTGGCGAAGGGTCCCCGCGCGAGGCCCAGTCGATCGCATTTTTTAGGACCCCGGTTATCGAATAGTTGTATTCGGGTACCGCAAGTAACAGGGCGTCCGCTGACGTGAGTGCTGAATAAAATGACGCGACGGGAGCGGGGGGGGCTTCATCTTCAAGGTCGCTGTTGAAAAGCGGGATGTCGTGGAGGTCAAACCTCGTGCAGCGCAGTCCGTCGGGCTGGAGTTCGACTGCTGCTCGGATGAGCCCGGTGTTGAACGAGCCCTGACGCAGACTGCCTGAGACACCTAGAACATTGAGGTGGTCAGCCATCACATGTTTCCTCGCACAATATGGTTTAGACGACGTATTCGCACTGGCTATGGGGATGATTCCACCGTGACCTCGTGAAGATCTTCAAGAGGACGGATGACGGCGGTTGTGTTGTTTCCGCCGTAACCCTTTGCTTGAGCTTCCTTGTATATCTCGTTAACTGTGCTCGTGACCAGCATTCGAACACCAACGAGCTTGCCCAGGTCCGCGGCGAGTTGTTGATCTTTGGCATGTAGGTCTAGGGCGAATTTTGGTTCGAAATCTCGCAGCAAGACACCTTCGCCAATCATACGTTCATGGCCCGGACTAGCTGCGGTTGCGCTCTGCAGCGTCTCAAACATGGCGGCCGGATCGATTCCATATTTAACCGCCGCGACATAGCCTTCGGCAATCACGGCGTTTGTTGCTGCGCCGATGAGGTTGTTGACGAGCTTGACAACACTTCCGCTACCGGATGGCCCGAAGTGCTTGATGTTGGCTCCTACTGCGTCAAAGACCGGCGCGCCTTGGGCAAAAGCATCAGCATCTCCGCCAACCATGATTGCCAGGGTTCCGGCTTCAGCACCCCAAACACCGCCACTAATCGGTGCGTCAAGATAGGCACAATTGTTTCTGTTCGCTGCATCGCTGATGCGTTGGGATGTGTCCGGGCCGTTGGTACTAAAGTCGATCCAGAGCTGTTCACCAGGGGTGCCACTATCCACGCCGTCTGGCCCAAGAAAAACATCTTCGCAGACGGATGGAATTGGTAAGCAGGTGCAAACCACGTCGACGGACGCAGCAAGTTCGGCGGCGGTGGCGGCGGCAGTGCCGCCTTCAGCGACAAAGTCGTCGACCTTCCCTCGACTTCGATTATGAACAACGACATCGAACCCGGCGGATCTGAGGTTACGAGCCATAGGCAGTCCCATGGCTCCAAGACCGATGAATCCCACTCGCATGTTTTGGTCTTTCTCTGACAACGTGTCGGTTACAGGGTGTCATCAGTGTAAGAGGTCAGGCCGCGACGAGTGCTGGAAAATCAGACAGGCATCTGTCGATTCGTGATATTTCGTCCTGCCTGGGCCAATGCTTCTTCACCACTAATGATGGTGGCGCCCACCGTGTGTAGCAGATGTTGGGCACGGGCTTCGACGCTCATCGATGGGTCATTCCAGCTACAGAGAAATGCCAGGTCAGCTTCACTGCAGGCCTTCTGGACTGACTGTCTCGCGTCGTCGACATCAGTCCGATATGGGGGATCGTGCCCGCCAATGTGACCGTGTGAAAGACTCATATCACCGGGTCCCCACTCCCCAAAAAAGAGACCGGGCGTGGAGGCAATCTCGTGAGCATGTGCAGCACCATCCCGGTCTTCAATTTTCACTCCGAGCAACAGTTCACCATCCGGGTTAAGGGGCCAGGGTTCGGCACGCCGAATGTACTCATCGGGTGATACTCCCCAAATCTCAGCTGCTGCAAATTGACCACCGAGTCCACGAGTTCCTTCGGATAGTCCGACATCCCGTCCGAGCACCGCGGTTGGGTATCGACACGCGTTGACAAACGCGCGCGTGGCTTCAGCGGAGCGGGCGTGGCATAGCACGATCCCGTGTACGCCTGAGCTGAGAATGTGACGAATTTGCCAGCTGTTCGCTTCAACTTCTGTGGCCGTCATCCCGTTTGCTGGCAAAGTGCACAGGACCGTCGGAGTTCGGTGGCCTGAGTTGGTTGGTCCTCCGTCGCGGAGTCCATACATGAAGTCTGTTAGGGCGCGCGTATCGAGCGAATAGTGCTCAAACTCCACAAGGATGAAGTCCGCCCATGTGCTGGCCATCTGGCGGCCAAGATCATGCGAAAGCCGTTCAGTTAGGCCGGTATAAAACAGGGGCTGTCCCGATTGATGCAACTGTATACATCGATTCACTCGTTCAGCTGCTTGTGGAGCCATTACACCCTCCCGGTCGTTTCGAGGAGTTCCCCGATGGCTTGCATCACGATGTCTGCCATGTGGACGCAATTGTCTTGATATACATCGGTTCCAAAGATGTTAGGCCAGTCGTTGCGATACACAAGGTCGCTTACAGTCAGGATGATCCCAAGTTCCACTCGTCGAAATTCGGCGACGATCATTAGTGCAGAGGTTTCCATATCGACGCCCAGGACCCCCTGGTTCGCGAACGTTCGGATCTTGCCGGTAAATTCCCGGTACAGGGCATCGGTGGTCCAGACGCTGCCTGTATGTACGGCCCGGGAACTGTTGTGAGCCGCAGAAATCAGGGTCCGCGTAGCTATTCCATTCGCCCGGGCAATTTCACTGGGTGGGGCATAGTGAAAGGAGACGCCTTCTTCGCGTACGGCTTCTGTCGGAATTACATAATCTCCAACCCCAATGGAAGATTGCAGGCTGCCGGTGGCTCCCGCAATCAGGATGGTACGTGCGCCTAGGGCAATGAGTTCTTCTAGTACTGCCACGGCACGTGCTGCTCCGACGGGAATCGTGGCCACTCCGATTGGACAATCACGCAGGGTGCCCAGCTTTAGTTGTGGATGAACATTTGAATCGACAGCCCTGGTTGCCTTGACCATTGGGGCAGTCATCAGGTCTATGAATCCCCCTACAACTACTTGGGGGCAGACCACGTCTTTGTTGTGGCCCCGACGCGCAGCCATTTCGAGCATGTGGGCTTCCGGATCGAGGACGGGGGTCGGATCGCCTTGAGGATCTAACCAATCAGCTGGAGATGACGGCTTCATTCGAAACTCTTACGGCACGTCACCGGGACGGAGGCTAGCGGCA
>DJHK01000020.1 GCA_002433065.1 Chloroflexi bacterium UBA6622
ACATGAAAAAGATGACGACCATGGGGACAAGAAAGATGACGACCATGGACATGAAAAAGATGACGACCATGGGGACAAGAAAGATGATGACCATGGACATGAAAAAGATGACGACCATGGGGACAAGAAAGATGATGACCATGGGGAAAAAAAGGGATGACGACCATGGGGACGATAGTCATGGTGGAGGTCGTGATGGATAGTCTCGGCGCTGTGTGGTCGCCATTGTGAAATAGGTGACGCATGGAAGTTTTCATTGCTCTACAAACATGGTGGATTGACCCCTTTATTTCGAACGGGTTCATGCGCAATGCGCTGGTGGCAGGGTTGCTGGCCGTGCTAGCGACCTCGGTCGTTGGAACCTGGGTCGTGCTGCGAGGGGTGACCTTTTTGGGTGACGCATTAGCTCATGGGGTTTTGCCAGGAGTTGCGATAGCTTTTGTGATCGGGATGAATCCGACGTTGGGCGCATTTGTTGCGACTATCGCCATGGTTGGTGGGATCAATCTGGTTCGGGAGCACTCGTCGCTGCCAGAGGACGTCGCTATCGGTGTGCTGTTTGTGGGGTTTTTGGCGCTGGCTGTGGTCATCATGTCGGGGCATTCCGGATCATATGTTGGCGATCTGAATCGTTTCCTGTTTGGTTCGATTACTGGAGTTAACAGTGATGATTTGCGTCGGCAGGCTATTGCGGCGGCGATTTCACTTGCTGGCGTGATCGTGTTTTATCGTGCCTTTCTTGCGATGACATTTGACGAGGTACAGGCACGAATGCTGCGACTTCGGCCCCGACTTAGCCACTTCGTGCTGTTGGTCTTACTTTCGATCTCGGTCGTGGCCTCGTTCGAGACAGTAGGGAGTTTGTTGGTTTTAGGGTTCTTGATTGCGCCGCCGGCAACAGCCACGCTCCTGGTCCGTGGTGTGCCTCGAATTATGGGTGTGGCGACCGTGGTTGGAGCGTTGTCCGTGGTGGTCGGGGCGCTCATCAGTTATCACAACGCAACCGCAGCCAGCGCCACCATGATGCTTGTCGCGGTGGTCATATTCTTATCGACTGTTGCTGTTCGGGCGATCTGGAACAGTGTTCGAAATTGACGGGGGACCTCCAGCTACCTCTCTTGAGGTCTGTTGTGGACCGGACATGTTTCGTCTGTGCATCGACCGGTGATACGAAGCCGGTTTTTTGCAAAGAGGTGGTATCCCAGGTTTAGGATCTGGGAGATCCCCGGTAGTCGTGTGAGGGCTACGACTGGACCAAACCCAATGGCGCTGTACAGCTCTCGGAAGACTTCGATGCCTTCCACAATGGTTCCGTCTGGTCGACGTCCATGAATGCGATCCATCAAGTTGTTCCAGCTTATGCCAACCGAATCCTCGTCGAAATGCTCAGAAGATATGTCGGTGAATTTGATCTTCCGGTGCTTGTCTCGACGTTGAAGCATTCGGATTTCACGCATGCACAAGGGACACTCGCCATCGAAGAAGACTTCTATTGCGAAGTTTGAACGCGGGCTACTAGCTGCGGGCACGGGGCGACTCACAAGCACTCCGTCGTTGAGGAATGCTTGGCGATATGTCCTTATGGACCAGACGTCGAACGCTCGAGCAGATCGCGGACCCGGTCGTGACGGAAGTCAAAAATCTTTTGGAGGGTTCGTTCGACCCAGATCGCGTGGGCGGCTTGTCCGAGCAGGCCCAGCGGTTCCTTGTACTCGACAAGATCTCGAACCATGGTCGCGGTTCCGTGTGATTCAAACTCGTGAGTGTGGCGCCAGAACGAGAACGGGCCGTGCTCCTGTTCGTCGATGAATCTCGTGCCAGGGGTCCACTCAGTGATTCGTGTTCGCCAGTGGATAGGGATATGAAAGAGGGACAGCGAATATTCAATTTGTGTTCCTGTTCTCATCACGATTGGCAGGGTAGAACGTATCTGAAAATTCAGGAATGCAGGGGTAATTACTTCCAGATTTGATGCGTTCGCGAAAAAATCGAAGGTTTGAGACAGCGGGGCTTGTATTACCTGAGTTCGTTCGAGTTGATGGAGCGGGTGACGATGAGTTTTCACGTAAGCTCGAGCCATCTGGTGAGCGTGTCAAATTCACGTCGCGCCAGTTCGCATCCGCTTGCCATTCCTGGTCCGGTCTCAGACTCAACAATCAGGTGTCCCTCATAACCACGCTGGCGTAGCTCCGTCAGGATGGACGGCCATGGCACGTGCCCCGTGCCCAGAGATCGCTTGGCAAACCAGGATGGCCCGACGCGTTGTTGAGGAGGAGAAATATTTTTTATCCACTTGCCAATATGGCGACGATAGTCGCGGTATGGATACGCGGAGGCGTCGTCGTGCGTGGTTATGGCGTGGTCTTTCACGTGGACATGTAGTAAGTGGTCCCATATGGGAGCAATCGCCGAGGCCCCGAATGGCTCTGGAGTTTGTAGGAGATTGGCTGGATCAAGGATTAGTCCGATGGCTTCATGATCAACAGTGTTGAGCAGACGATTAGCGCCATGGCTCGACTCGGCCAGCGTTCCATGATGCATTTCGATGGCAACTTTCACGCCGAGGTCACTTGCTGCGTTTGCGCACCACCGCAGATGACGGGCGGCACGATCCCAATGCTGCGGTTCTGCGTCTTGGGCGGAAATCCATCCAGGCCAGATCCGGACACTTTGGGCGTTTAGATTGGATGCCCAGCGAAAATAGCGATGTGCGAGTCTCCGTTCTGAAGTTGCTGCATCCTCATTGAGAAGCGCGAAATTTCCCGTGTGTGAGGCGATGTTCACGATCTCAATATCGTTGAAGACCTCAGCCACTTGCTGGACATAGGAGTCTTTGGCCGTAGGGGGGAGTTGATGGTTGGTGCCACGCAGTTCGATGGCCATGTAGCCAATCTTGCGTGCGGCCGATGCGAAGTCAGCGATCGGCTGATGGTCGAAAAGCAGGCCGGACAACGCGATGTTTATTGGACCAGTCCTTGTTGCGTAACAATCATTATTTGTTTAGGTGAGAGGAAAAATAGAGAGAGATGTCGACTTGTACCGTTGTGGTGCTGTCCTCCGCATGTCCGCTAAACAAGCAAGCGTTCGTGTCGGTACTCTTTTGTAACACGTTTTAGGTTCTGGTTTTGGGAGCGAACGTTTGCGACTGGCTCATCGGGATCAATGGTGGAGTCGATCACGAGTGGTCAGCCGACGGACCCTGTTGGTCGGAGGTGTTGGTGTATCGACGATGCTCACGGCATGTGAGGACCCCCCTCCGGCCCCTCAGCTGCCTTCCGAAGAATCGATAGTTGGCGATATTACGTACCGAACATCCGACGGATTTCAAATTGTTGCGACCTTTACACCGCCGGAGGACGTACAGCCACCGTGGCCTGTAGTGGTTCTGCTCCATCAATTTCAAGGAACCCGTGCCCAGTGGAACGGGATCACACCGGATTTGTTGGCAGCCGGTTTTGCTGTGCTGGCGCCCGACGCTCGAGCCCATGGGCAAAGCATCGGTCGTTGGAATGCGAGCGGTGATCTTGAGGTTACGCTGGATCGTGCAGGGATGCTCGGCCAGTGGGTGCGGGATGTTAAGGCTGCGTTTGACTGGCTTAACTTGCGAACAGACATTGACAGCGAGCGATTGCATGTCGGCGGAGTGAGCGCGGGAGCTAATGCGGCTTGGGTTGCGACCGGTGCCCAGTTGCCGGTTCGACGTGCGGTTGCGGTGAGTCCAAGGTTTGACACGCGAGGTTTGCTGCTGGGTAATGAGATCCAGAACTTTAAACCGTTCGGCGTACTATTTCAGACTGATGAAACCGAGGCGTTACAGGCGCAGGCCCTCTTTGGTCGGACAGAGGAACCACGACATATTGAGGTGTACGACGCATTTGGGCATGGAATGGATCTTCTTGATGACCGAAGGGCTCGTCGAGACTTCGTCGCTTGGTTTTCTGATACGCCCTAGCGTCGATACAGCGAACAAGAGCGAGATGAAGGGCTTTGGTTGGTCGCTATCCGCATTCGCTGTAGCCGCAGCCAGGACTCAGGCATTTCACACAACCTTCGGCGTAGCTCAGTTGATGACCATGACAATCCGGGCATGCGCCAACAAACGCTTGGTCACCGGCTGATCCTGACGCATAAGCTGCTTGTGGGCTGGCGCCGTTTGATGAGGCGCCGTTGGTTGGCACCGGCGTTGCTACATCAACAGGAGTATCTTGAGATGGGGCATAGGTCCCCTCACCTTGAAGATCTACCATTGGGACGAAATCCGTGGTTTGGATGTTGAATTGCATCGCAAGTGCTTGGGATATTCCATCCCCACATGAGTGCACGCGGTTCTCGCCAAATCCGGCTGGTCGATGGCAGGTAATTCCACGCAAGTGTTCCTGTACTTGGTCAGCTGGAACTCCGGATCGGAGGGCTAGTGAGGCAAGCCGACCGATGGCTTCTGTTTGTGCGGCGGCGCAGCCTCCGGCTTTCCCTAAGGCGGCAAAGGTTTCGAAGGGCTGACCCTGCTCGTCTTCGTTGATAGTGACAAACAAGGGCCCACACCCAGTTCGAATACGTGTGGTTGTACCGTGGACCAAGTCGGGACGTTTGCGTTCAACAGCAGGAGCGACGGGAAGGTTGTCTCGATCGGCGTATGCCAGGTCATTCTTATCAAGACCACTGTTTTCTATATTGACGGAGATCGGGTCTTCGGTGGCTTCGGCATGTCCATTTATCGCGGCATTATGCAGGTCTGCTGCAGGGGCAGTTGCTGAGCCGTTTGTCGGCACGGCAGTTTCGGTGCTGTGTTCCTGCGGGGTTTCGTTTGATTCACGGCGCGTCGAATCACCACTGTTACTGGTTGTCAGGACTTGGAGGTCACGACTGCCATCACGATATACCGTCACACCCTTGCATCCGGCCTCATACGCCATCCAGTAGCCGGCGTCTACGTCCGCACGGGTAGCCTCATGCGGGAAGTTAATGGTCTTCGAGACAGCGTTTTCGGTGTGTGCCTGAAACGAACTTTGTACTCGGATGTGCCATTCGGGTGAAACATCGTGGGCGGTCACGAATATTTTGCTCGCGTCCGCAGGGACGTGTGCGAGTACTTTGCGAGCCTCATCTGGTGTGGCTTCAGTGATTCGCAGGCTCCCGTGATTTGTCTCAATCGCATCAACAAGATCGTCGCTGAAGAAACCCTGCTCACGAGCGTACTGTTCAAATAACGGATTCACGTATCGAAGAGAGGTAGCCGTATTGTCATCGCTGTCTCGCATGACGTTCTTCCAAAAGATCAGCGCGAACAATGGCTCAATGCCGCTCGACGCGTCGGCGATCATGCTAATGGTCCCGGTTGGGGCTATGGTGGTGACGGTGGCATTACGTCGTTCTCGATCACCCTTCCGATCCCACGCAGAGTTTTTGAAATTAGGGAATGCTCCTCGTGCTGCTGCAAGTCCTTCGGAAGCCCGGCAGGCTTCGTTGTTGATGAATTCCATTACTTGGTTGCCTAAGATTTCGGCTTCAGGACTGTCATAGGCAATCTTGAGTGAGAAGAGCATGTCAGCCCATCCCATTACCCCGAGGCCAACCCGACGATTGCCGTGTTTGACGATGGCATCAATCTCTTCGAGCGGGAAATTAGAAGCTTCGACCATATCGTCGAGAAACCGTATTGATAGATGTACATCGTGTCGCAAGGCATCCCAGTCGATTCCGGTGAGCTCTTCATTTAGATGCCAGTTCAGATTAAGGCTGCCGAGTACACAGGCTTCGTACGGCAGCAGCGGTTGCTCACCACAGGGGTTTGTGGTGTCTTGTGGCGCCACTTCGGGGGTTGGGTTCGTTCGTTCTAGTCGATCAAGGAAGATCATGCCCGGCTCGCCGTTGAGCCAAGCTCCTTCGACTAGCTTCTCCCAGACATCGCGTGCAGGTAATCGTTGTGGATTTCCGGAAGGGTCGTGATATACGTCGCCGGTACGAGGATTAATGAGGTCGTACTCAGCACCCTGTTTCACAGCTTGCATAAAAGCATCCGTGATACCAACGGAGATATTGAAGTTGGCGATCCGTCCGTCTTCAGTTTTACAGGAAAGGAATTCCAAGATATCGGGGTGATCCACATTCAGAATTCCCATGTTGGCACCTCGACGGGTGCCTCCTTGCTTGATCTCTCCGCAGGAGAAATCAATCATTGACATGAAGCTAATTGGGCCACTAGCCACGCCGCCTGAGCTCCGAACAAAGTCTCCCCTGGGACGAATTTTGGAGAAGTTGAATCCTGTGCCCCCGCCGCTTTGGTGGATGATTGCGGCGTTCATATCGGTGGTCTTGATGCTTCGGAGATCATCGTCGATTGGCAACACAAAGCAGGCTGCCATCTGCGCATACCCCTCAGGTTTTCCCGAATTCATCAGGCATGGACTATTAGGAATGAACCGAAGTCCACGAACCAGACCGTACATGGAATCTACAAGCTCGGTGTGGCCTGATTTGTCTACCCAGCCGCGCTCGAGCTCTACGTCAACGACACCGCGCACGACCCGGTTAAAGAAGCCATCGACATCCTCTGTGGGATGGTCGATCCGATCTTTAAGGAAATAGCGTTTCTGCAGTACAGCAAGCGCATTGGAGGAAACTTCTGGATATTCGCTTTTTGCACTTGGCCCTCCACTCGCTGTATCGCTCATGCTGATCTCCTTTCTAGCCAGCTTGTTTTTCGTTGGATTCGGATACTTCCTTCTGCTGGGACGACAATGCGCCGTATCCACTCATATTTGGGACACGACGCTTAGGCGTACCGGGTTCTTGTTGGGACTGAGAATCGATAACTCGGTCGCCACCCCCCCCATGTGGTGGATGGGACCTCTACGAGAGATCCATCTTGCGTATTACCTTTGTCAAGCTGTGTTCGAATTTGACCTAGGCCTTCGCGCACAAGTGATTCATTAGCACCCCATGTGCTTGCCGATTCGTGCGGAAATGCTACTCCCATTGAAAATTCGCTGTCTGCTCCTCGGACACCGAACAGCACCAGATCATACGCACCTGTGGAAGGAATAATATGGACAAAGTCGATGGCAAACTTCCGACCATCACGAGTCCGGTACATCTCACCGAGCAGCTTGATCACTGCCACAGTTCTCCTTCAGCACATGAACGATTTTTCCTGCTCCCTAGACTTCAGGCGCGTTCTCTAACCTTCCGTCCATCCCTACCGTACGATCGCCTATGACCTCAGCTCATTCGGGAGCAGCTAGGTGAATCTGGGACCATATGTAGTAGGTCTTGGATCCTACGGCACTCCATTTTGGGTGTCAATCGCCCTTTATTGACCCATGTGGATGACCCGTTTGGTTTTTGTTTGGATCGGATTTGGAAGGAGGGAGGGAGGAAATTAGGGGCGGTTAAACCGAGAAAAAAGCCTCAAAAGATGAGAGTTCTGTCATTTGGAAATCTGTCACAAATCACGATGCACAGGTTATTCACATGAAATCAACATGGTCATTAACAGGTTAGCTACTTGCTTTTTTGACGTTTTGCAGCTTTGTTATTTGCTGGTCACGTCCGATTATTATGAGGACGTCCTCTTCTTGAATGTGTTCAGTAAGTTCCGGCATGACAAGCAATTCCTGTCCCCGTTTTATGACGAGGACGTTGATTCCGTAATCTGCGCGGAGGTTAAGGTTTGCAAGGGACTGTCCGACAAAAGCCGATCCGTTGATCTCGGTAATTCCTATATTCGGCAGCAATTCAAGATAGTCGAGTAGTCCAGGTGTCGAAATATTCTGGGTCACCCGAACAGCCATGTCCCGCTCAGGAAAAACGACCCGATCGGCTCCCACGAGTTCTAGGATCTTGCGATGAACCTCGCTGGAGGCTTTTGCAAACACTTGAGGCACTCCGAGGGTCTTCAGATGTGTCGTGATGAGCACACTCGCTTCGACGTTTGCCATTGCGACAATTGCGAGATCAACATCCGCTGCTCCGGCTTGTGCTAAGACCGCAGCGTTGGTCGCATCGCCTTCAATTGCTGTGTCGACGTCCTCGGCTACCCGTTGGATGGCGTTCTCTGAGGCATCAACAATTATCACCTCGTGCCCGGCTCTTGCCAGTGTGCGTGCGAGGTGGCTGCCAAATCTCCCCATACCAGTTACTAGGATTTGCATCGGTGTGTAGTCGGGATTATCCGACCTTAATGACCTCCTCCGGATATCGGACGACTGCTTGGTGTTCTCGGGCAACCAATGCTTGGGCCAGTGTTAGGGCACCAAGTCGACCAATGAACATTGTCACGATCAACACAACCTTGGAAAAAGCGGAAAGATCAGCCGTAATGCCTGTGGAGTATCCCACGACGGCAAAGGCGCTGACGGCTTCAAACAGGAGATTTGAGAGCATGGCACCGGTTTCCCGTTCAGCGATGGACATGGCGACAGTCGCCAATAAAACCGCGCCCGCCGATAACCCCACTATGGCTATCGCCCGCATGATAGTGACCTGCGCGATACGTCGGCCGAACGCTGCGGGGTATCGATGGCCTCGGATGTGGGACTGCATCGTTATGAAGAGGATGCCAACCGTATTGACGGTGACACCGCCGGTGACTGAGGCAGATGCTCCACCGATAAACATTAAGACGATGACGATAATCAATGTGTCTGGCAATAATTGGCCCATATCCACTGCTGAAAAACCGGCGGTTCGCCATACAGTGAGGTTCAGTGCAGTGGTTGCCCGGAGGCCGAGATTTTCGGATTCGATGGCATTGCCAAACGTAGGTGCCAGAAGGAATAAGAGCGCGAAGCCGATAATGGTCACCGCTGGCAGTGTTACTAACACGATTCGTGATTCAAATCCAAGCCGTCGCCATCTGTGGCGCCGGATCATATCGATCAGGACGGTAAAGCCAAGAGCTCCGATTATCGACAGCAGGCTCACGATTCCTAACGTACCTGGGTCACCGACAAGTCTCGCGAAACTCTTAGAGCCTGGCTCAATGTCAAAGCCTGCGTTGGTGAACCCTGAGACTGCATGAAATGTTGCCCACCAGGCGGAATTCTCAATTTCCGGATCGTTGTTGACACGGAAATAGAGGAAGACGGCACCGATGGCTTCAATAACCATCGTGATTGCTACGATTCGCCACACTAGGCCACGAAGACCTCCGGGTTCGCCCACGCCAAGGTTTTGACCGAACAACATGCGTTCTCGGGAGGAGGCTCGTCTTCCAGCAATCGTGAGGATGGCAACGGCGCCGATGACGAACCCGATGGCCCCGACTTGAATGAGCGCAAGAATGATCGCTTGGCCAACGGGCGACCAATGATCGTGGGTCGACACTACGGTTAGCCCGGCCACACATACGGCTGAGGTGGCTGTGAACAACGCTGTGAGCACATCTGTACTTGTGTTTGGCGCGTGGGAAAAAGGTAGCAACAGCAACACCGTTCCGATGAGGATGAGGCTGGCGAATCCTACGGTGAGCACGATGCCCGGTCGCAGCGGTTGGCGACGACTGTTTCCTGAATCCGCGCGGAGGCGGCTCGAGAGCCGCCGGGGTACATGAATTACGCGGTCGCCGATGCCCAAAGGTTGGGGGGCGCCGGCAGGTCTTCGGGAGTTGATAGACACGAACTTAGTTGGATTCTGGCTGGCGGAGCCCACGATATGCTGAGCCCCTGCTGACCTGATTGCACCGAGATGAGTAGATGACTGATGTGCAGTGTAGTCGTGTATTGACGCATTTAGGGCAGACTTTTAGTCTGCCGAAACTGATTAGGGTGCAGTGAACAATGTCTGAGCTTTCCTCTCCGGTTCGCATAGCAATGATTGGCGTTGGTGGCATAGGCAACATGCACCTGACCAATTTGTTGCGGATGCCATCGGCAGAGGTAGTCGGGTTGGCAGATATAGATGCCAACAAGATTGCGGTGACCTTGCGCCGCGCTGCGGCGTATCAGAACCCCTCAATCGAGCCCCCGGCAATTCCTGCGTTTAATGATGTCGACAGGATGCTTAATGCCGTAAGTCCCGATGCTGTCGTTCTTGCTTTGCCACCGTTTGCGCATGGAGAGGTTGAATTCCAGTGTGTGGAAGCTGGTCTACCCATGCTGGTCCAGAAGCCGGTTGGGCTTGATATGGAGACCGTCCGGGCCATTGAGCAGAAAATATTGGATCGGGGTCTCATTACAGCGGTTGGATATCAGGCACGTTACAGCCACGCTGCTGACATTGCTCGATCCATGCTCGCTGATCGACCAATAGGAATGGCGGTTGGGGCATATCTCGGGGGACTGCCGCAGACCTCATGGTGGCGTGTCCAAGCCAGGTCGGGCGGACAGGTGGTTGAGCAGGCGACCCATGTTGTTGACTTGCAGCGATACCTGGTCGGTGAAATTGAGACGGTTCAGGCCGTGGCCGCGACAAGATTGATGACCGATGTTGAGAATTTGGATGTTGCCGATGTTTCGGTCGCCAGCTTGGTATTCGACACCGGAGCCATAGGTACGCTCCTTAACTCAAGCGGGCTTAACGGGGTACCACAGGAGCCTTGGGATCATGGTCTTACACTGGTAGCCCGGGACCTATCGTTTCGTGTGTGGACTGACGGAGGACGTATAGCGACCGCTGGTGAAACGCGCGAGTTAGTCAACCCAGAGGACTGCAAATACTTGCTTGACGAAGCGTTTGTTAAGGCAGTGGCAACCGGTGATTCGTCCCACATTCGCTCGACATACTCGGATGCGGTTCTGACGCTTAGGGCAACGCTTGCGATCAACGAATCAGCGCGCACCGGTGAATTGGTCCGGGTGGCTGATCTGGGCTAGTCGCGTAAAGGTCTACTCATACGCGAAGTTAGCGCGCACCGTTGCCCGAATACGTAGCTGCCCCGCCTCTACCGGGACAGATCCGGAGCTCATAACTGCTTCTGGAAAGGCGCTCCGGGTGCTACGTGCAACCGGCACGTGCACATATTCCTCGTTAAGCGATATCAATCCACGCACACTGCCCTGCAATGCTTCTGCCGCAACCCGTGCCTTGTTGGCTGCGTCGAGCACTGCAAGTCGGAGCGCCCGTTCTTTCGCAGGCCCGTCGCTTTTTAAGGTGAATGAGATGGAATGGACCGTGTTAGCTCCGGCAGCCAGTGCTGCGTCAAGAACTGACGATGTTAGGTCAAGCTTGTCGATGGTGATCGTTATTGTGTTTGACGACCGGTACCCTACCGGATTCGCGGACTTTGGTTGCGGCTGTGGCTGTGCTTGTACTTGCGGAAAGACCGGCGCGAGGCTGATGCCTGTGGTCTGGATCTGAATCTCTTCCGGATTAGAGCTGATTTCCCGAACAGCTGCGACGAGACGTTCGGCAGTAGTACTTGCCTGCTCGGCTGCGGCCGCGGCTGTAGATGCCGATGCCTCAACCCCGAGTTCGACGATGGAGCGGTCGGGTGTAACAACCACCTCTCCCTCACCAAGAACGTGTAGACCAAATGGCCGTTCGCCGGCGGGAAGGATTGCCGCTGCGCCGCCAATGTCCACGGTCTTGCTGGCTGGTGGTTGTTCACCAGGGTCACCTGCCTGAAATTGTTGGAGACCGAGAAATCCAATGACAGCCAGCGCTGCCACGATCACGATAATCGTGAGGAGCTGGAGTTGCCACGCGGCACGTCTGTAAAGCTTAAGCATGTGTAAAGCCTAGCTGGTTACATGGCGTGGCGTCGCCACCATAAGTCCCCGAAGGGATCAGGCGCGCTTTATCCATGGACCGCTTGTGCTACCCGAATCGGCGTTCAACTTCCTCCCAATTGACGATGTCCCAGAACGCGGCGATGTAATCAGGGCGACGATTTTGGTAGTTGAGGTAGTACGCGTGCTCCCAGACGTCTAGTCCGAGCAGGGGAATGGACCCGTTCCCGTCCATTAGCGGGTTGTCCTGGTTGGCTGTGCTTGTCACTGCAAGCGAACCATCTGAGCTCTTAACCAACCATGCCCAGCCCGATCCGAAACGGGTCGTGGCTGCCTGAGCAAATTGTTCTTTGAAAGCCTCGAAACTTCCAAAGGCTGTGTCGATGGCTTCAGCCAGAGCACCGTGTGGATGTGCGTGTCCATGCCCGCCAAGTACTGTCCAGAACAGTGAATGGTTGGCATGTCCGCCACCATTGTTCTGAACGGCGACTCGTATGCCTTCGGGCACAGAGCTGAGGTCACTAATCAAATCTTCAACGCTCTTCGAAGCGAGGGCTTCGTGGCCTTCAAGGGCGGCATTAAGGTTGGTGACGTACGTAGCATGATGGCGGTCGTGGTGGATTTCCATCGTGCGTGCGTCGATTGCCGGCTCAAGCGCATCGAAGGCGTAAGTGAGGTCGGGAACAGTATGAGCCATGTTGGTGATCCTATTCTCAGAACGGTGACGCTGCGGAGTGCGTCGAAATTCAAGGCCCAATCTTAGCCGGTCTTCGGCCTTGGCCAAAAGTATGATACGCGCGACTTATCGCGTTATCTGAACAAACCTGACCCTATAATAGGGCTCTGCCGCCCCGCCGCCATTTTGCGAGCGGGCGTTGTTTGTCTCGCGGCAGGAGACATCCGAGGGGAAGTGTCGGAATTGGTAGACGAGCGTGACTTAGGATCACGTGGAGATTGCTCTCCGTGAGAGTTCGAGTCTCTCCTTCCCCACCGGTATCGGTGCAAGAGGTCTCCACATGCCATGACTGAAACAGTCGCAACAGCTGAAAAACTTGAGGGTAGCCGTGTAAGGCTCTCAGTCGAGGTTCCGGTTGCTGATCTGCAGGCCGAGTACGGCAGGGCAGTTCAGCGCGTGAGCCGGCGGGTCAAGATCCCAGGGTTTCGTCCGGGAAAGGCGCCTCGCCAGATGGTCGAAAATGCCGCGGGTATGGCGACGGTTATGCAGGAAATGCTTGAAACTTTGGTGCCTCGGGCGTATACCTCAGCGCTTGAGGAAACGGGCGTGACACCTGTTGATCAGCCTGAGTTGGACATTTCGGATCCACCTTCACTTGATATGCCGTTCGTTTTTTCTGCGGAAGTTGCTGTTGCGCCGACTGTGGTGCTTGGTGACATAGGGGATGTAAGCATTGATGTCCCTGACGTATCCGTAACACCTGAAGAAATTGACCAAGAGCTTGAGCAACTACGTATGTCCCAGTCTGCTTGGGATGCGACAGACCGCGTGGCTATTTCTGGGGATATGGTGCAGACGCGTATTCAGATCTCTGCTGCCGGATTGGACCCTGATGAGCCGCAGCCCTATAACGTGATAGTTGGGGAAAACGGATTTCCAGAAGGATTTGATGATGCGGTAATTGGGCAGTCCGGTGGAGACAAGGTTTCTTATGAGGCTGATATTCCGGCAGATGATCCGAATGAGACACTTCGGGGCAAGAAGGTTGCATTTGAGATTGAAATCGATGGGGTCAGCGAGCGACGATTGCCCGAATTGGATGATGAATTTGCTCGAAGCGTCGGCCCCTTTGATGATCTTGAAGCCTTACGGGCACGGGTTAGCGAATCGATCAGTGAGCGAAAAACACATGAAGCCCAGCATCAAATAGAAGATGGGGCAGTTGAGGCCTTGGTAGGCCGGACCACTTTTGACATTGCCGAGGTCCTCGTTGACCGTGAACGAGAACAAGTTGATAAGGATCGTACCCAGGCACTTGTGAATCAAGGAGTGGCTGTGGATACATACCTTGCTATGCGTGGGGAGACTCGTGAGTCATGGGATGACGAAGCGAAGACCGAAGCACTACGTAGAATTCGTCGCAGCCTAGCGCTTGAGCAGTACGCGGAGGCTGAAGGTATAGCAGCGGATGCGGAGGAACTCGAGGCGGAAATCGAACGGGTGGTGGCGTACTATCCAGAAGCTCGCCGCAACCTTGTTCGGTCTAATCTGGCACGAGACGAATCGCGTGCTCAGGTTGAAAACACCGTACGATCCCGCAAGGCTCTCGGTAAGCTTGTAGAGAAGGTTACGGGTGGTGCGGAGCTACCGCACGATCACCATCATCATGACCATGATGAGCCGCCGCCGGAATTGGCGGCTGTTGCTGAAGCTGATGAGTCTGAGGGAGAGACTTTGCCGGACGTGGATAACGCTGGGGCACCCGAAACGACGGAGCCTGAGCGTCCAGAATAGTAACGATTTAATGAAAGAGACAGATTTATGAGCGTTCTTGTCCCCTACGTGATTGAGCAAACTGACCGTGGCGAGCGCGGTATGGACATTTATTCACGGCTACTCCGTGATCGTATTATTTTTCTGGGCACGCCGATCGACGATGCGGTGGCTAACACGATCATTGCGCAATTGTTGTTGCTGACCAGTGAGGATGCGGAAGCAGACATCAACATGTACGTCAATTCGCCTGGTGGCAGTGTGAGTGCAGGTTTGGCGGTTTATGACACGATGCAATATGTGCCTAATGATGTGGCGACGACCTGCGTTGGACTCGCGGCAAGCATGGGGAGTGTGATCTTGGCTGGCGGTGCTAAAGGCAAGCGGTCAGCGTTGCCAAACAGCACAGTGTTATTGCATCAGCCTTCGCAAGGGTTTGAAGGTTTTGTACAGGCAGCCGACTTGGAAATCCGTGCTCGTGAGATCGGTAAAGTGCGTGACCGCATTGATCAGATCTTCGTTGAGGCAACAGGACAGTCCGCTGATCGTATTCACGCTGATTCAGATCGTGACTTTTACCTGACGGCTGAAGAAGCACGTGAGTATGGCCTAATTGACCAGATTGTGAAGCCGCGGACTGCGCTGACAGACGACAGCTCGGACACCGAAGCCTGAGTCGGGATGTACGTGGTGGCGGAGGTAGCTTGCTGATGGCCGTATTGGAGATTGCTGATGGCTAGCCGTTCAAATCGTCCAAGTTATCGTTGCTCGTTCTGCAGCAAGACGCAGGATCAGGTAAGGCGTCTCATTGCAGGCTCCGGCGGCGTTTACATCTGCAACGAGTGTGTGGATCTTTGCAGGGACATTATTGAGGAAGAACACTCGCGTGCCCCTAGTCCGCCGACGTTTACTGGCAACGTCCCTACGCCCGAACGTTTGTATGAGCTGCTGAGCGAGTACGTTATTGGACAGGAGCGGGCCAAGAAGGTTGTGTCAGTTGCTGTCTATAACCATTACAAGCGTGTGGCGGCTGGAGTCTCAAATGAGGATGTTGAACTCCACAAGAGCAACATTCTTCTTCTAGGTCCCACCGGGGTTGGAAAGAGCGAAATTGCAAGAACATTGGCACGGATTCTCAACGTGCCATTTTGCATTGCAGACGCTACCGCGCTAACCGAAGCTGGATACGTTGGGGAAGATGTCGAAAACATCTTGTTGCGCCTGCTTCAGGCTGCCGATTTCGACATAGCTCGAGCCCAGACGGGCATTGTGTTTGTGGATGAAATTGACAAAGTTTCTCGAAAGGCGGACAACCCATCGATCACCAGAGATGTTTCTGGCGAGGGCGTCCAGCAAGCTTTGTTGAAGATTGTCGAAGGCGCGGTTGTAAATGTGCCTCCGCAAGGTGGTCGCAAACATCCTCATCAGGACTTTATCCAGATCGATACGCGAGACATTTTGTTTGTCTGCGGTGGCGCATTTGAGGGGCTGGAAAAAATCATTGCCCGTCGGGTTGGTGAGGGGTCTGGCGTTGGCTTTGGAAAACGAGCTCAGGATGAGAAGCCTGAAAACTTGATGCATCAAGTGACGTCTGATGATCTGCTCAAATATGGGTTGATTCCGGAGTTCGTGGGCCGGTTACCTGTCGTGGCAGCTCTTGATGAATTAGACGAGAAGGACTTGGTTCGAATTCTCTGTGAGCCGAAGAACGCATTGCTCCGACAGTTTCAAAAACTATTTGCCATGGATGATGTTGAACTTGTTGTTACGGAGGATGGTCGTGATGCCATTGCGCGGCTGGCCATCGATACCAAAACGGGTGCACGTGGGCTCCGCACTTCTCTTGAAGACCTGTTGATGGACACGATGTTCATGTTGCCATCGACACCTGGGATCAAGAGGGTTGTGCTTAACCGAGAAACAGTGGAGTCTCGTAGTGCCCCGATTCTTGTGACCCAAGGCGAGTCTTCGGATGACGGCACGGAACATGTGGAGGAAACCGCCTAGACGACGGGATTCTGGGAAGCAGTGGTCTTTCAGTTATTTAGATGGCGATGATAAATAGAAAAACCGCAGAGGCTGATTTAGAAGAAATCTTTAATTTGATCCATTCGGCTTTTCGGGGTGGAGCAGAGTCTGATTTAGTTTGACGCCTAATCTCTGATGGTCATGTGCCTTTCAAGGGCAGCCTTTGAGCTAGCTGAGGTGCACGGTTGGCCCCGGATTCAATTCAAAGCTGGTGTCATTACGTACCCGGTGGGGAGAATTAGTGGAAATCTCTCCGTGGCATCGTGCTGGCGATCGGGGAACCGGCCAGGGGTGTGAAGTGTTCGCTGATTAGGCTCGTAGCATCTTGCTCGTGCGAGATGTAGCCACGTACGAGTATAAGGGGGGTGCCACACACATCCTTACGGTATTGATCGAAGACATTGGGGCGGACGATGATGTTCAGTAGGCCGGTTTCATCTTCCATTGTCAGGAAGGTGAATCCATTGGCACTTGCAGGCTGCTGTCGGCAGATTATTAATCCACCCACTTGTACGGGAGTGCGGTGTGGAAGGTTGGGGAGATCTGTGAGGTGCTGGGCGCCGATAGCATTGAGTCGATCTCGATAGTCTTGAACGATATGTCGCTCGGGCGAGTAACCCATCGCCATGTAATCACGCTCAACACGTTCCCGCATATCCATGGCTGGAAGCTTGGCAGGTATAGCGAGCTTCTCAGCCAATCCCGGAATGAATTGCGGTCCGCTCAGGTTAGCCAGTTCCCCTACCATCCACGTTGCCTTACGACGGTCAGTGACATCCGTGAAGGTTCCAACTTGAGCTAGTCGTTCAAGCTGGTCACGATTGAGTCCGGTCCGTCGTATGAAATCAGCGACTGATCGATACGCACCATTGGAGCGAGCCGTGGTTAGCACACGTGCGCTAGCTGCAGCGAAGCCTTCTACAATCCGAAATCCAAGACGAAGACCACAAGAGCCTTCGACGGTACAGTCCCAGAAACTGTGGTTCATATCTACCCGGCGTATGCTCACACCATGCCGAGAGGCATCCCACAGAATTGTGTGTGGGGAGTAGAACCCCATAGGTTGGCTGTTTAGAAGAGCGGCATAGAAGATGGCTGGATGACGCAATTTTAGAGTGGCGGATATCAGGGCTATATGGGCAAAGGGATAGGCGTGTGCCCGTGGGAATCCATAGCCTGCAAACCCCACGATCATTTCTCTGATTCTGTCAGCGACTCTGGGTGTAAAGCCGCGAGCGAGCATGCGTTCTTTCAGATCACCTACAGCTCGATTCATCTGCTCGGCGGAACGTTTGTTGGACATGGCGCGACGTAATTGGTCGGCTTCACCTGGTGTATAGCCACCGCAGCAGATGGCTACCTGCATAACTTGCTCTTGCCAGAGGATCACCCCTTGGGTTTGCTTGAGAACTTTGCGAAGAACAGGATGTGGATAACTAATTGGTTCGATCCCGGCACGCCGCCTTGCAATACGTGTGCCGGCATGGGCGGCACCAGGCCCTGGCCGGATAGCCCCGATGCTGATTGCCACATCGTCCAAGTTACGTGGCTTAAGCCGTGGTAGAAAGGACATTTGGGCACGTGATTCGAGTTGGAAGAGCCCTACGGTGTCAGCCCTGCAAAGCATCTCGTAAACCCTAGGGTCATATTGAAAACCATGCAGTTGATAATCCGCGTCGCCACGTGTGCGAAGTTCGTGAAAGGCCTTGGCGAGTAATGTCAGCATGCCGAGCCCAAGGAGATCTAGCTTGATGAGGTTCACTCCAAAATCTTCGGCCAATGACTCCAAGTCGTACTTGTCCCAGGCAATTACAGTTCGGTTGGGCATGCGAGCTGGTTCCTGTGGAACGATCTCGTTGAGTGGTTGGCTGGAAATGATGAAGCCACCGACATGGATGGATAGATGTCGTGGTGCACCGGTCAGTTGTCTTGCCAACTCGAAGATTTGTTCTGTGAGACAACTGTTGGAAGCTTCATTCGCAGTGCCTTCAGGATTAGCGGGGGGTGGTGCGGAGTCACCGTGATTGAAGCGGCCTCTTTTTTTGGAGAGTTGTTGTGCCTGAGTGGTGGACAGTCCTAGTGCTTTAGCGATGTCGCGTACGGCACTTTTGTGACGGAACGTGTTTACCTCTGCCACCATGGCTGCATGTGATCGTCCGTATTTTCTATAGACGTATTGGATCACGCGTTCGCGTTTTTCATGTTCGATGTCCAGGTCGATGTCAGGGAGTTCGCTGCGTTCGGGTGAGGCAAATCGTTCGAAAAGCAAATCGTGTGCCAAAGGGTCGATCGGACAGAGACCGAGGCAATACAGCAATGTGGAAGCTGGCGCCGATCCACGGAGGCTCACCAGAATGTTCTCCCGTTGACAGAATTCCACAAGGTCTTTGAACACCATTAAATACCCGGCAAGGTTCCATTTGTGCATTACTCGCAGTTCAGCAGCTACTTGAGTTCGAGCTTTCCGACGTACAGTTGGATCTGGTTCGAAGGGGTACAAGCGTGTTAGCCCGTGTGCTGCTGCTTGTTTCAGCAATCCCAACGAGGTCTGGCTGTTTGGAAGTTTTGGCTGGGGGAATTCGTAATGCAGGTCACGTATGTGAAAGATGCATTGCTCGGCAATTACCTGTGTGTTTTTGATTGCCTGTGGATAGTTGGAAAATAGGGCACGCATGGCTGCGGGGGATTTGAGTCGGTACTCGTCATTGACCCGGAGTAGTGGGCCAGCAGCGTCCAGTGATGTCTGATTGCGGATACAGGTGACTACGTGATGTAACAGGCTGTGATCCAGGTCCGCGTAATGCACATTGTTGGTCGCGACTACAGGCAGCTCCAGTTCGGTAGCCACACGTAGCAAGGCAGCATTTCGACGGCCATCCTCAGGTCGCAAATGGTTGTGGAGCTCGATGAAGTAGCTATCGATTCCGAAGACGTCACGGTAACGTGCCGCTATTTGTAATGCAGCTTTATGGCCATTGGTGTACAGGCTTTGTGTCAACTCCCCGTTCTCGCAGGCTGAGAGGGCGATAAGACCTTCAGCGTGTTGAGCTAGAGTGTCGAAATTGAGCTGCGGATCGTTTTTTTGCCGATCCTTACGAGCGTTGGTTATCGCCCGACAGAGATTTGTGTAACCTCTACGGTCGCGGGCCAGCAGTACCAAGTGCGATCCATTGTCAAGGGTCAGTTCTGAGCCATAAATGGCCTTGATCCCAGCCTTCTCGGCGGCGGAGGCGAAACGTGGTAGGCCATACATGCCATTGTGGTCGGTGAGCGCAAGTGTCGTCATGCCCAGCGTACGAGCACGTGTGATCAAGGTTTCTGGAGAGCAAGTTCCGTCTAAGAAGGAGAGATAACTATGGCAATGAAGCTCGGTGTACATGGCATGCATGCTGGTCGACGAGAGTAAGAATATACCGAACAAAAAGCGAACAAGTTAGTGGTTTTTCGAATATTCACTTGGGAGTGTTTAGCGTTTTTCGAGGTTTGCTACTGCGGGCTATGGGCTTGTTAATCGCTCGATGTCTTTGGCTAGTACGAAGTCTTTTTCTGTGACTCCACCCTGATCATGTGTCGATATCGTGAATGTGATTCGGCGGTAGTTGATGAACATGTCTGGGTGATGGTCGGCTATTTCTGCTTTCTGTGCGACTGCATTCACTAGGTTTACGACGTCCATAAAGCTGTCAAGCTCGAACTGTTTCACAAGTGATTTATCTTGATAAGCCCAGCCTGGATATCTAGGTAGCTGGGATTGGATGTTTTCGTCGTCTAGCAATGTCATTGATTCGTCTCACTTCGACGCCGTGACCGAACAGAAGAACTAAGGACTCTGCCCAAATGCTCGACGCTCTCTATACTTTGTACGTCGCGAATGCAGCATTTCATGTTCTAGTCTCGCGAGCCACCTTATCTGGAGATGATTGTTCATGCGCGCACTGATCACTGGGGCGGCAGGCATGTATGGCACGGCGCTGATTCGTCGCCTGCTCGGTGGACAGCCGGAAGTATCCATTATTGCCGTCGATGACTTCTCTCGAAATTTTCCTGGTGAAAATCCGCTTGCTGCTATCTCACATGAGGGATGGGCGATTGAGGTGGTTCAACGCGACTATGCCGAGTTAACGACTGACGAATTAGAGCGATGGTCGCCGGATGTTGTTGTGCATTTTGCAGCTCGTATCTCGGTTCCAGAGTCTATGGACGATCCTCATGGCTACTTTCAAAACAACGAGATTGGCACGTTTCGATTCGCTCACGCGATTGCTGGCATGGCCAATCCACCATTGCTGATCTATGCCTCCTCGCCAGAGGTGTATGGGGTACCGGTTCGGGTTCCGATGAGCGAAGACCATCCCTTGCATCCGGTTACGGTCTATGCGGCTACTAAGGCTGCCTCCGAGATGCACTGCATGGCTTTACATCGTTGGTGGGGGCACCCGGTAGTGGTGATCCGTAACTTCAACACTTTTGGTCCCCACCAAAACATCGATGGACATGCTGCCGTGCTTGTCACGTTCGCGCGACGCGCTCTTCTTGGAGAGCCATTACAGCTTGAGAACGGCGGTCACCAAACCCGAGATTTCATGTTTGTAGAGGATGCGGTGGACGCATATGTGCGAGTGATCGAGAAGGGTAAGGTTTTGGCTGGATCTACTTTCAACATCGGAACGGGCCAAGAAACCTCGATTCGGGAAGTTGCCCAGACAGTAGTCTCACTAAGCAAGTCAGCGAGTGAGATTGTGGATGTCCCGGGCCGACCTGCCGATTTGCCCGCGCTTTGTGCAGACGCTAGTCGAATTCGTGCGGTAACCGGCTGGGTTCCGAGAACCCCATTTGAAGATGGAGTGCGCCGCACATTGGAATGGTTACGGGCGATAGATCAGTGAATGCGCTTGTTACAGGTGGGGCTGGGTTTATCGGCCGCCATGTGGTTAGCCGGCTGTTAAATGATGGTGCCACGGTTCGAGTTGTCGACGATTTGTCTCGGGCATCAGCTGATGGCTTGCAAGAGTTCAGCGGATGTCCGGGATATCTAGGTTTAATTCAGGGAGATGTTGCCAACAGGACAACTCTTGGAGACAACCTTGCAGGTGTGGACACAATTTTTCATCTTGCAGCTTCCGTCGCAGTCGGCACGAGTGTGTCGGCCCCAGCTGAGGGAGCACGTACAAATGTGCTCGGGACTTTAAATGTTCTAGAGGCTGCCCGAGGAGCCGATCTGCGAATAGTTCTGGTCAGCACATGCCACGTTTACGGTTCTGCTGAGAAACCGCTGGACGAGAAGGCGACGACTAGGCCGGTATCACCATACGCAGCGTCCAAGCTTGCGGCTGATGATTTGGCGATTGGTTATGAGCATGCTTTCCAGTTACGGCAGACAATAGTTCGACCCTTCAACGTGTATGGCCCTTGGCAGCGGGACGATCTTGAAGGAGGAGTTGTGGCTCGGTTTATTAGATCTGCCTTGATTCAGCAGCCGATCGAATTACATGGCACCGGGTTACAGACACGGGACTTTATTTTTGTTGAGGATGCTGCTCACGGCATTGTGGCAGCAGCGGCCGATCGCGCGATCGCACAGACCATTAATCTTGCGACCGGGGTGGAGACTAGCATTGAGGATCTTGCGCACATAGTGGATGGAGGCACGGGCAATGTTCGACATGTCGCACATCCGCATGGTCGTTCCGAGGTGGAGCGGTATGTTGGTGATGCGTCGGTCGCTGCGGAGCTTCTGGATTGGTCGGCAAAGACTCCGTTGTCAGATGGAATAGATAGGACACGGCAATGGTTTGAAGAGCGAATGGTTTTCTGAATGAAGAAATTCTTAGAGATGAGTATCGTTCGTAACGTGTTAGGGATGTGCGCCGTTGATGTTGTACGAGGACCGCCCCTGTTTTGACGTTGAATCCAGAACCGAGCGAAGAGCGTGTTGACGAGTTGATACGGCTCGCCTCCAACCTTGATCGCACAGCGTTCGGGGAACTATACCGGTTGTACGTGACTCGAATACATCGTTACGTTGCATACCAAATCAATGACCGTGTGCTTGCTGAGGATATAACCAATCAGGTTTTTCTTCGGGCAATGCAGGCAATCGGTCGCTATCAGCACCACTCGGTGCCACAGTTCAACGCTTGGATTTTTCGTATTGCCAAGAATGTCGTTGTTGACAATTGGCGAGCTAAACGAGACACGGTACCGCTGGATGAGGCGTTGGCCACTGAACGTGGAGAGACGCTCGATGCCCATTTCGAATCATTGGCTCGTCGCGAGGAACTGCAGGTCGCGATGCAGGTGTTAACCGAAGATCAACGCGAGGTTTTGATACTTCGATTTGGTATGGGCATGAGCCATAGAGAAGTTGCAGAGCGAATGGATCGTAACGAGGAGGCGATTCGTGCGTTGCAATTTAGAGCGATTAGTTCGCTTCGGGACGTTATGGCTGAGGATACAGACTGAGAATGGATATCCAGTCCGCTTTTGACACTGCACTCGATAGGCTTCGCCGTGGTGAGGCGACGCTTGATCAGTGCGTGGCTGATCACCCAGAGCACAGCCCACAACTTCGGCGTCTCCTGATTCTCGCTCTCGATCTTGAGGCGCTCGATCCGCATCCCCTTGAGCAGGCTGCTGTTGACCGTGGTTCCCGCTTGATTGACGAGGAACTCCAGCGGTTCAAGGCGCGAGGCTCCGGAATTCCTACAACCAGCAATGTCTGGGATCATCTTTCGTCGATGCTGCCAAGGTTTTTGCCTGCTCGGGTAGCTGGAATGGTGTCGGCTTTTGCGGTTGCGATCATCGCCTACGGCGGTGTCACGCTTGCGGCTGTTAATAGCGGACCCGAAAGCGCGCTATATGGATATCGATTGACCCTGGAAGAACTACGGGTCGGCTTGGCCCCGACCGAAGATAAGGCATTCCTGTACTTAGATACTGCTGAGCAACGGTTCCGGGAAATTGAAGCGTCGGTTGACGCTGGGGATGCCGGAGCTGCTGAACGTGCCAGTACCGCCTATCAGGAAGTTGTACGCAAGGGTGTTGATGTACTAGGCGCGGTTACAACTGGCTCTGCTCAGGGCAATGAAAAAGTTGTGCAGGCCGCTGACAACTATCGTGACAGGCTTGCCGACCATGATGCCCGAATCGAAAAGCTGGTGAGACCTGATTCTCCAAACATGGAGATACATCCAGAGGTAAACAAGCAAATTGCTGAGGTGCGTGCGTCGGTTCAGGTTGGCTTAAGTCATGTGTTGAGCGGGCAAATCTTGGAATATGCACCGATCACTATTGCGAGTAAGCAGCCATTGAACCAGGTCGCTGCTACTCCGACGCCAGAATCTCGTGAAACCCCAATCCCAACTCCAACCGGTGCACCTTCACCGTTACCTGCTCCGGTACCCGTGGTGCCTGTGGTTGATCCAAGAGGCAGTACGGTGATTGTTACTGGCTATTTGAATGAACATACGTCTGAATATGTGATTGTTTCTGGCGTGCCAATGCGCCATGACGGGTCGGTTTCTCTTGATGGCGTGGCGCTCAATGCACACGTTCGTGCAGAAGCTGTAGTTGTTGCCGAGGCAATTCTATCGTTGGTGAGGCTTGAGGTTATCCGGGCTGCGGAAATGCCGGCAGCCGAAACAACTCCGGCGGCTGAAGCCACCCCGGCGGCTGAAGCCACCCCGGC
>DJHK01000049.1:0-3564 GCA_002433065.1 Chloroflexi bacterium UBA6622
GAAATCGCCGGGGACAGGCCCTCGATTTGATCAACGTCAGGTTTTTCGAGTTGCCCCAAGAATTGGCGTGCGTACGCAGACAGCGATTCGACATAGCGACGTTGCCCTTCGGCATACAACGTGTCGAACGCTAAACTTGACTTCCCCGAACCTGAAATCCCAGAAATGACCACAAGTTTGTCCCGTGGGATCTCAAGATCGATGTTCTTTAGGTTGTGTTCTCGCGCGCCGCGAATAACGATGGCGTTCTCGCCCATACTGTCTAGCTTATGCGATTAGCAGATCTTTCGCGGAACGGAAAAAAAGAAATTGTGTGGGAAAAACCATGCATCAACTAATTCGGCAAGCTCTCGAACAACGTGCAGCCGCAAACAATCCTGTTCGAATCGCTCTCGTTGGGTGTGGACGGTTTGGGACCAGCGTCGCTGCCCAAATATCTCAGATTCCAGGCATGCTCCTGGTGGCGGCCGTCGATCCGAAGATCGCAAACGGCCAATCCGCGCTAGAAGCCGCGGGCTGGACGCGCACACAATGGCAACAAGTCGAATCCGCCAAATCGGCCGCGGTTGCTGCTGACACCGGGCATGCAGTGCTAGGGCCAGATGAAGAAATCTTAGACCTTCTCAATATCGATGTTGTCGTCGAAGCCACTGGACACCCTGAAGTCGGAGCAGCCTCAGCTCTAAGAGCCATCCGCTTAGGACGTCACGTAATCATGGTTACAGTTGAAGCAGACGTGACATGTGGTTGGGCACTTGCCAACGAGGCTCGATCACAGGGCGTGATCTATTCCTTAACCGCCGGCGATCAACCCGGGACGATCATGGAATTACTGGACTGGGCTCAGACGTGCGGACTAAAAGTTGTGGCCGCTGGCCGTGGCACCAAGTTTTACCCATCAGACGCTGATGGAAATCCCAGCGAAGCATTCGGACGTTATGGATACAACGCCGAACTTGTCGAGCGTCGACGTCTGAACCCAAACATGTACAACTCGTTCCGTGACGGCACCAAAGCCCAAATCGAAATGTGTGCGGTGTCTAACATGACGGGTTTACCACCTGATGTTCGGGGCATGCACCAACCATCAGCATCCCTACACGATATACCGATGCTATTTACGTCCAAAGCCAAGGGCGGACTACTTGAGAACGAAGGCGTTGTTGACCTGGCCAATGCCGTTAGCCTAGATGGTCAAACACTAGTACCCAACCACATTGAAATCGGGGTTTGGGTAGTCGTCACTTCCGAACAAGGGCTCATACGCGAAGATCTGTCCTTTTATGGATTACCAACCGATCCTTCAGGTGAGCGAGCGTTACTGTATCGACCTTTTCATCTGTGCGGTGTCGAAACCCCGGTGACAATTGCGCAAGCCGCACTCCTCAAAACCCCGACAGGAACCCCACAAAACCAACCGACCTCTGAAGTCGTAGCCGTGGCCAAACGGAGCTTATCGCCAGGCGATGTACTCGACGGATCCGGCGGGAAAAATGTAGGAGGAATAATTGAGCGGCGATCCATCGTTGCCCGAGACAAATTACTGCCTCTTGGATTCGCCTACGGGGCAGCCGTTAACCAGCAAGTTAGATCGGGCGAAGTGATTCCGTCAGCAGCCGTTCCACGTCAGACCGGGACTCTGGTCAAACTTCGCGAAGCAGCAAATCCTGCCCGTGACTCCAGCAAATAAATCTCCGAGAATCAACACGGTAATCTCTAACAAACATTTGTAACGATACGTTTCGCTCTGACCATCTACGCAGCCATCTGGAATTCCTGCTCTCCGAACCTCAATACCTTGTGTAGCTGTGGATAACTTTTACCGTTCGGCCTGCCTTCCGCCTAAAGTCAAATTCATTTAAGATTTCCGCACAAACGGGGTCACTACAGCAAGCGGATGCTAAAAATGACGAAAACCAAACTGCGGGCACTTACGAAAGATCAAGTCAGTCAGTTCATACGCGATGGGTTTGTTGTCGTAGAGGATCTGCTAACCGGAGACGAGATTTCGGCGTTGGCCTCGCGCGCTGACCTGATCGCTTCAGGGAAAGCCGACCACGTTAGTGCTGGAACGGTCCAACTCGAAAAGCCTTTCCGGGAGGGTGCTACCGACGTCAAGGACCAGGTAATGTCCACCCGAAAACTCGCACACATTGTCCCGGAGGACGAAATCCTTCGAGCGCACGCAAACAACTCGAAAATCGTGGACGTTATTGCCGATTTACTAGATTGCGATGACATCACGCTGTACGGCGATCAACTCTTTATGAAACCACCGCATCATGGATCCGCAAAAGAGTGGCATCAGGACTCAGCTTCCTTTAAGAATATTTTTCCCATGGACCTTGTCTCAGCATGGGCTGCCATTGATGACGCCACGATCGATAATGGGTGCTTATGGATGGTTCCCGGAAGTCATCGCTGGGCAGTCATCCCTGAATCGTCGAGGCCGACCATTGAAAGCCAGTTCGGCGAAGAGTACCCGACCATTCCGGTACCACTTCGGTCAGGCAGCGTAAGTTTCCATCACAGTCTCACGTATCACGCAAGTGGACCCAATACGACCGACACTCGGCGTCGAGGCTACGCGACCCACTACATGCGCTCTACATCGATCAACGATCAGGCCATCGAAAACGCCCCAAGCGTCACCGGGTTCACCCACGTGCGGGGCCGACGGTTTCCAGACACCGTCTCGGATGAAGTGCTCGAGGTCTAAGCAACAACACTCCACAACTGCCTTGTAGAACGATTCATCGGTACTACCGCAGACGGGGTAAGTGGCTTTACAGAAAAAGTAAACATTTATCGGTGGAAACAGCTGTTAGGACAGGATCTATATCGATGAGTAACAACAAACTCTACAGCTTGAGCTTTGCAAAGATTTATCCCCTTTACATCGCCAAAGCTGAGCGAAAAGGACGGACAAAAGAGGAGGTTGATGAGATTGTCCGATGGCTCACTGGATACGACCAAGCAGGACTTGAAGCTCGGCTAACAGATGAGTCGGACTTTGAGAGCTTCTTTGCCAACTCCCCCCGGTTGAACCCGCTAAGGACGCAGATCACCGGGATTGTCTGCGGCGTTCGTGTGGAAGACATCGAAGATGATGTGATGAGGGGGATTCGTTATCTCGACAAACTGATTGACGAGCTGGCCAGAGGGAAATCAATGCCCAATATCCTCAGAGAGTGACAGGATTACATCTCTTCCGAAGCAAAGTATGGGGCACTCAAATTCTTTATGTGTACGGCCTAACCACAACTGTTCGGGTAACACGAACGTTGCTCCAAACCAGCCATGTGAATACCTTCAACCCTGCGGGGGGGAGTTCGTAACCAACAAACGGAGCAACTGCCCACGACGCTCCTCAACCACATAAATCTCTCCGTCCTCACCTTCCCCAAACGAGGCAATCCGACCAGCAACTTTCCCTCGCTGTACCATCTGCCAACCCTCGGAATCCCCCAATTCCAGAGTCCAAATACGCCCACTACAGTAATCACCAAACACGTACATGCCGACCAGTTCCGCAAATCTTTGGCCACGATAAACATAGCCACC
>DJHK01000049.1:3868-4147 GCA_002433065.1 Chloroflexi bacterium UBA6622
TTGGCCACGATAAACATAGCCACCGGTCACAGAACATCCATAGTCACGACCGTATTCGGCTACCGGCGGCTCAAAATCAGTAGGGACGCACCCGGTAAAGACACCAAGTCCAGGAGGAAAACACTGACTGCCCTCCAACTTATTCCACCCAAAATTAAGGCCGCCTCTAAGCGGTGCTAATGCCAAATCGATCTCCTCAAGATCATTCTGTCCCACATCTCCAATCCACAAATCACCCGTGACTTGATCAAAGGAAAATCGCCAAGGATTTCGCAAGCA
>DJHK01000049.1:4466-32004 GCA_002433065.1 Chloroflexi bacterium UBA6622
CAAGCCATACACAAAAACTTCAGAGCGTTTGTCACGGGCGTTAACAAATGGGTTGTCCGCTGGAATAACGTATCCGCCCTCTTCGTTTACATTGAGTCGAAGAATGGAGCCCAGCAAATTCCCAGGGTCTTGCCCATTAGCCTGCGGATCCCCACCAGACCCTCCATCGCCAACTGCCACATACAGGTACCCGTCGTTAGGACCAAAGGCCAGCATTCCACCGTTGTGATTTTTAAAAGGCTGCTTGATCCGAAGAACGATCTGTTCTGAATCAACATCCACCGTGCGCCCCGACGAATCCACAAGAAATTCCGAGATGACTGTATCGCCGGACAAATCCGTATAGTCAACAAACAGCCGCCCATTCAAGGCATAGCCGGGATGGAAAGCGATGCCAAGCAACCCTTGTTCATTACCCGATGACCCGACCCTGTCCCTGATATCCAGGAATGGCTCCTCCAGTAACCGACCTAACCTGACGACCCGAATCACTCCACGTTTTTCAGCGATGAATAGTCGTCCACTTGCATCACCTGCATGCCCCACAAAGACCGGTCTGACAAAACCCTCGGCTACAGGTTCAACATTAATTCCAAAGCCTGTTGGCGGTTTACTACTGGGATGAGCCACAGGCCCAAGCACAACTGTGGGAACACGTTCGTCAGTCGGCTCATAGAAGGGAGTACCCATCGGTGTGAGACCTGCCGAACCTTCCGAAAGCACAGGGGTTGGGGTAGAACTCGTACCTGTCTCGAGTGAAACCACGGCTACGACGCTAGGAGATCTTGCGACTGGGGAACTCGCAGGGGTGTCTTTGCCAGATGTCTTCCCGAGATCACCACACGCCATCAAGATCAACATCACAAGCACAACGACTCTCACAACTACTGCCCTCGTGACATTCGCAGGTTCCGACAGTCGGCGAACACCATTCGCTATTGAACCAAAACCGAGACCGTCGCACACTCTCCGATGCTTCACTGGCTATCGAGGAGGATCAAATGGGACGTATCGACGGCAAACGTGCACTCATTACCGGCGGGGGGAGGGGTATCGGTAAAGGGATCGCTCATCGATTCGCTGCAGAAGGAGCCCACGTGATAATCACACAGCGGGACAAAATTCTCCTTGATGCCACAGTTAGCGAAATCTCCTCGACAGGTGGCGATGTTGCTGCAGTCGCCGGTGACATTTCATCAGCCGATAGTGCAACTGAAATCGTCAACCACGTACTCGAGACATATGGCTCCATTGACATCCTCGTAAACAACGCAGGTCGGACAGGCCGCATTGGGCCATTCCTCGATGTTTCCATTGCTGACTGGCAAAGTTACCTCGATACAAACCTAACCGGTGCATTCGTTGTAGCGCAGGCAGTCGCCCGAAATATGGTGCAAAAGAAAATACGGGGACGGATCGTAAACATGGGCTCGGTGGATTCATTCGCCTCTGAACCTAACGCCGCCCCCTATGCCGCTAGCAAGGGCGGATTGTGGCTCCTGACACGCGCAATGGCGGTTGATTTGGCGCCCCACGATATCGCTGTCAACATGATCGCTCCCGGACCGATCCGTGTTGAGCGAACTGCGCAACGGGCCGACGACCCCGACATTCAATCCCACCGGCAGCGGGTAATTCCTATGGGCGCATACGGCACGCCAGCCGACGTTGCAGCTGCCGCCCTTTATCTGGCAAGCGACGAATGTCGTTACGTCACCGGAAGTTCTATCACCGTGGATGGAGGAGGCACCGCCTTCCTACCGTTCTAGACAATCGAACCTAGATGCTATCGAGGGGAAAGATTGGCCGTCGCAAATTCTTGTACGTGAGATCCCGAGGATCGTGCGACTGCACCGACGGGAATGCGACTCGAAACACTTGCCCGGCAATTGGCTCGTAGGCCGCCCTGAAATGGTTGGAAGATTTCACTGCGATCCACTGTTGCGTCGCAGGCTCAATGCCAAGCGCCCTGGCACATTCAAGACTAAAGACTTGCAACCGATTGCTCGTAACCGCGACTCTAACCCCACCAATGCGCAATAAGGCCGTCGGACCAAATTTCTGCGTCACACCGGTGTACATCGGTCCACGGATGACAAACTCAAGGTTTACCAATTTTTCAACGGTCGCCCGGACAGACACCGAAGGACCTTGCGCCGATGCCGATTTTCCGCCTATTTCAGCATCGAACTCACTGCCGTGGCCAGCTGCTTGCGCACGCACGACCGTCTCCGGGTCACAAATAGTCAGGATAAGCGCATCCTGTAAGTCGTGCTCGATGAAGGCCCGGAGCACACCTGTCGAGTCTCCAGGCGAACCGCCGCCCGGATTGTCCTGGGCATCAGCAATCACGATCGGACCCGACCCGCTGATTTGAGCCAGAACATGCTCAAACGAGAGCAAATCAGGACTGAATTGCGCACGTCTCGAAAAAATATCCTCGGCTAGACCCGACGCTGTTGTCTCCGCTTTTTCAGAGTCGCCATCAGTAACCACTACAGTCGTCGTCCCTGCATCGGTGATATCAGCCCACGCAAACCCAGGGGCCACCGAAGCCGTCAAAATGCCAGGCTCCTGCTCATAAGCAAAAGCTCGTGCCATCACAGAGTCAAAAGGTAACGTGCCATTCGCGTTACCTGCAGTCCAAAGCAACGGCAGTCGCCTAAGGGCCATACACGGCGCGATCTCACCACGTAACGTTTGGGTGATAAGACCAGCCGCTTCAAATCCACGCTCACCGAGATCAATATGCGGGTACGTATCGCACGGAATGATCACGTCCGATAAAGCATTCATCGCATCGCTAATGTTGGCGTGATGATCAAGAGTCACAAAAATCGGTCGGTCAGGTCCGAGGATCGCTCGCACCCCAGCTAGTAGATCCCCCTCACCATCTTGCGAACCCTCAAGAACCATCGCACCGTGCAGGTCAAGCAAGGCACCGTCGACAGGCATAGCCGCTTCCAATCGCTGCAAAAACTCTGTCCGCAACTGGACCCACGCATCAGCCTGAACAGGGGCGGATGGTTCTGCAAACGTCCAGACCAGAGGGACTAGTTCGTATCCGTATTCAACAGCCCCGTCGATAAATCCGCCACAACCGGTGTTTGTTCCACGCATCGCTTCAACGACTTCGCCGCCTCGATGAAAGCCCCGTGAAGACTCGGTGAAAGCCTCATACGGTGTAGGAACCGGAGTGAAAGTGCTTGATTCATGCCCAATATTCCCAGTGGCCAAACGCATGCCGGAAGACTCCCATCACCAATACATCCAGTCTAACGAGCGGATTTACAGAGACTACAAGTTCGCGGTACGGACTAACGACATGGCTCGACCATGCGCATCTGGAGAAACCGCAGCGACTACCCCTCCCCGAACGCGAGAGTCAATTTTGTTAAACGGGTGGCATTTGCCCTTGAGATCCGTCACCAGGCCACCTACGGACGAAAGAATCGCCACATGTGGGGCGAGATCCCACTCGGATCCGCTCGTTCGTGAGGTCACATAAGCATGAGCCTCTGACGGAAGGATCGTAAACATCGCCATTAATCCATGTCCACGCTCCGTAAAGAGAATCTCATCTTCCCCAGAAGCCGTTACGATCTCAGCAGCACTGGGCCCATGAATCATCCGGAACATCGACTCCTCACAAGCAGGGGCCAAAAGCTCCCGTGGAACACCATTATCAAATTGAGTCGCGCCTTGACCCAAGGCTCCCGCCTGCAGTTCATCAAGGGCCGGTCGGTACACCACCCCTACAACCGGTTTCTCCTCAACAAGCAGCGCCATCATGATGGCCCAGTCGAGCTCCCCTCTCGCAAAATGCGTCGTCCCATCGATGGGATCAACGACCCAACAACGAGCCTTTTCTCGACGTGTTGGATCAACAGGCCCCTCTTCTGATAACAGGCCGTCCTGGGGATACTGGGTGCGAATCGATTCAACGATCAGCGCATTCACATCCAAGTCCCCCTTGGTCACAATCGTCCCATCCGATTTTTTGAACTTCGGTAAATCCGACATCTCAAAAGCCGACAAGGCAGGCGTCGCCGCACGACGGACCACGTCCACACAAAATGACAGTTCTTCCCGGTAATTCATAGATCAAACCTAGCGTTCACAGTGCCATCACGTGTATCGCCTCGGAAGGAATATGCATGTACCAATCACGCCGACCATTAACGTCCAACTGCTTATACCGATCATCAGCCATCTGAATTTCGACATGACCCATCCGGGACGTATCGGTCCCACATACGCGCACGTGCAAGATCCTCGATACTCCAAGATCAGATTCCTCAACAAGCTTCACCTCAAAAACGTTGGATCGATCCTCGAAAAATGAAGAACCACGCCCAAGTACAATTCGGTCAGCCCGGATTGCAAGATCCACCTGGGTCCCTTCAAGCTCGAGCAATTCTGACACCGACAAGAGACCGATCGAGGTTTGAACCTGGCCACCTTTATTGACATTCGTTATTTTCCCGCGCAACACATTGGAGTATCCAAGCAATGCAGCCACTCGAGCACTATGAGGGCGCCGAGCTACTTCCTCCCGAGCGTCAACCTGCAGTACCCGTCCGGAGTCCATTACCGCGATCCGATCTCCTACCTGGCACGCCTCATTCAGATCATGGGTGACAAGTAAAACCGTCAAATTTAATTCCTGTGTCAGCCGACGCAACTCACGCCGAAGAGTGCCCGCTGTAGCCGCGTCGAGGGCCGCAAAGGGTTCGTCAAGTAGAAGCACCTCAGGCTCACGGGCCAGCGCGCGTGCCAAAGCAACTCTCTGCGCTTGACCTCCCGAAATTTCGACCGGCCGCCTATCAACAAGCTCTCCGATACCTAAACTTCCTAATAGTTGACGCGTTCGCTCCTTGCGCGCATCACGAGGCAAGTCAGGCACGCCGTAAGCCACATTATCCCCCACCGTGAGATGTGGGAACAGCGCATGCTCCTGCACCAAGTAACCGATACGGCGTTCGTATGGAGGCACATGAAGGTTCATCGATGAGTCGAAAAATGGTGTGTCTCCGGCAAGAATTTGGCCACTGTCTGGACGCAAAAGACCTGCGACAGCCTCAAGCGTCAATGTCTTCCCAGATCCAGATGGACCGAATAGCACGGTGATCCCTGATGGCACCTCCAACTTCGGTGCCAACTCAAAGTCACCAATAGCAGCCTCAAAAGCCAGAACGATCACCCTGACCGCGCCCCCAATCTAGCGACTACCCGAAACGAAATGAGAACCGCAAAAGAAACAGCGATTAGCACCACAGCAATCGCAATGGAGGCATCCACGTCCGCCTCCATAGCCTCTAAAATCGCTAATGGCATGGTCTGCGTCCGACCAGAAACATTGCCAGCAAACATGATCGTAGCGCCGAATTCTCCCATGGCCCGAGCCCAGGCCATTACCACACCACCCACAATCGAAGGCAGTGCCAAAGGCACCGTGACACGCGTAAAAGTCCGCCACGGCCGAGCACCTAACGTCGAGGAGATCGCCTCCAAACGTTGATCTACGCTCGTGAATCCAGCCTTCGCCGCACGCATGTAGAACGGCAACGCCACAAAAATTTGAGCCACAACAACAGCCACTGTGGTGAAAGCCACATTAATCCCAACAGCTGTGAGAGGTTCGCCCAGAGGACCACGTCGGCCGAGGGCTACTAGCAGAGCCAGACCACCTACAACCGGAGGTAAAACAATTGGGAGATCAATTATTGCGTCGACAAGCCCTCGGCCAGGAAAGCTCCAACGAGCAAGAGCAAACGCTGCAGGGGTCCCTATAACAATAAGCACCACGACGGCCACCGATGACGTGATCAGGGATAGCTGGATAGACTTGAGAACAAACGGACTCGAAAGCGCTGCGCCGATATCAGCTTGTATTACCGCCCGAGCAATCAGAAATCCAACCGGCACCAGCACCACTCCAACAGCCAGCGCACCGAGCAAAGCCACCGCAACCTGCAACCAAGATACTGACGGCCTTCCATTCGAAGGGGCTTTACTCACAACCAGGCATCCTCATTTCCTGCCGTACCATCGACCATTCGCCTCCATTCCACTTTCGACATCACAATAGCGGTGGATGGGTCACCACAGTCATTCATGATGGCATTCCATCCGATTGAGGCGATTTACCAAAACCGTACGTCTTAAGAATTTTCTGGGCCTCCCCACTCCGCACGAAGACCACAAACTGTTGAGCTAAACGGGGAGCATTCGAGGTGCTCAAGGTCGCCATTGGATAACGTGCAGACACCTGCACCTCAACAGGCACATCGATGATTTCCAGTCGACCATCAGCAGCCAGGACGTCAGTCCGATAGACAAACCCAGCATCTGCTTCGCCTAACTCAAGTTTCGCCGCCACCATACGCACATTGGTCTCGAATGAAATTGTGCGGTCAAGAATATTTCTCGCAACAGCCGGTCGGCCTGCATATTCACCATATTTCTTCAGCATTTCTCGTGCGTATGCCCCAGCAGGAACAGCCGGTCCCGCCATAACAACCCGTGAATCAGCGCGCAAAAGATCGTCTACGGTGTTTATGTTGGCAGGATTCCCCGTGGGCACGGCGAGCACGAGTTCGTTAGTAGCAGCCGTTGTAACAGAGGCGGTGACAAATCCGTTCTCGTTTAGTTGTCGCATGTGTTGCTCGTTAGCCGATATATAGACATCAGCCGTCGCCCCTTCTTCAATCTGAACTCGGAGCAACTGGGAACCAGCAAAGTTTCCGATGACGTCAACATCCTGATGATTCTCTTCATAAGCCAAAATCAAATCGTTAAAGGCTTCCCGCAACGACGCAGCCACAAACACATTCAATTCCTGAGAAGGTTTAGTTCCACAGCCAGCCAACAAAAATCCTACAAACGCGATCACAATTAACAATAATCGACCCGCACCCGAATAAGTTTTGGGAGGTAATAGGTTCGATGGACTTAGAATTGGGCACACAGTGGTCGTTGTCGTTCGCGGACCGCCAACAGCTTCCGGAGAAGTACCCATATGCAGACGATTGATTCGACCCCTAAGTTTGTCGAAGCCGCATACAAAAAGATGCAAGACCGAGTAAACATCGTCCGCCATCGGCTCAACCGACCTTTGACCCTTGGAGAAAAAATTCTCTACGGACATCTAGACGATCCAGATGACCAAGAACTTGAGCCTGGAACAAGTTATTTGCAGCTGAGACCCGATCGCGTCGCGATGCAGGATGCAACCGCCCAAATGGCCCTGCTGCAATTCATGCTGGCAGGACGAGACCAGGTAGCCATCCCAACCACTGTGCATTGCGATCACCTCATTCGAGCCTTTGTCGGCGCTGACGAAGATCTCCAGCAGGCCTTGCTCGAAAACAACGAGGTGTATGCCTTTCTGAAATCCGTTTCCGCAAAATACGGTATCGGATTCTGGGCACCTGGGTCAGGAATCATCCACCAAGTTCTGCTTGAAAATTACGCGTTTCCCGGTGGCCTGATGATTGGAACCGACTCCCATACACCAAATGCAGGTGGGCTTGGAATGCTCGCCGTCGGCGTAGGCGGAGCCGATGCGGTCGACGTTATGGTGGACTTCCCATGGGAAGTGCTTAATCCAAAAATCCTTGGCATCCGACTCACAGGAGAACTCCAGGGATGGACCGCGCCCAAGGACATCATCCTAAAGGTTGCAGGCATTCTCACAACTAGCGGAGGAACCAACAGGATCGTTGAGTATTTTGGTCCAGGAGCAACCTCACTCGCATGCACTGGAAAAGCCACTATCACGAACATGGGTGCCGAACTAGGAGCTACCACTTCGATTTTCCCGTATGACCATCGAATGGCCTCTTATCTTCGAGCAACCGAGCGAGACGCCCTAGCCGACTCCGCTGACATTCATGCCGACTTACTGACACCGGACCCGGAAGTCCTTGACGACCCCACGCGCTACTTTGATGAGGTAATCGAGATCGACCTCCGTGAACTTAAACCTCACGTCGTCGGGCCTCATCGACCCGACTTGGCCCGACCGGTAGCACAGCTCGGCGCGGCAGTAGCCGAGGAGGGGTACGCAGACGAAATCTCAGCCGTGCTTGTCGGCAGTTGCACTAACTCCTCCTACGAAGATATTTCCAGAGCGGCCAGTCTTGCTCGACAAGCCAAGACTCATGGAGCCAAGGCCAAGATGCCCTTTCTTGTCACGCCCGGCTCAGAAATGGTCCGAGCCACGATTGAACGCGATGGACAACTCAATGATCTCGAGGCAATCGGTGCCGTTGTGCTGGCCAACGCATGTGGACCGTGCATTGGCCAGTGGAAACGGGAGGATATCTCCCCAGCGCACGAAGGAGAAAAACCCCGTCAAAACTCGATTGTGAGCTCTTTCAACAGAAATTTTCCAAGCCGCAACGATGGCAGCCCCAACACACAGTCATTTATCTCAAGCCCAGAGCTTGCCGTCGCATTTGCCCTTAGTGGGAGACTCTCAATAGACCCCACAACTTCCGTGATTAGCGGGTCGAGTAACCATGACTTCACGCTCCAACCGCCAGAACACGCACCAGACATACCGCCTGCAGGATTCGTTGGGCAACGCTTTGGCTATGCAAATCCAGCCTCTGACTCGTCCTCGATCTCAGTAGTCATTGACCCGGATAGTGACCGATTAGAGGCCTTACAAGCATTTGAAGCCCGGGAGTATGAACAATTCAGATCTATGCCTGTACTCCTCAAAGCAACAGGACAATGCACAACCGATGCAATTTCTCCCGCGGGTCGATGGCTTCGTTACCGTGGCCACCTAACAAACATTAGCGACAACATGTTTGCCGGAGCCAACAACGCGTTCGGCGATGAACCTGGAACGGGTTATAACATCGAAACTGGCGAGGACGATGAGCCGCTCGCTGACATCGCAAAGCACTACAAGAATGCCGGCATCACATGGGTCGCAGTTGGCGACCAAAACTATGGAGAAGGCAGCAGTCGTGAACACGCGGCCATGTCACCTCGACACACCGGAGGCGGAGCAATCATCGTGCGTAGCTTCGCGCGAATCCACGAGGCCAACCTAAAAAAACAGGGGATGCTGCCGCTTACATTCAGCAATCCAGACGACTTTGATCTCGTCAAGATTGACGACAATATATCGGTGGTAGATATCGAACATCTGGCACCCGAAAAGCCTTTGACAGCGAATATTGAACATTCCGATGGTTCAGTTGACACTATTACGCTTAATCACACTTTAAACGCCGACCAAATCCGTTGGTTTTGGGCGGGCTCCGCGCTCAATCTCATACGTGCTCAGGAGGCATAACGTCTGAAGGCCCCAAGCAGATGAAACAGTCATGACCGAGATTTCGAGATACGATTTCGCCGTCATTGGCACTGGCCCAGCTGGCAAGCGGGCCGCTATCGAGGCTTCTAAACGTGGCCACCGTGTCGTAGCAGTTGACCGTGAACAGTACCTCGGTGGACAAGCAGTCCACCGAGGTACCATTCCATCTAAAACCCTGAGGGAATCTGTCCTGCATGTCACGGGAATTGCCCAACGTTCTTTCTATGGCAATTCCTACCGCGTTACCGCCGACGTAACCATGAACGACTTGATGCACCGAACCGCCCAAGTTGTTCAAACCGAAGTTGATGTGGTTCGAAACGCCTTCCTTAGGAATGACATTGACCTGATCTTCGGTACCGCAAGATTCCTTCAACCGAACAGGCTTGAGGTGGTCAGTGCTAACTCCTCGATAGAAATCGATGCGGACCAAATCATTATCGCGACAGGTTCCCGTCCCGCACGGCCAGCTCATATTCCGTTCGACAATCCCAGCGTCGTGGACAGCGATGGGATTCTCACCCTCCCTTCAATACCCAAGTCTCTGACTATCGTGGGTGGAGGGGTCATTGGCACTGAATATGCCAGCATCTTCGCGACCCTTGGTGTCCAAGTAACGCTAATCGACGGACGCAAAGATCTTTTGGAGTTTGTTGATGAGGAAATCATTGAAGCGTTGAAACACCGAATGCGGAATGACGGAATAACTCTTCGGCTTGGTCACAAGGTAGCGCGTATCGATTTTGACGGACGAAACCGTCCCGTAGCTGTTCTTGAAACCGGGGCAAAGATTGCTGGGGACGTGCTCATGTATTCCATTGGTCGGCAAGGAGCTACGGAGCACCTACAGCTTGAAAAAGCCGGTATAGGCACCGATCGACGAGGCCGCCTAACCGTCTCCAAGAACTACCAGACGGCTGTCGAGCACATTTACGCGGTTGGAGACGTCATTGGTCAACCGGCATTAGCCTCAACATCCGCTGAACAGGGTCGCCTGGCCGCTCGCCACGCCTTAGGACTTGATTGCCCGAGCCTCGAAGACGATCTACCGATTGGAATCTACACAATCCCCGAAATTTCAATGCTCGGAGCCACTGAAGAAGAATTGACCAGTTCCGGGATTCCGTATGAAACCGGCATTGCGCGTTATAGAGAAATAGCTCGGGGTGCAATCATCGGTGACGACTTCGGCATGTTGAAACTTCTTTTCAATCCAGAATCTCGCCAAGTGCTCGGGGTCCACATCTTTGGCAGCCAAGCCAGCGAGCTCCTCCACATTGGACAAGCCGTCATACAACTCGGAGGAACCGTCGACTATTTCATCGAAACAATTTTTAATTACCCCACATTCGCTGAGGCATACCGGGTTGCAGCCCTCAATGGCGTTGACAAGCTGGTTCGCTAACGCAAGCCGCATCAAGCCCAACAACATCGGCAATCCAGCGCGGGCTTCCTTATGAGTGGCACCATGGCATATCACGGTCGACATTCTGGTGACGTCATATCATCCCCACCCCCTGTTAGCAGCAATCCGTCTGAAAACCGCAAGCGCATTCTGACCGGTCTCCGCCCATCTGGACCATCGCACGTCGGTCACTACGCTGGAGCGTTCACGCAGTGGCTGGACCTGCAAAACGATTTCGAATCATTTTTCTTGCTTGCGGACTACCAGGTCTCTGACTACGCAGAAAATCTTCCATGGATTCGTTGGGGACTCTGGGAAGTCACGTTGGACTGGCTTGGCGTCGGATTAGATCCCGATCGCTCGTTCTTCGTCATCGAGAGTGGAGTTCCAGAATTCGCCGAACTGACACTCCATCTAAGTTGGTTTCTGGGACTTGGACATCTTCAAAGAAATCCTACGCTTAAGGCTGAACTCGCAGATCTGGAAAACAAAGCAGACACGGTTCCCGTGGCATTTTTTAACTATCCCGTAATGCAGGTTTCTAACATCTTGTTGCCACTCGCCCACCTTGTCCCGGTCGGTGACGACCAACTTCCTCATATAGAAATGACTCGTGATGTAGCCATGCGATTCAATAGACGGTTCGGTGAAACATTCGTTGTACCAGAAGGAAGAGTTGGAAAAGTTCCCCGACTAGTTGGAATTGACGGCAAAGGCAAAATGGGGACGTCAGCAGGCAACGCCATCTTCCTCAAAGATACAGAGGAAACCCTGCGCACCAAGATAAGAGGCATGTTTACCGACCCTAAGCGCTTACGAGCTACTGATCCCGGAACCGTTGAAGGGAATCCGGTGTTCATGTATCACGATGCATTCAACCCAAACACAGCAGAAGTTGATGATCTAAAGACACGCTACCGAGCCGGAACAGTCGGTGATGTCGAAGTAAAAGACCGACTATTCGATGCCATGAACACGTTGCTCACTCCAATACGAGAGCGTCGTGCTTACTGGGCTGAACGCCCTTCGGACATCCGGGACGTCCTTCGCCACGGCACTACAGAAATGAAACGTCGGGCCGAACCGGTCATGGCACGTGTCCGTACCGCGTTATCGCTGGATTACTTACACGACGGGCCCCCTCCGCCACCAGAGGGAGCACCGTAAATCCCTGGTCATAATGTCGTGTGCCAATTAGATTCCAGACCTCATCCGATTGGCTTTACACTGACATCCATAGGAACATTGCCGGTGGTCCTTCACTCAATACCTCAGGGAAAGGATCACAATTCGGTAACCTTAAGTAGCGATCGACCGTAGCACCCGTCAGGGAATGCTTCGGCAACAATAAAAGACATATATGCCCGGACCAACATCCGTGCACAGCGGAGTTCGGGCTCGCCTTAATCGAAGGCCCTATCCAGATTAGGAGTAGACCAGGGATGGCAACGCAAAACGGCAGCCCTGTCGTAACAGTACGGAACACGTCGGCCCAACAGATTGCTACTGAACACAGCGTGACGGTTCCTGACTATGACCGCAGCCGCATGGAAGACGTTGGCTTCACGACGGCTATGACGCTTGTACTGCTGGGCAACTATGCCCAAACGGGGCACTTTGGGGGGCCACTAGCGTACACGCCGTTTAACGTGGCCATGCACCTCGGAGGCGCTGAGAACGGCGGCCTACGGTATGACTATCGACGACCGAAACACCCGTACAGTGACCGGTTCATGTTGGCAGGTGGCCACAACATTCCAACCAGCTACGCACTCTGGATGATCATGGGCGAAGCGATGTCTCGAAAGCACGCCGCCACAGCGGACGACAGATATGCGGTAGATCCGAACATCGCCATGTTGTCCATCGACGCCCTCGGATTTCGTCGTGGGCAGGGAGCTCTCGACACGCTCCTTGCCGACAACGGCCTAACTGATCATCCGTTGTTTGCCCAAGCCAAAATCAGAGGTATCCGAGCACTTGCAGGTCATTCAGAAACAACGGACCTGACCAATGATGTGAACGGTGGCCCATCTGGCCTAGGTGTCGCAACGGCTGCTGGAAAGGCCGCCTTCTGGGACTTTGTCGGAGCCGATGACTCACTGAAAATCATGGCTCTCGAGGGCGAATTCGCCATGACCGAAGGACATGCGCAGGAATTAAAAACCCAAGCACTCGCTCAAAAGGTAGGGAAACGGCTGCGGTTGCTGCTGTCGTACAACAATGCCGGTATTGATGACTCACTGATTGGTGGTGTGATCGACGACAGTTACGCCGACAGCTACGTGATCGAGGACCAATGGTCATCCTACGGATGGAACGTTTTCGCGCTCGGCGACGGTAACGACTACGACGAGGTTCTGGCCGCCCTCAAAACAATGGAAGATTGGGACGCCGACGATCATCGACCCATGATTGTGGTTGGCCGAACGGTCAAGGGGTGGTGGCCAGCGGCCAAAGAAGGACAAATCCCTGGCTTTGGTGACCAGCTGGTGGGCTATCACAGTCACCCGTACGAAATGAAAATGAACGACCCCTACTTTGTGGCGCTGGCAGAAACATTTGAACAGCGCTTTGGTGTTGAGTTTCAGGGTATCCGCGAAGGGCCCGTCGAAGATGAAGCGGAACGATTAATCCAATTCAAGACCAACATCGACATCGCCATGTCAGTGCTGGACGCCAACGGTCTTGGCGACTGGTTGGCAGATCAGCTCGTGGAAATCGGCGACTCCTTAAACGACAGTCCGTCATTGCGCATCAACACCACAGTTGACCCATTTCAGGACGATCGTCTTCGGGTTGAGAACATCCCCCTTGATCCGCAAGGCGTTTCAGTAACCAACGAGGTTTCTGGTGAGACGAAAACTGTCGACATTTCGCTCGCCAAGCAACCTGGAGAAGTCGCAGGAACTCGGCGCGCGATCTCAGAAATAATTAAATGGATGAACTATGTCACCGAAAACCGTTTCATCACGCTCGCAGCTGACCTCTCAAGCTCGATAAACGTTGAGAACGGCGCCTTGTGGGGGCATTACGACCCCGTAAACAACCCACTGGGCACTCGAGTGAAGGCCCCTATTGAGGAAGCCGGCAACGCTTCATCAGCGATTGGAATGGTGAGCCAATCAGCCTCTCTGGATCCTGATGTTTTCGCCGGCGTGTGGGCCTTAAGCGGAACCTATGGTGCCTTTACACCCTTGATGTACACACCTGCTCGTGTCTGGAGCCAGCAAAGCCAAGATAGTCCGTTCCGTGTAGGCGTCCTGCACATTCTTGTCGGACACTCAGGCCCGGAAACAGCTGCGGACGCTCGCACCCACTTCGGAATCTTTGCCCCGCAGGTCTGGAAACTTTTCCCACGTGGACAAGCCATCAACCTGAGCTTCTGGGACTACAACGACGTGGCACCCGGATACTTTGCCGCCGCAGAAGTCGCCGCACGTGACCCGAAGGTTGGCATCATCACGATTGAAGTAGCTCGACCGGACTTCCCGGTCGCTGATCGCGCAACCTTTGCTGATTCGGACCCCCGTGCAGCGGCCAAGGGGATGTATATGATTCGTGACTGGGATTCCGGTAAACCGGCCCAAGGCACCGTCATGGTCCAAGGATCGAATTCCACCGTTAACCTCGTTAACACCCTGCCTCGCCTTGAGGAGGCTGGTGTAAACGTGCGTGTCATTGCAGTGGTCAGCGAAGAACTTTTTGATCTACAGCCTCAGGCTTATCGTGAGTCGTTGCTGCCAGAAGAAAGCCTGTATGACCTTATGGTTGTTTCTACAGGAACGCGTCGGATACAGCCTGCTCGAAACTTGGGCCCGCTAACCGACGAGTACTCCTTGTCGTCGGACTGGGACAACCAATGGCTGACCGGAGGTAACGAAGCGGACGTGATTGCCGAAGCACACCTTGACCCCGATTCTATCTATGCCGGAATCAAGCGATTTGCGGATGATCACCAAGCACGTATGGATCGACAACGGCGTGCTCTAGGCTCCAACTAGCTTCATTTTCACGAGATATAAGTAGCGCGTTAAGCGGACGCCCCGTTCCGGGACGTCCGCTTAATCGTTTACTTCGCTAGAACCACAAAGCGAGATCAAAATCACATTTACTGTCTCGACCTCAACCATTTATCAGCTATTGCCCGGAAGCCCCCACTGACCTGCACAAGCACAGAACTAAGGCACCACTAGCACTTTCCCCATCCTAGAGCGGCCATATCCAGGGCACCACAACGAGGGATGTGATCAAAATAAGGAGGGTGAGCGGACCACCGAGCTTTAGGAATTCCAGGAATCGGTATGCCCCCGTGTTGTAAACCAGAATGTTCGCCTGATGGCCGATAGGGGTGAGAAACGCAGCAGAGCCAGCAATCGCCACCATCATCATTACAGGGTGTGGTGCTATACCACTACTTGCCGCAATACCGAGCGCCAAAGGAGCAATCAGGACCACTGCTCCGGCATTAGACATGACCTGGGTGAGTAAAGCCGTCAGTAAGAATATTCCCGCTAACACTGGAAGCGCACCATAGGGACGCAACAAATCCCCAACGGTATCAGCGACCAAAACTGCAAGACCTGTCGATTGCATGGCATGCCCCAACGGAAGCAACGTCGCAATCAATATGAGCGTTCGCCACTCAACCGCTGCATACAATCGGTCGTACGGCAAAACTCGACACAGAATCATCAAGACAACCCCAAACATTCCGGCCACAGCGATATGGGCCACACCTGTCGCCGCCATACCAATAGCGATCGCCAGGATCGCCACTGCTAACAACATGCGTGGTCGAGGCAAGACGACCCGGGGCCGCGTAGACAACATGATGAATTCACTCGATGTCTCGAGATCAACAATTCGATCCCTGGGCATCCGCACCAACAGCGCATCACCTGGACGAATTCGGAGTCGGCGAATTGGAGTCCGCACACGAGTTCCCTGCCGCCATACCCCCAACACCAAGCCTCCCAACCGGCTTCGAAAGCGAATATCGACAAGACTCCGTCCTCGCGACCCAAAGGACGGTCCGGCCACCAATTCGAGCACCACACTCATCTCGTCATCGACCAAGGTTTGTCCGGCCTGTCCCTCGACCGCAAACTCTAAATCCTCGGCCTCAACTAGCCGAAGAACGGCGTCACGTTCCCCTTCAACTAACAAAACATCGCCTACAAACACGGATTCGTGAGCTGACGGGAACCGTAGTCGGTGCCCATCACGAATAATCTCGGCAACTGAAACATCAAAACGTCGCCCCCAACGTAAAGTCGTAAGCGCCTGACCAGCGATCCTTGCTGTTGAGGGAACCAACAGCTCGGCCAAGTACTCACGAGTTTGCGACACCTCCTCGGTAACGTTCGGACCGGAGCGATCAGGCAGAACCCTCCGCCCCACAGTCAAAAGATACACAAGGCCAACACCAAAAATCACGGCTCCAGTAGGCACAAAGTCAAACATCCCAAAGGGCTGGTATCCAGCGTCAGCCAAAGCCTCACTGGCAAGTAAATTAGGAGGCGTCCCGATCTGGGTCATAAGACCGCCTAGCAATGATCCAAAAGCAAGCGGCATTAATAAACGAGAAGATCCAGTATCAGCCGCACGAGCCAAGCTAACTGCTGCTGGCAACAAAATAACCGTTGCAGCTATGTTATTCATGAACGCCGACATCCCACCGACAACCAGCACAAGCAACGCGGTCACCACCGTAATTCGCGTACCGCCATAGCGTTCAATCGCAGCAGCAATAGCAGCTGGCACACCAGCTTCGACCATACCCGCGCTCATAATGAACATCGCACCAACAGTTACCACCGCAGGACTGGCAAACCCTGAAAACGCCTCCCCCGGGGTCACAACACCAGTCAATGCAAGCGTAAGCAACACGGTCACGCTCACACCTTCAGGGCGTATACGCTCGCTTGCAAACAGCACCAGCGCACCCACCACACAGCCGATCACTATCCAGCTATCAGATGTCAATGTCGTCAAAAGAACCGCAGGAACTTTCGCCTTAGGATACGCTCCTGTGATCACATTCCCGAATTTTGTTCAACCGGAGCAGTATTAATGGCTGACACGGGCATCGCCGCCACTTATCACGCACCCCAAACCCCTTTTGAGTTACGTGAGTACCCGGTACCCGATCCTCAAGCTGGTGCCGCGGTAATCAATATCTCGATAGCCAATATTTGCGGGTCGGATCTCCATTATTGGCGAGGTGACATTGACATCAAAAAAATGGGACGGCCGACGCCGATGGCGCTTGGACATGAGGGCACCGGGACCATTGCCCGTCTGGGCTCCGGTGTGTCCACCGACACCCTGGGTAACAAACTGGCGGAGGGTGATCGTGTCGTGTTCCAATATTTCTATCCATGCATGCAGTGCCCCACCTGCCTTAAGGGACACACCTATGCCTGTCCGGTTCGGCAAGCCGACCGTGCAACGAGCTCGGATGAGTGGCCCCACTTCAAGGGAACATTTGCTGAGTATTACTACCTCCAACCCAACCACGCGATGTTCAAGGTTCCAGACTCGCTCACGGACGACGAAGTCGCTGGCATTAACTGTGCCTTGTCCCAAGTGATATCCGGATTGGATCGGGCAGACCTAGCATTTGGTGAAACTGTAACGATCCAAGGTGCGGGAGGACTTGGAGTGTATGCAGCTGGAGTAGCCAAGATGCGTGGTGCATCTCGTGTTATTGCGATCGACGGAGTGGATGAACGGCTCGAACTAATCAAAGACTTTGGAGCTGATGACGTGATCGACATCAGGGAATACGAAACGCCGGAATCCAGGGTGAACGCAGTCCGCGACCTCACCAACGGGCTCGGCACGGACGTGACGCTCGAACTAGTGGGACATCCTGGTGTTGTTCGAGAGGGTCTCGATATGACGGCGCAGGGCGGCCGTTATCTCGAGATCGGAAACATTAACGTTGGTTGGGATACCCAGTTCGACCCTTCAGTCATCGTGTTTAAGAGCATTTCAATGATTGGAATAGCCCACTATCGAGCTGAGGACTTAAAGAATGCCCTAGATTTCCTGATCGAATCGAAAGGCCGACTCCCATTTGACCGCGTTTTATCTCATCAGTTTCCACTGAGCAAAATTGATGAGGCCATGGAACAGCAAAACGCAGGTCATATCACCCGGGCTGCCTTGATACCTGGTAGCTAAACCTCCATGTACATCGGACATGATTACAGCAACTGGGGCGAATGGCCGCGTAAATCGTTCCCTTTGGTTTACTCGTCCGTTCTCTGACCACCAGGAATCTGTTCCCATAAGATAATAATTTATCGATTCGGGCGCTAAGATGCAGCCGCTGGAATCGAGTGACTACGGAAGGATTTCCAATGGAGGTATGGCAGGCCATTTGGAGCGGGTTTAACACGCCACTCTTTAGCCTCGGTGGAGATCCCATTACTCCCCTGAGCATCCTCGTCTTGATCATCATCATCCTGATGACATGGATCATCGCAGGACGTGCCCGCTGGATCCTTGAACGTCGGGTCAGCCAACTGACCGGGATGGACGAAGGAACCTTGCATGCCATCGGCGCCCTGGTGCGCTACGGAATTTTGTTCATGGGATTCTTCGTGGGATTGCGGTCTGTTGGATTCCAACTTGACGCCGTCCTTGTTGTACTTGGTGCACTCGGTGTGGGCATTGGCTTTGGACTGCAAAATATTGCCAACAACTTCGTCTCCGGACTCATCCTGCTCGTAGAACGCCCGGTAAAGGTCGGAGACGTCGTCAACGTTGGCGGCGAACTCGGATCCGTTGAGCGGGTTGGCATTCGTGCTACAACCCTACGAAAGTTTGATCAGACGCAAGCGATCGTCCCCAACGGCGAACTTATATCTGCCACCGTAACGAACTGGACGCTCGATGATCGCCGGGCCCGTCTTGATTTCACGGTTGGCGTTGCCTACGGATCGGATACGAAACTCGTCGAAAATATTCTGCGGGAAGCCGTCTCTACCCATCCAAATGTACTAAGTGATCCTGAACCAAGAATCTTATTCGTCGAGTTCGGTGATTCCTCCCTCAACTTTCGGATCCTCGCCTACGTCAACGATTTGAGCGAACGACTCACCTCACTCAGCGATCTCCATTTCTCTATTGACACGGCTTTCCGTGATCAACAAATTGAAATCCCATTCCCTCAGCGAGACCTGCACCTGCGGTCGATCGACGCAAATGTTTCGCTAGACGGAACATCTTCAACGACCGATTGAACCGTGTTGTCGACATACCGTGAACTCTCTCTAGCAACCATGGAAAAGTTGAAATGCTTTGAACTACCTGCGCACGCCTGGGGTTACGCACCCGCTAGCTTGGATCGATATGGTTACTACGCAGTAACAATGGAGCCATACTGTCGGTGAAGATTGCTCCAACCATCCCACGTCAAGTGATATGAGCTTAGCCCTCCGATGCACAGATCTCACTCGAAGCTTTGGAAACATCGTTGCAGTCAATCAAGCCTCGTTGACGATCCAAAAAGGGACGGTCCTCGCTCTCCTCGGCCCAAGCGGGTGTGGGAAAACCACCCTCCTACGATTAATCGCAGGTCTGGATCGTCCGCATAAAGGAAGCGTTGAGATCGATGGAGCTCCTGTAGAAACTGAATCTGTGCATATCCCCCCTGAACGTCGGGAAGTCGGCCTTGTCTTCCAAGACTTCGCTCTGTTTCCTCACCTTTCGGTAGAGGCAAATATCAGCTTTGGACTGCCCCGACATAGCAAACCATCCATCCGGGTTAACGAAGTCTTACTGCAGGTCGGACTTGACGGCCTCAACCACCGAATGCCACACGAACTCTCAGGCGGCCAACAACAGCGGGTTGCACTAGCACGAGCCCTCGCCCCAAACCCTCGATTGATCATGTTGGATGAGCCATTTTCAAACCTAGACCCGGAACTCCGGGGCGGTGTACGACAGGAAGTCAAAAAGGTCCTGTCTGATGCGGCCGCCACAGCAATCATTGTGACGCATGATCAAGAAGAAGCGCTAAGCCTCGCCGATGAAGTTGCGGTAATGATGCACGGGCAAATCGTGCAACAAGCCTCGCCTGCCACGATCTATCGACGCCCCGCAACCCGGGAAGTTGCCCAGTTTGTTGGCGACATCAACGTCATTGAAGGACGTGGGATCGGACGAGCAGTGGTATGTGACCTCGGAACAATATCGGTTGTCGACGAAGTTACCGGGCCAGTACATGTCCTGATCCGTCCAGAAGCACTACAACTCACACCGGATCAAGGCGGTCAAGCAACTCAGGTTGGGCGCATTTTTTTTGGTCGTGATCAAATGATCGAACTTGAGTTTGATTCTGGCTTGCGAATTTCGTCACGTGTCGGACCAACTTTTACCTTCGTCCCGGGAGAGCGAGTCCGAGTTCAACTGACTGGAGACGTTCTAGCCTTTCCCTCCACCTAGGTCTGAACCCTCACAACCCTACTCTCCAGTCGTGGCAGAATGGTCTGTTATGACCCTCTCTAACACCGTCGAAGACTATCTGTTGGCAATCTACGGGATGCGAGCAGATGCTGAGGCTGTTATCAATGCCCGACTCGCAGAACGCTTGCACGTGGCACCACCAACCGTAACGGCTACCCTCGAGCGCATGGTTCGTGATGGTCATATTTGGATTGATGACAACCACCAAGTTTTCCTCACATTAAGCGGGGAGCGATCCGCTGAGCGCCTAGCTCGCCGCCACCGACTCATCGAGCATTGGTTGATACGCACCCTTGGTTTGGGATGGGCCGACGTACACGAAGAAGCCGATCGACTTGAACATTCAGTGTCCGAAGAATTAACCGAGCACATTTCTGAATCCCTCGGCCATCCCGCGACATGCCCTCACGGCCTACCAATTCCAGGGAACTATCCTGAGACCGATGTCAGCCAAATTATCAATCTAGGCCAAGTCGAAGCTGGCGCGGATGTCCGCATCGTTCGGCTCTCTGAAACTGCTGAGGATGATGGAGAGCTCCTGCATTATTTTGAGAACAAACAGCTGGTTCCAGGGCGAGTTATGCGTATAACTGAAACCACACCATCAGGGCATCTCGTCGTGGAGCTGGACGGCGCCACAGTGGTGATCGACGATAAGGTCGCCAGCAACCTGTGGGTGATGCGCGCCTGAATTTATCAAGCAACTTCGATATCAGGCACACCCAAAGTCGATGGACCACCCGAACTGATACTTGGTGTCCATGAGCCTTAGTTGCATCAGCAATCAAAGGAACTTTCACAAGAACTCTTTTCGAGCGTATGCGGACGCGATAGGATCTCCATGCTGTAGTGAAGCAATCACACAGCGTGTGTAAACACATTCCGTCCCACAGTAGGGGAGCTTTGCTTCATGACGTATGTGATATGTGAACCGTGCATTGGCACCAAGGACGCCTCATGCGTGGACGTGTGCCCGGTGGACTGTATCCATACCACCGATGAAGCCGAGGTCTATTACATTGACCCGGACGAATGCATCGACTGCGGTGCTTGTGAGCCCGTGTGCCCCGTCACCGCCATTTTCCCTGACTTTGATGTCCCTGAAGAATGGGCTAACTGGACGAAGGTAAACGCCGACTTTTTCACCGACTAGAACCAGCACCGACCAGACGTCACACCTAGGAGTCTGAGCGAATCCCTTTCGGCATCGTGATCAGCGCAGAATACGCTGGCCTCGGAGATCCATCAGGACCAAGCACCCCAAACGGATACTTCTCGTCCTCTGGTCCGACGACCGACTGAAAATTCAAATTCCACACAAACGCGTGGGAAATGTATGGCGCGTCTTGCCGAACAAGACGAAAGGCATCAACAAGAAACGTCGCCTGATCATCCTCGGAGTTGTCGCCTCCAAAACCATAGCCAGGGTCTGCATTTTTTGTTGACCACCCGAACTCAGTAAGCCAGATGGGCTTGTCCGAATCTCCATTTGCTTCCATAACCGCACGATGTTGGGTAAAGCGTTGGAAATAAAAACTCCCGTGGCCATTCCATCCTGCTCCGCGGGGCGTGCCAATCTCCTGGGTCGGTGCGTTGTTAAAACCTCCAGGATGCACACCCCACGCATCAAAGGATTCACGTACCAACCCTTCACGATAGGCGTACATCTCTTCAAGAAATCGAACATCATCAATCGCCTGAATCTTTTGGTCAGGAATATCCACATCGCCAGCCGGTGTTAATGCCCCACCCACTGTGACCGCATCCCTATCAGCCTGCTTCACCCCCTGATGCCCGGCGTTCAATAGTTCAACAAACTCTCCAGCATTGAGCCGACCATACCCCCATTCCCTCGAAAGATTAGCCTCGTTCCACAATTCATATGCTTGAACTCGTCCACGATACCGACCAGCAATTGCTGCCATGAAGTCCCTAAAATCAAGAGGGTCGCCAGGCGGTCCATGCGAACGATCCCCAAGTGCCCAATCCGGGGCCTGCACCACACTGAGCAAAATCTTCAGCCCAGCCCCACTAGCCGCAGCTACAACTTTGTCGAGTTCCCGCCAATCGAACCCGCCTTTTTCTATGGGCTCAGTCTGTCGCCATTCAACCTGCTGTTTTACCCAATCGAAACCAGCAGTCACGGTAGCTTTTGTTATCGCCCGGCGATCCTGGTTGTACATATGGACCTGAAATCCATATCCATCTAACCGTCGCAGACCATCATCAACATCAGCAGGAGGCGTTACAGCACCCGGCTTAGCCTTTGGTTGCGCAATGGTAGTCACAGCAGAAGCCGACACTGAAGTCACCCGTACCGATTGCCCCGTGGCCGTCGGGACAGACGCTTCCTGAACAAGAGGAAATTCATTCGTCTGCACTGGGACCGTCGGCGTTGGAGTCAGATTTGATGATGATTCTTCGCCGCAGGCACTTAACACCCCCAGCGACCCAGCGACTAAAAGGAGCCTCCGCCTCGAAAGAATCCGAGCCCTCGTCACAGAATTGTCCGATGATGCACCACAAAACATCCGATCATGAAACCGCATTGGGTGAAATGTATCCTTGTGTCGTAGCCTATCGAATGTTATCAACGACACAAGTAGTTACGTACATGCGATGCGTTTGTTCGCTCGCTACGCTACCGGGGTAGATACCCGAAGGGATCTCGGTTCATGGGTACTGGCACAAATAGAGTAGGAAATAGCGCGGTTGGCCTTGTCGTCATCGCCATCGCTGGCGCCATCGTGTTGGCTATGTTCAGCGTTCGATTTGTCAACGTTGGTGAAGTCGGAGTCCTCCACACCTTCGGGGTCGTTGATCCCGTACCCAAACCTGAAGGCCTTCTACTCAAGACACCGTGGGCCAGCTTAGAAACTCTGAGTGTCCGAACACAGCAACTGACCATGAGTTCTCGAAGCGAGGATTCAGGCCCAAGTGCCACCGACCAAACCGTCCGAACCCTGACATCTGAAGGGTTGTCAGTCGGACTCGATATCACGACCCTGTTCCGCCTCGAATTTGCCAAAGCTCCCGATCTCTTCCAGAAAATCGGCCCCAACTACGTAGAAATCGTGGTCCGCCCAGCCATCCGTGACGCCATTCGTGACGTCGTCGGTGGATTTGTCGCGGAAGCGCTGTATACAACTGCACGAACCGAAGTTGCAAACCAAATCGAGCAACAACTGGGTGACCTGCTGAAAGATCGTGGGGTCTTGATCGAAAGTGTCCTGCTCCGTGACGTTGACCTGCCTCAACAAATTACTGACGCGATCGAGCGAAAAATCGCAGCTGAGCAGTCGATCCAAGAACGCAAATTCCGCGTTCAGGAAGCTGCTGAAGAAGCCAATCGACGTGTCGAGGAAGCCAACGGTATTGCAAAAGCCAATGAACTCATCAATGCATCGCTCACCGCAGCCGTACTACAGGACAAGTACATCTCCGCGTTACGCGACATGGACTCGGGAAGCGTAGTCTACGTACCCACTAACCCGGAAAGCGGCCTACCCGTAATCCTCGGTACGCCAGGCATCGGGGCAGGCGGCGCCCCATCTAAATAATCGCAAGACGAATCCACCATCCACACAATGGTGGATTCGTCTTGGGGTACGATGACGCACCTGACTCGGGCGGACGCCTGCTGTCGGGCGGTTAGCTCAGCTGGCAGAGCGCTACGTTTACACCGTAGAGGTCGCAGGTTCGAGCCCTGCATCGCCCACCAGACTAGATCCCATCCGAGTTACGGCGAGGTAGCTCAGTCGGTAGAGCAGTGGACTGAAAATCCATGTGTCGGCGGTTCGATTCCGCCCCTCGCCACCACCGGTAAGACGTCGATGGACTGTCGCTCCAACAATCATCAACGCTTAATCAAACGGTAGCCCAAACCTTACCGTTACATTATTATGTAAACATAGAGCTATTCACGAAGGTAGGGCTATGGGCACGATTTCTTCGGCGAAGCTTGCAGGGACTTCATTGATCCTCGGACCGCTAATTACGACCATCTGCTATTTCATACAGCAGATTAGCGCTCCGACTGACATTGACTCGTATGGCGATGTCTCGGCTATAGCTAAGGCGATTCAAGATGGAGGTTCAATAATCACCATCACGTCGGTCATCATTCCTCTGTCTCTGACCATGTTGGTGTACGGCATCTTCTTTATCTTGAGCGAGCTCCGTGGAAACGGGGAAGCCCTTGTGGGGTACGCCAGGATCCCAATGTTGATTGGCCTCGCAGGCTGGACCTATACAGCAGCAATTGGTATTACGATCACCAATTGGGCCGATGGTGACGCAGGGGCGTTTATCACCATATGGGGCGTGGGGCAGGCCGCACAAATCATGTTCGGTCTCGGTTTTACGGCCGCTTTTCTGGCGATTGCGTCGCGGGATGAATACAACAGCACGCTGGCCTACATCGCCGCGGCTATTGCATTGCTCGCCACGATTTTGTCGATCGTTCAGCTTGTTACCAATGACGCAACCACGGCTTCCACCATGGGTCTTATCGTCGGTATCACTTACATCATCCACACGATTTATGCGATCTATCTCGGGCGGGGCCTTCTTTCGAGGGCCTAGCGTTCGCTGTCAGATATCTCGGCAGGGTCACCTACACCACGACCTTTCGTAGGTGGCCCTGCCCACGGTCTTAACAGGCCAGTCCAGCACCGGCTCAACTCGCGCCGGTCAGACAGCCGAATCAGCGCTATGCATCTGGAAGGAGTACAACTCCGCGCCTCGCATAGTGAATCGCAACCGCCGATGTGGTGATCCTGGGCGCCGAGGGTCTGGGGCGGCTTCGTCGACAGCCAACGGAACATCGGGTCGACCCTGCCACGTTACGAGATGGTCAACCACATCCCCCGTAAAAACGTCACAGGTCGCAGTTGAGACCCCGGGGATAGCTCGGTTATGAGCATCCGTCACTTCAACCCGGATATAGCCACCAGGTTGGCACCTCGCATTGATCGTCAATCGATCACCTTCAGAAACAAAAGGCTCCGTGACCACCACACCCTCACGATTCAATGCCGTGTCCAGGGAAACAAAGCCGTCGCGACGCAAGCTGGCCAGCCCAAGGTGATACCCAACCTCTGCCATATCAGCAACTTCCGGAGCATCATCCCATCGTGATGGATCATCGTGGTTTTCGGTGGGACCAGAAAACCACCAGTCATGGTGATTCTTAGACCCCCCAAAGTACACTCGGAGCTCATCCGTGCCCACGTCCACCGGCGGACTCGATACGTTCACCATAAACTGATCCCACGACCCCAACGGACCAGGTTGTAACCATGGCTTGCCCGGAGCCACCCGACGCCACTGCCGCCCGTCACGGCTATGCGTTAATTCAACGTGCATGGTGTTGCTGACCGCACTAAACACTGACATGAATCCCAACCATTCGCTGCCAACCCGATACGGCTCCATGCCATAAAACGAGGTGTCAAAATTATCGATCTCAGGATCCGGCGCCAAGATCAGTCTCGGCTGCGACCAATGCTGGAAATCACTGCTTTCCGACAGGAAAATTCGTCGTCGATTACGACCCCCTGGGGCATCTTCCACCTGGTCATAGGTCGGCGTTCCGCCTGTCCATCCGAGCGGCGGCATTCCAAAATGGTCGGGCGCAGCACACATCGACGGATGCCTTGTAAACGCCAAATACCCTCTTGTTTCTGGATCCACCACGAGCTGAGCCACGTCGTCCAAATGTGCACGCTTCGTACCGACCACTGGTGGGACATCCTGCGAGGTCCAGTTAATCCCATCAGGAGACGTAGCTACCGCAACCATGCCGCCTCCAACTTCATGATCCGAAGGCGGAATGTGGAAATACAAACTCTTAAACCGTCGCTCATCGACATCCCACGGATCTTCCATAAGGCCAAGGCTATGAACCGAGCCATATTCTTCAGATCCAAACACGATATTGGTGTCACAACCGTTTTCAGAAAACCTTCCCATCGGAGGCTTAACCCAGGTCACTCCGTCATCGGAATAGGCATACAAATAGCGCGATCTGGCATTGGCCCACGCATGAATGGTTCCACCCTTCCCGCTGACCAAGGTGTCCCGATCCAAGTTCCAGTCCTCATACAAACAGTGGGTCCGTCCCGTCCCCACGTCATGCCACAGCTGCCAACCAGCATTGGAGAAATACGTAACGTGCTCCCACGACTGATCGGATTGAATAACCGGATTAGCGTCGGCCTTCTGCGGCGAATGCACGGTACGCGTGACGTTGAAGACCGCTGCCACCATACCGTTGTCAAAAAAGAACTGGGGTGCATCACCTATAACTAATTCGGTGGAATCAAGCTTGGGCATAGCGTTTGGTCTCACTCCAGGTCGGGTGGGCAACCACAACTCGTGGCCCCTGTTCAATACTGCTCACCATAACGACTCCGGCACTCCTAGCGCGAACTAACGCCTCTTCGCTCGATCATGCACCATACACATAGCCCATACGGGAATCGCTAGCTAGAATGCGTCTCACCTTAAGTGAGGTGTTCGGCGGAAGTGGCTCAGTGGTAGAGCATCTCGTTGCCAACGAGAGGGTCACGGGTTCGAATCCCGTCTTCCGCTCCAAACACATGGCTCTGGAATCCAAATCGTCCGCCACACACTCATTCGCGTCCGCTTCTCCGAGAATGGATCGAGCATCGCGTCTAGTCGACTCGTAAGAGTTGACAGCCTTACGGATGTCCAGCGAGCATTCCGGCAACATGGATTCCATGCGTGAGATGGAGCAGTGGATTGTCGATACCTACGAACCACCTTGTGGGACATTGGAAACTTCTCGGCGACTGCCATGACCACTCAGGCAGCGGCAATCATGGAATCAACCATGGCGTAGACCTTGACACAAGCACATTCCAAGGCAGGGGACAGTATGTGGAGGTTCCTGCTAGCTCCTCGCTTGACCCAGAGCGTGACGACTTCTCATATTGCGCCCTCATCCATACGAACCAAGACGTCGATGATGTACACGGCGACATCGCAAGTAAGTTCAATCCAGACATTCGCCGGGGATTCAATTTCAGCCTCACTTCGAGTTCCGGCGGCTATAGCTCTATAGGAACAGATCGCCGCCTCGCCTTCGGAATCGATGATGCGAAGGACGGCGCGTGGATTGACTGTGGAAAGCCCAGCCCCACCAGCACCATAATCAACACCCTTTCGGTGTTCGATGGATCTCTCTACGCGGCCAACAACAACGTGAACAGCGCCCATGAAGCGTCCCGCGTTTTCCGATATACCGGAGGAGATCAGTGGGAAGACTGCGGCAGGGTCGGATTCCAACGGAC
>DJHK01000049.1:32385-56950 GCA_002433065.1 Chloroflexi bacterium UBA6622
CTCAACATGAATAGAGCCCCGCATCTGTATTCATATGACGTCGGACCTGAGATGTGGCCCGAAATGGCCGTTGGTCGGGTCTACCGATACCTCGGGGGCAAGCAGTGGGAAGACTGTGGCCAACCTGGCAAGTGTCCCCGGTTGACATGTCTGGCGTCGTTTCAAGGACGCCTGTATGTGATGGGACCGGACGATGGAGAGGAGCACATCACGCGCTGCTACGTATTCGCGGGCAATCAGAAGTGGGAACCATGCGGAGAATTCCCGCATCGAGTATTTCCCATGGCCGTGCATGACGGTCGCCTGTACATGGCGCACAAGGCAGCTGGCGCGTACCAGGATGAGTATGGCCATCACACACCGACGACACTCGACGAAGAAAAGGGGGCGCGTGTCTTCGCTTTCGATGGCGAACGTTGGGAAGACCTAGGCGTTCCATTGAAAACACAAATGCGATGTGGGGAGATCCACTGCCTAGAGGTTTTTGGAGGCGCCATACACGCCGGAACGAATCCCTTGGGCCGAGTCGCGAAACTAGAGGGAGGAACGTGGCGTGACGTCGGTGAACTTGGCGACAGTCGGGAAGTGACCGCATTCGCCGCATACAACGGAAGTTTCTATGCAGGCTCGCTGCAGTACGCCGATGTGTATCGCCAAGAACGCGGGGATTATTGGGGACTCTCTCGACGCTTCCTTGAAGAGAGCCCTGATCCGGGCGAGCGAATCCCTGGAACCCTCTTTCCTCGTGATCGCAAAGTGGATTGGGCACGTGTAACAAGTTTGACTGTTTACGGCGGAGAATTGTTCGCCTCCACGTCAAGCTGTTGGGGTGACTTCCGTGGCCCGCATGGGATCCGCGGACGCGTGTATCGGTTCCGCGCCGGCCAAAATGCGGCATTCGACCGTGATATAGGCTCAGGATGGAACCACGTGGCCGCTGTGAAGGCCGGACGACAACTCGAGCTGTACGTCAACGGCGTTCTCGTTGCACGGTCGACCCCATTCGATCCTGCGGACTATGACCTGTCTAACGATCGGCCGCTTCGACTAGGATCAGGTGAGGTGGACAGTTTTTCTGGACGTATGCGTGAAGTTCAATTCTACGGACGCGCACTGACCCAACAAGAGATCAAGTGTATTCATCGCGAATCGCTATCTGCCCTGTAGCTGCGTCGAACCCTGTAACCCAAAAGGTTCGCATCGCGATTATTCGCGCTCTTCCTACCATAGCCCTGATCCTCGTAGTCGGAATCGCGCAGGTCGCCTGCAGATCGCAAGAACAACCCAAAGAATTCGTGCGCCAAGACCTCTCAATCATCAAACCTGAGAAATGCGATGGGGGGCGGCATCCAACCAGTTGCGGCGGTTTTCAACACCGCGACACAAAAAAAGGATAGCGGCTGGTTAAGTGGCGAGGATCACGAACTCGTGTCGCAACTGCTCGCGCTAGAACATTAGCGGATTAGACCAAGCACGACGGCCATCCTTGTCTTCGATCTCGATCCTCAAATACTGTTCCGTGCCCCGCAGTTCGTGCGTCGCCTCAGTCAACTGGTCCGAGACAGCGCGATAATTGGAACCGTTGGCACGAGCCGCAACGATCGTGATGCGAGACACCGGTGACGTTTGAACGCGGACCCCCCCACTCTCAACGCGGACATCCAGAATCTCGGGACCCATCGACGAATAAAATTCACCCCGGCGCAGAGCTGCAACAATTCCTGCAGACGTTTCGTCATTAGTCCTGACCATTACCCATCCCCGACCCTCAGCTCCGTGCTTCCAGTGCGTGTCGTCGGTGGCGAATCCCCATGTGCGTCCAGACTGCAATAGATATTCGTCCCATGTAATGTTTGAAAATCCCTTGCCACGAGTAACATCGCATACGGAGTTGAACACCTCCATCCCGACAAACCCATCTAGCTCACGCATATCGAAGGCCGACTGTCCCAGCCAGTACGGATGAGCCATCACCGCGAGACCGCCGTCTGCATTGACACGATCGATCGCTTCCTGAGGACCCCACGCATCATCAGATCGCTCAAAGCTTTTCACACCGATTCCCAGAATGTGATAGGGCTCACCGGTAAAGGGATCCGGCCCATGCATCTCGATCCCAGGAATTGTTATGAAATCAGGTGTTGCGAGCGCAGTCGTGTCACTAACAACGCGATGGTCGGATAGCACGGCAAAGTCGTAACCAGCGTCGCAATACCAGGCCATAGCATCTTCCGGCGAACGCGCACCGTCAGAGTTCGTAGAGTGCATGTGCAAATTGCCCCGGTGCCATTCACCATCGCTCGAAAAAGGATTGCCTCCATCCGAGGTGTTGCTCAATTGTGATTCCATTGCAGACCTTTCCGTGACCGAGTGCGAATACGCCAAACGACTATCGTCGCGTATTGGACATCAAGGGCATTAGGTACACCATCAAATTATCAAACACAGTGTCTTCATCCTGTTAGGTCGGAAGGTTTACGTTGCTGAGCACACCAAGTCGCAAGCAACTCCGAAAGCTGCAGTTATAGCCCCGCTATCAGCCTTGCCTTGTCCCGCGATATCAAAAGCCGATCCATGGGCTGGGGTTGTGATCGGAAACGGCAAGCCTCCGTGCACCGTAACACCACGATCAAACCCCATCAGTTTTAGTGCAATCTGTCCCTGGTCGTGATACATCGCAACCACGCCATCGAATTCGCCAGCCCGAGCCTTCAGAAAAATCGTGTCAGCAGGTACTGGTCCGTCAACACTCAGCTGCATAGCCTTCAATTTGTTCACCGCAGGCGTAATGAGGTGAATCTCCTCGTCTCCAAAATTTCCACCATCGCCAGCATGTGGGTTGAGGGCTACAACTGCTATTTGAGGGCGATCAACCCCCACTTTTTTTAACACCGTGTCCACCAACAGCACCGCCTCGCAGATGCCTTTTTCGGTGAGCGCATCACTTACATCCCGAAGCGCGATATGACTTGTTACACGACTCGTCCATAAGCCATCAAGGGTGTTCAATTCCGTGACGTAATCCTGCACCTTTAGCTTTTCGGCCATATAACGAAGCTCATCAGCGTGACCCAGTCCAGCCATATGCATGGCCTCCTTGTTGAAGGGAGCAAAAACCAGACCGTCGACAATGTAGTCCTGTAACAACTCAAGACCTACATCAAGGGTCGCGAGCACCGATTGCCCTGAGGCCTTGGTGGCTTGACCAACCTGAACGTCGTCAGCACAGATGCTCTCCGTACAACACCAAGCAAAACCTGCTGCACGTCCCCAATCATCGACTCGGGGATCGCATTCGTCCAACCTAAGCGTGATGCTTGCTTGCTCAGCTCCAAGCATGAGCACATGGCTATCCCCCACCAGCAAAACGTCGGCCCTATCTCGAATCCCTGCCTTCACAGTTAGCCTGGCAATGAGCTCGGGACCAATACCGCTGGGATCACCCGGGATCAGGGCTATGCGCGGCTTCAAATTTTCGACTCCTGAGACACCAATGGACACAAAGTCGGACTATATCGAACTATGACCGAAATACCGTCCTAAGAACATCCCTGGGTGGCGTCATCGTATGCGTCCGTGCCTCACCAGACGTTACCTGGACACCTGTCGCTCAGGATCGTTTCAAAGCAAGCACCACGCATAAGCCACTAGTCCGACTCGCCTCATTTGATTCCCACATCACACCCATTCGCCAAGTCTAAGCATTACCCGCAAAAATAAGCGGTACACCCACAACACTAGGCATCTCGTATGCGACTAAAAAACTCGAATCGCCCTCGTCACCGGTGCTAGCCGGGGCATCGGCCGTGAGATTTCTCTCGGCTTCGCACGCGAGGGGGCTCACGTTGTTTTAACAGCCCGCGACCTCGAACGGCTCCATTCGGTAGCCGCGGAAATTGACCTGCTTCCTGGAAGCTCAGAAGTGGCTTCACTTGAAGTAACAGATCACGGACAAATCGCTGATCTATTTGAAGACGTTGTCACCCGACATGGACGCTTGGACGTGCTCTGCAACAACGCAGGGGTTGGCTCAGCCTCAGGCCCGGTATCAACCGTCAGTCCAGCCGATTTTGCAGCCGTTCAGGATGTAAACCTTGTCGGTCTGTACGCCTGCTGTCACAGCGCCGTGCCACACATGGTTCACGCCGGCTACGGACGAATCATCAACGTATCCTCTGGAGCAGCCATCATGTGCAACCCCGAAGGATCCTCCTACGCCGCCTCTAAAGCCGGCGTCAACGCCCTCACAATCACGATGGCCAAAGAACTCCACAAGACGAACGTCCTCGTGAACGCCTTAAGCCCCGGTTCCGTCAAAACCGATATGAACCCAACGTCAGACGTTCCCCCTACTGAAGCCGTACCAACAGCCGTATGGCTCGCCTCAATCCCTGACGATGGGCCTACCGGACGATTTTTTAGGTTCATGGAGGAATATCCCATGCTGCCTGAAATCAACCTTGACTGGTCGGCTCGCTAGTAACAAAAGATGAATTACGCACAACTGGGAATCCCGTAATCCGGGGGTTCTGACTTGAGAGCAGGTAGGCCATGTAGTGTCGAGAACATTCTTATGAGCAGAACATCAACAAATTCCGGGAAGTTAAAGCGTCTCACCGACCTATAGGTCCAGACCGAACATTCGAGCTAAACTTCACCTGCTCACCTACCCGCGATGCTCGCATGCACCTCGCTGCCCATCAACTCAGCGACTTTGAGCGAGACGGTTACGTCGTCGCCCGTGGCCTGCTGTCACCTTCGAATGACCTCGAGCCCGTCATAGACGAGTACTCCCAGGTACTCGACCGGGTTGCCCATCGCATGCACTCTACCGGAGAAATTTCCAGTGCCTATGCCGAACTTCCGTTCACCGAACGGGCGATCGCCATCACCCGAGAGGCTGGCCTGCTCGATCCGCAACCTTTTGACATCAGCCTGCCGACCCACAGCACGCTCACTGCCGAAACAGAGTTTCATTTCGGCCCAGCCGTCCTTGCACTGCTGACCAACGAACGACTGCTTGACGGCGTGGAATCAATCATCGGACCAGAGATAACCTCCAATCCCGTGCAGCACGTGCGCATTAAGCCGCCCGAGCGGTTGCTACGCAAGAACGCACCTGGCCTAGTCACTCGGACATCCTGGCATCAGGACAACGGGGTCGTGGATAAATCGGCCGATGACACCAACATGCTCACAGTCTGGATTCCGCTAACCGAGGCAACCGAACGCAACGGGTGCTTGACCGTCGTTCCGGGCAGTTATCGGAACGGATTGCACGTTCACTGTCCACTGACGAGCACGGGCAAGAGCGTCATCCACATTCCGGCGGAGATCGTCCAACGGGGACAGGTGAAACCGCTGCCAATGGATCCCGGTGATGTGCTGTTCATGCACAGACTCTGCATGCACGGCTCCCTAAGCAACCACAGCGATGCTGTGCGATGGAGCCTCGATGTCCGCTATAACCCGACCGGACAGACCACCGGTCGCGAGGTCCTGCCCAGCTTTATTGCCCGTAGTCGGACAAATCCTGATTCGGAGCTACATGACGCGAATACGTGGCGCAAGATGTGGATGGACGCGCGTGACCACTTACTAACAAACCATATTCCCGCAACGAAGAGTCGTTGGGACGGTAATCATGAACTCTGCGCCTAACTCTTCGCTGGCTTACTTTATGCCTGTGGCTTTTCCTCCGACGTACACTTAGCCAAATTCGACAACGTCTCCTACTTCTACTAGCGGCTCTCCTAATCATCTCGTGTGGCGGAGATACCACCGCGGAATCCCCCCGAGACGGGCGAACGGTAGCAACCACTCCATCCCAAACAACGGACCTCGCAATCGAGTGTCGACTCAATGACGCCCAACGAAAAGTTACCTGTACGGCGAGGGGCTACACCGATGGAGCACGGCTGTACTGGTGGACAAACTCAGAGCCGGCCGAAACTGCGGGCACCAACTTTGAATTCCCCGTCACGAATCCAGTACCAGCTCTAACCATTAGTTTTGAAGAGTGTAATGACGGCGCCTGCCGAACCGTAACCACCACCCTGGACACCACCAAAGCTGGTTCCTCAGGCCCAAAAAGCTCAGCTAAACAATCCAAACCGCCGACGACTCCACAAACTTCCAAACCACAGGCAACTCCACAAACATCCAAACCGCAGGCGGTCTCACAGGCGATCCCCCAGACAACTGCGACGGAACAAAAGAAGACGGGACTTGCAATCAGCTGTCACCTTACTGACGACCCACGAAAAGTCATCTGTACCGCGAGCGGATACACCGATGGAGCACGGCTGTACTGGTGGACCAACTCAGAGCCGGCTGAAACTGCGGGCACCAACTTTGAATTCCCCGTCACGAATCCAGTGGCAGCCCTGACCGTTAGTTTTGAAGAGTGTAATAACGGCGCCTGCCAAACCGTGACCACCACCCTAGATACCACCACGACCAATTCCGGAATTCCAACTAGCTCCGAGCAAAAGGTTCAGCCCACAGAATCCAGCCAACCCATCACGGTTCCTGACGCTGCCCCCACTTTCACGGTTCTGACCCAATATGCCGCTTTTCCAGACGACGTGAAAAAGGCCTTTCAATCTTCCGTCGATACCCGCTTCAAGGCGGCCACCGAAAAAGCTGGGATTTCAGTCGCCGTATATCAGGATGGTCGACTGTGGGAATACGCGACGGGTAACGCGAAATCCGCCACCCCTATGACGGTGGATACCCCAATGTTGATTAGAAGCGTTTCAAAAACCCTAATAGCACCGCTAATTTTGAAACAAATCGAAACTGGTTCCTACAAACTGTCAGACACTATTTCGAAGGTTTTAGACGGGCATCCGGCCCACAACTTAGTCAACAGCAACTTCATCAACCCTGAGGTCACAGTAGCTCAGTTGTTGCGCATGAGAAGCGGTCTTTCGGACTACGGAGAAGATAAAGACGCTAGCTATACCTTCGTACAGACCTCCGAATCCTGGGAGCCTTCGGCTTTACTCCATCTTGTCCGAAGCCCCTACCGATCACCAGGTGATTATTGGTACTCCAATACAAATACCCTCCTCCTCGGGATGATTGCCGAACATCACGGCGATCAGCCGTTAAATCGACTACTGAAACAGACCTTTTTCGATCCTTTGGAAATCTCAGCCGGGTTGCTCCCACAGGACGGAGCTCCCGTGAATACAGCACGGCCCCACGGCGATCTTCGTCTTTGGGGAGGTGAGGGATTCGGCGATCTTTCCGAAATGACAATCAGTTGGCTCGATGACTGGGCTCTCCAAACAAATCGAACGACGTGGATTGGTGGAGGGGTGGTGACCACCGCTGGAAATGCTGCTCACTGGGGATACGAATTGTTCAGCGAAGCCGGGCGCGCGCTTCCGCCCACCTTACGGACACAACTTCTTGAGTCCTTTGTTGGAGGTCCGATCCCCATGGCTGGGGCACCTCAACTGTACGGGTATCACATAACAAAGCTCGCGTTGGAACTTAACGACGGATCGTCGCTGACCATGTACGGGCATCCGGGATCCGGACTTGGATTTACAGCGATCCTTTATTACTCTCCCGAACTCGACATTTCGGTTTCGATCCTTGCTAATTCCCATAGCAATGTCCGTGGAGGAGGCCCTGAAAATACAGCCCTCTCGCAGGCCACTCTTTATTCTGTTCTCCGTGATATCTGTCTCCAGTACGCGATTACCGCCAACAACTAACAAACGCACATACGTACGTCCGGTGATGGCTTAAACAACATGCGTCGCACCTGGTTGGTTCTTGCGCTCTTGGCCACATGCTTGGCGATTGGCGTTGTCGCTGCCTATTCATGGATCTGGGTGTCTGGTGGTTCGGCTGCTCCAAGCACACCAATCACCGCTCCACGACTTCGACCTGCAAACGATAGTCCAGAACCGGGTAAAACCGCCCCGGTGAACGAACTACCGAAGACTTCCTCTTCCAAGCCTTCAGCGAAGAGTCCTCGAACGACCACGCTACAGGCCGCAAATACAACGGCGTCTGGACAACAGCTCTACCGCGTCACGCCCGAAGAATCTGAAGTTCGCTATATCATCGACGAAATCAAACGAGGGCAACCCACAACCGTCGTTGGTACAACAAATCAGATCGCTGGCGACATCCTGATTGATTCGAACAATCCGTCCGCCTCCAAAGTGGGAACACTTCGAATCAATGTGCGAACACTTCGGACAGACGAAGAGCGTCGGGATCGGGCCACTCGCAGTCGCATCCTCCAAAGCGCCCAGGCCGAATACGAGTTTGTTGAATTTTCCCCCACTGACATCGGGGGGCTCCCGGCCGCCATAGAACTCGGCGTTCCGATAGCCCTGGAAATCAATGGGCAATTAACCGTTCGTGACATTACCCATCCGGTCTCATTTAAAACGACGGTAACGCTAGTATCCGCGCAGCGTCTTGAAGGACATGGCGTAACCACCATACGCCGATCGGATTACGACCTGGTGATTCCAAGCGTCCCATTCATCGCTGATGTCTCGGATGACGTCCGATTGGAAATCGACTTTGTGGCCACTCTTGCCAACAGTGGTTAGGCACCTCACCAAGGTTCGCGGGTTACGAACCCCTCTGCCCTCCACCGAAACCAAAATGCTTGGTTCCCCCTCCAGAAGAAGTACATGAAGAGCTCATTGATCCGGACAGTTCGAGTCGCGAACACTCGCATTGTTGCTGCGATGACATTGGTCTTCGTCCTTGGATTTGCACAAATAGCCTGCGGATCAAATGGTGAACCTAAGCGTCAAGATCTCTCGGCTATCGATCCGAAACGCTGCGGCGGTTATTCCAACACCGGTAATCTCTGCTAGCCGGTAGGTCAGGCGTCGCGAACACCTATTCAGCTCCAACCACGATATACATGCTCATTCCGAAAGCACCGGCAACGGCCTAAACACCAGGAGCCCCCAGAAGGTTCCACCAATCGTGCCACCGACTGCCATCACGCCAACGTTGGATCCGTCAGCAGCGCCCAAACCGAACAAGGGAATGAATGCGGTGAGGTACGCAACAAGCATCAGGCGCCGTAACAGCCGACGTTCACGACTGACCGATATCGTCAACACCGCGGACACTACCGGTGTGACCAGAAAAGTTGCCAGTGCCTCCCATCCACTGAGGCTTCGTTCAACAGTGCCGGCGACGGTCTGTTCGCCGATGCGGTAGAAGATTTCCAGAACCGTTCCCAAGAGCACGCCAGTAGCCAAACCAGTGAACACAATCGGAAATATACGCCGGACAAAACGGAAAACGTTCTTTTTGGAAGTCATTTACACCAACAAGCTCGTTAAAGGGGGCTGCTCAGCTGATCCCCTAGCACGTTATATGGAATGGGTACACGTCTTCTCCAGCTTGAACGCACCGCTCTTGGTACGGTCAAGTTCTTCCTCCTCTTGACCACATCCACAGATAAGTACCGCAACTACCGCGCGTCCAACCAGGAGACGGACCGACAAAGCTCGCACAATCAACTGAGCTTGCTGGAAAAACTCTCGCATGGCCATCTCGTTCTTCGCCACAGGCCAGACCGCCTTACCGTGAAACTTTTTCGATGAATGATCAACCGTCTAACAATGACCCTCGAGTCATGCCTGGCTCCAATCAAAAATAATCTTCCCCGAGGTGGCAGTGTTCGCGAGTTCAAATGCCTCTGCGGCGTCTTCAGGTTGGAACCGATGGGTGATGAGATTCTCAATTGGTATCTGGTGCCGCCGAACAAACTCAACAAGACTTTCCCATTCGTATTGCTTGTAGAGCCAAGATCCCCGGATCGTGATTTCCTTAAATAGGATCTGTTCCGACGGGGCAATCGATGGGTCGTGCCCTACTCCAACTTCGATACATGTCCCATGGACCCGCAGGGCATCTATTGCAGCTCCACGGGCACTCGGTTGCCCACTAGTATCGATAGTCGCGTGAAGCCCATCTCCACCACTAAAGGCCTCCAAATGCTCGAGAAGGTCAGATGCAGCACTATCAACCGCCTCATCACCTCCGAGATGAAGCGCCAGGTTACGACGATCGGCCGATGGGTCTATACCAACCACTGAGGCGCCGTGGGCTTTTCCAAGTAATACGCATGCCAATCCGACTGGTCCAAGACCAAAGACACCGAGGATTCGGTCGCCCGAGGGCTTCGCTTTGCGCAGTGCCCCATAAGCTGTCCCGACATTGCACGACAGGAGGACACCCATCTCAAAACTAAAATCATCTTGGAGCAGCAGCGCATTTCTCGCTGGCGCTACAAGGTAGGCAGAATCTGTTCCATGTTGGTGGCGACTGAAATGACGCGATCCCTTACAGAACATCGGCTCACCACGACGACAATGCTTGCAGTGGCCACACCCCAGGAGTCCAAATACGACCACACGATCGCCTTCTGAGGGGTAATGCACACCAGGCCCCACAGCATCCACAATTCCGCTGCTTTCGTGACCAATCGCATATTGGCTCCAGCCACGTTCAGACCGCACGCGTTGGGACGTTCTGTAGTGGTGAAGGTCGCTCCCACAAATCGCCGAGGCCATGGTTCGAACACGCATTTCGCCTGGGCCAGGATGCTCAATAGCTGTCGTGGCCACTTCGACCTGATGATCACCAGGACACAGCACACAAGTCATTTCAGCCATTTGGTTCATCACAACTCATTAGCCTTTCGATGCGCCCTATGGGTGTTTGAAGAGACCCTGTTGTGTTCGTAAACCCAGGGCTTCATGATCCCTCGAGCCAATCAAGATCCGTTCCCCATTCTTCATGGTCAACAAAACCCCCGTATTTCCGCTGACGTTGTAGGCCTTGCCCTTTCTCCCACCCTTAATCCCCCAACCCCCATAGTCTTTAAGCGGACTGTACGTAATGGCTTCTGCTGTCTGGATGCTTTCAAAGTTAAATACCACCCACCGTCGATGGAACGGTCGGAAACGAATACGCACTCCGTGTTGATTTACTTCCGTATCAAGACCGCAAACAAAGATAAACCCCGGAAGCCCTGCGCCAAATATCACAGCCAATAAAATCAGCACCAGATCACTCGTCGGGTTGTTCCCAATCGGAGCACCCATGATGACCTGCTGCAATATGGCCCAGATGAAAAATCCCGGGCCCCACAGAACAAGAAGCCACACCCACCATTGACGAAACCGTTGCTTCTCAGTAAACCATGGTGGAGCATTCCGACACATCCAACACTCCTTGCCTCGCGATTTCACGGGACCGAAACAATCTCAGCAACTGTTCCGCCAGACGATAATTATGCGCCTTTTACGTGGTCGATTCGAAGCAGCCACAGCATCTTCGTCCACACCCTTTTCCTCAGAGAGACAGGGATTCGAATCTCGGCGTACACTCCAGATCTCCAATCACGATCACCGATATGCCGTGATTTCGGGACAGTGCTGATTACTTGAAACCCATAGATCCGACGAGGGGAGTTCGACCGGTGAGTAAACGTTTCTTTGTGATGATTTCAACAGATCCCGACGTTGACCCAACAAAGTGTGGCGTCGGACTAGCCTGCGCAGCACAAGCCGTATCTGACGGCCATGAAGTCAACGTGTTTTTTGCCGCACATGCCGTCAAATTGCTTCAAGAAGAGTACTTTGAAGATTTTGCAAACGTACTACCGTCAGGAGTCGCCAGAAACTTGCTCAACACCGTGCTTGAAGGATCCACCGGTGTCCATTGCTCTACCGGATCACAAGCCGGGATAGGAGTAACACCTGAAAACGCCCAAGACGTTCTCATTGGAGGTTACGAATTGACCTGGAACGGTCCCCCTGGCGTCGTGGCTCTAAGCAGTGCCGCAGACGTGACCCTGGCCTTCTAATCTCCGTGTAATGAATCGACTCAATGCAAGCCGCCGCCTCGACCCAAACAGCATATGCAGGGCCTTGCTCCACGCCACCGTCAAAAAAGATACCGGCGACGTATGCGGCGCTACGCTACGTAGCGCCGCATACGTCACAATGCCCTTTTAATTTTGATGTGATGAAAGGCTTGAAAATGTTCGTTGGCCTATCCTTAAGACCTTGATGAAGGAATCCCCCTAGGTCACCCGCCGTTGCACGAAATCAAGGTCTGCGCCCATCGTGGCGCCTCCGGGACTCATCCCGAAAACACACTCGCGGCCTTTCGTCAGGCCATCGTGCTTGGTTGTGAAATGATCGAGTTCGATCTCCGGCTCAGTGCTGACAAAGAGATCGTCGTAATGCATGACACCAGCGTCGATCGGACCACGGATGGCACAGGCCACATACCCGACCTCACCCTGAAACAATTGCATGCGTTGGACGCCGGAAGCTGGCACAGCGATACGTTCGCCGGTGAACGTATCCCTACACTGACTGAAACCCTCGACAGCATCCCACCCAGTGTTGAACTCAACATTCACGTAAAGGAAGGTTCCGGTCATCTCGTCATCCTCGAGACGCTAGAAATCGAGCTGCGCGCTCGATCTCGTTTGCAAGGCGCGTTCGTATCAGGGTCTGACGAGCTCGTGGCCGCTGCAGGTGCAGAGCATCCGAAACTTCAGCGCTGTCTTTTGCCAGGATCGCAGCACGAGCATCTCGTGGAGCGCGCACTGCACGCCGGGTGCTGCGCCATCCAGCCATCGGCACAATTAACAACATCCAATCTCGTACAGCGTGCGCACACCGCTGGTCTCCGGGTCCATCCGTACTTCGCTGACGACGAGCCTGAGATGCGCCGCCTCGCGGCGTGCGGGGTGAACGGTATTCTCACCAATCATCCCGCTCGGCTTCTCGCCCTTCGGGATTAGCCATGCGGCCCTTCATTACCTAGATTTTCGAAATACTCTGGTCGTATGACCTTCCTCTCAGGGAATGTCATAGTAGTTGCGCGTAAGCCTCGGCATCACTCCAAGGAGATGCCAGAACCGGGTCATAGGCACCAGACCCTGGAGCGACTCTATGAAGATCGTCGACATCACCCAAACCCCACTCTCCATTGGAAAATCGCTCATCCGGGTACAGACTGACGCTGGAATCGAGGGTTGGGCTGAAGCACCCGGCTACAACAACCCGGCCATGCCTGGTAACAACGTCGCGGTCTTCGAGGCCTACCTGGAATCCATCATCAAGCCCACACTGATTGGCGAAGACCCGCTCTCAATCAATCGCCACTGGGAAACGCTGGCTACGGGAAAGGACGATCGTGTCTACAGACTTCCAGCGAGCGTTGTCGCTGTTATTGATATAGCCCTCTGGGACCTTTTCGGTAAGGAGACCGGCTTACCCGTATACACATTGATGGGTGGCGCTGCTCGCACCACCATTCCCTTGTACTGGAGCACGGGGTCCGGATGGAAATTTACGCCGCACCAAATGCTTGACCTAGTCAAGGAGGGGCAGGCACAAGGATTCCAGGCGTTCAAGATTCGGATGGATTGGAAAGGCTGGCGCCAGGACGTCAACCCCGAGAAGGACTACCAGATGTTCAAACTGGTCCGCGAGTTTCTATCTGATGGCCAGTACCTCGGATTCGACGCCAACAACGGGTATTCCGTCTCGACCGCCATACAGCAGGGCCGCAGATTTGAGGCCCTGGGTATCGACCACTTTGAAGAGCCACTTCCGTACTGGGATCTTCCAGGCCTCAAACAGGTAGCCGATGCGCTCGACGTAGCGGTGTCAGCAGGCGAGCAGGACGCCTATCGCTGGTGGTTCCACCAACTCGTGCTTCTCGGAAACCCCGACATTCTCCAGCCCGATATTTTGAACGCAGGCGGGCCCTCGGAAGTTATGCGTATTTACGAGCTGGCTGCCACCTGGGAGAAACCGATCATGCCGCACAGTCCGCAAGCTGGCATCAATTCAATGGCTTCACTCCATACGTACGCTTGCATCCAGAACGCCACACGCCCCCACGAATTTTCCGGCGAATTCTCAGGATCCCTTGATGAGGTCGCTGACCTGTACGGAGAAGGCGTTATGCCGGTAAACGGAAAAATGCACCTATCGGCCAAACCTGGATTCGGCGTCGAACTCAACGAAACCGCGGTGGCTCGGCTCACAACATGAAGGTGAGGCGAACCGCACGTTCGGGACGACCAATGGTTCTCGTCAGGTTCCAGTAGTTCGTCAGTTCGTCGTTGTCAGGCAACAGGTGCAGGTTGATCCGATCTTCTGTCTACCCTGTCTTGTCCCACACCTCGTCGAACAAGCGCATCCAGTTTCCGCCGAGGAGCGCACGAATGTCGTTATCGGTATGGCCACGTTGGACAAGACGGTCAGCGATATTGACGAATTGCCGTGGACTTTCGAAACCCCGCAAATGACGATATGGATTTGGGGCAGGTGCCATGTCGCGAAAGACCTTTCGACCATGCGAGGCCGTGATCCAATCAAAGAATGCCTGGTCGCGGCCCATGCAAAAATCAGTCCCGATCGCTACATGCTCGACTCCAATCAAATCAATCAGGTATTCCATCGCAGTAACAAAGTCGTCCACCGTAGCTTCGAAGCCTGCTGGATAGTGATTCGGAAACGCATTCGTGCCAATCACCCCCCCACGATCAGCCAACCGCCTGATAACGGTGTCATCCTTGTTGCGGGAGTGGCCAAATGTAGTGCGTGAGTACGCATGGGTAATGGCCACGGGACGCTTCGAATACTCAATCGTCTCAAGCGTTGTTCTATCCCCACAATGCGAAAGATCAATCAGAATTCCCACGTCGTTCATCTCGTGAACCAGATCACGACCGATCCGGCTTAAGCCATCGTCCGTAATCTCCCAGCATCCGTTGCCATAAAGGTTCCGCTCGTTGTAGGTGAGTTGCACAGCCCGAAGTCCCAGCTCATGAAACTGCTGGACTCTCCGAAGATCAGTTCCAAACGGCGCCGCGTTCTGCCACCCAAAGATCACGGCCGTGCGTTGCTCACGCTTTGCGGCCCGGATGTCATCGGTCGAACGTCCCGGTCGAATCCATTCGGCATACAGTTCAAATCGTTCATACCAGGCGCTCAGATTTTCCAGCGCCTGTTCAAAATCTTCCCAGACCGCAGCGGTTGCATTGATAGCCGTCACACCACCAGCCGACAGATCCTCTAACACCTCAGGCCGGGAAAAATCGCTCACGTCGAGACCGTCAATCACGATCGCCTCATCAAACACCGCCCGTGCGTGCGGATCAACGTTGGATGCAGTCATTCCGAATCAAATCTCCCAGAACACGACCAGTGTAAGAGGCCACGTCGTCAGACAGTAACAGCACCAGCTTCATTCAGGATCAGCTTGCGTCTTCAGTGCCACGCACAGTCCTATTAGCCGGTCACGCACATTCTTTGTGGCATAGTGGCCCCAAGTGGGCTTGCCTGGATCACGTGACCCAATGCGCTACATCCTCACACTACTCATGGTCGGTTTCCTAGTGGCATCCTGCGGAGGTTCAGAGAAGGAACTAAAGCGACAAGACCTCTCAATAATCCAGGTGGAAAGTGTGAACAATTTTTCGCCTGCGCTTTCAGGTGGCCCGTAAGCCAGAAAACCTAACAGCCAGTTCGGTGCCTTTGGGACACCCCTAGCAACGTCGTGTACTCCACGTCACGGCTCTTTTTGGGCCATCTCAATTCTCTACGTGGCATCGCCCAGTAGCCCAGTTGACAACCATCGACCTGTCCTTCGATCATCCCCACGACTTACCAACCTATGCCAGGAGCGCAGCAAGATGGCCATACCAACCGATAATCTCGTCGGATATTGGAAGCTTCTCGGTGATAGTCAGGACCACTCAGGCAGCGGCAATCATGGCATTAACCATGGCGTAGACCTCGACACAAGCACATTCGAAGGTCGGGGCCAACACATCGAAGTCCCGACCAGCTCGTCGATCAATCCAGGACATGATGACTTCTCGTTTTGTGCCCTCCTCCATACCGACCAAGACGTCGATGACGTGCACGGCGATATCGTGAGCAAGTTCAATCCAGACATGCGCCGTGGATTCAACTTCAGTCTGATGTCGAGTTCCGGAGGCTATAACTCGATCGGGACAGATCGACGCCTCGCATTTGGAATCGACGACGGCAAGGATGGTGCCTGGAAAGACTGCGGAAAACCCAGTCCCACCAACGTCATACTCTTCTCGCTCACGGTCTTCGAGGGATCGCTTTACGCCTCCGGCAGCAACGTTCGAAGCCCTCAGGAAGCCTCCCATGTGTACCGCTATATCGGTGGCGACCAGTGGGAAGACTGTGGTCGTCTTGGATTCGAGCCGACACAGGGCGTCGGCGGCATGGTCGTTCACAACGGAGATCTATATGGGGCGACAACAAACTGGTATGGGGCTAGCGCGCCGTGGTCCTTAAAGGGCGTCAGTTCAAACTGGGATGTTTCACTTTCGGCCCTAACCGACCGTCCCGTTGAAGAAGCTTTGCTGCAGGAGGCTTATGGTCGGGTGTATCGCTATCTGGGCAACAAGGAATGGGAGGACTGTGGCCAACCCGGTGAAAACCCCCGTCTCACTAGCCTGGCCTCCTATCGCGGCCAGCTCTACGCCCTCGGACCCGACGACGGCGCACCTTATCGCAGTCGGGCCTACGTGTACGAAGGCAACCAAGAGTGGATCGCATGCGGAGAATTTACGAACAGGGGATTCCCGATGGCCGTACATGACGGTCGACTGTTTATGGCCCACAAGGGCGAACCCGCTATCGATGATGAAACCGGCGGAGCCCGCGTCCATGCATTTGACGGAGAGCAATGGGAAGACCTCGGTAACCCCCTAGGGACCCACGCGCGCTGCAACGAGATTCACAGCCTTGGAGTCTTCGGAGGCGCCATACATATCGGAACAAATCCGCTGGGACGGGTGGTAAAACTCGAAGATGGTCAGTGGCACGACACTGGAGAGCTTGGCGATAGCCGAGAGGTCACCGCGCTCGCAGCCTACAACGGCTGTTTCTACGGGGGAACACTGCTATGGGCCGACGTATATCGCCAAGAGCGAGAATCGCGTTGGCAGCTTATGCAACGCTTCCTAGACGAGGACGTAGATCCTGGATCGCTAGCCGGACGCGTGCCGGGCATCCTCATACCTCGGGATTGGGTATCTGATTGGGCGCTCACTTCAAGCTTGACCGTGTTTGGAGGCGAGTTATTTGCGTCCACCTCGAGTTGCTGGGATGGTTATCGCAGTGACCAAGGCTCCCGAGGACGAGTGTATCGATTTCGGGCCGGGCAAAACGCCGCGTACGATCGTGACATGGGTCCGGGCTGGAAACACGTAGTAGCCGTAAAGTCTGGACGCCGGCTCGAGATCTTCGTCAACGGTCTGAAGGTCGGAACATCCGGCCCGTTTGACCCGGCAGATTACGACCTTTCCACCGATCATCCCCTACGGCTTGGATCAGGCGAGGTCGACAGCTTAAGTGGCCGTATGCGCGAAGTTCGGTTTTATAAACGCGCACTAGACCAACGAGAGGTCACCTCCATTCATCACGAGTCGCTCTCAGCCCGAGACCACTAGAGGGTAGAGACCGTCATCTCGTTGCACGTATGCAGACAATGGCCGAGTCAGTGCATCTTGCTCGAGCATGTGAGCCGGAGGACGTTGCTGATTCGATCGTCAGCCTCGCAACCAGAAAGAGATTTGTAACGGGAGAAATTCTACGTGTGTATGGCGGACGGCCGGTCTAAGACCTCCCGCCAGTCACTGCCAGGCTCTCACTGGGATCCGGCCACAACCATCACACACATCGTTACCACTCAATTTCGGTGAAGTCCTGCGCCCAGTAGACAGGGCCGTCATAACGGTCCTTAACATCCTTGATTGCTAAAGCCATTGCGTCCAAAGGTTCGAGCGTGTCGTTCTGATGGTTTATAAGCAGTCGCTTTGCACCAGCTTCAGCCGCCATTGTGGCCGCACCGATGCTGCCGGTCTCGGATATTCGGCTTGGTCGATTCTCAATGTCTGATTCAAGACGAACAATCTCCTGAACAAAGAGATCCGCATCCCGCGCGAGCTCAACGACGGACTCCGTGGGTGCCGTATCCCCACTGAACGCGATGACGCCTTCTTCCGTCTCGAACCGGAACCCGAAGCATTCAAGGTAGGGTTGAGCGTGCCTGACTTCCCGGGCGTAGCACTCCCAGTTTTTTCCACTGGCTACTTTGCCTTCACCGTATTCATGCACGTGCACGACTGGTGAAGGCCGGTCTCCCGTGCCACCCCGCGTGTGATAGGCATGCACGCTCATTGGGTGATTCGTTCTGGCCACCACGTCGTACCAAAAAACGCCACGATCTTCGCTCCACAATCGCTCGGTAACATCCTTGATCGGCGGTGGCCCATAGACCTTAAGATCAGGTTCGGTTCCGATAGATTGATCAAACCGAGTCATTAGAAAACAAGGATAGTCGGAGACGTGATCAGAATGAAGGTGGGTAAAGAAGAGATGTTCGATCTCAGTCGGACTAACACCCATTCGATACATTTTGTAGGTGGAAGCCGGACCACAGTCAATCATCAGCCGTTCATCACCAATTTCCAGCAGGAAACAGGTCCCCCAACGGGCCGACGTGCGCGTCGGCGAACCCGCACCCACGACTTTGATTCTTGGCATGCAACACTCCCATCGGCTCGATTAGCCCACACTCCCTATTCCAACGGCCCGATTCTAGAGAAGTAGGAAGTCCCATGGGCGGGTCGAGCCGCAATCGGTTCACACGTCATTACGCATTGGAAATTTGGAAGCCATAGAACGACGCCTTCTTTAGATGGATTCGGAACTTCACCGCACCTTTGAGGGCGCCAACAGCTCCGCCAGTCCAAACCACACGATGTCGTATGTCGTCACCAGCGAACGTCGTGCAAGCATCTCTCGTAAAACCCTCCCACACACCATTCCATGGATCCATCACCTCGACCTCAATAAACCCGTCCGGTTCACATCTCGCATTGATAAACAAGTGTTCGCCAGTCGCCAGCACAGGTTTTGTCTCAATGAAGCCTTCCCTGACACCAGCATCGAGTGAGACGTAGCCGTCATATCGCAGCGTCGCGAGACCAAGGTGGTGGCCATCAGCAGCGTACTTCCGATCGTGAGCCTCCGGGACATCGAGTCCCTCTCCACGACCCACAATCCACCAATCGTGGTGCACATTCATCCCGCCGTAGTAGAACCAGAGTTCATCCCCGACCACGATCGGTTGCACAGTCGTCTCAATATCAAGCGCGTCAAAACTCCCCTCGTCGCCACGTGGAATAAATGGTCGATGCTCTATGAACCGATTCCACTGACGACCGTCTCGACTATGAAGCAAGTACGTATCGAGGGTGTCGTCGACTTGATGAAGAACATTTAGTAGGCCGAGATGCATCTCGCCCGCACGCCAAGGCACGAAGCTGTAGTGACCATCATCAAGATTGTCATCGGCCCCCGGCTCAAAGATGAGTTGTGCCGGTGACCAATTAACAAGATCCGTGCTTTCAAGACGCCAGACGCGCCGTCGAGTACCCCAAATGCCTTCAGGCTTTGAGGGCCACACAGGACTGAACCAATGATCAAAGTCTGGATGCCACGCTTCACCGGCCGAATCCCCGTAGCGGCCCCAAAGCACGTAGAGAGCGTCCTGGCTGTCATAGGTCAACACCTGAATGTCAGCAGCCCATTCAGGTATTAGCGGATTTCCATCAAACGGGGTCCAGTCCAGTCCATTTTCCGAGAACGCCAGGGATAAGCCCCTACCCGCTCCACTTGCCTTGACCCGTTGTTCTCCAGGAGCTATTCCAGAGCCGTCACCACCATGACGAAGGGAGACCATCTTATAGCGCCGCGATTGATCCTCTTCATGGCCGTCCAACAAGATCGAAGGCAGGAGAGTGCGGACCCCATCTTCATCCGGCGTGACAATAACCGTGTTGGTGTCCCGCCCATCAACCATGTGCCGACCGAGCAACGGCTTCTCCCACGTCAATCCGTCTTTCGAAACCGCATAGCAAATTCGACTGCCAAGAGGAGGCTGGTCTGTATTTCCCATCTGATAGCCAAAGTAGTCGTAGTGATCCTCGTACCAGCATTTGAAGAGGTTGTCCTTTGGGTCTCGATGCACGTTAAAGGAGCAACTTCGGAAGTAGGGAATCCCTTCCCACTCCTGGTCTCTCTTTATGATCGGATTAGCAGAATGCTTCGTTGGCGTGTGCTGACGCCGTGTCACATTTTTTACGACCGCCACTAAATCATCATCGATGAAGAGTTGCCATGTTTGTCCAATGTCTTTGTGAATCTTGTCAGGGGAGTAGGCGATATACATCTAGAGACCGCGGGTTTCTAGTTCAGGCACAGCCGTTGCCAAGTGAATACACATAGCACTCATCGATCACCTCCTGTTCAGTCGCAATCACTGGTCAGCTAAGACGGCATCCTCAGCAGCCTGCCGCCTTCGTTGCCACTCATAGTCAACACGATCCGCGTAGAACATCTCTGGGGCTTCAAGAGCCCATCGTTGCTTCCGAATGATGTAGTTCGCTGGATCCAAACGATACGCTCGACCTAGTTCTTTGATTGCAGCAGCCCGCTCGCCGTTGTGCAGATACACAATCGCCCGCTGGAAATGGACATCTGCTTCGGCCTCACTGGGGTCAGCAGCACCAGCCGATTGATGCTGCCCCTTCGCAGTGCTCCACGATTCGGGAATTTCCCCCGTTTCAGCCCATACTGTGACTTCTTTGCTAAACGGCTCACGATCAATGTCGACCCCACCGACCGGACGGACCAACCGACCATCCTCATCCACCAAGATGCCAATGGGTATAGCTTTTAGCTTAAAGAACTTGCCGACGACATTGAACTGATCGATCACGCTTGGAAATGTCACTCCAGCGCGACGGAGCCAGGGAATCGCTACTGAAGGACCCTGCAGGTCTTGCGCAATGGAAACCACCGACACTGAGGCCTCATGGGCCGTCGCAAACTCCTGCCATCCAGGCAGTTGTTCACGACACCTTCACCACGAGGCCCACATAAAAAAGATCGCACGTCGACCGAGAAAATCTGACGTCGCCACGGCCTCACCGGTCTCAATATCGACAAGACTAATATCAGGCACGATGTCGCCGATCTGGACACCGGAACTTGGCACTGCGGGCACCACCCTAATTGTGCTGGCTGAAATCGATGGTAAGTGTTTCAGCCGTATTGACGAGCTTCGGAGCGTCAAAACAGACGTTCCCAAGCCCGGTAAGACTGAATTCGGCTATCTCAATTGACCCGCTTAGCACCTCCAGCGTGGCTGTTGTAGAGCCATTGGCACCAGACTGGCGGCAGATCCCCCAGGCACTGCCATTGGACCAAAACAGGGTGGAGTCAGGACGAGCCGCCAGAGTCAGCGACTTGCGAACCCCCGAGTACTGGAATCCCGTGATGGCCAGCACCGCCCCCCACGCAGCCATCGCTCGGGCGTAATGATGGCCACATTCCGCCTCGTCGAACGGGTTGCGGGATGCTCCATCGTAGCGGTCCCGTATCGCCGTGATGACTCGTAACGCCGCATCGGTCTGCCCCTCGTACAGCATGCCAACCGCCGCGGTGTATTCGAAACCTGTCATAACCTCGTTGTAATACGGAAAGGGTTGTACAGGACGCTCGTGCGGGTAGCTGGCCATGAGCAGACCCGCCTCATTCCCGAGAGCGAAGTTTCGCAAATGATTAAAGTGCCCGGTGAAGCTCTCAAGAAAGTTGTATTTCATAATGGACTCGAGCGTTGTGGCGACATGCTTAGGGTCATGTAAATAACCCAACCCGGCCACATGAGCAAAAGCTTGGCCCACGAGCTGATCCACAAGACAACCCGAGGCTAATTGCCGTTCCGGATCACTGAGATTTCGAGCCCCAATGGTGATCTCATTACGAAGTCCAGCCGCAATGTTTTTGAGGTCAGGCTCCGGCCTGACGTCCTGCACAAAATATTCCCCGTTGAACAGGTTGGCATCCATCCACACACGGCCGTGGTCAAAGAGCCGCCGACATTCGCTCGCAAAGTCATCTTCACCAAGATGGATGGCCATCTCTTCCGCCGCTCGCAGCGCGCCGAGATACCAGCCCGTCATTTGGGGGTTCGGCCCGAAATATTCGACATCCATCGTGTTGTGCTGACAGCCTTCCATCACCCCATCACGATCGGCATCCCATCCGCCTTCAATCCAGCAGAACTCGAGTGCCCGACGCGCACCCGGCCACTGTTGACGGAGGAACTCCTCGTCGCCCGACAACTGCCAATCGCGGAACAGCTTCATGATGCAGCCCATCTGCCCATCGGCAGCAGCAATGGGAAATTCCCGTGCTCGCTCACTGACTGGAAGAATCACTCGGTACGGCATGCGCCCATTCGCATCGGTGGCATAGCTGAATTCCACATCGCGCATCGTCCGTGCGAGATCACCAAATAGGAAAGCCGTGGTCTGCTCGTAGTTCCACACATGGGTACAGGAACCCGGGCAACATCCCTTATCGTCAAAGCCCCCTTCCCAGCCGTAAAAGCGCCCGTCCGGGGTGCGAAAGCAGGTTTGCGTGCGAAGGGTGCTGAGGTTAAACAACGCCGCCTCTTTAACGACCGCCGGCAGATCACTCTCCGAAAATGCGCGGACAAACGCCACCGTCCGAGCTTCGAGATCATCGATACGCGTACCGGTGCGCTTCGCGACGTCCCACGCGTCGGCATACTGGGTCGTATAGTAATTGCCGATGAAATCCTGACTAATTTCGTCGTCGTCACAACTGCAGCACGCCGCGTCCTCAGGGTCACACTGCCGCATCTGATCCCAGGACATCCGGTTGGGAAAATGCCAGGCCAGCAAGAAGGTGACAGCTACACTCTCGCCGGGCGGCACCGTCACTGCGACCGATATCGAACCCACCGGACTATCCTCATGACCCTGTTCGAATGGTGAGGGGTCGCGACCTATTTCAGGCTCGGCGACACGTGGGCTAAGGCGGCCATCGCTTGCGAAATCATCCCAAAAATCGAGCAGGCTATCGCCCCACGGAAGAATGGGCCACGCCGTTCGATGAGTCACGTCTGAAGCCGTCGTCGCGAGCGCGACCGTTCCCCACTGTTCGCTGTTCGGGGAAACATCTCCGGGTCGCATGAAGATGCCCCGGAGACCATCGTCACGGAATTCATTCACATTCTTGGACGGCTGGCCGTAGGAGCCATCGGTCCCCAGGAAATTCTCAAGGTTTCCGCACACCGCGGCGTCAAGCGTTTCAGGTCCCGCATTAGAGAGCACAAACCGGAGAACAGCCACCGGAACACTGCTCGCATCGGTATCACCAGGTATCAGAGGATTAAAAGCTTCAATGCGGACGTCCAATGGCACTTCAGGATCTGTCAGCGTGACCTGCCCGAGTGGGTATGCCGTGTGAAATTCAGCATGCTGAAATCTCGGAAGCCCACTGTTAACGCCGCGAGCACCATGAGAGCCCGCATATTCCGTGGGATGGACCGGGCCTTCGAGAGCCCTAGCCACCGCAGGTTGGTTCTTCGATTGCACATACAGCGCAAAGAAGGTGTCGGTTCGATCCATCGGCATACCAGCTCGAGCCTTCCCAGGCCGCCAGCCCTTTGCCGGGCGATTCACTATTTCCCAATCACGTAAGTCGCCAGCCCCACCCAGAGACACTGTGCCGGTGCCAAGACCTCCGAGAGGAAGAGCTATATGCGTGAGATGATCGGAACTATAGGACTTGAGCACCGGCCATCGGGGATTGAGAAAGGTCGGCATTACGTGATTTCCATCCAGCCCTAGATATCGTTCAAAGACCGTTTTTTTGCCATAGTGAGTGTAACTAGACTGGGAATCACCTCAAATTGGCCAAAGGGCATACATCCGGGATTCCCTGTTACACGTACGTCGCCCTGCCAGAAACTCGAGGGAGTGCAATGCGAATAGTCAACGTAGAAGATGTGACCGCCAAAGACACGCCTTTTCCGGGCATCGAACGGAAAACGCTCGCGCACGGCGACCGCATGTCGGCGATCCAAACAATCCTCCCCAAGGGCACAACAGCCGCACTCCACTCGCACCCACACGAGCAACTGAGCTTCTGCCTACAGGGCCGCATCGAGGTATCCATGCACGGCGAGACTGGCATTTGCGAGGCCGGTGGATCTTGGGTCGTACCTGGTGACGTCGAACATGCAGCACACGCCCTCGAGGACTCGTTGATCCTCGAAGTGTTTAGCCCGGTTCGGGAAGAATTTCTCGACTAGCCAGACCCAGCATCCTTAGCAACCACATCGTTCATTAGGAACCGAACGGGTTTTCTCCGATTAACTGCCGTGTTCTGAGGGCAGGGAGGTCACATGGCGAATGTCGTAGCGGCCCGGACTCTGAACTGGCAACGCGCCGCTACTGATCATTTCAACCAGCGGCGATGTCCGCGTCTTCATCGGCAAGTCCACCAGACTGTGCGAACGCGCCGACTCGTAGATTGCCATCAGGATTTCCTGAGTCCGAATGCACCAACGAGCCTCCTGATAATGGCCGTCGGCCTCACCCGCG
>DJHK01000025.1 GCA_002433065.1 Chloroflexi bacterium UBA6622
AATCATCCGACGTGTTTCGTGTGGGAATCCAATAATGAGATTGATTTTCACTGAATGGCCGACGTCGACAGCGTTCTGAACACTCTCAGTTAAGCGCGAAATCTTGAGCCGCTTCTTAATCATGTCAAGTGTTTCTTGCGAGGCGCTCTCAGGAGCATATGTGAGAAATGAACACCCTGATTTTCGAATTGCTGTCAGCGTTTCCTCATCTAAAGCTTCAGATCGGGTGCCTGAAGGAAGTTGCCAGATGATATTGATGGAACGCCGGTGAAGTTCGTCGCAAAACTCGAGAATCCATTCTTTTTTGACGATGGCCGTGAGGTCGGCGAAGTCGATGCTCTTTACGTCATAGGTCTGCATGAGATCTTCAATCTCATCGACCACCGATGACGGATCGCGCATCAGATAACGTGTGGTCCACATGAACGGATTTGAACAGAAGGTGCATTGATACGGACAGCCGCGAGTGGCCAGAATTGGCATGTTTCGTCCGAACGAAATACCCATCGTCCAGTTTCCTACGAAGTAATCCTCGACGTTGAGCAGGTGCCAGGCTGGACGTGGAATGTTGTCGACATCGGCGATTCGACGGCTGAGCCCGCTGTTTATCAAGGTTCCTGATTCATCGAGGGAGTACACGCCTGCGACGTTTGTTGGGTCCTCTGCATTTGCGAGCGCGGACACGAGTTCGAGGAAGGTAAGCTCGCCTTCGCCGCGAACTAAGTAATCAATAGCTGGGCAGTTTTCCAGCACATGTTCTGGGAGGGCCGTCGCATGCTCGCCGCCCACAACAATCGTCAAGTTTGGGAACACTGATCGAATTTCTGTGATCAGATCACGCTGCGGCGGCCATTCTTGCGAGAACATGAGTGAGATGCCCAGTACCTCGGTGTCTTCGTCAATCCGGGAGATGATCTTTTCACTGCTCAGTCCTTGGATTCGGTAGTGCCCGTCCTGCGATACTCGAACGCCCTCGAGATCCTCGCCAATAGCGTCAATGATGCCGACGGCATATCCAGCGCTTTCCAGCATCCCGGCCAAATACGCTTGGCCGATCGGTAATGTAATGGTTGAACTGTACGAGCGTCGGGAATACACGCCGAATGGTCGAAGGATCTGGATCTTGTAGTTCCGGGAGCTTGGTGCCGAAAATCTATCGATCGCATCCTCAACGGTCATGGAATTCATCGGTTCCATGAATCGTCGAGGCGAGGCCTGTGTAGATAACTCGCTGGTCATGGGCAAGTGGCCGGACATGAGCGGCTCATCCGGGCCTTGATGCGGACCAACCGGGGATTGATGGAAGAACCTAGGGGGACTATGGGGTTGAGGCCTTGAGAGTGCGGAGATTGGTGTCCCAAAAGCTTGCCCAGTGTGGCCATCTGAGGTTGTGTCCTTAGGCGGATGATGTTTGTGTATCTCGATGCTTTTGGTAAGCCGGTCTTGGAGCTTCAGTTTGAGTTCGCGCCGCGTGCATCAACGGGTTTCTCAATTTTGGCTGGAAGATAAGCAAATCCTATCTGGTGGGCGGGTTCTGCTCAACACTCAATCTTGATGATCAGTCTCCGTTGTTTTTTGATCCGCTTGGTTGTGCCTTTGATCGTTGTTAATCCATGGGCGTGGCCGTCGAGTGGTTGCGAGTGCGGCGGTCAGGCCAAGTGCTGCCAATAGTCCTGTCAGCGTCTGGTAGGCGGCGCCGTCAGAGGAGCTGTGGGCGTCGTAGGCGCGGTAGTGGTCAAACAATTCGTTCCGAAAATCCAGGAAATCCCACTGTCCAGACTCCGTGCAGGGCGGGCAAGGCAACGTGATGGGATGTGTCCAGAGTGTGTCAGCGTTGACATAAATGTCTGATCGCAACAGGCTGCCACTTCTGTCGCCATGATGGAATTCCTCGGGTGTGGCCAGTAGGTACAGGCTGCCTACTGTGAAATAGATCGCAGATGCGAGACCAAGTATTTTGATGCTTGGGGAACTTATGGGGAAGCGCGCCGTCAGGTTTTTTGTCGCTGCGTGAATCCCATATGTGACCACAACCACAAATATGGGAAATGCAGGGCCGATATGTCGCAAGAATTCTTGGGGTTCATCCGGGCTTAGAGCCAGGGGGCGAATTGATAGTGTGATCACGAGGTTTCCGATCACGGCTAGAGGGAGAGCCCCAAACGCTCGTCGTCGTGCTGTAAGGGCCCATGCTCCGACGACGAATGCCCCAAAAAGAACGCACGTAAGAATAGGGAAACGCACATCGTTTAGCAGGAGAACGCGGGCCAGAAACTCCCATACGTGGTTGGCCGCAACCGAAACGTTTTGCACCAGGCTATCGATGCCCAGTCCTTGCGGTGCCTGTGGCCATGGGCGCCCGACGCTTACCACTGACACAAGGATGAACGGAACAACGAGTACAGTCAGTGGAACCGTGACTGCGGCGAGCGCACGGATCGATCGAGTCGAGGCGGTACCCACGAGGACCAGCGTTAGGGCGTAGAAGGGGCCTTCAGGTCTGGTGAGTGCTAGCAAGGCGGCGACTAGCCCAAGGAGGAACCACTTTTTTACTGAGGAATGCTCTAGTGCACGGGTGTACGTCCACGCTAGGCCCATGACCAGCGCAGCGAATATGGGATCGGGCTCTGCGGCTCCGAGGGAATAGATCTGAAAGGTAGGCATAACAGTGAGAAGGACGGCTGCACTAAAGGCCATCGAAATACCGACTCCAAGCGCGCGGGTCGTCACGAAGGCGAGTGTTGGGAACAGGGTGTTTGCTAGGGCCATTGGAAGGAGGGCTGACGCGTAGGTGTGGCCAGTTAAGGCGAAGGTTCCGATCATGAGAATTGGCAGTGTCGGTAGGTCCATCCAGCGGGACCCTTCAATCCCTTGTGCTGTAGAGGCACCGGCCTCCCAAATTTCATAGCCAAGCCCGTTTGTGAGACTGTCGGCGATTGACCAGTACCGACCGAGATCGTCGATTGCGACAGACGAATAGGACATTGCCTGCAATACTCCGATTCCGAGGAGGCACACATGCATAAGAGCAGGCGAAAGCTTTTGGTACCTGGACTTCACCCGAGATAGATACGGTTGTGGGCCACTACCAATTCTTGCAGTCCACAGCAGCACGACGAACGCGATCACGCATCCGGTGATCGTAATGGCGAGGGCCAAAGCACCATCGGAGGAACTCAATTCGTGGCGGACCCTGGATGGAACGCTGGCAGCGAGGGCTACAACCCACGCCAACAGGGTTGGAAGAATTCGTGTCGGTAGTTCGCCCAGCACGTGTTCATTGCGCGCCGTCGGCACGGCCATAATGACAAGGGCTATCGCAGCACCGGTGCCCCAGCCTGCAGCTAGAGCGCCGTGGCTTGCTGGCGTGTTTACGAGCAGCAGGAAAATGATGGTCGTTCCAATTCCCGCAGCCCCGCCGAAGGTCATGGTCATAGCCGGCGGCTTGAATCGACTGCTATGTACGGCGACTACTACAGCTCCCAGCGAACCTGCAGCAAGAAGCGGACCTAATTCACCGAGAATGGTCCATGCATGGGCGCGCGATGGATCAGTCACCATGGCGATTGCAACTCCGGCGAAGGGGATTGAGAATCCGATGATGCGGATCGCAGATCTGATGACCGTTGTTGGTGATGCGCCAATGAGCAGTGAAATGACCATGGTGAAGGCGAATACCGCCGGTATGACCTGAAATGGTTGAGTTCGGGTTGGAACCAATACACCGGCCCAAAGGATCATCACTAGGAGTCCGATGACAAGGGCGGTTAGAGCCACTATCAGGGAAGTGCTCCAGCGGCTCGATGTTCTTGTGCTCGTTAGGATTTTGATGTTGGCTCGGTCCCCCTCACGAATTCTGGCTCAAATTTACGGGGGTTAGTGGCGCGAGTCGTGTTTTGATTCTGATTCAGCCGAGGTTCCTGAAGGATGGGGTACGAACGGGACCTTTTTTGTCCACAATCGCAGGGCGTGCCAGTAGATAGCTGCTACGACTCGCGCGGTGATAAAGGGGTATCGCAGCAAGGCAAGGTTTAAGTTTGTTGAGGTGATTGGCCGTCGCGTCATCGTTAATGTCGCGTCGAAAATGTCTTTATTTTTTCGAACGGCAGAGATTTTCAGCCAAAGTTGTGTATTGGGGATGGATGCGCTTAGTTGATAGGTGAGATCCATGGTCATGAATGGTGAGACGTGAAGTGTTTTTCCAAATTGAGCGTGTAGATCAGCGTTGTCATGGGTAGCTTGCACACTGAGGACGTATGCGCGTCTTTCTCCCCAGGGAGTGTTTGATACGTCCACTACCATCGACTGTACGCGAGTTCCTGTTTGATCGAAGCAGTAATACATGCTCATAGGGTTAAAGATATATCCACCGTAGCGGAGGTGGGTCAATAGGCGAATTGGCCCATCTGGACGTTGACCGGTTGCTTGTTCAACCTGCGTGCGCACCGTTTCATCGAGTTCCATCTTGGGGTTGCCAAGGTAGTCGCTGCGTCGAAACCAGGCGAGCGATGGGCGCCGTGCTGACCAGAGTAAATACTTGTCAAATAGCTCTGGAAGCTCGGCGAGGTCCAGATACATCATGAAAAGCCCGAATCGAAATGCATGATTGATCGGTTGGCGCCGTCGATGGATCACATGACCCATATACAGGCCGCTCTCCGGGTTCATCGAGGCGGCATTAGCTCTCGGGCCGCTCGTAGACCACTGATGACTCCATCTTCATGGAATCCGTACTTCCAATAAGCTCCACAAAACGACGTGCGGTTTTTGTTGTTGATGTCGTTCCACCGGGCCTGCGCAGCAACAGCCGAACTGTTAAAGATCGGATGCTGGTATGTCATCCGCGCACACACAGTTTCCGGGTCAATCACAGAAGCCTGATTCAGGGTGACGCAGAACGTGTCGGGGGAGTTGAGACGTTGGAGCCGATTCATGTTGTAAGTCGTTGAAACCTTGGTAGTAGATTCTGTAGGTATGTAGTAATTCCATGCGGCCCACGCGCGGGCTTGTTTCGGTAGCAAGGTCGTGTCTGTATGAACCACCACATCGTTTGATTGATAAGGGAATGCTCCAAGTACTTCATGTTCACTTTGCGTTGGATCCTGAAGGAGCGCTAAAGCCTGATCGCTGTGGGTGGCCAGCACGACATGGTCAAATGTCATGTCCCCGGTACTGTCGCCTGAAACGACAACATGGTCATCTGTGCGATGAATCCGACGAATAGGTGTTTGCAGGTAAATACTGTCTCGAAAAGGCTCGGTTATTGAATCGACATAGCTGCGTGCACCACCCACAATTGATCGCCAATCTGGCTTTCCGCGAATACCAAGTAGGCCATGGTTTCGAAAAAATTGAATGAACGTGCGAAGCGGAATGTTGGTTAGCCGGGTTGGGTCTGCTGACCAAATTGCCGAACCCATGGGGATGAGATACAGATCGCGGAAGATACGGGAAAATCGGTTGTCGCGGAGATAGTCTTCGAGTGTGCGGGAATCGTTGTCTACGGAGAGTCTCTGGGCTCGACGGTTGAACCGTAGATAATCAATAACAAGTTGATGAAATTTAGGTCGTAACAAGTTTCGCCGTTGGGCGAAGAGGGCATTCAACGACGCGCCGCTGTACTCCACTCCCGATCGTTCGCAGCGTACGGAGAAACTCATTTCGGCTGGTTGTGTCTGGACTTCCAAGGTCTTGAGCACTTGGGTAAATTCAGGGTACGTACGTGTGTTGAAGACGACAAAGCCGGTATCCACACCGTAGGTCTGGCCGTTACTACTGCGTAGATCAAGCGTACGGATGTGGCCGCCGGGCATATCGCTTGAGTCAAATACTGTGATGTCGTGTTGTTGCCCAAGTTCACGTGCAGCGATCAGCCCGGACACCCCAGCCCCAATAATTGCTACTTGCATAACGTTGGCAAGAATTTCCAGACCGTCGGAGTCGGAGGAGGTATGGCTTTCGAATGGATGGTGATCAGCATCGTGTTTCCAATGGTCGAGTTACTGTCCGGTCGGTTCGAATAGGTGATGGGCTACAACCCACTCAGTACCATTTTGGAATGCGAATAATTCCTGGCAGGCGATAAAGAACAATCGCCACCGGGCGAGCCAAAGTGCGGCGTTTCTTGGTCCGTATAGATCACGAAATATGTCCAACACGGCCTGGTGATTGGTGTCGAGGTTTTGAATCCAAGCCCGCAGAGTGTCGGCATAGTGACGGCCATTGATAATCCACCGGTCCATTGGTCGAAGTTTACTGGAAGCCCTTGTTAGATGATCGAGGTTGGGCATTGTGCCGCCGCTGAAAAACCATCGGGCCATCCACCCATCTGTTTCGGCTTCAAACGTATATCTATGCGTTTTATGACTGAACACGTGGGCGAAGAAGCGGCCGTCGACTTCAAGTAGTTCCGCTACATGGTTCAGTAATGGCTCAACGTTTCGGATGTGTTCCAGCATTTCGACACTGATGATCCGGTCAAAACGTCCATCAAGATTAAAGTCAAGCGTTGCGGCATTTGCCCGTCGAACCGAGAGATTGCTTAGATCTTGAGCAACGGCTTGGTCATGCACATATGTGGCCTGAGTTCGGGAGTTTGTTAATGCCGTAATGTGGGCCGAGGGATACCTCTGTGCTGCCCAGATAGCAAATGCGCCCCATCCACTGCCGAGGTCGAGTATGCGTTGTCCATCTTTAAGCCCAGCCCGGCGAGCTGTGACTTCCAGCATTGATTCTTCTGCCTCAGCAAGATTTGTGACGCTTTTCGACCAAAGCCCGCTGCTGTATTTCAGGCGTGGGCCTAGCACCAGATGAAAAAACTCGGTTGGAACCTCGTAGTGTTGTTGGTTGGCGGTAGCTGTTTCAACGGCGATCGGGGCGTCATGGCAGGGATCCGTTGGCCTGTGAGGGGAATCCTTATGGAGCTGACGTAGTCGGCGTCGGAGCGCAGAACGAACCCCAGCGCGAAGCATCGTGTCAGGGACAAGGCCGATCGCCATTAGCCGTTCCCATAGGGCGATTCGTGATTCAGTCACGTCTTGTCAGTCTGGGAATTCGTGGGAAAAACGCTGGAGTCGTCTGGATATATTCTTGGTATCCGGGTTTGGTGGTGACAAGAGTTCGCTCAAGCATTGCGACGCCCGAGACCCGCATAAGAAATATGGACATTACGATAGGACTGGCTAGCGCCCACCACGCGCCTACCGAGACGGCAAATAGCCCAAACCCCCACCACACCACAGCGTCACCGAAGTAATTGGGATGACGTGTCACAGCCCAGAAACCTGACGTGAGAAGTTTTCCACGGTTTTCAGGGTTGGCTTTAAACCGGCTGAGTTGCCAGTCGCCACCGGCTTCGAAGATAAAACCGGTAACCCACATCAGAAGAGCCGCAACATCCCAGCCGGTTGTTAGCGGAGGCTGTGCAATGGTTAGAACTGCAGCCACGGGGATACTGACTATCCACATAACGCTGCCCTGCAACAAAAACACGGTGAAATAACTTCGCCACCAAAACGAGCGCCCGGCATTCTTGCGGAACTGCTGGTACCGGAAGTCTTCAGGGTTTCCGTGGTTTCGAATTCCGATATGGGTGGCCAGACGAAGGCCCCAGATCGTGACTAAGGTGAGAACGAGGATCGATCGACTTGCATCTCCTGCCCCGGTAACAATTCCAACTGCTGCCACGACGATGAACCCTGGGCCCCAAGCCAGATCTACAATTGAGGCATCGCTGAGGATCAAGCTCAACACCCAAACAATAGTCATAGCAGCCACAATCGTTATTGCTGCAACCGCGAGGAACGGGCCAATTTCCATTAGTCGCGTATCAATTATCAATAGGCCGGTCGGTACGGGCTTTTGTTCATTTTGCCCGAATACACACGGTTTTCTTCAAAGTTAACCATCTTTATCGGTTTGACGATCGCAGTTGGTCAGTAGGATCCACGCTGCAATGGCTTCAAACCCAAGACTTATCCAATTCGAGCGTTCACCGGCGGATTTATCGGTGAACATGTACGGTGCACGAACGAGTGCGATTGCCAAATAGACCATGCCAACGAGTCGAAATTTGGCGGTTGCTGGCTGGATTAGTGGCGCCAATCCAAGCACGGTGAACACACCGCCCATTGCGGCGCGGATTTCTGTGGTTCCTCTTGGAAGCTTTGGTGCTAGGCCGGTGAATGTACTCGCCCGATTAGGGGCCAGTACTAGCAGTACCCCTGAAACCAAAGTTCCAATCAGAACTCCTAGACGTAGCACATAGTGGATCACCTTAGTCTCCAGTCTCACGGATCGGGGGTTGAGGACGGGGTCTAACTTGTGGCGACACGCGATTCGACCATCATTACCTGCATGGTTTATCGAAGATTGTGATGAAATTCACAATAATCAAGAATGTATTAGTCAACAATATCCTTACATCGTGGGATGTCGGAGTTTCTGGTGTTTAATTTTGTTGGTCAGGCTATCGCGACACCACGGCGGGCCCTTTTGGTTGTCATCGCGTGGCTAGTAGTAGGGGCGACTATATTTGTTTTGTCCCCCCCCTTGGGTGAAGTCACTTCCAACAATCAAGACGACTTCTTGCCTTCGAACGCGGAGGCGACGGCTGCCACCAAGCTTGTCCAGGAACGGTATCCCAGCACCGGTGGAACTCCGGCGATTCTGGTTTTTCACCGACCTGATGGGCTTACTGAAGATGATGCAGGATGGATTGAACGGGCGACGGCTGCGCTAAAGGATAAGTCGAGACCTGGGTTGGTTGAGTCCGTGTTGGCGGTTGATGGGTCGCCTCAGCTTGATGCTACTCTCCGGGCTCCTGATGGGAAGACCGTGATGACATTCGTCACAGTTGGCGGTTCGCCTGCGGCTCCTGAGTTCGGCGAAGCGGTTGAGTGGGCGGGTGATGCGGCCCGAGAGGCTGTCGATGGTAGTGGTTTGACGGTGGCGGTTACGGGACCAGGCGGCATCATCGCGGATGCGGTTCGGGTGTTCGCTCAGATTGACTTTCGAAGCACCTTATTTACGGTGGTATTGGTCCTGGTCCTACTCCTGGTGATCTATAGATCACCCGCGCTTGCCCTGCTTCCACTGGTCGCGGTGGGGTGGACCTTGGTTGTGGCGCAGGGGCTGATAGCAACCCTGGCGGCCAACGCAGGTCTTGTGCTGAACAGTCAAGTGACGGCCCTGCTGTCCGTCTTGATGTTTGGTGCAGGGACAAACTTCACATTGTTTATTGTGTCTCGCTATCGGGAAGAATTGTTGACGACGACATCGCGATGGGAGGCCATGCAAGTAAGTGTTTCCCGGATTGGCCCATCGATCTCATCGAGTGCTGGGACCACCCTTGCGGCCATGATGGCGCTTGTGTTGGCCTCGCTCGGTTCGTTTAGGGCCTTAGGTCCTGCCTTGTCGATTGCGATTGCCCTCATGCTTGCTTCAGGTCTCACGTTGATTCCTGCGCTCACCGTCCTGCTTGGCCCGGTGGCATTCTGGCCTCGTCGCGGCTCTGGCCGAGGTGATGGGAGCTCACGCGTGTGGTCAGCTACCGCGGCTGCCGTGGTGCGGCGGCCAGTGATCACGTTCGTGGCGACGATGGTCGTGTTGGCTGCGATGTGTTTAGGTGTGCCGACGTTAAAGCCGAACTTTAGCTTTCTCAGCGGATTTCCTGACGGCCTTAGTTCCAAGATCGGCGCCGAAATACTGGACGACAGTTTTGGGGCGGGGGAACTTGCGCCGACCAACGTATTTGTCACGCCGCCCGGCGGCGATGTTTATGAGGACTTGGTCGCGATTGAATCAATCAGTGCGGCTATTGCGGCGGTTCCAGGCGTCGAAAAGGTTAGCGGGCCGTCTCGACCTGACGGAAAGGCTCCATCGGTGCCGATAGAGACATTACAAGCGGCTATCGGTAGCATCCCTGATGCGGTGAAGGAAGCTATTTCCAGCGGATCATTCAACGGTGCTCCTGTCACGGCTAATGGGCGGTCAGCGAGCCAGCCGGACCCAAGGGTTCTAGGTGTTTATGCGGCTGGACAGCGGTTCATTGCGCCCGACGGTGGTGTTGCGCGATTGGACGTCGTGATGACGGATGATCCATATGGCATACCGGCGCTTGATCGGATCAGCTTGATTCGACAGGCCGGTCGTCTGGGGGCTTCGAACGCAGGTCTTTCGGAAGGTTCAGTTCTTGTGGGTGGAGTGACAGCTATTCAGGCTGATACCCGCGAGGCTGTTGATCGTGATATAGGAATTATTGGACCGATTGTGATCGCGTTGATCTGGGTCATTCTCTTGGGCCTGCTCCGGAGCTTGGTTGCCTCGACGTACCTGTTGGGCAGCGTATTGATAAGTTTCCTGGCCACGCTCGGTATTAGCGTGGTTATCTTTCAGAACCTTATGGGCCACCCAGGAGTTGGTTATCAAAATGCGGTGTGGATGTTTATTTTCTTGGCTGCATTTGGTGCGGACTACAACATTCTCATTATGAGCCGGATTAAAGAGGAAATCGGAAAGCGTGGGACTCTGGAAGGTACGCGTTTTGCGGTAGCCAGAACTGGGGGCGTGATTACTTCCTCAGGAATTATTCTTGCCGGAACCTTCTCGATTCTTGGGACGTTGCCGTTGCGCGACATCATGCAGCTGGGATTTGCAGTGGCGCTTGGCACGATCATCGATACTTTTGTGGTTCGAGCCTTGTTGGTGCCCAGCATTGTTGTAGTGCTTAAGCGATGGAATTGGTGGCCATCTCGAGAGCCGGGTTCTCCTAACGAAGGCGAAGGGGCACCGCAAACCGTTGGGGGATAACCCAACTCGATGAGTACCAGTAGACTTTCGAATGGATGTAACAGTTCCTGGCAACTGGGATAGTGGCCGGATGTACGTGTGTCTGGGGCGACCGTTGTGGTCGTGGGAAGACCGACGGCCTGTGCGATGAGGGTTGCGGTTGTTGGCGCTCAACATGGCCATGTGCAGGGGCTCGCCCAGAAAATCCTATGTGAGCCTGGTGTTGAGTTGGTGGCCGTAGCTGAAGCTGAGTCGAGCGTTCGACAAGATGTGGCCGGAGTTTTTGGAGTGCCTGCGGTAGAGGATTATCGGGAGCTTTTAGACGGATCCATTGATGCAGCCATCTTGGGGCCCATCAACGCTGAAAAAGGTCGAATCACCTCGACCTGTTTGGAGGCGGGCGTGCATGTCCTAGCCGACAAGCCGGCGGTTACCACGCATGACGATCTCGACATGGTTGAAAGAGCTGCCAAAGGCCGAGCTCAGATGAGTTGTGCGCTTACGGAGCGGTATAGCGCTCCGTACCGTGCAGCTAAGTTGGCGATTGATGCCGGTGAGATCGGTGAGATTGTTTCGTCCGTTGCTCATCGACCGCACAAGTGTCGGCCGGCTAATCGTCCGGAGTGGTTTTTCGATCGCCACCTAAATGGTGGGGCGATATTGGATTTGTGTATCCATGACATTGATGTGGCTCGCTGGTTGCATGGTGAGGAGCCGGTTGCCGTGGCTGCCACTCAGGGAAATGCACGATTTTTGGAATATTCGGACTTTATCGACCACGCAGAGGTATGGCTTCGATTTGAGACGGGCGGTTGTGCCTTTGTTCGTGGATCCTGGTTGACGCCTGAGGAGGCGCCTTACCACGGCGATTGCCAGATGTGGATCGAAGGGACGAAGGGATCCATTCAGATCAGAACTTCGGCCGAACGTTCGTGCACGATAGATACTGGAGGTACGTCCAAACGTCTCACTGAATTTTCGGATCAGATCGGCTTTGGGGATAGACCACGACCGAATGGAGTAGCCAGTGATTTCTGTGCCGCGGTTCGTGGTGAGACGGACTTGGTGACAATGTGTGCGGACGTGATCGCATCTCACAGGTGGGCCTTGCGTGCTCGCGATGCTGCCGACAACCGTACGCTCGTTACGGAACAATCTAGCGGCGAGCCCGTCGGAAGCTAGGCCCCTTTTATGGGTTCGCTTTACGTGCGTTTCTGTGAGGCGGCCCGTCCCATCGTGGTGATGTGCGTAAAACATTTAGAAGTTTTTCGAAATCTTCGATGGCGGATTCGATAATCCGCGATCCGGCGTCACGGGAAGCCAACCGGGCATCCCCCAATGCTCCATTTCGGGCCGTGGCGTTCATTGCGTTTGGCCAGTCGAGTTCCAGATCTCGTAGGGGCTTGACAAACGATAGGAAGACTTCGTCAATGTCGCTGGGGGCGAGCGCTGCTTCTCGAATAAGGTCAGGTGCCAGGTAATACGCGTGGGATGTTTCAATCTCACAAGCGTGTCCGGTTATGGTCGGTCCCTCAATTGCTTGGCGTAACGTTGGATCACCAAGGGTGTAGTGATTGGTCGCTCCGATGAAGTCAATGTCGAGACGGAATCCGAGGTCCTGAACCGCTGCTGACATTAGGGCCTGATTTCCACCGTGGCCATTTACGATCATGAACCGTCGAAATCCGTGGTGCAACATTGAGAGCACCACGTCTTCGAGGAGATCTAGAAAGGTTTCTGGTCGAAGGGTCATAGATCCGGCGAAATTCATGTGGTGGTCAGATATTCCCCATGGGATTGCAGGAAGAGCGAGCAGGCGAGGCGACAGCCTTTCGGCGGCTCGTTCACAAAATGCCTGAGCGATCAGATGATCCTGGCCTAAGCCAAGATTGGGTCCGTGCTGTTCGGTTGATCCGATTGGGACCAGAACCAACTCGACGGTTTCTAGGGCGGCTGCTACTTCAGGCCAAGACATTCGGCCTAACGTGTAAGTTTGCGGCGATACGGTCATGATGACTCTGGATTCCGTCGCCAGGCGGGGATACGACCCTGGGCAATCAATTTGTCGGGTGCATCGAGTATGAGGTTGAGCAGGGTGTCGGCACGTTTCTCAATTACGTCGATCATTCTTTTGCCGTCGTCGGCGGTCGCTAATGTGGCGTTTCCGACGGCGCCATTGCCTGTGAAGTCCGAAAAGTCGTGGCTTCGTCGGACGCCACGCCCCCAAAACCGATGTTGGCGGCGCGCTTCCTCATCTACGTCTCCAGCTACCAATTGATCATATTTAACTCGGTCTGGGCGAAGAGCCATAAGTTCGGCAGTTTCGAGTTCATCCGCATGGCCCCAAGTGGACGACTGGATCAATTCTTTTTCCAGGGCTTCGTCTTCAAGGTCATAGAAGGATAGGGATGCTAAGAACTCAATGGGTAGATGCGTTGGGAGCGATTGCATGGCTAAAGTCATAACCGGTGTGTTTCCGTTGTGCCAGTTTGTTATCAGGAATCGCTTAAAGCCGTGGTGTAGAAGGGACGCAACGGTGTCTTCAAGCACGTGGAGATAGGTTTGCGGTCGGAGTGTAATGGTGCCAGGAAATCCCATGTGATAGGCGGCCATTCCAAACGGAACGGTAGGTGCAACAAGCACGCGTGGATGGGATCTTGAGGCTAAGCGAAGGGTTAGGTCCTCACAGATCACGGTGTCCGTATCGAGCGATGTGTTTGGTCCGTGCTGCTCGATTGACCCTACGGGAATAGCCACGAGCTCAACCTGCTCTCGTGCCCGGTCAACCTCGGGCCAGGTCATATGGGTTAGTTGCAATGGTGTTGGAAGGTCAGACATAGGCAATGCACAGGCCATAGCGACGATATGATAGCGCCGATGGAACATTGAGGTGGTTATGGTTCTGGTTGTCGATATCGGCAATACGGACACCAAGTTCGGGATTTTTGTCGATGACGAGCTCAAGGCGCGGTGGGCGATTCACAGCGACTTGAATAGGAATGCCGATGAGCATGCGGTGCTTCTCAAGGCAATGCTTGCTCATATCGGTGGTTACGACATTGAGGCGGCTATTGTTGGATCCGTTGTGCCTGTTTTGACTGGTCCTATAGCTGCTGCTGTTGAAGATGCGACGGGATGTCTACCTCGTACCCCGGAGGCCGATAAGGTGCCCTCGATTCAGCTTGAAGTTGATGTACCGAAGCAGGTCGGAATCGATCGGGTTGCGAATGCCCTCGCTGCCCGAGAGATCTATCAGGCTCCGGCGATCGTTGCTGATTTGGGTAGTGTGACCACATTCGACGTTGTTAACGCATCAGGGAATCTTGCAGGGGTTGTGATTGCGCTGGGTATGCAGGCATCGGCTCAAGCGCTGACGGCGGCAGGGGCGAAATTGCCATCTGTAAATTTAGGTCGGCCTGCGCAACTGATTGGTACTAATACGAAGGCTTCGATGAAGTCTGGAGTATTTTGGGGCTATGTTCACATGGTGCGGGGCATGATTGAGGAACTTCGTCAGGATCTGGGTAGTGATTACACAACCATTGCAACCGGAGGACAGGCACCTCTTGTTGTTGGGGATGTTGGGATGTTTGACATTGTTGACACGGACCTCACTCTGAGGGGTTTGTTGCTGATCGAAAAAGCGTTTGGAAGATCCATATGAGCGTGTTTACAGGCGCCCGTATTGTTCTGTGCGTAACGGGAAGTGTCGCAGCCTATAAGGCGTCAGATCTTGCAAGTACGTTGCGTCAGGCTGGGGTCGAGGTCGATGTGGTGCTCTCAAGCGCGGCTGAGACATTTGTTGGTCCACTTACTTTTCAGGCGCTAACACAACGTCATGTATATACAGCCAGCGATGTTATGACCCGAGATAACCAAATCGCGCATATCCAACTAGCGAAAGATGCCGATGCCGTAGTGGTGGCTCCGGCGAGTGCGGACGCCATTGCACGCATCGCACAGGGTCGAGCTGACGATCTTGTTGCCTCTATCGCATTAACGACCACTTCGCCCATAGTTGTGGCGCCCGCTATGGAATCCAACATGTTTGCTAACGCCGCCACTCAAGCCAATCTTGGGTTGCTGCGCGAGCGTGGTGTCAAGATTGTTGAGCCAGAGACAGGTCGACTGGCTTCGGGGGCTCTTGGTAAAGGCAGGCTTCCTGAGACCACGGTGCTGGTTGATGTTCTTAGGCAAGTGTTGGGTCGCAGTGGTCCTCTGGAAGGGCGGATGGTTGTGATTTCCGCTGGTGGCACACGGGAATTTCTTGACCCTGTTCGTTTCATTGGTAATCCGTCTAGTGGTCGGCAGGGTGTAGCGCTCGCTCGTGCTGCCCTGGAACGCGGTGCGACTGTACGACTTGTGCTTGGTCCGTCGACGGTTGCTCCTCCGAAAAATGCTGAAATCATTCGGGTTGAATCAGCCCTCGAAATGCTTGCCCAACTCCAAAAGGCTACTGATGGATGCGATGTGCTGATTATGAACGCGGCTGTTGGCGATTACCGGGCTGATGAAGTGGCATCTTCGAAGTTAAAACGAGGGTCTGTACCACCTGAGATGAAGCTTGTTGAGAACCCCGACGTTCTTGAAAGTCTTCAAGGTGAATTTGTTCGTGTCGGATTTGCAGCTGAAACCCATGACCACACGGATAACGCGCGGAGAAAGTTGGTCGAAAAGTCGCTCCATGCGATGGTTGTGAATGATGTTGGAGGGTCAGAAACGGGTTTTGCGGCTGAGACTAATGCTGTGACGATTCTGCGACACGACAAGCCTGATCAGGCGGTTGAACTTTCCAGCAAGCAGGCCATTGCGGACAGGGTGCTAGACGTTGTTGTTGAACTGCTCAATGGGGCCTCTGACGAGTTCTAGTGCATTGCTGGCCGGTTGGGCCAGTGATGTTCGTGCAGGGACGATGGGCTTTCATGCTTTGACCGGGGTTGCCAATGCATTGGGAATCAACGTGTCGCTTGAAGATCTCGTGACGGTGTCAGGTGAAGCGTTCGCTTTGGGGTGGAGTGAATCCTTGTCGGCAGCGGATCTCACTAGTCTTCGGCGTGAATCGACGTGGCTTAATGGAGCTCGAGCTTTGGGTATGCAAGTCGAAATCCACCAAGAAAAGAACCCTGGGTTGTTTGCGCGGAAGGTCAGGGATCAACTTTCGCTAGGCAGATTTGTTGTTGCGCCAATCTTTGATTATGGAAGGTTGGGCGTCATTAATTGGGTGGACGAGAACATGTGTTTGTCGGCGGTGGGCCCCGATTGTCTGGTCTCGAAACCTACGCCTCCGGCTGGAGATGGGATGCTGAGGGTTCCAGGTGGAACGGTAGCTGTGGCCGATGGTTATGCAATCGTTGATGTGAGCCAGGCAGCTATATCCGATTACGGGTTTTCTTACGACAGGGCTCGCACGATGGTGGCTTCTTACCAGCGGAGTCAAGATTCCCGTTGGCCACAGGACGCGATGTTTGGTGTGATGGCGGCGGAAGCCGTGGCAAGTGTGATTCGGCGCGAAATGTTGGCTGATACGGACATGATTGCGCGGTTATTAGTGTTTGCTGAGCAAACTGAATTTGGATTCGAGTGTGTAGAGCGGTGGCTTTCGAGGCAGGGTTCTGATGGTGCGCTTCGAAGGCTAGGTCGACAAGCTAGGTCTGTTCGGGCGGCGGCCGGAGAGTTGGCTGAGCGCTTGTGGGATCGGAATGGACATCGTTCGCCTAGGGATTTGGCGCGGGCGGTGACGAGCAGAAAATCTATGGTTTTTGAGATGCCGATGGACATCTCGAGCCAACATGTTCCAGGTCAGGTCATTGAACTGCCTCGAGGCCGGGCTGTGATCGTTCAGTCCGAGAGACGACTTTCTAGCCTTGCTCGCTTGGCCGACTTGTTAGTGACGACGATTAAGAATGTTGATCGGCAGTTAATCGGCTAGACGGGTATTGCTTAGGCCATTCGATATTGCATCCAAGTTCAGCTGCAGCATGCAGAGCTCAATATGGATTCCTGAGCATTTCTCTTCCTAACGCAACTAAATCAGCACTTCCATCACGGGCAGCTTATGCTGCCCGTGCTAGCCTTTGTGATGTTCACAGAGTCGTTATCTGAGCGGCGGCCAGCTAGGCCAAGACGGCCGTCGTTCGTTGGTCGCGAAATCGAAGCGGATGATGCCGGATCGCGTAGTGTGGCTAAGAGCCGTGCCTCCTCGACTCATCAATCGCTTTTTTTACAGGTACCGCTAGATCAATCGTCAGGCATGGGTGATGTCCCATCGTCGAATCAGTTTGATTCCCTGCGTCAAGAAGGACTAGGTACAACACTTTCACCTGGGGTAACTCTTGTTCAGCGTCGAGATCTGGACGTTCATGGCGCTGGGTTTATGTCAGGGTCAGGGCGACGGGTGCTATGGACGGCTTTGACAGTGAGCGGGGGGATTGGTGTTGGGGCGATTGGCGGTTTGATTGGCGGTTTATTTGTCTTTTTCTAGAGCTCCTGTAACAAGGGAATCTCACTCATTGGCACTTGCCGACTTTCAGCAGCTGATCGGTTAGCAGCAGCGCTTACCCGAATCACGTCGACGATTTCGCTTGGTGTTGTGGGTGGTGGCTCCCCATTGAGCATGCGCCTAAAACGCTTGATCAAATTCACGTACATGTGCGGCACGCCATTTACAGTATCGCTGATACGGATTTCTGCATTGGTCCATCCGGACTCCCCAACAACGACACATAGCATCCCCGTCCAAGCATCACGGATTTGGTTGGCGATTCCGATCTGGCCATTTGGCCAGCGGGCGGTGACGATGTCCGTCTGGGGGTCACGGATGGCTGTTACATTGATCGCCCCTGACCCGAAAACCATATGCATAATTTCTATTGCGTGGACGCCGTATAGGCGCCATGTTTGTGGGAGTGTGAACACCACCGATCGTGGACGGCCGATCCTTGGTAAATCTGTTAGTAGAGTCATTATTGAGGGGTCATAGCGGACCGCTGATCCAGACATTATTGGTACTTGGGCAGCATGAGCAGCTTTAACCAACGTGATTGCTTCTGTGGGGTCGTCGCACATGGGCTTGTCAACAAAGAGCGGCAAGCCCTTTTTAATGGCTCGCATAGCTGGGGCGAAGTGATCGTTGCCCCATCTGTTCAAAACCATCACGGCGTCAACGTCTTCCATGGCAGCTTCTACGGAATCGGTAACTATTTCGATTCCAGTTTCGGTTGCTTTTGCTCTGGCTTGTTTCACGTCCACGCCCCAGAGTCGTGTGGCCCGCATCCCATTTCCTGCTATGTCGCGATTAAGGATCGCGGCATAATTTTCTGTATGGGTACTATCGCAGCCGATAATTCCAACACGGATCATTGTCATTAGTCAGTGGCGCGAGTAAATGACCTTAGCACTAGTGTGCCGATGACCCCCAGTGCCCGTGATGTGAGTGGCAAGCCTCAGGGTGTGCGGGGTTTTTCCGGGGCTTTGTGGCATGTGGCAACTCGTGCTCCGGCGGAGCTTTTTTCTGCTCTTGAAGAGCTCCCTCCCCTTGTTGTCCAAGTTCTTCACAATCGTGGTCATGCGGGGGTGGAATGCATCCGTGAATTTTTCAACGAGCCAGTACTTCCTCATGATCCATTTCTGATGCGCGATATGGATAAGGCGGTTTCTAGGATTTCCCAAGCGGTTCGTGACGGTGAACGGGTGTGTATCTACGGCGACTACGATGTGGACGGTATCAGTGCTACAGCGATGCTTATCGAGACCGCAATCCTTCTGGGCATAGATGTTTGTTCTTACATCCCTGACCGGGTTGACGAGGGCTATGGTCTAAACACTGAGGCTGTGGAGAAAATCGTGAAGGATGGAGTGACACTGATCATTACGGCGGACTGTGGAACCACAGCTGATGAAGAGGTTGCCCTTGCTGCTGACGCCGGGATCGACGTTATCGTGACCGACCATCATCACGCCGATGCGGTGCCTTCTCGAGCAACCGCGGTGCTTAATCCCAATTCACCTGACAGCGACTATCCGTTTACTGGACTCTCCGGAGTTGGAGTCGCATACAAGTTTGTTCAGGCTCTTGCTGAAGAGTATCCGGAGAAGCTTCCGTACCCGGAGACATTCCTGGATCTTGTTGCGTTGGGAACGATTGCAGATGTTGTGCCGCTGCGAGATGAGAATAGAGGTTTTGTCATTGATGGCTTAGAAGTGTTACGCCAGGGACATCGTGCGGGACTTCGGGCGATTGGCGCGGTAGCTCAAAGGCCGATTGAAACAGTTACAAGCAGCGACATTGGGTTTGGGATTGCGCCGCGACTAAATGCGGCCGGTCGTATAGCCCATGCGCAACTTGCATTAGATCTGCTACGTGAGGAAAGCGCTTCACAGGCGGAACAGCAAGCAAATGAGCTTGATGCGTTGAACACGGAGCGTCGGCAACTAACTGAAGATGCGGTTTCTGTTGCACGTCAAGAGGTTGGAGACGACCCTGTGGTGGTGTCTGTCTCAGAAAAGTTTGCGCCCGGGGTGGTTGGCCTGGCTGCTTCGAGACTTAGTGAGGAGTTTGGAGTGCCAGCTTTTGTTGGCACCCTGATTGACGGTGTTGTGAGGGGATCAGCCCGTAGTCCTGAAGGCTTTCATCTTGCTCAGTTTCTAGGACGCCATGCGGAACTGTTTGAGACGTGGGGTGGGCATGCCCGGGCAGCTGGGTTCACCCTGCAACCAGTCAACTTGCCCAAGCTGCGTGCCGCACTAGTTGAAGAGAGCCGTGCATTGGAAGGCGACGTATTTCTTGGGCCGCAACTGCATGCCGATGGTCGGGTTTTTCCGGGCACGATTTCCTTTGAAACCTTTCAGTACTTGGATCAGCTGGCTCCTTGGGGAGAGGGTCATGACCAACCTCGCTTAGTGGTTGAGAACGTTTGTGTTCAGACAGCCCGCCTGGTTGGTGCGAATCATCTGTTGCTTACTTTTCGCGAGGTCGCGGCGGATATTCGTGCGATCTGGTTTCAGAGCGGTCAGCATCAAGCAGATATGAATCCTGGCGTACGTGTGGATGTGGCATTCCGACTGGACCTAAACGTGTATCGCGGGGAAACTCGGTTACAGATGGTGGTTGATGACGTTCGTCCGAGTGCAGGTGAGCGATCTCTTAAGGAGTAATAGTGCCGTCATCGGTAACGGCTACGCTAGCGCCAATGGCTGGTCATATCCGAAAAGATGTTTCGCTAAATGATTTGCTAAAGGTTACTCGTGGCTATGTGCCATCGGGGGACTGGCCGGCTGCGGAAAAGCTTATCGGTGAAGCCATGGAGTTTGCGGTCCAGGCCCATCACAATCAGCGTCGTCAAACTGGTGAGGCGTTTGTCCAACATCCCATAGCGGTAGCGTTTCTACTAGCCGACCTGCATCTTGATGCAGAGACGATTGCGGCGGCGCTGCTTCACGACTGTGTCGAGGATACGTCGGCCAAGCTCGAAACAATTAGAGATCGTTTTGGTTCAACTGTCGCCGATCTGGTTGATGGGGTTACAAAACTTTCTGATATCTCTGTGGTCAGCCTAGATGACGAGCAGGCGCAGAATTTGCGCAAGGTTTTTCTTGCGATGGCTCGTGATATTCGGGTTGTTCTTATAAAGCTTGCCGATCGATTGCATAACGTCCAGAGTGCCGAGGTCTACGAAGAAAAAAAGCGCTCTGAGTACGCAATCGATACGTTGGAAATTTTTGCGCCATTAGCGGGACGTCTTGGAATAGAGGAATGGAGATGGCGGTTGGAGGATCATGCATTCCGGGTGCTTAAGCCAGTGCGCTATCAAGAAATTGCTCGGTGGCTTGTAGATGAAAGACAGGCTCGTGAAGAGCTCGTTACTCGCTTGACAAACGAGCTCCGAATCGAGTTGGACAACGCTGGAATTTCTGCGCTCATCCAGAGCCGCGTTAAACACCTCTACAGTATTGAGCAGAAGACACAGCGAAAGAATGTCAGGTTAGAAGAGCTGTATGACATTGTGGCGGTTAGGGTAATTGTTGATGACCTGTCGGAGTGTTACGCGGCGCTTGGTGTTGTGCACGGTGCTTGGCGGCATATCCCGTCAGAATTTGATGATTACATATCGTCGCCTAAAGAAAATGGTTACAGTTCCATTCACACCGCTGTGCTCGGACCTGATGCCCGACCTCTTGAGATTCAGATTCGGACACACGAGATGCATGCGGCTTCTGAGTATGGGGTCGCTGCTCATTGGCGCTACAAGTCTGACGAAGCGGATGTTATTGATACGGCTTCGGAAAAGCTTGCGTGGGTTCGTCAAATTCTTTCGTGGCAGGCGGAAGATGAGCCTGCTGGTTCGTTTGTGGATGCGATCAAGACCGATTTTTTCAGCGACATGGTGTTCGCGTTCTCACCGCATGGGAAAGTGATGGATTTTCCTGCTGGTAGTACTCCTCTGGACTTTGCTTACCGGATTCACTCAGATGTTGGGCACACCTGTATTGGGGCTAAAGTTAACGGAAGACTTGTACAGCTTGACTATGAGCTGGTGAACGGTGATGTTGTGCAAATCCTAACGAGCAGTAATAGTCCAGGGCCGAGTCGAAGCTGGATTTCGATCGTTCATACTGCGCACGCCCGCGACAAGATCAGGCAATGGTTCAAGCGGCGGGAGCGGGCTGAGAACGTTGAATCAGGAAGGGACTTGTTGGAGCGAGAGCTTCGGCGATTAGGTCACGGACTGATAACACAAGTTCCTGACCACGATCTGGAAACCATTGCTGCTGATCTTGGTTACAGCACTGTCGAGGGTCTTTTTGCCGGGGTTGGTTATGGATCGACAACTGTGTCTCGGGTCATAAACCGCTTGCAGTTGACGTCTGAAATGCCGGAGCCCGAAAGCGACTCTCTACGAACTGATGCTGCGAGCGTGGGCGATGTTCGGCCTATGGTCAGAGTCTTAGGGGTGGGGAACTTACTTACACGAGTAGCATCCTGCTGCAATCCGCTGCCAGGGGATCAGATTGTGGGATATATAACGCGAGGGCATGGGGTAAGCGTTCACCAAAGCAAATGTCACAATGTTCATGGTGTAGCTGAGCCCGAGCGTTTGGTCAAAGTCGAGTGGTCAGCTGCTCTTGTTGGGTCAGATCATGAGGCTTCCGTCCGACTTGCTAATTGCTGTTCTCCACGCCCCGGAAACCAGATTGTCGGTGTGCTGGCAGACGATATTGTGGAGGCTCACAGGGCACGTTGCCGATTAATCCCCAGTGATCATGGGGATCGTGTCGAAGTGTGGTGGATTGATCAGGCGGATCAAAGCTTGCCGGTGCAAATTCGAATTGTGGCTGATGATCGAGAGGGTCTTACACACGATGTCAGTGGAGTGATACGTGAAGAAGGTTTGAACATAAGTTCTGCCCACATCACCACTGATCGAAGAGGGCAAGCGACTTTACGTGTGACCGTTGGACTTTCGGATGTCGCGAAGCTTGCTCGCTTGGTCAGACGAATAGAGGCAGTGCCGGGTGTTTTTTCAGTGGCTCGTGATAGAGCTCGTCGTCGTGTGAGCGAGTGAATGTACTGAGCGTGTAAGTTCTTGGGTGTAAACGATCCAGGTTGCTCGAAGATGGAATGCGAGGACAACTCAAGTGGTGACGCTGCTGATCATTCTTATGGCGTACCTAATCGGTTCTATTCCTATCGCGTACTTGGCAGGTCGTCTTGCTGGTCATAACCTCTTAAATGAAGGCTCGGGGGGTGTTAGTGGCTCCGCGGCTATCGAGAGATTGGGACTTGTGCGGGGCTCGTGTGCTGGGTTCTGTGATGCCCTTAAACCGGTAGCAGTTGTTGTGATCACGCAGCGTGTTTCGGTTTACGATGTGTCAGCCATCGCGTCGGTGGCGGCGGTTGTTGGGCACATTTGGCCTATAACCTTGCGTTTTCGCGGTGGTCGAGGTGTTGGTCCTGCTGGAGGTGCATTGGCCGCGCTTGGAGCTTGGCCAATCGTGATTGCTTTAGTGGGTCTATTGCTGGGCCGAGTGATCTTCAAGGATTCCGCACCTGGGGTGATCGTGGGATTTGTTGGGACGGCTGTTCTTGTCAACCTAACAGGCCAGTCTTCAACCCTTATCTTTACGTCTTGGCTTCTCCTTGTTGTACTTGGCACGGGCCGTTTAATAGGTTACCGAAAGTCATCTGTGATAACTGGGAGGTCAATTGGGCGAGTGATCTTGCGGAGGTTGTTATTTGACCGAGATTAAGGGAGGTTTTCGGCAAAAGGTCGCTCTCGTTACGGATTCCAGCGCGTGTTTGCCGGAAGACCAGATCTCGCGGCATAAAATAACTGTGGTTCCAACGGTGTTGGTGTGGAATGGCCAGGAGTTACGAGATGGTTTGGACATTTCAAATGAGGAATTCTGGCGTAGGTTGGCATGGGATCCAGTGCTTCCTTCCACCAGCACGATGTCACCACAGGACTACGTATCTGCATTTATTACAGCCAGACAAATAGGTGATTCTGTACTTTGTGTCGTGATTCCCAAGCGCATGTCGAGCATGGCGCATGCAGCGCGATCGGCTATCCGTTTATACAAGCATGACCGTGACGCCACCGTTGTTGAGACTGGGGCTGCCGCCATGGCTCATGGATTCCCCGTGCTGCTGGGGGCTCGGGCTGCATCTGCTGGTGCTGACGCCAGTCATGTTGAGGCCGTGGTTCGTCGTGCAGCTGACGCTAGTGCGATAGTGGCGGTTGTCGATTCGTTTAAATACTTGGCGAGAAGTGGAAGAATTCCACGTTCTGTCGCCCGTATGGCTAATTTGTTGCCAGGGTCAGTTGTTTTCAGTATGAGGCGCGGCCAAATTAGAGCCCGGCCTTCTTTTGGATCGAGAGCTCGTGCAATTCAAGGGATGGTTACCTATGTTCGACGAATGGCAACAAAATCCAACTATCTCGGTATAGCTGTTCACCACGCAGCTAATGTGTCGGAAGGGCATGAATTGGCTGAGTTGGTTCGAGCCGAGCTCAGACCAGACGATCTTTATGTCACCGGATTTACGCCGGTGATGGGTGCTCACGTTGGTCCTCGGATACTCGGTTTGTCGTACTGCAATCGTCCTGACGTCTAAATGCCAACTAAACTGCTTGTCCTATCTTTCCAAATTACGATGCTCGGTGCTTGACCAGTCGATGCGTTCGACAATTCTAGAGATCGGTCGGGCTGCCATTATGGCGGTTGAACCGGGAGCAGCTATTCGGTCGGTAGTTAGGAAGACAGAGGATGGCTTCCAAGTTGGTAGTCAGCATTATCGAGATCGAGACTTTAATGAGATTCTAATTCTTGGTGCTGGGAAGGCGAGCCCCAAAATGGCAGCCGAACTTGAATTGATGTTTGGGGACCGTGTTCGTGGGGGACTTGTTGTTACGAAGGACGGGTATTCAACAGCGACCAGGTGTGTGGAAATTGTTCAGGCTGGTCATCCAGTTCCGGATGACCGTGGTCAACGTGCCGCTTGTCGGCTTGTGGAATTCGCGCGGGGTGCCGGCGAAAACGATCTTCTATTTTGTTTGATATCTGGTGGGGGATCTGCGCTTACGCCTGCACCACCAGTCGGGATCTCGCTCTCGGAACTGCAGTTTCTAACTGACCAGTTACTGCGTTCTGGGGCGACGATTGATCAGATGAACACTGTTAGAAAACATCTCTCCGTTTTCCATGGCGGGCTGCTTGCCAAAGCTGCTCATCCGACACGGGTTGTATCGTTATTGGTCAGCGATGTGGTGGGTAACCCGGTTGACGTGATTGCTTCAGGCCCTACAGTTCCTGACCCCACCACTTTTTCCAATGCGTTGGCTGTCCTTGACGAATTCGACCTACGGTCGTCTGCTCCGACTTCGATTTGTGAACGCCTTGAGGCTGGTGTGCGTGGTGCAGTTTCGGAGACGCCTATGCAGGATGATCCGATTTTTAAATTGGTGTCGAACCTCATGATTGCGGACAACGCACGCGCGGGGCAGGCAGCGGCCGAAGCTGCTATTGCTGCCGGATTTAATTCGCAGTTGATTACGTCTAGAGTGCAGGGTGAAGCACGGGAGGTGGCCAACGTGATAGCTGGTGCTGCAATTGACATCGCTCGCAACAATCGGCCAGTAAAATCTCCCGGTTGTGCGATTTTTGGTGGCGAAACGACTGTGACTGTTCGAGGAGATGGGCGGGGTGGTCGAAGTCAAGAGCTCGCACTAGCGGCTGCCAAGATTCTTGCTGGAGAATCTAACGTGGCTGTTTTTTCTATGGCTACCGATGGGACGGATGGGCCTACTGATGCTTGCGGTGGCTTAGTCGACGGTTCGACGCTCACGCGTGCGATCGCTAATGGTGGTGGTGACATCGTTCGTGCTTTGGCGAATAACGATGCATACAACTTCCTAAAATCTTCAGGAGATCTAGTAAAAACTGGTCCCACCGGTACCAACGTAAATGATCTTTACATGGCATTTGGTTGGTAATGGAAAAAGTAGAAGTAGAGAGGGGTGATGCACCCTCGCCTGAAGTGCGCTGGGTCAAGACTTCAGGTTCCGACGCTTTGCAGACGCTTGATCGTCATTGGATCCGTTACGTGCGGATTACGTTGCTTTTTGCTGCTGTTGTAATTACGTGGCGAATTCTTGCTTGGCAGGATGACGGATATCGAGAGGCTGCGGTTAACGCTGGCGCTGTTCAATTGGCGGAACGTGGACCGGTTGGTGAAATCCCTATGGGTTCCAGCTCGGGTGAGCAAAAAGATAGTGTTCAACCCATCACGGTCGCAGTCGCTACTGCGCCCTCGGTAGTTGCAACGATGCCGGCTGTTACACCTGTGCCAACCAAGGTTGAGACACTGACTTCAACACCCACGCCTGCTCCGAAACCCCTCATTCATCGTGTTAAACCTGGGGACACTGTTTCTGGCATATCGCAGTTTTATGACGTTTCGGTCAAAGTGATACTTGAGCTCAACGGAATCTCGAACGTTGACAATATATTCGTGGGCCAGGAACTCCGCCTTCCTCCAGATGCCCGGATGCCGGCTGCGGCAGAAGTTCCGCCGACATATAGAGTTCAGTCGGGCGACACCCTTAGCGCGATCGCAGTTAAGTTCGGTGTCAGTATTGAAGAACTCTTATCGGTGAACGGATTGAAGGATGCCGACAGCATTTTTGAAGGCCAGGAAATCAGACTGTCATCACGAACTTAGGATTGAATGGTTGTTTGTCGAGCGCAGCCGTGCTTAAACTGCTACTACCAAAGTTGGTTGCTTTGCTGATCGCTTTGGTGTTTTAGCAGCTAGGGCTTAGATCCATAGCGAAATCGAATACAACAGTCAGCGGTGATTAAACCGCTGCCCATCAAAGACCGGAAGGTGCCTACGGATGGCTGAGGCCGTTACCACCAACGCTGAAGCAAATGTCTGGGAGCGGGTAGGCGGATTTGAGGGTGGGACCATAACTGCCCTCGCGGCTGCTTATCACTCTGGAGGTTGTCGTCTTCTGGCTGGAACAATGTCGGGAGTCTTCATATCTGATGACGACGGCGACTCGTGGCAAATATCCAATAAGCAGCTCACGAGCCCATATCTACAGGCCCTTGCGGTTTCGCCTGATTATGAACGTGACACGAATGTTTTTGCGGGTGCTGTTCAAGGCGGGGTGTACAAGTCCTTTGATGGTGGTGAAAGCTGGAATCAACTTTCGTTCTGGGGTGCCATTCCAAACGTTGTTGCTGTGGCGTTGTCGCCCACGTATTCCACTGATCGAATAGCACTACTTGGTACCGAAGCGGACGGTGTGTTTCGGACTACTAATGGTGGGCGAAGCTGGAATCCATCTAACGATGGCCTGGCAGGGCTATCGGTTCAATCGATCTTTGTGTCACCTGAGTTTCGAACTGATCAAATGATAATGGCCGGGGTTGTGAACGGAGGAGTATGTCGTTCAACCGATGGAGGCCGAACTTGGGAGCAGATGGGTTCAGAAGAATTTTCAACATCGACTGTACAAGCGCTTGTGATGGCACCCAATTTCAAAGCCCAGCGTACGGTGGTTGTTGGCACTGAGGAGCACGGTCTCTGGATTTCACGAGATGGTGGTAAGAACTGGGACAAGATAGATGCGGTTGGTGACACCTCGATAAACGCACTTTCGATGTCGCCTAACTTTGAAAATGACCAGACCATTGTGGCTGGCACGGGCGGTGATGGTATTTGGGTCTCGAATGACGGGGGGGACAGCTGGGCTTCCCAACCTATCGATCCCAAGTATGGTGCGGTTCTTTCAATGTGTTTGCTGTCGGAGGATGATGATCTGCTTCTATGGGTCGGCACATTCCGGACGGGATTGCTGTGTTCATACGATCTTGGGAAGAATTGGACTGAGAAAAATACTGGGATTACAAGCCAAAACTGGGTCAGTTTTTCGATATCACCAGATTTTGCTGATGATAAAACAATGTTCGCTGGGGGCTCTGGTGGTGGGATGTATGTATCGGTCGATGGGGGATCGAACTGGAAGCCGAGCAGTGAAGATCTGGTTGATCTCGACATCTCTGGTATGGCGTTATCTCCTGATTTTGGTGCGGATGGACTGCTTGTTGCGGCTACTCAGGCTGGTTTGTATAGAAGTGTGGATCGTGGTCAGAGTTGGTCCGAGTGTGTTGATGGGTTCGATTTAGACGATGTAAGGGCTGTGGCTTTTTCTTCTAGCTACTCCTCTGATTCCACCGTTTTTGCTGGAGGAGCGCTAGGTCTGACTTATCGAAGCTCCGATGGTGGGTGGTCTTGGAATCGGCTGTCGCATGATTTCGATGGCGAGACAGTGGTCGCTGTTGCTACCGGGCCAGACTTTGCCAACGATAAAACTGTTTTTGTTGGCACGATTGGCATTACTGCGGCTGCGGTTCATGTCAGTTACGACGGTGGTGAGTCGTTCGAACGTTTTGTGGAACATGAGACCACGACTCCCTGGGTCTCTCTTGGCGTGCCAGGGTCATATAGCGAAGACGATCGGGCATGGCTGTTTTCGACGTCTAGTCAGGTTTTTCGACCAACTGAAAGATTTCAGGATGTCTGGACGGGGACTTACCCTGCTGATTCCGAAACAGCTGTTCTGTCTATTGCGATTACGCCGACCTTCACTGAGGACGCGACTGTCTATGCGGGGACTAGCAAGGGCGTATTTAGGTCTGGTAATGGTGGATCTGGATGGTCAGAACTTAATCAGGGGCTCAAAAACTTAGCTGTGCTTAAGGTAGTGGCATCCCCGGAATATGCTGCCGACCATACTGTCTTTGCGATGGCTCTTGGTGGTGAAATATGGCGTTTTGTGGATGAGCCAGAAACTCGACGAGGTGAGGTTCTGGAGCCGACTGATATTGTCTAGGCGACGGTCAGTTAATTGACAATCGAGTACAGCCAGGTTCCGAGGATGAGCGGTATTGCTGCGATAGCCAGAAGTGCGGTCAGTGTGCCTGCTGTTACTCGATTTCGGCTTGGTCTTCGAATCATTCGGTGGCTCGATCTATCTGCGGCCCGGATGGCCTGTGGTGTAATAAGCCTAGGTATGCAACCCGCTTGATGCAACTCTCCCGGATGCTTTGTTGGACGGGATCTCTGCCTTTGTTAAACTTCCGCGTTCGGTGAGAACGTGAACGTTTTCACAAAGTCCAGAAGGTCCTTGTGAAGCAGTGGCTATTCTTCGCTCGGCTGCACTCGCGCTCGAGTTTGGTTTTGTGGTCGGTGTGCTCACAATCATTGGGATATTTGGGGGGAACTGGTTAGATGAGAATTTTGGTGTTGCACCGGTTTTCCTGCTGGGGGGTATTTTGCTTGGACTAGCGGGCAGTGGTTACGTGATGTATATGATTTTTAAGTGGCAACAAGGAGCGGACGGTTAACTAGATGGCAGCAGAACAGCATGGAGGCACAGAACTGGCTCCCCACGTTAGTGCCGCGGCAGAGCCGCTTGCTCATCTTGGTCCTATCGTTTTAACAAATTCATTGCTTACGATGTGGTTAACGATGGCTGCGATGCTTATCGTGGCATGGTTTGCGACTCGGGTTATTCGGAAAGATCCAGAAGTGGCAATGGTTCCTGCAGGGCTTCAAAACGTCTGTGAAATGGTGGTTGAATTTCTTGAGGAGCTTGTGGAATCGACTGTAGGCCGCCGCTATGCTCAAAGGGTCTTTGCCTTTGGTGCTACTTTCTTTGTTTTTATCACCGTGAGCAATTGGACTAGTTTGCTTCCCGGCATTGGTACGATTTGGATTCGGGCAGAGCACCATGGGCACGAGATTGCTGCTCCTATTTTTCGTCCAGCTACTGCCGACATCAACATGACGCTTGCGCTTGCCTTGGTGGCGTTTGTAATGATCCATGCGGCAGGTGTGATTTCACATGGCCCTCTTGGGCATTTGAAAGAGTTGACGCAAGTTCCGTTTCTTGCTCCAGTATTCGTAATTATTGAACTTTTTGTCGTTGTATCGTTATCGTTCCGGCTCTTCGGCAATCTTTTTGCTGGGGAGGTTTTGCTGAATGGTCCAATCCTTGGATCGTTCGCTCTTGGGCATTTACCGGTGCTGGGCGCGATATTCTTAGTGTTGGAGATTCTTTTTGGTCTCGTTCAAGCCGTGATCTTCTTTATGCTTAGCATGGTGTTCACGGGACAATCAGCCGGTCCTGATAAGGCCGAGGCGCACTAATGCGCATGGGAGGAAGCTAACGTCGTGGAAACAGCAACAAATTTAACGCCGCTTGGTGCCGGTCTTGCGATCGGCTTGGGTGCTATTGGACCGGGTATGGCTATCGGGCTCGGAGTACAGGCAGCAATGAATGCGATTGGTCGCAATCCAGAAGCTTCCGGTGACATCCGGAACACAATGATTGTTGGTCTTGGTCTTGCTGAGGCTATCGGTATTTATGCATTCATTATCGGCATCCTTTTGGCCGTGGCTTAGTCCACTAACACTGGGCCGAGAGGGAGATAGGTTGACATGATTGATGCGCTTGGAATCAGCTTTCCAAACATTCTGTTTCAGCTTGTCAACTTTCTGCTTTTTTTGTGGGTGCTGTATCGGCTTCTTTTTAAGCCGGTTGTTGCGATGCTCGAAAGACGTCGTCAGCGGATTACCGAGAGCTTGGCCGAGGCCGACAGATTGCGACAACAGGTTGAAAAGGAACGAGCTGAGTTTCAGGCTGAACTTGAAGATGCTCGGGCTGAAGCCCAACGAATTCGGGAAGAGGCTGCGCGGTCAGCTGAAGCTATGCGAGCTCGAGAACTTGAACAGGCTCGGGCTGAGGCTGAAAGATTACGCTCAGATGCTGCGGCCGAGATCGAACGCAGCCGGGCTCAAGTTGCTGAAGAAATTCGGGGTCACACAGCTGAACTCGTGCTTTCTGCAACCTCACGAGTTTTGGATCGAGCGATTGATGGTTCAGAGCATCGGCGTATTGTTGAAGAGGCAATTGCTGAAGTTTCGGTGGCTGATAAATCGTGAACCGGACGGGCAAACGTCGTAAGGCTGTTATGTATGCGGAAGCTGTTGTTGCTGACGCCAAATCTTCAGAGGCGTGGAGTACATGGGAGGATGACCTAGGGGCCTTAGCTCTTTTGGTTTCCGAGGAACATGGCCGACGTTTCCTTCAAAATACAAGTGTCTCGATCGATGAACGTGTCGCTGCAGCCGAGCGTGCTGCCGAGGGAACAATATCGCCTCGAGGTTTCGGGTTGCTGCGATTGTTGGCTGAGGAACGTGATGTTGATCTCATGGACGATATACGACAGCGTGTTATCCGCGCTTCTGATGAGGCCCTCGGGGTGGATCGCGTACATGTAACAACCGCGATTGAGCTTGAGGAATCCGCAGTTCAGGATCTTCGCAATCGATTAGAAGAGCCGACTCGGACTTTGCGGATGACCACCGATGTTGATGACAACTTACTTGGCGGATTTTTAATCCGTCGTGGGGACGATGTGTTAGATCTCAGTGTGCGTGCCAGGCTTATATCGCTGGCCGCAACCTTGCGGTAGCGGGAGTTCGTCGAATGGCTATAAGTCCTGAAAATATTGCAGATGCTCTTCGAAAACAGATTGAAGGCTTTCAGGCCGATGCGCATCAGGCGAACATAGGGCACGTGCTGCAAGTGGGTGACGGTGTGGCGCAGGTCTCTGGTCTGTCTCAGGCTATGGCGGGAGAACTCCTGGAGTTTCCAGGCGGAGTTACCGGTATGGCATTGAATCTTGAAGAAGATAGTGTTGGTGCTGTCGTCTTGGGTGATTACTTGCAGATTGAAGAGGGCGATGAAGTCCGCACCACTGGTCGGGTTGCTGAGGTTCCTGTAGGTCCTGAATTACTAGGTCGGGTGGTAAATGCCATTGGTGAGCCCGTTGATGGTAAAGGTCCTATTAATGCGGAACGAACCGATGTAACCGAAAAGGTCGCCCCGGGTGTAGCTCAACGTCAGAATGTTGATCGGCCTGTTCAGACCGGGCTTAAGGCTATTGACTCGATGGTTCCAATTGGTCGTGGTCAGCGGGAGCTCATCATTGGTGACCGCCAAATAGGTAAGACAGCCATTGCCCTAGATACGATCATCAATCAGCGCGATGGAGATTTGGTCTGTATCTATTGTGCGATTGGCCAAAAAGAAAGTTCAGTTGCCCAAGTTGTCGGTACCTTGGCTGAAGCGGGGGCGTTGGAACACACGATTGTTGTTACCGCATCTGCCAGCTCTCCTGCGGCCTTGCAGTTCATGGCCCCGTTTGCAGCTTGCACTATGGGTGAGTATTTCCGTGACAATGGCCAGGATGCGCTTGTGATCTATGACGATTTAACCAAGCACGCTTGGGCTTATCGCCAAATGTCATTAATGCTGCGGCGTCCACCAGGGCGTGAGGCGTATCCCGGAGATGTTTTTTATCTCCATTCAAGATTGCTCGAACGTGCCGCACAACTGCATGAAAACGAAGGTGGCGGGAGTCTTACAGCTCTTCCAATAATTGAAACTCAGGAGGCAGATGTCACCACCTACATTCCAACGAATGTGATTTCAATTACGGATGGTCAGATTTATCTCGAAGCCGATCTCTTCAATAGTGGTGTTCGACCAGCAATTAATCCGGGTATTTCTGTGTCTCGTGTAGGTGGAGATGCTCAAACGCGAGCTATGAAGTCGGTTGCAGGTGGTTTGCGCCTAGATCTATCTCAGTATCGAGATGTGGCAGCCTTTGCGCAGTTTGCCTCTGATTTAGATCAGGCGACACGCAACCAGCTTGAGCGAGGTCAACGTGTCACCGATCTCCTGAAACAGGGGCAGTTTTCGCCAATGCCTGTGGAAGAGCAAGTCGGTGTGATTTTTGCCGGAACGCAGGGTTTGATTGACGACGTTCCCGTTTCGGAGCTGGGACGATTTGAACAGGAGCTATTGGCTTATCTTCGTGATGTTCATAGCCAAACACTTGAGGGTATTCGTTCGAGTGGGGATTTAAGTGACGATGCTGAGTCGGA
>DJHK01000002.1 GCA_002433065.1 Chloroflexi bacterium UBA6622
TTTTTCATGTCCATGGTCGTCATCGAGCTTCAAGGTGCCAACCTGTGCCCGCAGAGCCGCTGTGATCAAACGAGCATTGGTGCGTAAGAACTCGACATAGCTCAGACCCCGTGGATCATTTTCCGGAAGACCTGTTATAAAGATTTCCACCACCTGTCCATCACCAATGTGTTTCGCCAGAGCCGTGGCGTCTTTCGAAGACTCTCCGGCGTCGACCAGGATGACCGACACACCGCTAGCCTTCATCCGGTCACCCAGTTGTTCCAGTAACGCTGGGTTGGTTGCAGCCATCGTAGACGTAGATGGCACAACAGTGCCGATCATTTCAAGGCCGTATCGATCGGCAAAATACTCAAGTGACGCATGGTTGGCCACAAACTTACGCTTACCCGCCGGGACGTCGGCAACCATGCCACGGATTTCCTCATCCAGTTTCGCCAGCAGCAACTGCGTCTGATCAAGACAGGCTTGTAGCGAGGCCGAATCTAATCTGCCCGCTTCAATGATCTGCTTGGTTAACTTCGGCAAGATTTCGGAAACCCGAACCGGATCCATCCATAGGTGAGGATCAACTCCCTCTTCCCCATGATCGTGTCCATGATCGTGTCCATGTTCGTCAGCGAGCAACGGGTTTTCGACATGGTCAATCGTGCGAAAAACTGCCGTTCCTTCCTCTTCAACCGATCGAATCATGGGCACAAATCCATCTTCAAGCATCCCGTTCATTACGACTAGATCAGCCGTTTCCAGCGCCGCACGATCAGCAAGTGACGGTTGATACGCATGAGGGTCCGCACCACTAGGCATCAGAGCCTTGACACTTGCCAGGCCATTACACGTGAGAGCCGTCACCAAATCAGCCCATAGACTGGTCGTTGTAACAATCGTCGGGCCTTCTGCCACCGGCGCCGCCGTTGGTGTTGGTTCTGGTTCACTTTCGCCACAGGCAGCCAGAACAACGGTTGCTGTGGCACCAGCGCCCATACCCCTGATGAATCGACGACGCGTGAGGGTAAAACGGGAAAAAACAAGTCCGGCCATCTTCCTGGAATTATCACTAGTCACAAGCTCGTTCAATGTTCCTTAACTTTGCCAATTGCTCTATTATAAGAGTGAGTCTCATTATCATAAACGAATTTCATCATGTTTCAACTAAAAGACATACGCGTGTCATTCGGAACCAAGCTCGCGCTGGAAACCGGAACCCTGAGCTTTCCTGCAGGATCAACGGTGGCATTAATGGGGCCAAACGGTTCGGGAAAAACCACTTTGCTGCGGGTGCTGGCCGGCCTTCAAGAACCTAGTAGCGGCCACATACAGGGTTCTAGAGAACACAGTGTGGCCTATGTCGGCCAGCATCAGCACCATCATGCATGGATGCCCTTAACAGCGGCTGAGGTTTTGCGGATGGGTCGTTATCGGAACCTCGGGTTGCTCAGACCATTTCGGCGTGAGGACCGTAGGGCGCTTACCGAAGCAGCGAATCGGTTAGACATCACCGGCCTGTTAAATCAAACCTTTGGCGCCTTGTCGGGAGGCGAACGCCAGCGCGTCCTCCTAGCCTCGGCAATTGCCAACAATGCCGACTGCCTACTCCTCGACGAACCCATTACCGGCCTTGATCTACCCACGCAACACATCATCAGTGAGGTGATGAAAAGCGAACGTGATCGCGGACGCTTGGTGGTGATATCGACCCATCACGTCGAGGAGGCCCAAGATTGTGACCGGACCATCCTTTTAAATGGTTCGGTCATCGCAGATGGTCCGCTCGAAACTATCCTTACAGAAAGCAATCTTACGCAGGCGTTCGGCGCACGGTCATTGACGATTCCTCCACCAGTTGGTCAGAGTAGTGCACCACGTATCATCGTCGTTGACGATCACGCTCATGGCCACTGAACCGAATGAAGCCAAACCACCTCCCCAAGAACCCACCGCATGATCTTAAACAGCTCCACGAACAAGTCACGACGAAGCTCAGCCAAGCAAATTATCGATATACGGACAATCGTCGCCGCCTAGTAGAGACGCTTGCCCGGTATGGCCGACCCGTCACCCTGCCGGACATCATCAACGCGGACCCTGCACTCGCCCAAAGTTCTATATATCGGAACCTCGAACTGTTAGAAAACATCGGCGTGACGTGTCGTATTGCGATCGGAAGCGAGCATGCCCATTTTGAACTGGCAGAACAGTTGGTCGGCCATCACCACCACTTAATCTGCAAGGCGTGTGGCACCGTTCAGGATGTCCATCTCGACCTGCAAATTGAGTCTCTGCTCGAAGAAAGCCTGGCCCAGATTGCTTCACGCGCCAACTTTTCACCCCTGCATCACACGCTCGACCTCCATGGGCGTTGCGCCGACTGCAAATAGCTCAAGACGCTCGCCTGGCACCGGTGTTCTGGCTCCCCAATCGATCTTATGACCAAAGCGCCTGAAGCAGATCGTGAACTAGGCCACTAGAAAATATGGTTCTTAACAGATGTTGTCGTTGTGCGCCCAGAACACAATGATAGGCTCACTTGAACCTTGCGAAATTGGTGACATAAAGGGCTGACAAGTATGAGCGCGAGTTCGTGGGCCTTTGCAAACGGCGAGATCGTTCCCTTGGAACAGGCCCGCTATTGGCCAAACGATCTGGCCATCATCTATGGGGATTTGGTTTACGAAGCCACCAGGACCTTTCGTGGACAACCGTTTAGACTTCAGGCTCATGTTGAGCGGCTCTACCGCTCTCTGCGCTACACACATATCGATCCTGGACTGAGTCCGGAAGAACTTACCGCCGCGTCGCTAGACGTCGTAGCCAAAAACCGACCTGATCTTCCCGATGGCAGTGACATGTGGATCTTTCACAACATCACACGTGGCTCACATCCCGATTTCATGGATATTGGGCGCGGTGATGCAGGAGCCACGGTACTCATATGGACACATGAGCTCGGGTTTAAAGGTTGGGCTAGCAAATATGAGAATGGCGCGCACTGCGTGATCCCATCGGTTCGACAGATGGACATCGCAACGCAGGATCCACGAATGAAGACACGGAGCCGAATGTTTTTCGCACTAGCCGAGCAAGAGGCACACGCGCTAGACCCCGCCGCACATGCCTTGCTGCTCGATGGAAATGGTCACATCGCAGAAGCGTCTGGCGCCAACTTTATGCTGGTACAAGACGGCACCATTCTCACCCCACGGTCAGGCACTGGTCTTTCAGGCGTTAGCTTGGGCACCATCCACGATTTGTGCAACGACCTCGGGATCGAGATTCGCGAGGCCGACCTCACCTTGTATGACGTTTATACCGCCGACGAGGCTCTGCTCAGCAGCACGCCCTTCTGCGTGTTGCCAGTGACCCGAGTTAACGGCGCAAATGTGGCGAATGGTCGTCCTGGAGATATGTTTGCACGGCTCATCGATACCTGGAGCGAGACCGTAGGAATCGACATCGTCGAGCAAGCTAGGATACAGGCGCAGCCTAAAACCACTTAAACAAATCTTTGCTCTTCGCTTCCCGCTGGCCGGCGACCTGCGGTCGCCAGCCGAACTGCGTCGATTGTGAGCCGTCCCGCCGCAAGAGCAGCGTCATAGTCCCCGACACGATAGGCCTCTAAGTGTTGCTGCCAGGAGTCATCCGGAATCTTGGCTGGCGCGTCAGTGCTGGCTAAATTCGCACGCCCGTACACGACCATGTCATCAACAGTAACCTGCTGGGCCACGCACGCTACGTGCTTGCGACGACATATTGGATCGTCGAGTGCCACAAGACGTTGTGCAACCCCTGCAATACGATCAACCAAAACATCTGCATATCTCACCCCACGCTCAGCACTCGCATGTTCACGGGGATCCTCACCACCTACACCTTCCGGCCAGCGCTCGGGTTCTGGATCAAGGGCACTCAGATCAACAGTCTCTGGCTGAAGATGCATCATGAGCGACGTCTCAATCGCCGCGGCATGGTCCATCGCAGGTTCAAGATCGAGGAGAAAATGCTGGTCAATCGCAGCAAGCACCAAGCAATTCGATCGTTGCATGGTCGTCAATGCCGCCCGACGAAGCGCTGAATAATCCTCCGTTCCACCGTGACCACCGAGCCACACCACTACCCGTGCACCATTTCGGACTAAATAGTCAAGCACCGTTTGAGTGTTGACCTGAACCTGGGTCGCTTCGACCGGCATACCGAGCGGCCACGGAACCTCATGCGCACCAAAAAATATGGTCGGAAAAACCAGCCCGCCTGTTCGCTCGGCAGCCCGTCTACACACCGCCTCAACTTTTAGCGCATCCAGACCAACAGGATTCTGACGACCATGCCATTCCAGAGGCCCCGACGGCACATACACGCAACTGAACTCGGCCAGGGTATCCCAGATTTGTTGGGGACGACATCGCTCAAGACGCCGTTCTACGGAAGCCATAAGAGCTATGGAACCCGTCCCACACGACCAATAACACCCTTCGTCGTCAGGTTTTCATAAACGTCTTTTGCCCATGTCACCTCGGAATCATCCTCGGGTGCATAGCCGATAACACGCCGAGCATTTTCAAGACCCCAAAACGAACGCGTGTTGTCTGAAATTCCGTAAAAGACTTGCCACGGCACTCCCCATTCATTGTCAATATTCTCAGTCTCGATCGACTTCACCATCAATTGAGTCAGGTCTCGAGGGCTTACATACGCACCGAGATTTCTCCGATATGGAAACCCTTCCCGGTCACCTTCAAGCGTGGCAGCATCCAGCGAACGGGGAGCCCCAATCCTGATATGGACATTTTCGAGTTTTCGCCCAAGCGTACCGGTAGCAAAGACAAACCCTAAATGCTCGTAAGATTCTTTTGCCCAACCGTAGTAATTGTCAGAAAGCGGACGAATATCGTTCGTAGCTGGAAGCATATCCATCTCACGACTACGCAGTAGATGTTCATAAAAATCAGCCGCGTGATTCGAGCTAGCCACAACCACACGACGTACATCCTCTTCCAACGAAAGTCTTAGGACGTTATACGCCATGCGGATGTTGTCCATCTCACCGTCAAACTGTTCATGCCGATCCTCGGTCCTTCGGACAAACGCCAGATGCACAACCGCATCACATCCAGCAAAGAGAGACCGAAGCTCATCGAGGTCATCCACCAACAGACTCTGCCGTTGAACGCCAGGCACCTCGTGCCCATCGCGATCAGTCGTAGTGACATCAATCAGCGTGCAGTCGTAACGCTCGTGAAAGGTAGGCAAGAGCTGTGCGGCCACATAGCCAGCAGCTCCAGTCACTAAAACCTTGGGTTTGGCCATACTGTCCTCCCATGCATGGGCCTGCATCGTAACAGCGACGCCCAAAGAGTTAAGAACATGCCAACATTTAATGTTCGTTTTTTGTTCGGTATTATGGGCAGGTCCATACACAGAGAAATTTTTACGCGGTGGAACGATCAGAAAAGTCTCTAGCCGAAGCCATGGCAACAATTCGCAACCGGTGGGGCCCCCATAGCCTGCTCTCCCTCGAGACATACCGTCGACCATCCAGACCTGCCACTTCAACCCCAAACACCCCTCCACCCTGGTGGCCAGACGCTATTCCCACTGCCAACCTCCTGGAACTACGAGGGGGAATAACTGCCCCTCCACTCACTCTGGCTCTACTGTGGCTAGCAGCATTACCTTCTGATGGTCCAATAGCCATCATCGATCAAGATCGATGCATGCAACCTTCAGCCGCTGTCGTCTGTGGGATTGATCTACGCCGTCTCGTAATCATTCGACCGCCACACCGTCACCATTTCTTTGCCGTCGCGATCGAATTAACTCGATGCGACGGTTTTGACGCTGTACTCGGATTATTGAATTCGACAACACACGCTTCTTTTACTGAGGCTAGCCAGTTACGCAGCTCTGCAACCGAAGCACAGACCACAGTGATGTTTACACACAAAGACAACACTCAAAGACCATCGATCCCTCTAGCAGATACCCGGCTACATGTGTCCCGCCAAGCTTGGCTCTGGGAAGACGGTGAACTCGCTGGCCAGCATCTGTATGTAGACACCGAACGCTCGCGTTTAGGGCTAGTGGGCACACAGTACGAATTGACGTTACGGCTCTACCGCCAAGGAACTCATGGAACACAACCTGATCATCTGTATCTGGATTCCACGCTTTGCACTCGAGGTCAACGCTCGCTCGCAGCCGCTGGCCGCTAGACCCGACGCGATCTATAGGGCCGAGGCCAGAGGCCAGCCACTGCTCATGGCACGCGAAGACCTAGAAGATGACGGCCTTTATCCTGGCCTGCCATTACATGAGGTAGAAGCGCGTTGGCCAACACTACAGCTACACGCATATGAACACGAACAAGTCGCAGCAGCGTTCGAACCAGTACTGGACATCTTGTACACGTTCAGTCCCTCCATTGAAAGCACCACAATTGGACACGCATATCTGGATGGGGCCGGATTGCAAAAACAGCACGGCTCACCCATCCAACTCGCGAAGCTGGTGCACAAGGCTGTAGAGGTCGGCAGCACCTGCACCACATACGTAGGAGTCGGCAGCAACAAGTTCGTAGCCGATGTGGCAGCACGTGCTGCCACCACAACCAGGATATGGGCCATACCACCTGGCCAAGAAATCCAAACCCTGAGTCATCTGCCTCTGGAAACACTAGGGTTGCCACCTAACGTGATCACACACCTGCACACGCTCGGTATCCGTAATGCTGGAGCGTTTGCCAACCTACCTGCCGGCAGCATCTATCGCCGATTCGGACCCATTGGACTACGTGTCTATCAGGGTTTACACCAACGTTTACAGGAACCTTTACAGGTCCAAACCCGCCATCTCGTTATACAGGAGGGACTTGATCTCGACTGGACAGAAACAAATCCAGACCGTCTACAGTTCGCCTGCAAAATGCTGACCGATCGCCTTTCAACACAGCTCAACCACTACAGGATGGCCTGCCAAGTTCTGGTTGTTTTTTGGTGTTTTGAGGATCACGCCAAATGCAAGTACACACTACGCTTGGCTGAACCAGCTTCACAGAGTGAGACCTTATTACAGCATCTGCGCTGGCACCTTGATCAGCTACAAATCGAGCAAGGCATCACAGGTATTCGCCTACAGGCTGACCAGTTAAGCCCGGCTAGCAGCAAACAACTAAAGCTGCTGACCGGGTCTGCGGCAAGAACTCCTGACATTGAACGCCGACGACGCGCCCTTACTGCACTAGGCCGGCTACAAGCCAGATGGAGCGTCAAGGCGGCTGGCCAGACTGAACTCACCAGCGAGCACACTCCAGGAACAGCGTTTCGCTGGGTCGACGTAACACTCTCTGACTTAGAGTCAGACCAGGATCTCGCTAGCAGCCACCTACATCCACCGTTCCTCCTGCATACCCCACCAGGGCCCATACGTATTCTTCATGGGCAGGACAGCCGCCACCTCATGCTGCTAGACGGACAAGACCACGTCATACACCGTCAGGCAGGACCCTGGCGACTAAAACACCCTACGTGGCACCGTAATGCAACAACGCGTGACTACTATCAAATTGAGGTGGAAAACGGTGCAGCGTTTCTCTGCTTCTATGACCATAAAAGCAGCTGCTGGTATCTACAAGGACAATATGCCTGACGCAGCATCAGCAACTCGCCAAGCGAGGACTTCCGGTGCTACCGGCAAATACTACCGAGCGCTAGCCCCCCGGAATGTAAAGGCTGCGATCAGCGACTGGGATTTCCACACGCGTACCACCATCCAGGTGCGAGTGAGCCAACGCAAACTGCACCTCGACGGAATTCATGGTGACATCAATGTTGCCCCGCGTTGACTTGCCGGTTTCCATGGAATGAATCAAGTCGCGAATTATGTTGATGGTCGGCGACTCTCCAAACTTAAAAAAGGTCCGATCAGACGTTTCAGTCCCATACATGCCAGACTCAGCCTCTGGAGCGCCACTTCGTCGAAGCCCTATGACCTTGCCATTGTCCAACGCATAGGCCCGCCCCTTCTCGCCTCGAACCTCAACATCGAAAAATCCACTATGAGGAATGAAATGTCCAACTACACCATTACGGTATCCAACCTGAAATGCCCCAACATATGGATCTGCGATCTCATACCCGGGCGACGGAAGGAATTTGTTATGCGACGGATCGAAGAACGGGACCGGTCGACGTGGTTCGGGATCAAATGAGTCGTCAGCGTCGATCAACCGACCGGCAACCCAGTCCGGGGCAGGATCGCCGAGCAACATCGAAACGGTATCCAACGTGTGCGGATGATGCTTAATGAGATCGGTATACGTATACATGAGCGCAATCTGCGGCTCACCAATATCTCCAGCCGCAATCGCCTCAGCCAGTGCTCGGTAGCCAACATCATGCCGGCGCATAGCCCCCCAGTTAAATGCAACCCCATTGGCCTTTAGCGCCTCGCGAATCCGATCAGCTTCAGCCAGCGAGGCGCAGAGTCCTTTCTCGCTGTAGATAGCGCGGACACCGTGCTCGGCCGCATAGATCAGAGGTTCAGCGCGTGCAAACGAGGGTGTAGTCACACTCACAATATCTAGATGCTGTGTATCAATCATTTCTCGGTAGTCCAAGAAGGTATTGGTGATACCAAAGCGCTCGCCGAACCTATGCATACGGTCGGAGCTTCGATTTGCAATCGCCACCACCTCAGTCTCGTCAATCGCCATATATGCGGGGACATGCCCATAGGGCCTGGAGGCACTCATTTCGCCAGGAGCAAGTTCGTCTTCAATAAGACCACCCATACGGCCAGTGCCAATGATTCCAACGCGGTATTTCACAGCCATAGGTTCATTCCTCCGGGCAACACGGCTAGGTAATCACGTCTCTGTTTCTCTACAACCAGAAAGAAAGTCGTCAACTTTAGCCGTAAAAACCACCGTTCTAGCTCCTGCAGGACAGCACGGGTGATCGAAAGACCATCATACGTATCTCGGGTTTTTATCCCACTTGTAGCATCACGAAGAAGAATCGGCCGGTAACCGCGATCCTTCATAGTGTGCATCCCATCGTCACGAATCCGTATACAGATGTTCGTCGCGAACCCAACATAGACTAATGGCACCAGGCCGCGATCCCGCAACACCCGATGAGGCTGATCACCGCTTGCAATCACGACGTCATCATCACGCGGTGCAACGGCCGAATGAATAGTCCCGTCTGTTCACAGTAGCTGAAAATCGGATGCTCTCCCCAAGTATCAACAAACACCAATGTCGTCTCCGCAGGCTCCATATTCGCCGGAATTGGATTGAAACTATGTTGCCTTCGACGTTGTCAGCCGGACCCGGCCTCTGCATTGCCTGATACCGCAACCGGATGTTCATCACACCACCTGGCGTCCGGAATCTCCACGAGCATACGCACCTCACCGATTCCATCGATAACCGAACGTGCGGGTAACATCAGTGCGCTGACCCTTCCCTTCGATTGCTGGTGCCAAACTCGATCAGGTTTATTCACATGGCCGATGTCCATCTGGGATTCCGACAATATGGTTTGTCGGAACGCGCCGCGGATTTTTGCCGCGCGTTCGATAGCGCAATCGACTACTGCCTGACAGAAAAACCTGACTTCGTTGTCATTGCCGGTGATTTATTCGATGCAAAGTCGATCGATCCACAAACGTATGCGCAGGCAGATGCCGCCCTTCACCGACTTTCACAAGCCAATATTCCTGTTGTTGCTAACGAGGGAAACCACGAACGCTGGTTCCGACGGGGCGACCACTCGTGGTTATGGCAATTGAGTCGCCACGGCCGGCTCCGCCTCCTACGACAATTTGACCCAATCACAGGAAAGCCCCACGCAGGGGAATGGACCGCAGAACGTGGCTTTGGCGCATATACCGATATCGGATCCGCTCGCATCTTTGGCGTCGAGTATTTAGGAGCTCGTCTGCCGGCCCATATCGACGAAATTGCCGCGTCGTTATCGCGTATACCGAGGGCAGATGTACGAGCCGTGATCGGCATCATGCACACAGGTATTGACGAAGCTTTTGAATATGGCAGCAGCGGTCTGAGTCTCGAACAGCTTCAGCCCCTCGAATCCCTAACCGACTATCTAGCGCTTGGGCATGTACACCACGCCTACCAGTTGCCTAATAACGAACCGTGGATATTCAACCCAGGCGCTCTGGAAGCGCACACCGTGCTAGAAGGATTGACGGGGACCTTCGTAGAAGGCCAGAGGCGCGAACGAGGAATTTTCGACGTTCGGATTAACCCCGGAAACACGGGCAAAATCGAAGCTGTGTTTCGCAACGATGTAATCGTACGACGCTTATTCCAACGGATCACTATCGATGTGACCAAGTTCCCGAGCTTTGAGTTACTAGCAAAAGCCGTTAAGCAAAGCGCCAACGAGCAACTTGGCCCATCGGATGAACCCGCAGTGATTGACCTTCGCCTTACAGGACAACTGAAGTTTGATCGACTCCAACTTGATCAGGACGCTCTGCAAGAAATCGTTGCGGACATCCAAAAAGCTCTGCACGTGCGCGTAACTAAACACTTTAATTCGAGTAGCAGGGATATCGGTCTGACCGATACGACAGCAACCCGACAGGAGATAGAACGAGGTGTCATTCGTCGTTTAATTGCTGCCTCGCCTCATGCTGCACAGAGTGACACCCTCGCCAAAGCCACATTAAGTCTAAAAACAGCCGCGCTCGAAGGTCGTTCGCCGGAAGACATGGCGTCACAGCTGGAACAACTCCTCACCTAACATGTTCGTTCGTGAAGTCACTCTTCAGAACATCAAGAGCTATGAGTCTGCAAATATTTTATTCGGTCGCGGCCTCACCGCGATTGTCGGCCCAAACGGGGCCGGAAAATCCACCATCCTAGAGGCAATAGGCTACGGCCTTTTCGGTTACATGCCCCACCGACCTCAGGTAGCTTTTATGCGACATGGCACGACCGAGGCTGCAGTCACGGTTGAGTTCATATCTCCCAGTGATGGTCGGCCGTACAGGGTGGATCGCACACTGCGTCGACCTCGATCCAGGGCAACCGGAAAACTTTCGACCAATGCAACCACGACCGTCTCTCTGTTCGACATCGAACTGGAACGTTCAATTGACCAACCGGCAGATGACCTGGAGCAATGGCTCGGTCTCCAGCTCGGTATCGACGGGCTCAACAGTCCGGCTGAGATATTCGAACACGTCATCGGAGTACCCCAAGGCAGACTGACTTCTGACTTTCTTGATTCAGCACGGCTTCGAAAGGAACGGTTTGATCCCATTTTGCGTACTGCTGAGTTTCAACGGGCTGTCGACCTCTTACGTCCCCTCGCCCAGCACTACAAGGACCATCGCATCGAACTTGAATCAGGTGCCGCAAACCTGGAGGGGAAACTTGCAGCCGAGCCTCAAATGCAGGCTCGACTATCTAGTGCTCGACGATCACTGAGCCAAACGCGTTCCTCACACACAGAAGCTAAAGCCGAACTCCAAGCTCTTACGACGAGCCTTGCCACGTACCAAACGCACCACGAGCTACTCGAAAAGGCAGACACAGACTTGGCGATCGCAGTCCAGAAAAAACATCAAGCAGCGACCGAACTTGACCGAGCAAATACGGCTGCGCGGGCCTCTGACGAAGCTGCTCAGATCCTAGACTCGTCGCGAACGGCTTATATGGCACATCGTGAAGCGAAAGAACACATCGAAACCTTGACCGACATTGAAAATCAGGCACGGGTACTGGCTCACGAAAAAGACCGGCAAGCACTGGTGCTTGAGCGAGCCACCCAAGAACTCGCCGAGACACGCCACATGGTAGGACCAAATATTGAGGCTATGGCCCCGTCCGACGCCAGTGTGAACACAGAGCCTCGATTTAAAGAACTTCGAGAGCAATTGCAAGCAATAGCCACCGCACTGCAAGAAAAGGAGATCACGGCTCGGGCGTCCCTTGTTCAAGTCGACGAAGACCTACGAATGGCTCACAGGAACGCGGAGCGCGAACAATCCAGCGCGGTCGCCAGCTACGAGGAACAACGCCAACAATTGGCCTCCTTGCAACCACATATCTCAATCGCCATCGAAGTGCCCAAACGTCAGGCAACACTGGACGCCCTGCGTCGTGAGCAGACCCGGATAACTGCACTAATGGAGTCTGATCGCCACGCTCAAGATCTATTGGTAGCGAGTGGGAAGTGTCCCTTCTTCGATGCCAGTTGCATAAACCTAGAGTACGTGCCCGATGTCTCATCAGTGTTTGCCGCACGAACCAGAACCCATAAGACCCGCGTCGCTGCTGTTGAGACCGAGCTCAATCAAGCTCAGGATTCTGTCAACAAAGCCGTGGACGCAGAACTGAAGTCTCGCCAAGTGCCTGTTATCGAGGACCGTATTGCTGAACTCGAACGCAAAAAGGCTTCAGCAGACGCCGCCATGCTCGTCGCAAGCCACATCAGAAACTCAATCAGCACCGCAAATATCGACGCACTCAAAGAGATTGCAGCGACAACCAACGAACAATCGAGCCTTCCCAACGCCACAACATTTGCGCAGATAGCCACACGTGCCGCCACAGCTCTCGCGACGCTGGCAACGCCCCACAAAGATTCCACGACCACAATACGTCAAAAAATCCTCGGCCTTGCCGTCCACCGAGAATCAGTAGCTCAAACCCAAATGAAGGAGGTTGACCACGCACTGAAGTTGCTGGCTAAACCGATCGAAACCCTCGCCCGCTCCCGTGTCACAGTTGAGGAGACAGCCGACGCGCATTCCCAATACCTTCGCAACGAGAATATTGCCGGGTTGCAGCACTCCCGAAGCAACGAGCGTGCACAAGCCCAACAAGCCTCCGTTGACGCCGATGTGGCGGCCGCCAGCGCCCGGGCCAAGGTTGATGCTGCTCGGGCAGAGTACGATCCCACAGCACACACCCGTGCTCAGCAAGCTCGAGATAGGGCACTTGGACGTGCTGAACAATTGAGTGAACGGGTAGCTAGATACAGAGCCGACTGTCAGCAGTTGTCAGCCGACATCGCCAACCTTCAACTAGTTCGATCAGAGATTAAAGAGATCCAGACTGAGATAGCCCGAGTGAAGCAACTTGAAGATCACACTGACTTTATACGGTCAGTCCTTCGTGAAGCCGGCCCCCACGTCACCGCAGCCATGCTGGCCGGCATATCTGAGACAGCCGATGAGATTTACGGGGACATCATCGGATCAAGAGCGGGTCGTCTTGAATGGGCCGCCGACTATGACATTGTGCTCAACCAAAAGAACACGGAACGCCACTTCGCCCAATTCTCGGGTGGTGAGCAAATGAGTGCAGCGCTAGCAGTCCGACTTGCCCTGCTACGCGACCTTCTGAACTTGGACATCGCGTTTTTCGATGAACCAACACAACATCTTGATACTACTCGTCGAGAGAATTTGGCCCAGCAAATTCTCTCGGTTAGAGGTTTCAGTCAACTGGTAATTATTTCCCATGACGACACCTTCGAACGTCATATCGATAACGTACTTCGGGTAACTAATACCAATGGAACCAGCCGCGTAGAATTCGGCTGATACACCCCGGAATCGTCCGTCACCACTTACTATAGTTACCACACTGGCACCGCGAGAACATCGAATTGATTGAAAGCACGATGGCTGTTGAGGAAGCCATCTTCACGCGTCGAACCTGTCGAAAATTCCGTAAGGATCCGGTGCCTGAAGCCGTCGTCCATAAAATCATTGATGCAGCCCGATACGCACCCAGTTCATGCAACCTGCAACTCTGGGATTTCTTGGTCGTTAACGACGAATCCGTCAAGAACGAGGTCGCAGAAGAAACCCGCTATATACACCTAGCCCCCGTGGGCATTTTCGTGTCCTACGGGAACAACTACACACGCGAAAACTACGCATGGGTACAAAGCGCAGCCGCGGCTATACAAAACATGATGTTGATGGCCCATAGCCTTGGTGTCGCAAGCTGTTGGGTGGATACGTTAGGGGATGTAGATCACCTACGACGGATCCTCGAGCTCCCGCCGGAACGGGAAATTCTTGCTCTTGTGCTCTTTGGTTATCCGGAGCTAATCCCCAAAACTCCACGTCGACGAGAAATCGACATTTTGCTTCACTACGACCATTACAAAGGCCGTTTGAACTGGCCAAGCTCCGATGACCCAGAGCACTGGACCTTAGAACAAATTCGGGACTTTCAAATGGCGAAGATTCGGAATGGCGCACGGTACAACAAGCCCGTTCCGTCCGAACGCGATGCGATACTGGCTGCTCTTGGTTCCTTCGTCAAAGTTGATGGCGGACGCTGGCTTGATGTCCTACCGCTGACCGGTCTATATACGGAAGAGATTTCGCGTGCGTACCCTGATGTTGAGGTTACGTTCACCGAGATGACTGACCAAGTCTTCGAATTCGTAGATGATCGAGTCCCAAGACCTGTTCATCATGAACTCTTCCCGGACACATTCCATGAGGCACGGTCCGACTTCGATGTAATGTCACTAATATTCCGATTGGAAGGCTACCCACGGGCCGAACGCCGGAAGATTCTTCAAACCATGCGGCAGCGTATCCGGGATGATGGGCAGCTATTCGTAGCCTTCGTAAATTCTCGTTCATACCACCGTCCGTTGCGTTGGCTACGCGCTCGAATCGGCCACCAGGGAGTGGAATACGCACTCGCCCCCGATCCAAGCCTTGGACCGTTCAAAGCTCTCACCACTCGCGAGGTTCTTGCGGATCTTCATGAGACTGGTTGGCGGGTCAAAGACCGTCAGCACTTTTTTGCTGTTCCTCCTGCCGACGAAATCGCATTTCGAGCAGGGCGAAAAGGCCGGAAAGTTAGGATCGCTGGCCAGACGCTCACCAAGCTCAGCCAGGCTTTACGCCCGGTAGATCGATTCCTAGGCCCCGTAGCCCGTGTCCAAACCTGGAATGTGGTGCCTGCCTAACCGGCCAAGAGTCGACTGCTTCAGCACTTGATGATCAACCCGATCAGGAACCAAAACGGTAAATCACAGTAGCATTTGATGGGCTTCTATAGACGAGTCGGAAACGTCCATCTTCTCGCTTCCGCTCAACTTCCGAGGCCTGCAAAGAGCTAAGTTGGCCTGGGTCGAGAAAAACGTAGCGAACGCCTAACGCCACAAGATCTGAATCATTGAGATCATGCTGAGCGCGCTCATACTGATACCGATAGTCATTAACATGGGACAACGAGTGATACCCGTAAGGGATAAATTGACCGGTCTCCGCCGAAATATCCAGCGTAATTGCAGGCGCGCGACGATCAAACAACTCGATGTTAGTGTGAGCTCCATGAACGACAAGCAGTCGATCCTTCACCTCTAAATGCGCAAGTAGGAAGTCACGGGCGCCGGGTTCAAGACGACCAACATCAGGTTCAATCTGCGCGATCATACGCGGCCATGCAATCGCTGTAAGAACGAAAGCCCCCATCAGAATAGGTGTTATTGCTACCGCAGTTACCGTCGTAAATCGCCGAAGCCAATAACCACGTGATTGGCACTCGAAGGCAAAAATGCAGAGAGCCGGGATGCCGATTGTGAACCCGGCGTGAGCCACTCGGTTGAGGTTGGGAGCTGCATCCTCGAGACGAAACAAGACAGACACGGCCACACCAGCAATGGCCACAGTTAGCCACGGTGCTGACGCGCTATTCGCCTGGCTAACGACAACCCCAATTGCCGTCGCCAGAAGTAACCACAAAAGCAGCCCACCATCAATCAAAAATTCTGTGCCCACAATTGAGGTGTCGTGCCAGCCGACATTGGCCCACTCTACCCAGGGGCCTCGACTATTAAAGCCCCAACTTGGCAACTGTCCCAGCTGCTTAGAGTTAATAGCAAGGCCTAACCGGCCCAAATCAGAATCTTGACTAAAGGCCCCGTTCAACACACCGCTTGTAGTCTGGGCGATCAAAAGAGCACAAGTAGCGCAAGCAATTAGCGCCGTTGAATTTCTTACAGCGACTGAGATTAAGAAGGGCCGATGCATCCAGATCCAAACGCCTAGGCCTGCGGGAACAACAAAAATCAAGTATTCATTGCTAACAGCAAGATAGATTGCAGCAGAAGCAACAAGAATCCATACGCCAGTATTCTTTGTATCCATTGCCCGCTGGACCGCGGCAATAAAAATTACGGCCGGAATCAAACCGAATATTGCAGTTGGATTGTGCGTCGCCATCGTAAATGGACCACCCAAAAACAACCCGCTCCAAGCCAGAGTTTCTGGAGCTGACATCACGACCCCAAGAACTTCGCCCAGTCCACGTTCACGAATAGACCCGATCATCAGAATCCAGTAGAGCGGACCCCATGAGTAGGCCACTACAGCCCCGGCCATCGCCCATCCAGCAGTGACCGTGGTCCGGAGCACTCCATACATGGTTGCCACCAGCGCCACCGCTGTTCCAGCAATCAAATGGGGCATTACGTCCCGTGTATGCGCCCCGACCAAGTCGACAATGCCGGCAGCAAGAGTGTGCATAGCTACTCGATATTGAAGATGATAATCCGGTTCAAACGGGTTTATTACCGGAAAGTTTCCCCGGGAAATTCCCGACACCAGAGCACTATGCAGATACAAGCTTCCGGCATCCGCTCGCCCAACCGTCGCCTCGATCCAAAAAGCAAACGCTGAAATATAGACAAGCACACCAACCACGATAGCCCCAATTATCGTGAGCCAACCGTCTCTTTCAGGCACCGGTGCACGTTGTCTAGAAAGCCCCACTAAACCACACGCACACACAACGGCCGCTGCCAATAAAGCTCCCCCAGCCGAGAAAATGCGCGGCAACCACAACATGGGAATGCCCAGCCCCAAAATACCCAGGCCAACGCCAAGGCCAGCACGACCAAGACGTGATGGAACGCCCATTACAAAGGCAGCGACCCGATATCCGAGCCCACAAGCAACGACTAGGCTGAAGCCCAGCACGACCACACTTAACCATGTCATAAAGAAATTGTTGCGGTCCTGACATCAGCCCGCAATTCTTCAGCCATGCTCACCTACACTACAAGCTCTCGCCACGATTACCAGCGTTGTGACAAAGACGCTGATAAACGAATTATTCTTTGTCGACTTTGATAAGCATCGAGCAGTACGAAAGAGGTACCGTCGCGTTGACTCTTACAATCGTCGTTCCAGCCTATAACGAGGCCACGCGGCTAGGCAGATCGCTTCCCGTGCTTCTGAATCACCTCCAGGCACGACCTGAAGCATGCCGCGTTGTTGTAGTTGACGATGGGAGCACAGATGGAACAGCAGACGCCGTTCGTGCGCTTATGCCTGCACACTCAGAACTTGATCTCCTTTCCCTAGCCCGTCAGCAAGGCAAAGGTGGCGCGGTCCGTGCTGGAATGCTCGCATCTCAAAGTGATGTGGTGGGGTTTATGGATGCTGATTTGTCCACATCGCTGGACCATATTGATCAGGCCGTAACAGAACTTGAACGTGGTGCTGACGTAGTCATAGGCTCACGCGCCTTGCCAACCAGTCATACCGTTACCGCACAACCTGCGTATCGCCGGATTGGCGCACGGGTGTTCCGGGAAATAACCCGCGTAATCGGAGCCGTTCCCAACACGCCGGATGCCCAGTGCGGTTTCAAGTTCTTCCGAGGAGCCGTAGCCTACGATCTTTTTGTATCCACTGTGGTGAACCGTTGGATGTTTGATTTAGAGATTCTTCGGTTGGCCGTGTACCGTAACTACAAGCTGGCCCAAATTCCGGTGGAATGGACAAACGACCCAGATTCACGTCTACGCCTAACCGTCGACACCCTTAGAATGATCCGCGATTTGGCTAGGATTCGTTGGCGATTCTGGAGGGGTCATTACGGTGACTCAGCTAGAACCCCGTAAAGTCGACCATGCATTGCTCTGACAACTGCGATCAGGACTCGATCCTGTCACGCACAAAATCAAAACCATCCATTACGTCTCCCTTGCCTTGCAAGTCGTATGAGTCGGGACAATCCCTTGAAATGATGGCAGCAGAACACCACCCGAATCGCCTGTAACCAAATGAGCGACTGGATATCGGCCACGCGAGCGTTCTTGATCGATTTCCTCGAAACACATCAATATCTCGCCCTCGCGGCGTATGTCGCAGTCGAGGAAGCTGGTGTGCCGTTCCCAGTTCCTGCCGACACGGCAATCATGCTGATGGGATATCAGGTATATCGAGGCGTAGCGAATCCTGTGGCCATCGTTCTTGTCGTAGTCTGCTCCGCTACCGCCGGTGCTTCTGTGTTGTACTGGATAGCCCGTTTAATCGGACCCAGAGTGCTCGATAAGTATGGCCACGTGTTGCACATAACACCCGACCGTCGTCATCGAGCCGAGCGATGGATTAGACGGCACGAGGTTCCGGCCGTAGTCATCGGCCGTTTAATCCCTGGATTTCGAATTGTAATCACCGTTGTAGCTGGCACGGCCAGAACCAGCTTCTTGGCTTTTCTACCATCGGCAGCCCTGTCCGCCGTAATTTGGGTTTTCATCTACATGGCGATTGGATGGGCTCTCGGCGACCAATATAAAAAGTTCTCATCAGCAATCAACGCAGATCCCCGCGTAGGCCTTGTGATTGTTATTGGAACCATCGGGTTGGTTATAGCACTTGTCGCATTTCGGCTTCGACGAAGAATCATGAGGCGTCTACGCGGGTAGCCAACCAACCGTCCCTACTGTGCCGTACGTTCATCCTGATTCAAGGATCGCCCACGGCTCACTACACGCTTGAGCAGTGGGATCCACTCTGATGAACCTTCCCGGCGCCAATCGAGATCATCCTGCAACTTCATGAGCCGGTCCATCCGACCCATACGTTCAGCCCGTTCGTAAATTCGCAGCCACACACAAGGCATTGTGGGATCGGTCTCACACATACCGTACATGTCAGTCCCACCACAGGGTCCGTCGCGCAGACCCTTGGGGCAACTCATAGGACAGATGAACGCGGTGTCCTGGAGTATGCAGTGCCCACACATCTGACAGCCAAACAAGGGACGCTTGATTAATCGCTCGACCAGCGCCACAGCCTGTTCCGGCGCACGCTTGACCGCGCGCAGAGCTGTCGCCTGCGAGATATTCACAGCTGACCAGTTTGTTCACACATACCTAAGTATATGAAGAATCACGTCCAGTCCTGATATGAAAAGTCAGGCCTGGCTTGGTTCAACGAGGGCTGGAAACCCCTATCGCAGCAGTAGCGGTATTGCGCGGCGGTGGAGGTGTGCGAGATCGGCTTGGAATGCGCAAATTCTTACCGACGAAAAGCTTCTGAGGATCGATATCCCCGTTGAGTTCGACGATATCACTACTGGTAACTCCAAACTCCTGGGCGATCGCAAAAAGAGTGTCACCAGTCTTCACCACATATATGGTCTCGTCAGACTCGCCGCTCTGAGCAGTTGGGGCCTGAATTCGCTCGCCAGGTTCCGGTAACACAAGTTTCTGCCCGGCAAAGATATTGTTTGGATCGGTAATCGAATTCTTCGCCTGCAGATCACCCATACTAATCTTGAAGCGCACTGCTATCCCATTAAGCGTGTCTCCAGCCATTACCGTGTAGGTCTGGGGGTTTGGCGTAGGTGGAGGGGGCTCGCTGGGTTTTGGCGGAGTCACCGGACCCTCAGTCGCCGTGACCGTGACAATGGGTGTAACCACCGGCTCTTCATCTGGACCAGGGGGTCGTCTGGCCTCTTGAACCAGCAAGAAAACAACCAGGCCTAGAATTCCTAGCCCGAGTGCTCCAAATACCAACTCTCGGCGTGAGTTCATTAGCTACTTACATCTCCATCACCCGCAAATGGACGCCAGCCGCCTTTCCGTACGTCCATCTCGAACGTGAGTATATGCTGGTTTCTGAGCACAGTCGGATCATGGCGACGTACCATAGACAACATGCAGGCCCTAGTACTAGCCGCCGGTTGGGCCACCCGTCTTGGGACCCTTACCGGCGGACGACCCAAACATCTGCTACCTATCGGGTCCCGGACAGCACTGGACTTCGTTGTTGATCGACTTGGAGCGGTTCCGTCAATGGACCATGTTTCCGTGATCACACACGACGTCGGGTGTCCTGCGTTCATTGACTGGTCCGTTAGCCGAACAAGTGCACCGACAGTATCGATATTGTCGGATGGGACCACCTCGGTTGAAAACCGTCTTGGTTCAATAGGAGACATGGCGTTCTTCATTCGTGAAGCGGATCCGAACGACGATCTGATCATCGTCGCAGGTGACAACGTCTTTGACTTTGATCTCACACCCCTAGCCAGGGCAACCCAAAAGAACATCGTCGTAGGCTTGTACGACGTCGAATCCTATGAACTCGCTTCCCGCTATGGAATTGTGGCCATCGACGCCAACAACCGAATCACAAGTTTTGTCGAGAAACCAGAACACCCGAAAAGCACACTGGCAGCTGTCGCCATCTATGGATTTCCACGGGACAAGCTTGTAGTGATACAGGACTACCTCAACGCCGGAGGTAGCCCTGACCAATCCGGGGCGCTCATCGAGTGGTTGCACACACGAGAGCACATTGTGGGTCATGTATTTGACGGTCGATGGATCGATATTGGAGGAGTGGACGAATACCACCGAGCCATACAAGAATTTGGCTCGTGAGCATATCTGCCAGCACGCGAGAAACAGCTCGCGAAGAGTTTGTGGATCTCTTTATTGAGTTTGTTGAGACCGTGACTAAGCCATTCTTAGCCACATTCGAACGATCCCCAGCACTCTACAAACTCGCGCCAGCAGCACCAACCACACGTGCTGCACTCCAGAACAACCAATGAGTTTTGTTCTGGCGCTCGCCCTTGGTATCTCCAGCGGAATGAATCCCTACGTCACCGTAGCAATAACAATGATCGTCGCCGAACGATCCGATCTGCTGAAGATTAGTCTTCCGGATCCGATCTCGGCCAACACGGTTCTTGTCGCAGCCCTAATCCTCTTGCCATTGGACATCTTTGGCGACAAGTTTCCTTCTACTGGACGCTTGGTGGATCGAATTGGCTGGATCGTAAAACCGATAACAGGCGCAATCCTAGGTGGAATCGTGCTTGGAACAAGCGGTGCAGGGATTGCTATTGGCATTTCCATAGGGGCCTTTGCAGGTTTATTGACTTATGGACTACGGCTACGAGTGCGTGAACGCATTCAGGAACGAATGCTAGGTTTTGGCCGAATCGTGATCGGTGCCTACGGAGACTTCGGGAGTGGAATCATCACGATGGTTGCGATCTTGTCGCCCCCAGCAGGTCTTACGATCGCCATGGGAATGATTGGTCTCGCCCTCTTTGCTGATAACCGATGGGGCCAGAGCCAGCCCGTCTAAAGCTCGTAGTTTTCTGTGATCCCTAGCGCTTCCAGTACCCCACGGGCTTTTGCCACTGTCTCCTGAAACTCAAGAGCAGGATCAGAATCTGCAACGATTCCAGCTCCAACGTGCAGATACGCCCTCTCATGATGGAGCTGAACTGTTCGGATGGCCAAACTTGCCATCAGCGCGCCATCGTGACCCAGAGCAAAAATGGTCCCGCAATAAACATCGCGTGTGACCGGCTCAATCTCATCAATAATTTGCATGGCACGAATCTTAGGAGCACCGGTTATGGACCCACCAGGCCAACACGCTCGCAAAAGGTCTGTTGCTGTCACACCCTCGCGCAAACAACCACTGACCTCAGATACCAGTTGCCATACCGTCGGTAAAGCCTCTGTTGTCCAGAGTGAAGGGACCCGAATCGATCCAGGCACACAGACACGACCAAAGTCGTTTCGAAGAACATCAACGATCATTAAGTTTTCAGCACGATCCTTGCAGCTCGCACGCAAGCGAGACTCAGCGTCGGAATCAAGCACCTTTGTCGACCCTCTGGGAGCCGTTCCTTTAATAGGCCGGGTCAGAGCACGACCCGCAGGGTCCACCTCCAAAAACAGTTCCGGCGAAGCACTCACGATCGCCAGTTCACCAGCCTCAATATAAGCACCGAAGGAAGCAGGATGAATCGACGCGAGACGTTCGAAATGATCAAGCCCTGAGGAAACAGGGTCGAACTCAATCCGCCGGGCCACATTCACCTGATAACAATCGCCAGCCGAAATATAGTCCTTCACAACCTCGACCCAACGACCAAATTCAGAGCGACCTACATTGGAAATTCCTTGGCGAGTTCGTGACACAACAATCGGAACATCGCTAGATCGCAAGCGTTCGTGTACGCCTGCGCAAGCCTCTTCCGGATCACGTCCACCAACGTCAGTCGCTACTATCCAACCAGTGCCGTCACGCCCATCACGCGCCACGACCCAGTCATACAGGCCAGCCCACATTAGGTCAGTCAGGGATTGATCACCACGCCCACGCGACAACAGTTCCGGCTCGCAAGAAGCTTCGTAAGCAATGTATCCAATGGCACCGCCTATAAACGGCGGCAGCGCCTCTGTCGGTTGATATTCAGTCACAGTCAATGTGTGAAGGGCCTCAAACCCATCACTATCCATGACGCCCAGACCGTCCGAACGGACACCATCACGCGTCCAGCGCACACTATCGTATGGATCAGCAGCTAAATATGACCACCGTCCGTTACCCGCTCCAGTAGGTCCTCCATCAAGCACGGCAAGACCCGGGAGATCTTGAAATTGGCGTGCAAGTAGCCGGATCGGAGGAAGAACATCCAATCGGATAACACGAATTTGAATACTTGGACCAGTTGGCCCGGTCACACCGACGGTCGCTGGCTGCCGGATCAAACCAGCACTACTTCAGAAGGCGAGCATGGTCCCTTCGTCCGCCTACGACTGTGGCACATCTGAGTTGTAGCCTGTACGAGAAATCATCTCGACCACTCACTCACCAAGCACAAGATTTTGATAGGGCGAGCTACCAAGGGCGAAGCCTGTCTAATGGGAGCCAAGACGACGAAACATTTTGTTTGTCTATCAAGCATGATTAATCGTAGCGCTGGGTGCGTAACGCTGTGAACCTCCCTGCAGGAAAATTACCTCTCCACATCCTTCGCGAGCTACTTCAGAACCTGCCAGCAACCGATCCAGCTGTACTGGTTGGGGCCACGCCGGGCGAAGACGCAGCAGCTCTTGACCTTAACGCTGAGAATCTGTTGGTTGTCGCCTCAGACCCGATCACCTTCACCACCACAGACGTCGGCCGTTACCTTTTGGCCGTGAACGGTAACGATCTTGCCGTAATGGGAGCTGAACCCCGCTGGCTGCTTACAACAATTCTTATGCCACTCGACAGTACGGTGGACGAAGTTCGAGCCCTGCTTACCGACATTGTTAACGCGTGCACCACCGAAAATGTAGTTCTTATCGGCGGTCATACAGAAATCACACCGAACGTGTTGTCGCCTATTGTCGTTGGCACCCTACTCGGAACAACAACAGATGCGCAGCTGGTTAAATCATCCGGAGCGATGCCAGATGACGCGCTCCTCGCGGTCGGAGGCCTAGCGATTGAAGGCACTACGATCCTCGCCCGTGACCACGCTGAACAACTTCGTCAGGCCGGCGTCGATCCTCTCGACATAGAGGCGGCCGCCGGCTGGCTGGATTCCCCAGGTATATCAGTAGCGAACGCAGCAGCCGTGCTAAGAAAGACCGGAACAATACACGCTATGCACGATCCGACAGAAGGGGGTATCACTGCTGCCCTCCACGAACTAGCTGACGCCGCCCGGGTCGGAGTACTTGTGGATCGGAACGCCATTCCCGTAATGCCTGAGTGTCAGCGCATCTGCAAGGCTCTGGACCTCGATCCGTATAGCTTGCTGGCATCGGGCACGCTGGTGGCAGCTGTACCAATGGCAATCGCTGAGACGCACTTGCGCGCACTGCACACCGATGGATTTCCAGCCGCTCTTATCGGGCGGGTCACTACATGTGCAGATGATCGCCTATGGATAATCAATGGCGATCCAACTTCAATCCCCCTACTCTCGCGGGATGAACTGGCGCGCTTCCTCGACATGGCGTGATCGGCAGGTACTATCCAACAACACACACAAGCAGAGAAGCACGTTGCGGCAACAATCAATCGATCTCCGAAGCGACACGCTAACAACCCCAACGGCCAGCATGCGACAAGCCATGGCCACCGCCGAAGTCGGTGATGACGTCTTTGATGAAGACCCCACAGTTCGAAGCCTCGAGGAACGATCTGCCGAGCTTTTCGGCCTCGACGCCGGTCTATTTGTGGCCAGCGGTACGCAGGGAAATCTCTGCGCGCTCCTGACCCATTGCCGGCCCAGACAGGAAGTCATCGCTGAGCATCGATGCCATGTCGTCACCTGGGAAGTAGGCGGCTGGGCGTCCTTAGCCGGCGTGACAATGGCAACCGTCGATGCCCCACGTGGCGTCCTGACTCCAACGCTCCTTGAAGGCGCCATCAAACCTGACAATATCCATCTGGTCGACACTCGCCTGATCTGGGTTGAGAACACCCACAATGCCGCCGGAGGGACCTGTACAACGCCTTCGGACTTAGATGCCATTACGGGGGTGGCTCGAACCCATAATCTTCGTGTTCACATAGACGGAGCCCGTATTTTTAACGCGGCGGCAGCACTCGATGTCCCCGTTGCCGACCTTGCTCGGGGTGTTGACAGTATCCAGTTCTGTCTATCGAAGGGCCTCGGCGCACCCGTCGGATCATTGCTCATTGGAGAAGCGTCATTCATCGAGGAAGCACGCCGGGTGCGCAAGATGGTTGGCGGCGGTATGCGACAGGTCGGTGTACTCGCCGCTGCTGGACATGTCGCTCTCGATGAGACTCCAAGTCTCCTGCCACAAGATCACGCTAACGCGCTCGAGCTAGCCCAATTGCTAAGTGACGTGCCGGGACTCTCCGTTGATCTCGACATCGTGGAAACAAACATTGTGTACTTTGGAATTGGCCACGAACTCGGCCGGCCCTCCACGTTCGCCGCAGAGCTTGATGAACTCGGTGTTCGTGTGGTGGGGTTTGATGAAACCGGTCGATGCCGTGCTGTTACCCACCATCAAGTGTCGGCTGACGATGTGCGTCAAGCCGCCACGATCATCCATGACCACGCTGCAACCCACAGGTAACACGCGATGAGGGTCCTCGTAACCGGTGCGACCGGACATCTCGGTCCATACGTCGTGCAAGCACTGCAAGCTGATGGCCACCTCGTCAGGGCCCTCGTCCGTTCGTCGAGCGACCGAACCTGGCTGGAGACGAACGAGGTCGAACTTTTCGAAGGTGACATTCTTGACCCGTCGTCCCTTGAAGCAGCAGTTAGTGGGGTCGCTGCCGTCATTCACATGGCCGCACTACACGACTCATGGGCCAAGCGTCGTCAGGATTTCGTCCGAATAAATGTTGAGGGCGCACTCAACGTTTTACACGCCTCAGAAACTGCGGGCCTTCGTCGGATGGTCTTTGTCAGTAGTGGTTCTACGATTGGGGAGGATGAAGATGCGATTGGCGACGAAACCACCGAGCGCCGCGATTATGCGCTGAGCGATTACGAACGTTCCAAGGTTCAAGCCGAAGCTACGTTGTTAGAGCACGCCGATACCATTGACCTCGTCATTGTAAATCCAGGAACCGTTTACGGGCCTGGAGACGCTTCAGGAACAGGCCAATCGCTGATCGGCGCCCTAACCGGTCGACTTGGTGTTTCCGTCGAGGCACCAGCTGCATGGGTATATGTCGAAGATGTTGCGCGTGGCATTGCTGCGGCGCTTATTCGGGGCCACCCGAATGAACGCTACATCCTCGCCGGTCAAAACTTATCGCGTATTACCTTCCTGCGTCATGCTGTTGATCTGGCGGGCCTGGACACTGAGATTCGTCCGGCCTCAGCGTTAGCGTGGCAAGCATTTGCAACGCTTTATGGATTCGGCGCGATGGTGAGTCGAAACCGCCCACCTATCTCCCGAACCGCGGTTCGGATTGCACTTCACGGGTGCCAGTTAAATGGGAGCAAGGCTCAACGCGAACTCGGTATCACCTACACGTCGATCGACGATGGTCTCGACGCCACCCTCGATTGGCTCCACGACACGGGACTGGTGGACTTACCGGAGGATGATGGCACCGACGCTGAGCCAAGGGCCAATGATTCCACCTGACATCGAGGCTGACACGCGCGCCTACTACCGAGCGCGCGCCTCCGAATACCAAGAATGGATCCAGCGACAAGGTCGCTATGCACACGGCTCGGACGACGATGCGGACTGGAATCTCGAACTCGAGACGATCACCCAATTCGTCGAGTCACTCAGTATCGGATCTGTCTTTGAGATCGCATCCGGGACCGGCTGGTGGTCGCGCGTACTTGCACGCAATAACACGGTCTTTGCCTCGGATTATGCACCCGAGATGCTGGCCGAGGCTTGCCGACATGACACGCCCACCTTGCCGATTTACCGCTGCCGAGCTGACGCCTATCACCTACCACTCTCCACCGGCGCAGTTGACGCTTGCGCTTTCGGGTTTTGGCTCAGTCACGTACCGGTGCCGAGAGCTCCCGCATTCATTCGTGAGGCCGCCCGACCAGTACGCCCGGGCGGCGAGCTTCTTGTAGTGGACTCCCGACAGGATCCCAAGGGCGGCGCCGCCGATCAGCACACCGGCGGGCCGCGTGTGCAACAACAACTTCGCCGACTCAATGACGGTCGCGAATACACCATCTGGAAAATCTACTGGACACCAGCCGACCTGCGGTTCCTGCTCAGCCTAGTATGCCGCCGTGTTGAGGTGATCCAGACGGACCGTTTCTTCATCGCAGCCCGCGGCACGGTTGTCTAACCAACCCCCGACCACCGACGCACCCGACCTCACAAGCCTCCGTGATGCGCATTGGGTCGAAATACACGGACCAGGGCTTTCCGATACAGAAGATCTGCCAAGATATCGTCCAGCAGCACCAGGGCACTTCCAGATTCGGGAGGTGACCCAAACTGCTACCAGTTCGTGACCGACCCATCGGGTCGCGTCCAATGCGGAGCTTCCCAATGGCTCTCCGCAAGCTGACGGACCGCCTCGAGATCAACATCAACCCCAAGGCCTGGAGTGTCGAGTACGGGATAGGCAGTACCGTCAAGCACAGGTCGCGTCGGAAACACCTGGTCGGTTGATCCCTGAGTAAGATCCTCGGTCCGATCTTCAAGCCAGCTGAAGTTAGGCACCGCCGCACCAAAATGAACAGAGGCCGCTGTGCAAACTGGTCCAAGCGGATTGTGTGGCATTAAGTCGATGTAGTGTGTTTCACACCATCCGGCTACCTTCATCGCCTCAGTGAAGCCCCCCACATTGCAAATATCCAGACGGGCAAAGTTGGTGAGTCCCTGCTCGATGTACGGCGCGAACTGCCACTTGCTGGAAAACTCTTCCCCAATAGCAAATGGAACATCCGTCATAGATCGAAGCGTGGCGTATGCATTCGGACTTTCATCACGAATTGGCTCTTCCAGAAAATCGATCGTTCCAGCTGGCATTCGATGGCAATAAGAAGCCGCCTCTGCGACTGAAAGCCGATGGTGATAATCCGGTCCAAGCACAGGGCCAGACCCTACCGCCTTACGCAGTTCGGTATGCCATTCAGCAGTCACCGCCAATGATGCCCGTGGGTCGAAATGCATATCAGCGCTGTCAGGAACCTGGACCGACGTACGAATACATTGCCACCCATCGTCAACATAGCGCTTCACCTCATCGATAAGCGCGTCCAGGCTTTGCGCCTGCGTCGTGACGAAACACGGCACAAAATCCCGTTGGCGACCACCCAGCAACTGGTACACGGGCACGCTGAGACTCTTGGCCACGAGATCGTGCAGCGCGATATCGATAGCCGACATTGCCGCTGTAAGAACACGCCCACCCTCAAAATACTGGCTGCGATATACCTCCTGCCAGATTCGACCAATACGTCTCGGGTCCTGACCCAAGAGAAAATCCCGGAAATGAGCAACCGCGCCACCCACGGCCTGATCCCTCGTGCTCAGCCCGGCCTCTCCCCACCCGTAATAACCATTGTCTGATTCAATGCGCACAAGCTGTTGATTGCGAAAATCAGGATTGAACGTAAAAAACTGAATATCGGCTATTTTCATGACGGAGACAGCATTCCTATGGACGTCACGCGTCACTCCATACTGCCAGCCCAGCGTTCACTCAACGAACAGGATCCGGGGCCGAGTGCCTACCAAACGGTAAAGCCACCATCTACGACGAGGTCGTGACCGGTTACATACGACGAGGCATCAGACGCAAGAAAAACCGCCGCACCTTGCAACTCGTCCACTTCAGCCATGCGGCCCATCGGAGTGTCCCGAGTCCAGATCGGTTGTGCCTCACGCGTGCGAGGCGCGTCAGCCATTTCAGTGCGGGTATACCCGGGGCTGAGGGTGTTTACCCGTACACCCAACGGCGCCCATTCAGCTGCAAGCGATTTCGTAAGTTGAACTAGGGCCGCCTTGGAGGAATTGTAGTGGGCCTGCATCTGCGGCCGGTTCGTCACATGCGCTGACATCGAAGCCAGATTAATGATTGAACCACTACCGGCCGCAATCATCACCCGTGCCTCAGCCTGTGTGCAAAAAAACGCGCCTTTGGTGTTGGTGTCATAAATCCAGTCCCAGTCCGCTTCAGACAGGTTCACCGAGTCAACCCAGTTGTTCACGCCCGCATTGTTACAAGCCACGTTGAGACTGCCCCATGTCTCAATAATCGTGGCCACCACCCGCTGTACATCCTCGACCTTCGTTACATCGGCAGGTATTGCAAGTGCGCGGCCTCCCGCAGCCTCAATCGCTACAGCTGTCTCATCCAATGTCGAGGGGGTCCGTCCACATACCGCGACCGAAGCTCCCGCCTCAGCAAAACCAACAGCCAGGCCACGCCCAATACCTGTTCCAGCACCTGTCACCAGCGCCGTCATTCCTTCAAGACTGAATGTCTCTAGAACTCCCAACGGACAGGCCTTTCCTCGCCCCTGACTATCGGCGCACCGGGCAACCAGGCTGAACACGACTTAACCATCTTTCGTCGCCTGTTGTCGTAACGCCTCGCGGTCATTCTCACTCATGAAGTACTAAGGCCATTCTTTCACCTTCGGAAAGTTGTACCGACCTGGTGCATCCGCATCAAATCCAAAACACGGTGGGCCGCCGGCCTGTGAACGGCCATAAGCAGCATCACCGGCATACCTCGAACCACACGTCGTCTCGAAACCAAAAAACTCCTGCGTTTCCGCCGTAAATAATAGAAGTTCCGGTGCCAACCACTAGCGTGCTAATGGACCGAACAGGGTACCGGACTGGGGCGAGGACGCGCTCCCCCCTCGATCCTCCCCGGCTCCTCATTGACGTTCAGGCATTTTACTGGCACGGTCCACCCAACCTGTGCACGTGTGAGTCCAATCCATGCTACGAGTAGGAATGATCGGCCTTGGCGGCATTGCTCGAGCTCACTGTGATGCCATCGCCGAACTTGATGGGGTATCCGTCGTTGCCTGTGCCGACCTTCTGCCCGCTCAGCGGGACGCATTTATGCAGAAATACGGCATTGCCAAGGGCTATCCCTCACACACCGAACTTCTCAAAGACCCTGACGTTGACGCAGTAGGCGTGGTCCTCGGCCATCACTTGCATCACCGACTGACGGTAGACGCCCTGAACGCGGGCAAGCATGTCCTCGTGGAAAAACCCATGGCTCTCAGCCTTGAACAATGCGACGACATGATTGCGGCCGCCCGCACGAACGGGAAGAAGCTCATGGTCGGCTTCACCAATCACTTTTTGCCCGTGAACATCAAAGCCAAAGAAATCCTCGATTCGGGCAAGCTTGGCCCCCTGATCACCATCGTCAGCTACATGTCAAAAAACTGGGGTGTGGCCAAACGGCGTCCGCAGTACCGGAGCCGGTACCACGGCGGCGGGATGTGGCTGTCCAATGGCGTCCACGTTGCAGATCGTGTCACCTGGTTTATGGGCTCCCAGGCCATGTCGGTGTCCGCCGCTATCGGCACGCGGGCGCACTACCAGGCCGGCGACGATTCTGCGACCGCGTTCATCCGCTACAAGAACGGCCTTGCGGGAGTTGTTGTGAGTGTCGGGTATGCCGACGGCGGGCCTGATCACAGCACGCAGATTATCTGCGCCAACGGGAGTCTACGGGTCGGCTGGGGCGAAGACCGCGGTTTGTGGGTTGGGCAAAACGACAAATGGGAAGCCGTCGAGTTTGAAAGCTGGCCGCACAACATGCGGCTGGAATGGGCCCGGTTTGCTCATGCGATCGAACAAAACATTGAAACGCCGGTACCCGGCGAGTACGGCCGCCACATTCAAGAAATCCTATTGGCTGCCGAGGAATCCGCCATGACACACACCGAGACTGTTCTGCCGTCTGGCTTGAACTGGTCCTACCAGGCTACCGGCGAGCCAATTCATGTCGACCATGGATGGGTATAACTCATGAGTGCCCTTGAACAGCGCCAACTTGGTAAGACCGACCTACGGCCCACTCGCCTTGCTCTGGGCGCCGCCCACATGGGTGGACTCGCCCATCCAATCACCCCTGCCGAGGCACGTGACACCATCGATCGAACCTACGCCCTTGGCATTCGCCATCTCGATACGTCCCCGCTCTATGGACGCAGCCAGGAATTCGTCGGGCTGGCGCTCCAAGATCTCCACCTGCCTGACCTGACAATCTCAACAAAAGTAGGATCGCATCCGGAGCGCAAGTCCAGTTACACAGCGGAGGATATTCGGTGGTCCCTAGACGACAGCTCCCGATTACTCGGTCGCGATCGGTTTGATCTCGTACTCATTCACGACCCACCCGAGATGGCACCGGTCATGGCTGACGGCGATGGATTTGACGCACTGGATGCGCTTCGCGACGAGGGACGGCTAGGGGCAATCGGTCTCGGCGTCCGCGATCTCAACTTCCACCGTGAGGCTATTGACGCAGGCCGTGTCGATGCAATTCTTCCGTATGCTGACTACAACCTAGTCCGCCGAACAGCTGTGCCCCTGATGAAGCATGCTAGGGCGAACGGAGTCGGCGTGATTCTGGGTTCCCCTCAAATGCAAGGCCTGTTGGCACACGGTGATCCAATGATCGCGTTGAAAATACGAGCCTATCGGGATTGGTATAGCTCCGAAGATATTCAGGGAGCCCTGGACTGGTACACGTGGTGTCGGGATCGAGATGTCGACCTTCGCCATCTAAACATGCAATTTGTTCTCGCAACCGACGATGTCGATGTCGTCCTTACTGGAGCAGCATCCGTCTACGAGATCGAAGCCAACGTTCAGGAAGCAACCAAGCCGGTCCCTGATGATGTCTGGGCTGAAGCGCTAGATCGTGTCGCAGAACTCGACGACCGGTCATCCCCAGCCTAAGCACTTACTGATCAACCACCGCACCGTCGCGTCCGAGCCGCGTGTCAATCTCGCGGTAGAGATATGGCGCTTTTTCAGCGGCATCAGGCTTGATGGTCACACCAATGCCAGGCCGATCGGTGAGACGGATATATCCCTCCCCATCATGCGGATGAACACCATCCACAATGTCACTCTTGGGTGGCACATCCTCGCCTAGAGGCAGTTCCTGCAACGCAAAGTTTGGGATGGAGGCTGCAATCTGTAGACAGGCCGCCGTGCTGACCGGGCTTAGTGGATTGTGCGGAACAACCCCCACGTGTCGCGCCTCGGCCAGCGCCGCAATCTTTTTCGCACCGGATATCCCGCCGACAAGGCAAACATCCGGCCTCACATACTGCACCGCATCACGCCGAAGAGCCATATCAAAATCCCATAACGAGCTGTAGCGTTCGCCGGTCGCAATGGGAATGTTGATCTTTGAGGCCACGTAGGCCATCTCGTCCAGATTGTCCGGCGTGACCGGGTCTTCAAAGAAGTAGGGCGTGTACTTCTCGATACCCCGACCAAGCTGGACAGCCTCGGCCGGAGTCATTCGACGATGAATTTCAATACAGAGATCAACCTCAACGCCGGCTGCTTCTCGATATAACCGTACCGCCTCGATGGCATCAGTGATCTTGTCCACATGTGTCTTGAAATATGGAACATCGTGCTCCTCATCAAGGAACGGCGTAAGGTGGCCAACCGCGGTATAGCCCGCGGCTCGCGCGTCACTCACCCCCTGCACCAACGCGTCTCGCTGATCCCCAAACACGTGGTAGTACACACGACATCGGTCGCGGACACGACCACCCAACAATTGATACACAGGAACTTCAAAGTACTTGCCCGCAATGTCCCATAACGCAATATCGATCGCACTGAGCGCTCCCATGACCGCTGCCCCACGAAATGCGCTCCACCGGTACATGTACTGCCAGTGGTGCTCGATACGAAGCGGGTCTTCGCCGACGAGGTATCGACCCATTTTTTCTATAGCCGCACCGGAGGCTTCCAAAAACCCCCACGCGCCAGATTCACCCACACCTACCAGTCCATTGTCGGTGTGAACCTGAACGAGCAAGTATCGATCCAGAAACAGCGGCTCGACTTTGGTGATTTGCATAGGAACTCCAAACAAGGTGCGTGCACATATCGTACGCACCGCGACCGTCTATGGCACGCTCCGTCCATCGGCGACCGCGAGCCCCTTGCTATGGAATCCAGATATCTTGTTTCACATTCCCCCGGATCAATTGAACTAGCGACACAGGACATCAACGATCCGGCCCCTGGCGAAGTCCTTGTCTGGAACCGACTCACCGCCATGTCGCCCGGTACAGAACGGGCCGCACTGCTCGATATGCCGAATACACCGGCAAGTGGGTGGCCCCGATATGTCGGGTATAGCGGCGTCGGGGATGTTGTGGCGGTTGGAGACGGCGTGGATCTTCCGGTTGGAAGCCGGGTTCTCACCAGAGAACGCCACGCCTCTGTTGTCTGCACCACCGCTGAGCGGATCAAGCTCATCGATGATGCGGTACCAGACGAGGACGCCGCCTTTCACGTACTGCTACAAATTACCCTGCAAGGGGTTCGAAAGGCCCGGATCGAGATTGGTGAAACAGTCCTGATTATCGGCGCAGGCCTGATCGGCTCGTTAGCCGCCCAGTACGCCTATGCCGCCGGCGCGGCACAGGTTCTTGTCGCTGACACGGATCCTGTACGCAGGAAATTGTTAGAGCCCATTACGGGACTGACGGCCGTTGATCCAACAACTCTGGAAGCTTTAGATGTGACATCACCCGAAGGCCGAGACCGAATCACCAAAGATCCACCAGGAGGTCCATCCGTCGTCATCGAGTGCACTGGATCTCCTGCCCCGATCACCACCGCCTTTGAGATGGCCGGTCACCTCGCTCGAGTTGTGTTATTAGCAAGTACACGAGGTACGACTGACAACGTGAACTTTTATCGCTATGTGCACAAGAAAGGCCTCACGATCATTGGAGCCCACGACTCAATTCGTCCCCATGATCGAGAGAGCGATCCCACAACCGAGACAATACCGACGCTCTGGTCATCCCGACGTGATGTAGACGCTGCGATGGCCATGCTGGCCTCAGGAAGACTGTCCGTAGCTCCACTGATCACACATCGAATCATGCCGGACGACTATGAAACCGCCTACGAGCTCCTGTTTACGTCAGATCCTTCGCTCGTCGGTTGTCTTTTCGACTGGAGTGACGGCTAACACTTATGAACGCTCGTCGTGATCAAGACGCTGCATATAGTGAATCTGGCGAGCGATCTCGGTGAACCCAAAACTTGGATAGAGAGTCTGTCCTTGTTTGTTTTGTACGAGCGTTTCGATCTTTGCCACACGCATACCGTTGGCCCGAAAATGTTCGAGCGCCCGGGCAATTAGTGTGGATCCAATCCCACGACGTCGCAACCGAGCATCGACCGCCATATTGGGAATGTGACCAACACCTGTTTCCCGCACAGGACGAGTCGTGATATAGCCCACAACATCACTTCCTAAAACCGCCACAAAGTGATCGGCCGGCGCATCCTCAAGCTCTCGCTGCACCGCCAGCCATTTACGCGTCTGCCAATCTGGCGAGGAATCAATCCCGAGCAGGCGATCAGCATTTTGATCAATGCTTACACCATCAAACCCCTCGAGCGTCAACTCCCGAATCCGTTGGGCGTCACCATGCTCGTACCCACGAACATTCAGCCCATCGACGCTAAGCTTCATCAGGACCACTCGTCCGAACGCAGCCTCGATTAGCGATGTGACGCATCACGCTGTGGCATCTGAGACAGCGTCTGCAAAACCCATCCATGACCGAGCATAGATCTCTGCAGCCTGAACGACCTCAGCAATCGGAACAAACTCATCAGCAGTGTGGGCATAAGCAATATCGCCAGGCCCACACAGTACGCTCGGAATTCCTGCATTCGCCAGAATCGATGCGTCCGACCCATAGGCCACCCCAATAACGTTTGAAGCACCTAGTACCGCAGTAGCAGCATGTTGGGCAGCCTGCACAATAGGAGCATGTTCAGGTACATCCAGCACTTCAGCAAAGACAACAGGATTGGCAACCTCGACCCGCAAATCCGAATGTCTCGCCCGTGCGACATCCAACACCTCTTCAAGTTCTTGCTCAACATCGGACGCTGCTTCACCCGGAATGTGCCGTCGCTCAACAATCAGTTCACACTGATCAGGAACCATGTTGAATGATCGTCCTCCAGAAACACGGCCGACCGAGAACGATGATTGACCCGCGAGCGGATGCGAACGACCCACCAAACGCCGACCAAACTCCTCACGAATAACCTGAACAACATCCGCCATGCGAAATATTGCGTTGTCACCCAACTCTGGAGTGGAACTATGCGCCGCCGTACCGTGGGTCACAACACGCCAGTGGCCCCCGCCGCGGTGCACTCGCACAATATCCAGACTGGTTGGTTCACCCACAATGGCTGCATCCACACCGTGATCAGATTCACCAAATTCCTTGGCACCCGCACTGCCGGTTTCCTCATCAACCGCCGCCAGTAGCGTCAACGGCCCAGGCGGGTCCGCAACACCAGCCGCCCACTCAAGCGCGAGCAGCATGGCCGCGAGTGATCCTTTCGTGTCACACGAGCCCCGCCCGTGAAGCAAGCCAGCTTCATCAATTCGTGGTTGATGACCATCAACCATAGGCCCCAAGGCGACGGTATCCATATGAGCTTCAAGCAGCAGGTGAGGGCCTGGCGCATCGGCAGCAACAGTACAGATCACATTAGGCCGACCAGGCAACACTTCCTGTCGCGAAACGCTCGCGCCAGCCGATCGCGCAATTCCCTCAACAGCGTCGGCCATCGCAGCCTCACCTGTTCCCTGTTCAACCCCTAACGTAACGCTGGGGATCGCAACAAGCCGACTCAGCAAGTCGGCAGCAATCTGCTCGGTGGTTATTGGGACAGCCATGAGAGTGACATCTTGGCATCGCAAACGCGTTCAGGCCACTGCCCGTGCACACAGACCTAGTGTCTGTCGATGTTGGCGAAGGTCGATCTGTGACCTGTGGCACCATGCGAGAGACTTCTGCTCTCCACACAACCCATGGGTTGTGGCCATCCACCCAACATCTACACATGCAAATAGAACAACAACATCCGCGTTTCTATGACCGGTTGAAAATTCATGATGGCGACCGAACAGTCCTTGCACTGAACCTCGGAGGATCGGCTAAAGATCTCTTTCTGATGCGACCCTGTATACATCCGTTCTACACCCCTGACGGATACCCCGTAACCGAGATGGGAGCCCACAACTTCCCCCATCACAAGGGCGTGTGGGTGGGCCATGCCCAAGTGAATGGAGTGAACTTCTTCCACGACCTTCCTGACGCCGGTTGGATTGTGCCGATCGAAACCCACATGGAGACCACCGAGGCCTCTGCGAGCATCCATCTCATCCTCGAGTGGCGAGACCAACGGGGCACCATAATCGCGACAGAAACCCGCCGCCATGTAGTACGACGCAAGCGCCAGGCCCACGTGCTTGACATCCTGACATCGCTCCACGCCTCCCATGGAAGTCTCGACCTAGGAGTTGATAATCACGCCTGGGTGGGTTGTCGGACCATCGACGCTCTTGACTATGACGATGGAGGGCAGATGCTGGATTCTGAAGGTCGCCATGGCCCGGACGCCATCAACAGTAATCCCATTCGGTGGGTTACCAACAGCGGAGCAATTGGTGAGCACACGTGCGGCATCACGGTAATGGCACATCCAGACTCTTCGCCGGTCCCGGTGTTCGCTCGCTTCTACGGAACGAGCCTCTTGAACCCCACAATGTTTGAACCGCTTCACATCGACGACGGAGACTCATGGGCCTTTGGCGCCCGAGTAATAGCACACGATGGACTACCGTCAGCCAGCGAGATAAACGATTGGTGGTCAGCTAGCGACCAGGAATAACTCCAACCGCTATAGCCGCTCAGCTCGGTCGAGGGGCATAACAAACATCGATGCCCCCCCCACTTCAACCTCAACCGGCATAGAGAGGTCAAGCTCGCCAACCCACGGTACCGTGACAAGCTCATTCCTCGTTGTACAGGTTGTCGAGGTAAGTGCCCGTAGGTCTGCTAGACGGTCAGACGAAATCGCGACCACAAAAAGGGCGTTTGTGGCTCTAAGAAATCCACCGGCACTCAAGATGCGAGTATGTGCGAAGCCACTCTCGCTCAGAGCCTTCATATAGTCACCCGCATCATTATCCTGAACGACCACCAAGACTAATTGGTCGTACTTAGCAACATCCCCCAGTTCCATCAGGCCACCCACTTACTCAAAGTCGGTCAAACGCATCCACCGGTACTACGAACACAATGCCATAGGCCGATCCACTTCCGGATTGCCCAGATGCGTGGGTGGAGACGCTTCGAAGCGTTGCAATTACATCATCAACTTGTTCAATACCAACACCGACCATAAACACCGCATTTCCTCGACGAAGGAATCCCCCCTGCGAATCAATGCGTGTCGCGCGATAACCAGCTGCAACCAGCGCCTGGCCAGCTGGATCCGCATCATCATGATGAATGACCGCGAACACGAGCCGCTGAACGTCATCAATATTGGAAGCCACGCATCATATTCCTGATTACTACCCGACCACCCTACCGCGACCTCGGATTCAACTCTAGGCTATTAGCATCCAGAAATGAAGAATCCCCTCTGCGGCGGAGCCCAAGGTAATGATCAAGGCAACACAAGCGGTACTCACTGGGCCAGAAACATTCGAGTTACAAGACGCAGACCTTTCACCCAAATCCGGTGAAGTCATCGTTGCGATTGAGGTCTGTGGGATCTGCAGTTCGGAGATTCCCAACTTCGAAAACGGTCCTGAGATCAACAACGCCCCCCTGGTTCTAGGGCATGAACCCAGCGGGACAATCGCGGCGGTTGGCCAAGGCGTCGCCGAGTTTCGTGAAGGTGATCATGTCACTGGAGCCTTTTCCAGAGCCTTCGCTACCCATGCGGTGGCCAATGCCGAGAAGCTGATCGCGGTCCCCAAGACTGTGCCGCTGAAATATGCCCTGGGAGAGCCCCTGTTCTGCATTACAAATATCGCGCGCGCTGCCGCCCCTCAATTTGGTGATCATGTCGCCGTGGTTGGTTGTGGCGCAATGGGCTTGCTCACCATATCCGCGCTCCGCCAGGCCGGATTAAATACGCTCTTGGCCATTGACCAGCTTTCATCACGACTCAATGTCGCACGGGACCTTGGTGCTACGGAAACCATGGGGAACGCCGGAGACCCCACAGACCAAGTGCTGAATCTGACCCAAGGAGGGTGTGACGTCGTCGTAGAACTTACCGGACACCCCAGCGGCCTTGAACTGGCGACAAACCTGTTGCGGCCAGGTCAAGGAAAACTCGTGATGGCAGGATTTCATCATTCGCCCGATATCTACAACCTGCGCAACTTTGCCTTAAAGGGGCTCATTGCTCACCAGGCTCATCCGAACTATTCGCCGGACCAACAGGCAGATTACGCTCGCGCCATGACCGCACTATCCCGGGGCGTCTTCCCGATGGACCGCCTGATCACCCACGAATATTCGCTGGAAGACATTGGCAAGGGATTCACCGCGCTCCGAGCGCACGAACTAGGGTTCCTAAAAGGCATCGTTGTCCCGATGGACACCTAAATCTCCTGGTCGGGCTGCCTGTTGTTATCCACCACTACTATCAGAGCGGTCAGCCACCCGCCATTGCCGGCAAGATCGTGATGCTGTCCCCTTCGCTAACTTGAGTGTCTAAGCGATCAGCCGAACCGATATCAGTGTCATTCAAAAAAAGATTCACAGCCTCGAAAATATCTCCGCTCTTGGGAATTAACGAGTCGCGGAGCGATGGATGTTGCTTAAAGAGAGCTTCGAGCGCCTCCCCAACAGTGGAAGCCGAAACCGTCACAGACCGTGCTCCCTCGGTGTGATGACGCAAGACATTCGGAATTCGGATCGAGGCCATCGGCAACGTAAGATCCTATCTTGGAAGTAACCGCCCCCTATTGTGTGTGACAAAGGGACTCACCTCAAAGCGGCTTTCTTTTTCCGCAGCGTATATGTACGTCATAGGATGGATCTCACAAGTCTCCACCGGGAGATGTTCCATGGGTCCACCAGTCGCAGATCGTCCCTTCGTCATCACCCCTAAAGCCGCGCCCACCGAGGACTACTCGGAAGACGGGACAGGGGCTGTGGTCAAGCATGACCTTATTGCCCGCCAAGTCGCCCCACCCAACTTTGCGATGCGTCTATTTGACATCGCCCCAGGTGAACACACCCCCTACCACCAACATCCATGGGAACACGAGGTGTTCATAGTTGAGGGATCAGGCGAGTTACGAACCATTGACACACCTCAGCCGTTTAGCACTGGCGAGGCCGTCTATGTGCCCCCAAATACGATGCACCAATTCCGTAACACAGGGCGTAACCGCCTGAAATTCATCTGTGTAATCCCTAACAGCGGCGACTGCTAGGCAGGCTGCCACAAGTGTTTTGGTACCCCCGAGGGAAATCGAATCCCTGTCTCCACCTTGAAAGGGTGGTGTCCTAGGCCTCTAGACGACGGGGGCTAAGCGTACATATCCGCAGGCTCCCCTCAAGCGTAGCATCGGGTCTTGGCCTTGCGGCCTTAGCCTTCGGCAACGCAGACTAGCCGCCCCACATTAGTGTCGCCCATCGCGATAAACGCGGTGAACCCTTCTGAGAGGACTGCTTCATGGCCAAAATTGTTGCCCGTCAGATCGTGCCTGGCTCCCAAGAGCTCGTATGGCACGTCCTCTCAGACTTCGAGCGAACCAGCGAGTGGGTGCCCTCGGCCGTGTCGATTGAACATACCGGTGGACCACCGAAGTCGATGGGGCGAGAACATACCGTTCGTTATGACAATGGTCTTGAGGCACACCAGCGCATCGTAGCTTGGGATGATTCTCGACGCCTCGCATGGCGGACTGAACAGGAAATGCTTGGGGGGCGTGACGTCAGTAAATTCAACAATGTGCGCACAACTGTGGACCTCCGTCCGAGTGGCTCGAACACAGAAGTTACGGTGACCAGAACGTGGTCAGGTGGTGGTCCGCTAGGCCTGATTCGTTCGTTTGGCCAGAAGGCAGCCGTCAAGCAGGAGTTTGAAGAACTGTTAGCCAATCTCAACAGCATTATGAACGACAGCACCGGCAGCAGTTCGTAAGATTCTCCGCTGATGCCTGATCCCGCCTTGCAAACCGCCGACCCCGCGCAACTTCTCACCGCGCGCCAGAAGGTCGTGGAAGCCCAACAACTCCGTGACGAGGCCGGCACTGACCTCGTCAAGCTTCGAGCGGCCACGGACTTGCTTATTGAAGCGGCCGACGCCTTCGCATTGGCTACGGTGCCGGTCGAGCACGCTGCCCTCCACCTCGACCTCGCGGACACCCTTAACATTCGAGCCCGTCTTGGTGATCCGGATGTCTTGGATGAAGCTGTTGACAGCTACCAAAAGGCTGTCGTCGTCTTTAACCGGGACGAGTTTCCAGAGGCATACACCCGAGCGTTCAGCGGCCTCGGCCTCGCAAGCTGGACTGGTGGACAGCTCGAAATGGCGCGATGGTGCTTTGAGCAAGTCGTCAGCGCACTTTCAACAAACTCAGATCCAATCGAGTACGCCAAGGCCCGCGGCAATGTCGCCGCCGTTCTCGCAGCCATGCCGGATGCCAGTGCTCGGAACCAGGCGATCTCGACTTACACCGACATCTTGGAATCCGTCCCTGCCGACACGCATCCAAGTGAGCATGCCGAATTCCTCCTGTCGCTTGGACAAGCCCACCGGGTACAAATGGTCGAGTCCCGGCTTGAGCCGGTCCGTAATGCGATTGCAGCCTTCGAACCCGCTGCTCAACTCGCCGCATCAGCAGGTCGACACGATCTTGCTGTCCGTGGACTTGTTGAAACGGCGATCACATATGTCGAGCTTTCCATCCTTGACCCAGCAACATTCGATGCCGCCGTCATTGCATTCGATCGCGCCCTTGAGGCCGTTCCAGCAACCGCACAGCCCGACCAACATGCCGAACTGCAGTTGGAATACGGCCGACTGTGGGCCAACCAGGTCGCCCAACACCATCCGTCCGCGTATGCCTCGGCACTGCAGCACTACGAAGCAGCGATTGCGCTTGGACCCAGCGTGCTTTCACCCGCCCAGGTGGCACCTGCCCTTATCGACGCCCCGCTCCTCGTGGTCGAGCGAGACGCTCCCACACAAGACGAGCTCGATCGAGCGATCGAGCTCAGTCGATTAGCGCTGTCAGCCTGGCCGCGAGCCCAATTCCCAGCAGAATACGCCCGTGTCCAGCAGACGCTCGGTGGAGTCCTCCTCAAGATGGAAAAAGACCGTGCAACGAACGCCGCGGCTGCGATCGAGGCACTGGAGGCTGGACTGGACGCAGTGAGCCGCGAGGACCAGCTGATTACCTATGCTGGCCTGCAAGCAACCCTGGCCGAAGCCCTGCTCGCGCGGCGAGAAGGCGATCTGGCCGATCATCGCCGACGGGCTGGCGCTGCTGCGGAACGCGCCCTTGAATCCGAGAGCGAGGACGCCCGCACTATTGGTACGGCCCACCATGTCCTCGCGCAGATCTCGCTGGCTCAAGGAGGTGCGCCCCAACTCGCGGATGCCATTAATCACCTCCAACAGGCCGTGAACGTTCGCCCACGGACAACCAGACCTACGGAACACGGCGAGACCCAAATGCTACTGGGGATTGCCTTGGCGTCCCAAGCCGCAAACGGGGGACCGGCCACGCTGACTGAAGCCGTTGAAGCCTATCGTGTGGCGGTCGACACCATCGACCCGGACAAGCAACCGATGACCTTCGCCAGTGCTCATAACAATTTGGCGGCGGCGCTTGTTCAACTCGCCGGCCCATCTGACACTTCATTGCTCCAGGAAGCAATCCAGAGCTACGACAAAGCCGTTGGGGTGTTCACAGAAACCACGTTTCCACAGCAACATGCGATCATTCAACGAAGTCGTGAGGGCGCTAAGGCCAAGTTAGAGGCAATGTCATGAGTACTCAACCTGTTGACGGCATGGATGCGGACGTCGCGATTATTGGCGGCGGACCGGCAGGATCCACTGCCGCCACATTACTGGCACGTTCAGGGTTCAACGTCGTCGTCCTCGAGCGCGAGCAGTTCCCTCGCGAGCACATTGGCGAATCCCTGCTGCCCATAGCGTTTCTGGCCTTAGACCAGATGGGAATCACGGACGAAGTACTGCAAGCCGGATTCGTCCGCAAATACGGAGCTACCTACATCTGGGGACGCTCACGTGAGCCGTGGACACTGCGGTTTTCAGAGGTGCTTGACGACGCATTCTTTGCGTTCCAGGTCCGTCGCGCCGATTTCGACAAAATCCTGCTGGATCACAGTGAGCGCCAAGGCGCACAGATCTGGGAGCAAACACAGGTGACCGATATTGTCCAGATTGGCGGACGGGTTACAGGCCTTCGATGGCGGGCAACGGACGGTCGCGAGGGTGAATTGTCATCGCGATACGTGCTGGACTGCTCCGGGCAAGCGTCCTTGCTGGGCAAACGTTTCGATCTCCGAGAATTCAATGAGGCCATGCGGCATGTCTCACTCTCCGGCTATTACCGCGGTGCCCGCACGCTCTCCGAGGTATATCCCGATCTGACCTTGAACGACGATGGCAATTTACACATTGTGTCGAGCGATGCGGGATGGTTCTGGCACATTCCCCTCGCCGGAGAAATCAGCAGCGTTGGCTTCGTTACCGATCCCACCCACGTCCGCGGCAAGAATCCGGAGGAACGCACCCAGTTCTTCCTCGACAACGTCGCTGAAACCCCAGAGTTGTTGCGCCTGCTTGATTCGGCGGAATGGGTGACCGACCGTGTGGATATGGACAGCGACTGGTCGTTTTTCTGCAAGTCGTTCTATGGCCCAGGATACATGCTGTGTGGAGATGCTGCCTGCTTCGTCGACCCTGTGCTCTCAACCGGGATTGCGCTCGCGATGAATGGCGGCATTCGGGCAGCCATGGGCTTAACAGCCACGCTGCGCCAACCAGATCTGGAACCGCTCACCATGCACTGGTACGACACCGAATATCGGCAGACCGCTCAAGATTTTCTGGATCTCGCGCTCCACTGGTATCACGGCGAACGTAAACGGGAAGATTGGTTCTGGGAAGCCCGTCGTATCGTGGACCCATCCCAAAACTTTTCGCTACAGCAAGCCTTTGCCTTGATCGCCTCCGGCGCTTCCCGGGTTCCCGGTGCGACCAGCCACCTGAAGCTCAAGCACTCAGGGGGCTTCAGTCCTGAACAACTCAAGCTCATCTACCAAAACTTTGCGCTGGAGCTCAGCGACGAGCAGCAGGTACAACTTGACACCTACCTCGAGGAAGAAAAAGCCGAGCGGGATTACACACCGATCACCGAGCACAACCTGCTGGAAAGCGTGCTTACGTGGGCCCCAGGCGTAAGCTGGAAACCCTATATGCTCAATGATCAGGACAATGTGCTGCGTCCCGCCACCATGGTCGAGATCCCGGACGGTGGATCGACCAAATCCCACTTTTTGTCGATTGCGGCGACGTCCCTGTTGCGGTTGGTGGATGGATCACGGAGTGGGCAGGCCATTGTCGACACGGCGACAGAAGAACTGGGCGTACCCACTGGAAAATCCCCGGCCGCCTCTAAGCAACTGGTCGTTGGGATCCTGCAGGAACTCCACGCCGAAGATGCGTTGGTTGTTGCCTAACCGACACTTCAGTACATGCCATTAGTTGACATCCCAATCGGCATATTCGGACCATTCCACCCATGATTCCCATCATTCTCGACACGGACATCGGTGATGACGTTGATGATGCCTTTGCGCTGGCCTATGCCATTCGCCATCCCCAGATTGACCTTCGCGCTGTCACAACAGTCCTCGGCGACACGCGATGGCGCGCAGCCCTCGCGCTCCGGCTTCTCGACGAACTCGATGCAAGCACGATCCCAGTCGCTGCCGGAACCCCGGGAGGTGAACGATGGCCGGTCGGCCTGTCGGGAGATGTCGTAGTTCCACCGGGCACCACTGATACCCGCTGTGAAGCACGACCCGCCTGGGCCCTGATGGCAGAGATCCTCACACAGGCTTCTGAACCCGTATGGCTCGTGACGATCGGGCCGGCCACAAATGCGGCCCGGCTCATTGAGATGCATCCAGACTGCGTCGATCATCTGGCTGGCATCGTCATGATGGGGGGACGCCATGAGCCCGTTATGACACGTGAACACAATTTTGGAAGCGATCCGACGTCTGCAGCCGTGACGTGCAATAGCGGCCTCGATGTCCGCGTCGGCGATTACGTCATCACCTCACAAGCCCAGCTGCGGCGATCTGATCTCCCTCGAATCCAGAACATCCCGGGCGTCGGGACATCCCTCGCCGCCATGCTCGAGACCTGCCTGACTCGCATAGGCCGCGGCTGGAAATCGATGTACGACCCGGCCGCCTTGACCTTAGCCCTCGGTGAGGATTTTCTGTCGCTCGACCCGTCTCCAATGCGGGCCACGATCGTTGATGAGCAGATTCGATTTGAGGGCGCCAGACGTGGCGCCAGAGGCCTACGGCTGGCCGCGACCATCGATGCTGAAGGGTTTCGTGAGCACCTGTTAGACGTCATCGACCATCCAGCATGACCCCGGCGGAAGGAAACCTGTTTGGCCTCTCGCGCTCCTCGCCCTAACCTCAAGCATCAGGATCGCGTGATTCGGTCGTTCGGTTCGCAGGAGAGCAGATGCAGGTCTTAATGGTCAGCCGCCGCCTGCTTTATCTGCTTGGCATCCTGCTTGTAGCCGCCTGCGGGGGACCGGAACCGTCACCGTTAGCTGCCGGTCCAACTCCAGCAGCCCGTGTCTCAACCACCAGTATCGCCGAGCCCAGCGCCACCCGAATCACCCCACCGCCGCCGCCCGCCAACGCTGCCCCGCCGCCTGTGGTCAACACCCCGTCTGCCGATCACGGTGCCGATACGCTGGCCATTACCTGCACTACCAATGCCCAACAGCGGACCGTCACGTGCGAACTCCATGGCGCCGCCGTTGGAAGCCAGCTGAACTGGCAGGCCAACGGTGTCATCGTAGGCACGGGACCAGTGTTCAGTTTCGTCGTGCCTGCACTACGGACTGACCTACCGGTCCAAGTGGACGCCTGTCGATCTGTTGGCACGAACAGTTACGACTGTCAGACCGTCGAAACTACCATCGACACCTCACACCTCCCGCCGAAACCTCCAGGAGACCCGCCGCCTGGGATCATCGTCGAACTACCACCTGCTTGGGACCGATCGAGCTGTGTAGGCCCACCGGGCACCAAGCACGCCGGGTCAGATTTCGTGTACGACGGCGGGGTTTTTGCCGACGCAGTACAGCAGGAGTGCGTGGCATTCGAGCCTGGCTCTGGCGACTACAAGAAAGTGTGCACCTCGGACGGATGTTTTCAGGTACAGACCCTGGCCAATCAGTGGCCGGATGGAGAGGTGTATTGGGACGAGGATGCAGGCGAAAACGGGTACACGATTAGCCCTTACTATGGCTATCGGCAGCACGTCCAACCCGACACCATCGACTTCGCAAGTCTAGATGCCACGGGTCAGGCGGCCCGCTGGGCTGCAGCAGGTGTCGTACAGGTGATAGGCGACCGGTGTTTCATCGGAACTGAAGAAACCGCCGATGACAGCAGCGCAACCACTTCCATGACCGGTGTCGTCCAAGAGTGGCTCCAGACGACCTCGCCGTTGACCGGATTCTTTATTGCCGACAACCTGGTGCTCACCCATACCGCAGCACTCGGAAGCGTAAACACACCAGACGAATCGGGTCTCTATGGCAGTGTCCTACTGTCCCACCATCTGACCTGCGAGCAGTTGCTTTCAGGCTATACCGCTCCCAATCTTCGCGCTGAAACAGGCGCTGGCCCGTTTATCCAGCTAATGGATGGGACTTGGGCAAGCGGTCAGGTCGTATCACAAAGCGACGTGTTCACCATTATCCAGGTCGATCGTTTTTCACCGCACGGCAACTCCCTGGTCAGCACGTGGCAGCCATGGGCCGCGTATACCGGCCATATAGCCGTCCTCCCACTGGACCGTGAATCATCCAGCGTAGACAGTCGGGATGAGGGCGTGACCATCCATCACCCCTTCGAGGGACGTGGAGCCGGAGGATGGCACGTGACCACGGGTCATCGGGTTCCTGAATGCGAACAGCTTGACCTACGGGCGGCTAATTCCGAAGCCCGGGCATGGGCTCTAGATTTTTATACGGACAAAGGCAGCCGGGGGGCGCCGCTGCTCAACAACAAGGGAATGGTGATTGGGGTAATCGCTGATACCTGGGGCCAAGACCCGGCGCGGTGCAAGGAGGTGCAAGGCACAGGCGATATCTACCGTGGCATGAATACCCTGGGCATCTTGAGCAGTTTCCTGGCTGATCCGCCAGAAACGTCGCTCGCCGTACCCACCAGCTACTTTTACTCCGAGATCGAACGCGTGGTGACTGGCCTTGATAAGTCGATGACGACATCCCCCACGATTTCGGATCAAACCGTATGGCCGAGAAACGCGTTAACCCAAAACAGTGCCAGGTTCGAAATCACGGACTGGGGCAGTGAGTTCACAGCGTCTGGATTTCCGGTGAAACATCTCGATTCCCCGGCATTCGATCTAGCGAAACAAGCGACCGTAATGTTCGCGCGACAAACTGGATGTCCCAACTGTGCGGCCGATGTGAGGAGCACAGATTTTAGTATCAGCTGTTCGTGCACCGGATTTGCGGTGACCCATGATTTAATCGTCACGAACAATCACTGCGTTTCTGCAATGGCGATTGGAGCTAAAGCAACATTTCGAACCTATTACGGTCAAGATGTCGAAGCCACCCTTATCGGAAAATCCATGCTCGATGGTGAGCGACGCCTGATGGACGGCCGAACGAACGACATCGTTGATGCCGATTTGGGAGACGTCGCCCTGCTACGCACGACGGAGCCGATGGACCTTTCGCCGGTGCGCCTGGCCAACTCCGACACCGTTGACCAATACACGCCCGTCCTGGCGGTAGGACATCCTGGAATCATGTCCCGATCCGGACCATTTGTAGCGTCCGCCGGATCCGTCATTGGCCATTCAACCTTTTACGAACCCGATCTGTTCTACAACCTCCCTGTGGCGAAGGGTTCGAGTGGAAGCGGCGTGTTTAACTTGAACGGTGAGGTCATCGGGCAGATTGCTCATGGCGGCCTTTATGCAGGAGCCGAACAAGAGTCGATCTTAAAAAGCAAGTACAACAAGCAGGCAGTCGAAATAGCGACCGAGGCCTGGGGACAGACCTTGGGACCCAAGCCCTTTGAGGTCAGCCACTACGTCGAGATTTCCCAGGGGCTACACTCGAGTGGCGCTTCGAGTAATTACATACGACAACTCATCGAATTGTGGGCACCCGGCGAGCTGCCGACATGAGCTCCGGGGCATTTGAGGCCCCTGCGAAACAATAACCACGAACACAGGGGACACGATCAGGCACAATAACGGTTCGTCGCGTACCACCTGAGGTTCATAGGTGAAGGTTTCCCAACGCATACAAGACTTGGCCGAGTCTGGAACAATCGCAGTCAGCAACAAGGTCGCAGCATTGCGAGCCGAGGGGATTGACGTCGTCAGCCTCGGTGCCGGCGAACCAGACTTTGACACACCCGATCACATTAAACAGGCAGCTAGCGCCGCACTGGATCGAGGGGAAACCAAATACGCCAAGCCAGCCTCAGGCGTCGCTGAGCTCAAGAGCGCGGTCATTGACAAGCTCGCGCGAGAAAACAACCTGACCTACGCCCCAGACCAGATCATTGCCACGATCGGT
>DJHK01000047.1 GCA_002433065.1 Chloroflexi bacterium UBA6622
TTTAAGTGACGATGCTGAGTCGGAGCTCAGGGCGGCTATAGACGAATTCAAGACTAATGTTTTCGTTGGGATTACTGAAACTGATGACGCTGAATAGTTTGTGCAGGTAGGACATGCCAAATCCTCTTGAGCTTCGAACTCGTATTAAGAGCGTGGATAATACTCGCCAGATTACGCGTGCGATGCAGCTAGTTGCGGCGTCTCGGATGCGTCGAGCGCAGGAGGCTGTTGAGTCCTCTCGTCCGTACTCTCACCATATGACCGAAGTGGTTCACAGGCTTGTCCAAGCCCGTGGATCTGAAAGTTTGCCTCCGTTGCTTCGACCACGGCCTATAGAACGAACGGCCATTGTTGTTATGACCACTAACCGCGGGTTGGCCGGTCCGCTGAACACAAACATTGTTAGGGCAGCGATCAGTGAGATAGATGAACTCGGTGGTGGAAACAGGATTAGCTTGATGATTGTTGGTCGCAAGGGCCAGGAAGCTTTGGCTAGTTCACATAATATTCATACGGTGTTCGACGAGATGAGTGATCAGCCGACGACTGCTGATGTTGACCCGATAGTACAGGCTGTAACTTCTGGATACCGGGAAGGTGATTTTGATGAAGTTAGGGTTGTATATCCTGAGTTTGTTAACACCTTGACCCAACGTCCATTGAGCAGCCGTGTGTTGCCGGTGTTAGCTACTGGTGAACAGCAGCAGGTGCGTGAGCTGGACATGATCTTGGAACCTGATGCATCGACAGTGCTTGAGGCTATCGTTCCGAAGTACGTGGAAATGACGTTTTATCGGGCTTTGTTGGAGCTAGTGGCTAGTGAGCAGAGTGCTCGTATGGTTGCTATGCGGGCAGCAACTGAGAATGCGACCGAATTGATCGAGAGTCTTCGTCGTGCTTATAACAAGCTGCGACAGGCGCGTATTACTAGCGAAATCATAGATATTGCCTCCGGCGCCAAGGCGCTGGCGGATGCTTAGGGTAAAGGGAGGCTGAGGCATGGCTGAAGGCCGCATTGTTCAGATAGTTGGGGCCGTAATTGACGTGGAGTTTCCGACTGGTGATCTACCAGCTCTCTACAATGCACTAGAGGTTCAGGAAACTGATCGATCCGACCGTGTTGTTATTGAGGTCGAACAGCACACGGGGGATCGAACGGTGCGCTGTGTGTCTATGCGGCCGACCGAAGGTTTAAGGCGGGGCGCGTCTGTTCGTGACACTGGCTCTCCAATTCAAGTTCCTGTGGGTGCGGAGACGCTAGGTCGTGTTTTTGATGTGGTCGGTGAGCCTGTTGATGGCAAAGGACCTGTGGAAGCAACTGCGACCTATCCTATTCATAGGGCAGCACCGGCTTTCACTGATCAAAGCACCACTGCTGAAGTGTTTGCCACTGGTGTGAAAGTTATTGATCTTATTGCTCCGTTTACCCGAGGTGGAAAGACCGGGGTGTTTGGTGGTGCCGGGGTTGGCAAGACAATCGTCATTATGGAAATGATCAACAACATTGCTGTTCAGTACGGTGGATACTCAATTTTTTGTGGGGTCGGTGAGCGGACTCGTGAAGGCACCCAGCTTATTGGTGAGATGTCAGAAGCTGGTGTTGTTGGTAATACAACCATGGTCTTTGGACAGATGAACGAGTCTCCAGGAGCTCGTCTACGTGTGGCTCTGGCTGGACTTGCTATGGCGGAATATTTTAGGGATGAAGAGGGACGAGATCTCCTTCTCTTCATCGACAACATTTTCCGTTTTACGCAGGCTGGCTCTGAGGTTTCGGCGCTTTTGGGACGAATGCCATCCGCTGTTGGTTATCAGCCCTCTCTAGGAACTGAGATGGGCGAATTGCAGGAGCGAATTACGTCGACCACCAAGGGTTCGATTACGTCTCTTGAGGCGATTTATGTACCAGCGGATGATTACACCGATCCGGCTCCGGTAACGACTTTTGCTCACTTGGATGCGACGCTCCGTTTGGAGCGATCGATCGTAGATCGTGGTATTTATCCAGCGGTGGATCCGTTAACAAGCACTTCAAAGATCTTGGATCCGAGAATCGTTGGTGAGCGCCACTATACGGTTGCCCGGGGTGTTCAACAGGTGCTGCAACGTTACAAAGATCTTCAGGACATCATCGCCATTCTCGGAATCGAGGAGTTGTCTGAGGACGATCGATTAACAGTGTCTCGAGCCAGAAAGATCGAGAGGTATCTCTCACAACCGATGAATGTTGCCGAGGTGTTCACGGGGACGCCAGGAGAGATTGTTCCTTTGGAGGAAACGGTGGAAGGTTTTGAGTCGATTCTCAACGGTGACCATGATGAGCTTCCGGAGCAAGCATTCATGATGGTTGGCAACATCAATCAGGCGGTTGCCAAGGCGGAATCACTTGATTCCGCGGCGTAGATTCTTGTGATTTTTTGTAATACAGCCCTGATAGACTCGTCCAGGTAATCAACAATGGCAGCTTTGACACTGACAATAGTTACGCCCGATCGCGAGGTTGTTCGTGACGAGGTGGTGTCGCTGGTTCTTGCCCCATCTATTGATGGTCAGGTAGGTATTCTTCCAGGCCATGCGCCGCTAGTGACAAGCCTTGCTGCTGGCACTCTCGAGATACGTCGTGATGGTTCTTCCGGCTATCTCTCTGTCATCGGTGGATTCATGGAAGTCATGAACAACAATGTTGTTGTGTTAGCTGAAGCATCGGAATATGCGGAGGATATTGATAACGCTCGGGCTGAGCGAGCTCGGGATAACTCCGAGCAGGACCTTTCGGTTGCTCGGCAGACAGGCGATCAGGATTTGAGGATGCGGGCTCACCAAGCATTGTCGCGAGCTAAGGCGCGATTACAGACGACCGAACGCGCCAGAGGCGTTTGAGAATCTGGTCGTTAAGAGAGACGGCCCAATGAGGACAGATTTCGAGCGAGTTAGGGCCACCATTGTCGGTGGACGGTCTCTTCGAGGAACCTATGGTGCACCAGGTGCCAAAAATGCTGTGTTGCCAATGATGGCTGCATCATTACTCACAGATGAGACGTGTGTTATACAGAATGTTCCGATCATTTCTGATGTCCTCATCATGGCCGAGCTGCTACGTCGACTGGGAGCAAACGTAGAGCTTGATGAACAAGCGCATACGGTGGCTATTACTGCGGCCAACGTTGATTCCACTAATCCGGATCCGACGTTGGTTGGACAGATGCGGGCATCTTTTCAGGTGACAGGGCCTTTACTGGCCAGGTTTGGAAGATTTGATTGTGCCTCGCCGGGAGGATGTCAGTTGGGTTCTCGGCCTGTCAGCGTAGATATTGCAGGCTTTACTCAAATGGGTGCTGTAGTTGCTTTGGCTGACGGAGTGTTTCATGCAGAAGCTGATGCGCTTTATGGGCAACGTGTGTATCTGGATTATCCAAGCCACACGGGGACGCAAAACCTTTTGATGGCCGCGACATTGTCTAATGGCTTTACCACGATTGTTCATGCATCGCGTGAACCTGAGGTTATTGCCTTGGTGCACTTTCTTCGTGGAATGGGTGCGGAGATCCACGGCGAGGGGACCAGTGTGATTGGTGTTCAGGGACGGGATCGTCTTTTTGGCTCGACAAGCAGGGCCATTCCAGATCGGATTGTGACAGGCACTATGGCGGTGGCAACGGCTCTCACGGGTGGTGATGTGGAATTGCTAAATATTAGGCCGGATCATCTAGAACCTGTCACAGCCCAGTTACGACAGATGGGGGTTTCCATAACCGAAACCAACCGCTCGGTTCGCGTTGTGGGGACCGAGCGTCCTAGTGCCACGGATGTTCAGGTAATGCCGTTTCCCGGTTTTCCTACCGACGTTCAGGCACCGATTGGCGTCTTGATGACTCAAGCACATGGTGCGAGTACGATCGTTGAGCGGGTGTATGACGGAAATATGGGTTACTTGGAACATCTTGCTGCGATGGGCGCAAATGTAAAGGTCGATGGGTCGCGGGCTGTTATTACTGGGCCGCGGTTGCTTCGAGGGCGGCATCTCGACTTGTGGGGTGATATCCGAGGTAGTGCTGCCATGGCCTTGGCGGGTTTGGTGGCGGAGGGGGAAACTGTCCTGGATGGTTTTGAAGTTGTGCGTCGCGGATACCAAGATCTGGCCGGTGATCTGCAAGCGCTTGGGGCGTCCGTACGTACTGAGGTGCTGGCTGAGGCTGAAATTCGCCCGGCTGCGACGGTGTAAGTGCCTTTAGGATTCTCCCCGCCTTTATTGGGCATAGATCTGGGTACGGCAAACGTTGTAGTCAATCATGTAGGCAAGGGAGTTGTAATTAACGAGCCATCTGTAGTCGCAATTTCTGCAAATGATCGAAGGATTCAAGCGATAGGCCACGCGGCTCGTGACATGGTAGGTCGAACACCAGGCAGTTTGCGGATCTTGCGACCTATGCAGGATGGTGTGATTGCTGATTATCTGGTTACCGAGGCGATGCTGCGATATTTCGTCGATCGGTCCTGTGGAAGGTTTCGGATGTTTCGTCCGGAAATAATGGTTGCAGTACCCACGGGTGTTACAACGGTCGAGCAGCGAGCGGTTCTTGATGCTGGCGTGGCAGCTGGGGCTCGACGTGTTCATCTCATCGCTGAGCCGCTTGCTGCTGCGATCGGTGCTCAAGTCCAGATTTCGGCTCCCTCGGGCAGCATGGTCGTAAATATTGGTGGGGGCACCACAGAGATCGCGGTTGTTTCACTCAACGATATCGTTGCTGATTGTTCTGCCTCTATCCGGGTTGGCGGTAATCGTATTGATGAATCGATACGAACCTATGTCAAACGTAAGTACAACTTAATGATTGGTGATAGGACAGCCGAACAGGTCAAGATGAAAATCGCGAGTGCGATTGCACTGGACCCGGCCGAAACAATGGAAGTTCGGGGTCGTGACCAGGTTCAGGGGCTGCCACGAACAGTGACAGTCACGTCAGACGAAATAACTGAGGCTATTTATGAGCCGATTGATCAGATTGTTCGAGGGGTTCGAGTGGTTCTTGAGTCGACACCCCCGGAACTTGCCGCGGATATTATAGGGAAGGGTCTTGTAATGACGGGTGGCACTTCTCTTTTGCGAAACCTGGACCAGTTACTCGCTAAAGAGACCGGAATCGCGGTACATGTTGCTGAAACCCCATTACTGTGTGTGGCAATGGGTTGCGGTATTGGCTTGTCGCACCACGAGGTGCTCGAAAAGGTTCTTGTGTCGAGTCCATAGATATATTGAGGTTAGTTATGGCAAGGGTTCTTCAGACATTTCCAATGCCTGAGCCGGTTGTTGAAAAGCTTCGGGCTGATCATGACGTTACTCAGGATTTTTTCATTGAAGGTCAGGCGCTGATTCAAGCAGCCCGCGGTTGTCGTGGTGTTATTGCTGGTACCGAATCTTGGACGCTTGAGGTTATGGATGGTGTTGGATCTGGACTTGAGGCAATTTCCCGAGTGGGAACTGGAGTCGACAGCATCGATTTGGTGGCCGCCACCGAACGCGGGATAGCGATTCTTAATGCCCCTGGAGAAAACGCTCAGACAGTTGCCGAATACAGTGTGGGTTTGATGTGGTCACTTGCTCGAGGGATCATCGAAGCAGACAGGTCTGTTCGCACCTCGGGTTTTGCGATGCGAACTGAGTTGAGTGGAATGGAACTGGATGGAAAGACCGTGGGTGTTGTTGGGTTTGGAGAAATTGGTCGTCGGGTGGCCAGCATATGCCAGAGAGGCTTCGGGATGAAAGTCCTTGTTAATACGGCGCATCCTGATCCGGATCGGCTCAAGTCCTTGGGTATCACAGCTGACTTTGTTGAGATGGATCAACTGCTTGCGGCTTCTGACTTTGTGTCGCTGAACGCGGCGGTAAATGCTCGAACCATGCATATGATTGGTCGGAAGGAACTGATGCTAATGAAGCCGACGGCGTATTTAATCAATCCGTCAAGAGGGCATCTTGTTGACGAAGACGCTCTAGTTGATGGGCTTCGGCAAGGTGAGATTGCTGGCTACGGTTCGGATGTTTTTGATGTAGAGCCTCCACCTCCAGACCATCCGCTGTTTTCGTTACCCAATGTTGTGCTCAGCCCACATTTTGCAGGGGGAACCAATGAGTCAATGACTCGCATGAGCGAGAGGGCTGTAGAAAACTTGGCCGAACGGCTCGCGGGCGGGCAGCCCAAACGGACGGTTAATCCCGAAGTTTACAACGACGACTGATTGATTCGACGGGCGATTGCTTGGCCCCAAACCCAGCTGCTGGGTGCGTCTGAATAATTAGGTACTTCGAGCTGCGTCGAAAAACTCGGCTCGGGTAGCGGGGTTATCTCGAAACACTCCTCGAGTGACCGAGGTCACCATTTTGCTTCCTGGTTTCTTGACGCCTCGCATCGTCATACACGTATGTTCTGCCTCGAGTGTAACGGCGACACCTGTTGGGTCGAGTACTTGTTCGATCCGATCGCCGATCTGGCAGGTCAGGCGTTCTTGAACTTGCGGACGTCGGGCTAGATGTTCGACTACTCGGGCTAGTTTGCTTAAGCCGACGATTCTTTCGTTTGGGATGTATCCGACGGTAGCGCGCCCAAAGAATGGTAGTAAGTGGTGTTCACACATTGAATAGAAGGGGATGTCTCGAACCACGATCATTTCGTCGTGGGCATGATCAAACGTCGTTTCAAGATGTAAGTCAGGTTCTCCATTAAGTCCCTGAAAAACTTCCATGTACATTCTGGCTACCCGGCTGGGAGTTTCCAACAAACCATCTCGATCCGGGTTTTCGCCAATTGCTATGAGGATTTCACGAACGGCTGACTCAATTTTTGAAATATCTGGATGCCAGCCACCGTCGGAAAATTGATCGGTTTCAGTTGTGTCGATCATCTTCGAAATGGGAGAGCCATTTCGTTTAATGTTTTCTGCTGGCATGGGCAATCTCGTCTTTCTAGCTGTGTCATGTGCTACGACGCAGTTTCTTGCGTTTTGGCAGGGACCGCTTGTCACCTTCGCAAGGCTTTATGCCGTTCGCCCGAACTAGGTCCGGTGGTTTCAAATGATCCGATGGGATCCAAGTGCTTCCCACCTGTTGATAGGGCAGGCATTTTTCCGATTACTTCTAGTGTGAGGTATCCCCGACTAGGTCTTTCGCGGGACACGTTGAGTATACGAACGATTATTAATGGGACCGAATAAAATCTTTAGTTGCTTAAGTGTTTTCGCCTTTATTCACGCCTGTTGCCAGCGTAGTTAAAGGTGCCTCGACTAGAATTTCGTGACCTTGGCCCAATTAAGGATGCTTGCAAACAAGTACAGTGTTTCTGTGATGATTGCTTGGGGATCAATCAGGAAAACTGTTTCTGCTGTCTTGGCAAAGGTTGAAGAGGTTGTGATCGACATGCGTTCGCCTAACGATTAATGTCCTTTTTTGATCGGGTTACACGGACCGCTGATTCCTTGAGTATCGCTCCTGCAATTGCCACGCCAGGTTTAGCGATGCGTACGTGGGCATGCTCTATCTGTAAAAATCGAGAAAGCAGTGTGTTTGCGATGGCCCCAGCTAATGTTTCCAGCAGATTAACCGAAGGTCCGTGAAGGACGTCAGTTACCACCTGATAGACCTCGCTGTAATTCACCGTGTCGGACAGTTCATCTGAGGTGGACGGCTCTGTTAAATCGAGATCCAGATCTATGTCGACGACAAATCGTTGCCCCAAGCTTCGTTCTTCAGGGCGTGCACCGTGATATCCGTAGACAACGATACCGATGAGACTAATAGCGTCAGTTGACATCGGGTGCCGAACCTTCCCGTGACTTGACGGCGTGGTACATCACGATTGCTCCTGCTACTGAAACATTAAGCGAACCTATGCCACCGTACATCCGAATACGGAGCATTGCGTCGCATGACTTGCGTACGGCATCCCGGATTCCCTGTGCTTCATTGCCAACCACGAGACATGTCGGTCCGCTGAAATCGGCTGCGTCATGGTCGATATCCCCATCGGCATCGAGACCGTAGATCCAAACACCTGCGTTACGTAGTTCCATAAGCGCACGTGTCATGTTTGTGACTTCCATGATTTTTGTTCTTAGGCTTGCACCAGCTGAAGCTCGGGCAACACCACCGGTAAGCGCTGCGGAACGCCGAGTGGGGACCAATGCACCTGCGCCATCGATCGCTTCAAGGCTTCGTAACAGTGCGCCGAGATTTCCGACGTCTTGAATCTGGTCGCACGCTAGGATTACTGGAGGACCGTTATTGGTACTTCCGGTTACTAGTTCATTCATATCTATCGGTGGACCTGGTTGGATAGATGCGAAAACCCCTTGGTGCATGGAACCGTAGCTGAGCTCATCTAGTTCAGTGGTTTCCACAAAGGTCACAGCAACGGCGGTTTGGGCCGCCGCATCTCGAATTGCCATGAGACTATCGGCTTCTGAACGCTCAATGAACACACGATCTACGGTATCTCCATGCTTGAGCGCTTCGGTCACTGCTCGTCGACCCCAAATTCCAGATGTTATGGCAGGTCGTGGTTTTGTTAGGCGAGTCGCCAGTCCGTACCGTCGGCCGTGTCTTCGATTATTACGCCCAGGTCGGCTAGGTCGTCTCTGATTTGATCGGCGAGATCCCATTTGTTGGCCTCTCGGAGTTGCTGGCGCACGGCGACCAGCATATTGATATATGGCTCGATGTTTGATGAATTGGTTTCCGGCTCGTACAGGGTGATTCCAAGTACTTCCAATAATTCAATGAAAATGTTCTTCGCCTCAGTGACATTGGTTACTGAGGAGGTTGGGGCTAGCCTGTTGATGGTACGTCCGAATTCATAGATTGCGCCTATTGCCCTAGGCGTATTGAAGTCATCATTCATCGATGATTCAAACGTTTTTCGGATTTCCAGTCCAGATTTAGATAGGGCATTGTTGTCCGGAGATTCATCTTGGCCTCGCGTTCGGAGTACACCTAGCAAACGCTCATAACCGGTTTTTGTTTGTTGCAGTGCTAGGGCCGAGAAGTGGAGAGGTGACCGATAGTGGACGCTGAGTAAATAAAGCCGAAGTACGTCCGGGGCAACCTTCGAAAGCACGTCAGTGACCGTCGTGAAGTTGCCTGAGGAATGAGCCATTTTTTCCCCATCTGTGAGGATGAGACCTGTATGCGTCCAGTAGGAGACAAATGGTGTTTCTTGTGTCGCGGCTTCGGCCTGTGCGATTTCGTTTTCGTGATGAGGGAAAACAAGATCGATTCCTCCGCCGTGAATATCAATATGGCTGCCCAGTGTTTCCTGAATCATGGTGGAGCATTCAATGTGCCAGCCTGGTCTTCCCCGGCCCCATGGGCTTTCCCAGCCGATCGGACCTGTACTATCGACCTTCCAGAGCGCCCAATCTCGGACGTCCTTTTTTTCTTCATCGACTGCTACGCGAGCGCCGGCTAATCCGTCGTCACTGGTACGGCCGCTGAGTTCACCATATGTCGGGAACGAACCGGCATCAAAATAGACACCGGTAGAAGTTACATATGCGTGGCCGGATCGAATCAGTTGCTGTACGTCTTGAATGATCGCTGGAATGCTTTCGGTGACTCGAGGGAACTCATGTGCTCGCAACACTTTGAGGCGGTCCATGACCTTAAAGTAGGCCTCGGTGTGTTCTTGTGACCAGTCCATGGGGTCCCGGTCAGCTTTGATTGCTCGATCGATGATCTTGTCATCGATATCAGTGAAGTTTTGAACGTGATGAACAGAATATCCGCTGTATTCCAGATAACGGCGGATGACGTCCATATGGATGAACATAAAAGCATGCCCTAAATGCGGAAGATCTTTTGGTGTCATTCCGCATACATACATGCGAACAGGATCGTTCCGAGGCTCAAAAACCTCTTTGCGGCCTGTTCGTGTGTTCTCAATTAATATCGTCAATCTGGTTGACTCTGTTTGGGCTTATGGCGAGGCATTCTACTTGTGATCAGTCAGATATTTCGCGCATTAAAAGCGCAGTGGTATAGCAGGCTACAGCGTCACCGGATCCGATAGCGTCGACTCCTTCGTTTGTCTTAGCTTTGATGCTTACCCGGTTTGCTTCAACATCTCCTAGAGCTTCAGCGACGCGGTTGACCATGACCTGGACAAATGGCGCGATCTTGATAACTTCGAGTATGACTGTGATGTCAACGTTAACGAGCTTCCAGCCTCCATCACGGAGTTCAGACATCGTCTCAGAAACAAAACGAGAACTATCAGCATTTCGATTTCGATGATCACTATTCGGGTACCGTTGACCAATATCACCACTGGCGATAGCTCCTAGTAAAGCATCTACGAGGGCGTGCATTATGACGTCGCCGTCGGAATAGGCGATGGCCCCGCCCTCCGGTGCGATTTCTACGCCACCGAGAACGAATGGGGCTGAATCACCTAATCTGTGAAGATCGTAACCATTTCCGATCCGAAGCTCGGGAGTTTCGTGTGGAGGCGCAGCATCAGGCATTGTCTTATGCCGCCGAACTACCAGTAGTCCTCGGTAATGACTTGTGATTCTCGGCCTTCTGTTTCATATCCATTAGCTGCAAGAATTGGTTTTGCGTCGGCGATCATGTCAGGATTTCCGCACAAATAGACCGCTGCGCTTTCCGGTGTGAGTCGGTTCTGGAGATCTCCCAGCAGTGCTCCTGCGAACTGAGGTTCTACCCGTCCGCTCATTTCCTCTCCGAAGTAAAGTCGGACAAGATCATTGGCCCGTCCTCGAGAAACCAGTTCGGTATAGGAAGCATCCCTATCGGGCCGACTAACGGTGGGTATGTAAGAGAGTCCAAAATCAGGGTCCGCGGCCATTGTTTCTAACTCATTCCGATAACCCAATTGGTTTGCGTACGAAACTCCGTGCACGATAGTTAGTCTTCGGTGAATTGTTCCAGTTTCTTTGTACCTATGCCACGCCGCTCTAGCCATCGACACAAATGGGGCGAGTCCTGTGCCGGTGGCAATACAAACCACTTCAGGCTGGTCCGTGCGTGAAAGAGTGAATCGTCCTGCGGGACGGGGCAGGTAAAGTATTTCGTCACCGGGTTTATGCTTCCAAAGCGTGCCGGTGAAGATTCCTGGTGTGTTTGATCCGTCGTCAAGAGAATCCCGAACCAGTATTACGTAAAACTCTAGGTGGCTTAGATCTAGCGGTGATGAAGCTATCGAGAGCTGGCGAGGTCTTGGGTCTGACGTCGATTGGTCCCAAAACGCCAGTTGAGTGTATTGCCCTACCTCAAACTCAGGGAAACTACTCCCGTCCGGATTTCGGATAGAAAAAATTGCTATATCTTGGTCATCGAGCGTGTGCCAATCAGCTAGGACTGCCCGCGACATTCGCTCACGGATGTCACGGCGTGCACGAGGTGTCCGACGGGTATCTCTTGTAGAGGACTCTTCATTAGGCACACGACACTCCGCTTTATTTCGATTTGTGGTAGGGCTGCTCCGTTACGAAGCGTGCCATCTACGTGGGTCCATGATACGGCGTGGGCTTCCCTAATGGGTGGGACTCGACATTTTGTTTGAAGTGTTATTGCGGTTTCTTTTGTTTAGGTGTGGATGTGGCTGTTGAGGGGTCCTCGTTGCGACGTTCCACAATAGTGGAGGCTGTGGCAAGGTCTTGGGCTGTCGTAATCTTGAGGTTTTCGGGGTCGCCCTGATATGCCTGGATCGGTATGCCGGAAGCTTCGAGCAGTGAGGCATCGTCAGTGAAGCTCTCTAAGTCATCTGACTGGACCAAATGCGCATTTAGGATGTCTTTGTATCGAGCGAACTGTGGTGTTTGGGCATGCCAAACGGTTGATCGGGGGATGGACCGCATAATGCGTTGATGCTGATCTAGAATTTTCACTGTGTCGGTGGCGGGCAGTGCTGGGATCGCAGCGGGGTGAACCTTTAATTGGTCCAACCCATTTAAAATTATTTTTTGGGTTAACAAGGGACGGGCGCCATCGTGCACAGCGACGAAGTCGGGTGGTCTATCTTCAAGCGCTTTGAGTGCGTTCAATACGGAACGGGCGCGACAAGGGCCACCAGCTACGATCGAATGTATCTTTGAGAAGTGTGAAGATCGAAGGAAATTTCGTATTTTCTGATCATTTTCAGTAGAGGTTGTGATTACAACCGATCTAATCGCGGCATTGTCTTCGAAGGCTCGAATGCTCCAGGTAATCACCGGGTTTCCATCTAGGTTTGCCAGCAGCTTATCGGTTCCTTGCATTCGTTTACTTCGTCCACTACCCAAGATGATTGCGTCTGTTGTCATGCAAGTCCAAAGCCAATAGCTTGTTCTACATTCGAAGCAGAGAATGTGTTGTCGGACTTTCGAGTTATAGCAGTGCCGTCAGGAATGACGCATCTCTTGAAGCCCAGACGTGCGGCTTCATCAATACGTTGTACGGCTGAGGTGACCGTTCGTAATTCTCCGGTTAAGCCAATTTCCCCTATAGCCACCGTGCCTGATTGAATAGGTCGGTCAGCATGGCTTGATGCAATAGCCAGTGCGATTGCGAGGTCAGTGGCAGGTTCTCGGAGGCGGAGTCCTCCAACTACATTGACATAAACATCATGTGCGGTCAGCCCAATGTTGGCACGTTGGGCTAGCACGGCGAGAAGCATGTTTAGTCGGTTTAAGTCCAATCCGGTGGCGAGGCGACGAGGTAGCGAGTAGGCGGTCGGAGCTGCTAGGGCTTGGATTTCAACCAACAGAGGTCGGCTGCCTTCCATTGCCACGGCTACTGCAGATCCGGGCGCAGCCTCGTCTCGACCCGCTAACAACATAGCGGAAGGATTTGATACTTCGACCAGGCCGTTGCTGTCCATTTTGAAGACACCTACTTCAAATGACGGGCCGAATCTATTTTTCACTGCTCGTAACAAACGGTGGGAATGACGGTCGTCTCCTTCGAGATACAGTACGGTATCGACGATGTGTTCGAGCATTCTCGGGCCGGCGACCGTTCCTTCTTTCGTGACGTGGCCAACAATGAGGGTAGGGGTTTGCGTGGCTTTTGCGTAGTGAAGTAGGCGTAATGTTGCCTCTCGAACTTGAGAAATGCTTCCGGGTGCCGAATCAATATCGTCAGCCCTAACGGTTTGTATCGAGTCGACCATAATTATTCCAGCGTTAATACGGCTGGCCTCAACAAGAGCTCCTTCTACGGAAATCTCAGGATATATGTATAGCCCATCACCTTTAATCCCCATACGATGCGCTCGCATCCGAATTTGCGGTGCGGACTCTTCAGCCGCTATGTACAGGCAAGATCGACCAGTAGCGGCGATGTTGGCCGCGATGCGCAGTAGCAGGGTAGATTTTCCGATGCCTGGATCTCCGGCTAGCAGTATTAAGGAGCCTTTTACCAGACCTCCACCGAGTACCCGATCAAGTTCGGAGATATCGGACGAGAGGCGGTCGTCGCTCGCAGTATCAATGTCCTCGAAAGCAACTGAAGTTCCGGTTGTACTGAGCCGGCGAGTGGCAGAAATCGATGACCGTTCAGTCAGTGTGTTCCACTCGCTGCAGACACTGCACTGGCCGGCCCATTGAGGGTGTTCAGCACCGCATGACCCGCAGGCAAAAACTCTTCGTGGTTTTGCCATAAATTCTTTTCACAAATTCTTTTCTAGACGAATAGTAACTTGGCTGTGGATTTAGGCTTTGGTTGGAGCTCTTTTTTGCTTGGGCCTCGGTTCGATTCGGTCATCGATGTGAATCTGGTGGCAATCGAACAGGTCCGACTTTTTTACGCGTTCACTGGCGATCTTGACGAGATCGAGACTTCATTCCCTTCTCGGTCTATCACGACCTTGTCTTTGGGTTCGAATGTTCCGCGCAATAATTCTTCAGCGAGGGGATCTTCAACGAGGTCCTGTATTACTCGACGTAACGGACGGGCTCCGAAATCCGGATCATATCCTTTATCAGCTAGCAAATCCTTAACGTCATCAGAAACTTCCAGCTGGAGTTCATGCTCATTCAGTTGCAATCGTACGCGTTCCAGTTCGATATCGACGATTGCTCCAACGTCCGCCCGCGTTAGCGCGTGGAATACAACGGTCGAGTCGATACGGTTAAGAAACTCCGGTCGGAATACTTTCTTGAGTTCGTTAAGAACTTTTGAGCGCATATTCTTGTAGTGCACATCTTCATTCATTTTTGAAGCCTCATTGACGAAGCCAAGAGAGGCATCGCGCTTAATGTGTTGAGCACCTACATTGGAGGTCATAAGCAAGACTGTGTTTCGGAAGTCTACCGTCCGGCCTTTAGCGTCGGTTAGACGACCGTCATCCATTAGTTGAAGCAATATATTGAAAACCTCAGGGTGTGCTTTCTCTATTTCGTCTAGCAGGATCACTGCATACGAACGACGTCTAACAGCTTCTGTAAGCTGTCCACCTTCCTCGTAGCCAACATAGCCTGGAGGTGCACCTACAAGCCTTGAAACTGAGTGTCGCTCCATGTATTCGGACATATCGATCCGAATGAGAGCTTCTTCGCTTCCAAACATGAAATCAGCCAAAGCTCTCGCTAGCAGTGTTTTGCCAACGCCAGTAGGCCCCAAGAACATGAATGCTCCAATTGGCCGCTGTGGATCTTTTAGGCCGGCCCGTGCTCGTCGAACTGCGGCGGATATCGATTTTATTGCTTCGGTTTGACTGACGACTCTTTTTGAGAGGTCATCCTCCATGTGTAGGAGGTGTTCGGATTCTTCTTCACGAATCCGTGTCACCGGGATTCCTGTCCACATCGAAACAACTTGGCCAACTTCCTCCTCGGTTACAGAAGCGCGCTGCTCTTCTTGCGATTGCGTCCATGCTTCTCGTACTTGATTAGCTTCGGTCCGCATCTGTTGTTCGTCTTGCCGAAGAGTATTCGCATCTTCAAATCGTTGGTCGTCGATGGCCTTGGATTTTTCTACAGCAATACGATCAGCTTCTGATTCCAGATCACGCAATTCCTTTGGTGGCATTCCTTGCCGGATCTTCACTCGAGCGGCTGCTTCATCCATTACATCGATGGCTTTGTCAGGAAGGAAACGGTCGGCAACATATCGATCGGCGAGTTCTGCAGCAGCCTTAATCGCGTCATCTTTGATGTCGACATTGTGATGATCTTCGTACCGCTCTCTGACGCCACGTAGAATTTCAACGGTTTCTTCAATGGTCGACTCTCTAACCGAGACCGGTTGAAATCTTCGTTCCAGCGCTGCATCCCGCTCAACATGCTTTCGATATTCGTCTAGCGTGGTTGCCCCAATGACCTGCAGTTCGCCGCGTGCGAGAGATGGTTTGAGGATGTTGGCAGCATCAACTGCTCCTTCTGCAGCTCCGGCGCCAACGACCGTATGGAGCTCGTCAATGAACAATACCGTATCAGTCGAGGCCTTAATCTCATCGATGATTTTTTTCAGTCGTTCCTCAAATTCACCCCGATATTTCGTTCCTGCGACCAAGGCTCCCATGTCCAGGGTTAGCACACGTCGATCCCGCAATGTTTCGGGGATTTCCCCAGCTACTATTCGCTGCGCCAATCCTTCAACGATGGCAGTTTTTCCAACCCCAGGTTCACCAATAAGAGCTGGATTGTTCTTTGTCCTTCGACTTAGGATTTGTATCACACGCTCAACTTCATTTTGGCGGCCTATGACAGGATCTAGCTTGTTGGCTCGGGCTGCGGCGGTGAGATCAATCCCCATCCGATCAACGATGGGTGTCTTTGAGGAGTTCTTTGTGCTCCTGCCTGAGGATGATCGCCGTTCAATCTGACCTTGACTGACAACTTGTACAACTTGCGAGCGTACCTTTTCAAGGTTGACTCCTAAGCTCTCGAGAACACCGGCTGCTATGCCTTCGCCTTCACGGACCAGCCCGAGCAGCAGGTGCTCTGTGCCGATGTAGTTATGACCGAGACGTCGCGCTTCCTCAATAGAGAGCTCAATCACTCGTTTGGCTCGTGGGGTGAGCGTGATATCACCAACTACCATCCGTTCGCCTCGGCCGATAATAAACTCAACGGCGCTACGAACCTTGTTTAGTTCAACCCCAAGGTTGGTTAGAACCTGAGCCGCAATGCCTTCGCCTTCACGCACGAGGCCTAGAAGTAAATGTTCTGTGCCAATGTAGTTATGGTTGAAGCGTGTTGCCTCATCTTGGGCGTAGACGAGAACTTTCTTAGCTCGCTCCGTGAACTTGTCTAACCGATCGTTCACGGACAACCTCCGGTTGAAGCAAGGAGCCGACTATTGTGCGTCAGACTTAGGTTCACCCTCTATCATCGCATCTTCTTCGCCTGTCGTATCAATCTTCTTTGAATCGCCGTCCTCTTCAAGACTAGTCTCGTCTGACGATGGTTCAGCCTCGTCGGATGATTCCTGGGTTGTATCGGTGCTTGACTCAATCTCTGGCTGGTTGCTTGTTTCCTCTGAGTCCTCGTCATGCTCACTTGGGTTTTCAGCGGTAGCGACCAATGCGCCGTCTTCAGCAAGATCTTCGGATGAGGAGGTTTCAATCTCGATCGGTTGCAAGCGTATTCTTCGTCGGGGCGCGTCAATACTAAGAATCTTGAATTTCCCAGGATTTCCTTCGCTAATGGATTCTAGTGCGGATTCTCCTAAATCGGACGAATGGGCAAGTCCTTCCACTCCGTCTTCCAAGTGTACGAATGCCCCGAAAGGTGCAAGCTTGGTGACTGTCCCATTGACGATCTGCTCAGCTTCGAAACGAGACGAAAGGGCGGCCCAAGGGTCTTCCGTGGCTCGGCGTAGACTGAGCGCAATTTTTTTGTCTTCACGGTCGAGGGACAAAATGTACACGTCAATTTCTTCGCCAGGGCTCAGGAGTTCTTCGGGGCTCTCCACACGGCTCCATGAGAGCTCGGATATGTGGGCAAGACCGTCGGCTCCGCCCAGGTCAACAAAGGCGCCGAAACTACAGATGTTGCTAACTATTCCTTTTCGGATTTGTCCTATTTGCAGCTCGTCCAAAAGAACTTCGCGACGTTGAGATCGCATTTCACGTTCCGCAACTCGTTCTGACAGGATCAAACGGTTCCTACGGCGATCAAGTTCAATAATCTTGACGTTAATCTGTTGGCCGACCACTTCGGAAAGTTTCGCATTCAGTTCTTCTTCAGTCTCATCTGCTGGGCCTCGCCGAAGGCTCGTAAGTTGTGAAAGTGGAACAAAGCCTCGAGGGCCCACGTCGACCAAAACCCCGCCCTTGTTGAACTCAAGAATGGTGGCCTCGATGATCGTGCCGTTTTCAAACATGTCTTCGGTGGCACGCCAAACTTTTTCTTGCGCTGCCCGCCGTACTGAAAGGATGGCAGGGCCATCTCCTTCAGGTTGGACTACATATACGAGTACGGTGTCACCTAGGGCGTACGACGGTTTTGGCTCATCGTGATTTGAATCCCAAAGTTCTCGTTCAGGAACGACTCCCTCGGCTTTGGTTCCCATGTCTACAAGGAGTTCGTCCGGAGCTACTCCGACGACCACACCTTCAATGACATCACTTCGGGATATTGTCTTGAGTTGACCTCCTGGTTCATTGAGGAGGTCATCCATCGACTCTAGCTCGGAATGAGCGTCAGGGGTCGTTAGGGCTTCGGTGGTCGCGTTCAACCAAGGGCCTTTCAAATGTGAGCGTAGTAAGGGGTGTCAACACTCCCTAGGGAAGGTGAGTATATCAGTGGGCGGTTGCTTTGCGGTGACTATATCGCGTCATGGCATTACAAACCCACCGTCGTAACTGATGTTTTGGCCGGTCATATAATTGGCCGCGTCAGATAGTAAATAGGCAACGAACCCCGCTACATCTTCTGGTGTTTCGACCCGCCCTAGAGGGATTCGGTCTACGGCTTCAGCCATGACTTCGCCCGGATCCTTGCCTAACAGGGCAGCTCTTTCTCGATCTATAAGTTCCCACATTGGGGTGTCAACAACGCCTGGGCTTACCGCGTTGACTCGGACGCCGATCGGGCCTAGCTCAAGTGCCATTACTCGAGTTAGCCCATGCAGCGCGGTCTTACTTGTGTTGTACACACTGGTTGCGAAGGACGGCATACGTGATGACGCCGATGCAAGGATTACGATGCTCCCGTAGCCACGAGTCGCCATTCGTTGGCTAACGGGATGGACAAAGTGGAATGTTCCGTCAAGGTTGACCGCCATGACATCCCGCCAGATTTTTGGGGTTAATTCGAGGAATGGCTTGACGCGCATTACGCCGGCATTTGCGACGGCGCCGCCGAGCCCACCTACTAGATCGTCCATTTCCTCTACCCAGAGGCGCGTGGCTTCCGCGTCGGATACGTCGAGCGATCGAGAAATTGCATGGCCGCCGGCTTCGTTGATTTCGGCAGCAACGGTGTCCACGGCACTGGTATTGATGTCTGATATCGCTACGGTCCATCCATCTCGTGCCAAATGGAGTGCGGTGGATCGACCGATTCCCTGCCCCGCCCCAGTGATTGCAACCGCTTGTTTCATACGCTAGCCCCTAATGGATGGTGCAACTGTTACCCATGCATCACTCGCTATGGCACGTGAACCCGCATCGATCACGCTAACCACGTCACGGTTGAAACGGAAACTTCCTCGGCCTTCTATGGGTCGTTTAGTGCGGATGGCATGTGCCATGAATTCCACACCGCTTTGATGATTTGGTGATCGATGTTCCAACGGTATGCGGGAACCTTCGACTCGTCGCCCATTGTCATAAATCATAAGGGAAGTTGCTGCACTGGCTTTCGAATCCGTTTGGCTAGGTGTGAGGACTAGTGTGCCCTCGTCGCCGTTGATTTCAATGTGCATCATTTTTCCCTGAGGGCCTGCATAACCAACCTGGATGTGGGACGTCTGCATATAACCGATTCCCGTTTCGAACTCGAGGATGGCGGTTGCTGTCTCATCCGCTCTAGCGTCGGCGTCAAGCATCGTCGATCCACGGGCAACCATTCGTTTTGGTGTTCCCATCCACATGATGCACGGAGTCGCACCATAGCCAGCGTAGTCGATCCATGATCCGCCTCCTTCGTTTGCTTCAAAGAGCCACTGGAACCAGTCGGGTTGGTCTGCCTTACGAGTTGCGATCGAGTTGCCACCTCGAAATGTGAACTGGTGAGGTCGGCCGATCGCACCTTTGTTGATTATTGCTTGTCCAGCCTCAATGGCTAAATCGCTGAGGTTGGGCCAGTTCACCATTGCGGGTATGTCAGCAGTTTCTACGGCTCGTACCATTCGTTCGGCATCCTCGAGGGATGCTGCCATCGGTTTTTCGATCAAGATTGGTAGGCCAACTCCGGCCACGACTTCGACGACCTCAGCATGCTGGGTGTTTGGCAGTGTTGATGTGACGACGTCCAATTGTTCGCGCTCAAGTAGTTCTTCCCACGTTTCATATACGGTGGGGATTCCCCAGGTGTCATGGGCGAGTCTTCGAGCGCTCTCAAAAGTGTCGGCTGCCGCTACTATTTCGACATCGGGTATCTCGCGCCATTGTCTTACGAGGGTAGCGGTGTGGCTATGACGAATGCCGGCGATTCCGACACGGAGCAGGTCGGGCATAGGCTCGAGGGTTCCATTGGTGTCGACGTTGGAGTGTGCGGTTCTAGGGCTACACACGCAACTTTTGTGGCGTGTTTGATTTGAGGATCCATGTTGTGGCGATGAACCCGCGTATATCTAGTGAGATTTTTTGACTGTCGTCGTTATACTCAAATCTGGACTGGAGGGGTGTCCGAGCGGCTTAAGGAGGTGGTCTTGAAAACCACTAGGCGGGTTACTCGTCTCGTGGGTTCGAATCCCACCCCCTCCGCCAAATCTGGTTGTCTGGTTTTGTGGTCCGTATTTTTGGAGGAGTCGCATAGTTGGTCTAGTGCGGCCGCCTGCTAAGCGGTTACCGGGAGTATTCCTCTCGGTCGTGGGTTCGAATCCCACCTCCTCCGCCACTTTCGAGTACGCCAGCTTCGTTTACCTGGTGTGGTTTATCTGACGTAACTCACAGTCGTGGGAGCGGGGATTTGGTTTTGCATCTTGTTCGTTATCTGGATTCACTTGCCCATGCGTGTATCAGATGATGCGCGATAGCGATTGGACCGGGTACTCGTAGCTCGTCGTCAATTCCTGATAGCGCGCGGCGAACGGTTTTTCGATCGAACCACCGAACGTCTTTCATTTCTACGGTGTCAGCATGGATTGTGGTGGTCAGCGCTTCGGCGTGACATCCGATCATGAGCGATGAAGGGAATGGCCATGGTTGGGACGAGTGATAGCGAATATCACCAACTTGGATGCCGGCTTCTTCACGTACTTCCCGACGTATCGCTTCTTCAATCGACTCACCCTGGTCTACAAATCCAGCGAGGGCAGAGTACGTGGATTGTCGGCTCAGACGTCCTCGTGATTGGCCGAGCAGGCAAGATTCGCCGTTGGTTACGACCACAATGACCACCGGGTCCGTTCTTGGGAAGTGCTCCGCGCTGCAGCTGGAGCACGAACGTTGCTGCCCACCTCGACGGGACTCGGTCGGTTCTCCACAGACCCCACAAAATCTATGCCTCGAGTGCCAATCGACGTTTGCGCGGGCGTGGGCCAATATGGCCGCTTCTTCCGCAGACAACATCATGGCGGCAGTTCGGGCGTCTTCGAACCTGCATGAGCCTAATTGTGGTACACGAATACCATCCGAGGCATCTAGGGCGAAGTGGGCGATGTCGTTTCTGAGACCCAGAAGAAAATGAGGCTTGGCCAGATCTTCAGGAGCAAGATCGGCTCCAGTCACCCATTGCAAGCGTGTGACCCGGGCATCGTTGATCAACACGTCCAGATTCTGGAGTGGGAGAAACCGGCTTTTCGAAGATCGTGAACGCTCGGAAATCCATTCGGGGTTTCGACGTTCTACCTCAGCCCGATCAAGCCGATTTCCGGTGAAGGTGTGTGGACGTTTCATTTGTGGCAATGCATTCTGCCGGTCCTTACATGCTCAAAGAATGGAACACTTCCATGCAGCGTATAGCGTTCGCTCTCCCCATAAAGCCGGACCGGGTTGATGAATATCGGCGGACCCATGCAGCTGTTTGGGAGGAACTTCAAGAGGAAAACACTCGAGCCGGTATTCGTAACTTTTCAGTCTTCTTGTTCGGCCATCATGCCATCGGTTATCTGGAGTGTGACGACTGGGATCGTGCTGGAGCATATCTTGACGCATCGGATGTTCAAGCGAGGTGGCAGGCTCTTCACGAAGATATTCTCGATGTAGATACGGCGAGCGGGTTGGTACCTTTGGAAATGCTGGAACCGGTTTTTTATCAGGAATAGCCTCCTGTTAAATCAGGGGGGCGACAGGTCGCCTGTCGAACGGTGTTTGCGTCGGATGGTAAGTATTGTTTAGGAGTCGTGGTAATGGCAGCCGCCGTTGATAGAATTTCGTGGCGTAGCCGAGACTACGGCTTATCGCGCGCGTAAACCTTAACGACAGAACCAACTAGGAACTTCTATGTCTGATCCACGGAAGCGCAACAGCGCTGCTATGACTGATGGGCCATCCCGTGCGCCGGCCCGATCGTATTTAAAGTCGATCGGATTTAACGATAAAGATCTGGCGCGTCCGATTGTGGGCGTCGCCCATGAATGGATCGAAACGATGCCGTGCAATTTTAATCATCGTCGGCTTGCTGAGCGGGTTAAGGAAGGGGTTCGCGCCGCGGGTGGCACCCCCATGGAGGTGAATACGATCTCCGTCAGCGACGGTGTTTCAATGGGTACGGATGGGATGCGCGCGTCATTGATTAGTCGGGAGATCGTTGCGGACTCTATTGAGATTGCTTCGGTTGGGCATTCATTCGACGCTCTAGTAGTAATTGTAGGGTGCGACAAGACCATCCCTGCCGGCGCGATGGTGCTCGCGCGTCTAAATATTCCTGGTCTCGTGTTGTACAGCGGAAGTATCGCCCCAGGAAGATTCCATGAGCGGGACGTGACAATTCAAGACGTGTTTGAAGGGGTGGGTGCGCATGCCGCTGGCAAGATGAGCGCAGCTGATCTTATGGAGCTTGAAAATGTGGCCTGTCCTGGTGCTGGTGCCTGTGGGGGGCAATTTACAGCCAACACGATGGCGACAGCTCTTGAGTTTCTCGGCATTAGTCCTCCGGGAGCTAACACGGTTCCCGCTACGGATTCCGGTAAAAGTGACACGGCGTTTGAAGCTGGTCGTTTGGTAATGAGTCTTTTAGATCAAGACGCATGTCCGAGGGACTTTATTACTCGTGAGTCGATAGAGAACGCTATTACGGCGGTTCTTGCAACCGGTGGTTCAACGAATGGGGTTTTGCATCTCATGGCGATCGCAAGTGAGGCCGGCATCTCTCTTGAACTGGAAGACTTCGATCGAATTTCGGCACGAGTTCCGATCTTGGCTGATCTGAAGCCGTGGGGGACATATGTCGCGACCGATGTGTTTAAGGCAGGTGGCCTATCTGTAATTGCCCGGGAGCTACTAAAGGGGGGGCATTTGCACGGTGACGTGAGATACGTTGATGGCCAAACGCTTTCTGATGTTGCCTCTGCGGCTGAAGAGAGTCCGGGACAGCGTGTTATCGCTTCGATCGACAATCCGATAAAGGAAACGGGCGGGCTACTCATTCTTCGAGGGAATCTGGCGCCAGACGGGTGTGTAATTAAGGTTTCTGGGCAGAAGCTCGACGTATTTTCGGGGCCAGCCCGGGTTTTTGACGGAGAAGAAGCGTGTTTTGAGGCGGTCATTGCTCAAGACATTGAGCCGGGATCGTTCGTCGTGATAAGGAATGAAGGTCCAGCTGGGGGCCCTGGGATGCGTGAGATGCTTGCGGTGACCGGGGCGCTTCAAGGATCTGGACTTGGGGATTCAGTGGCGCTTATGACCGATGGAAGATTTTCTGGGGCTTCGCACGGTTTCATGATCGGGCATGTTGCTCCTGAAGCCTTTCACGGTGGGCCGATTGCCGCCCTTCGTGATGGCGACATCATTACCTTTGATGTTACTAAGCGACGTCTCGATGTGAACCTCTCGGATGGCGAGATTGCTGCCCGTCTTGCTGATTGGCAGCAACCCGATCCTCGGTTTTCGCGGGGAGCTATGGCGAAATACGCAAGGCTGGTGTCTTCAGCTAGCGAAGGTGCGGTTACATCTTCTTAGCCAACATGGTCTTAAAAACCTGTGTTCAACCAGATATCTGTCATTCCTCGTTTGTCGTTGACCTGCATTGCCAACTAACATCGGTACAGACCCTTATTCGGGTGCCTAAGTAGTCCTACGAATGGAGAACATAGCGCTCATGGAACTTCGTCGCGTGCAGCTTGCTAGTCCTGGATCCAACCTTCGCATGCTTGAACGCGGAAGCGAGAGCAATGCCGACCACGTGTTTCTTGATTTGGAAGATAGTGTTGCTCCCAACCAAAAGGTTGAGTCTAGAGCGACCGTCGTTCAGGCGCTCAATGAGTTTGACTGGTCAGGGAAGATCGCCTGTGTCCGGGTAAATGGGATTGATACTGAGTGGTTTTATGGCGATTTGGTAGAGGTCGTAGAGGGAGCCGGGAAAAATCTCGACACGATTATGTTGCCAAAAGCCAATAGGCCGGCTGACGTATACATGTTAGACCAGTTGCTGACCCAGATCGAGACCCACAGAGGTCTCGAGGTTGGGCGGATAGGCATCGAGGCCCAAATAGAGATGGCTGAGGGAATGGTCAATGTCAATGAAACTGCTTTTGCAAGCCCTCGCCTTCGATCATTAATTTTTGGTCCTGGCGACTACTCGGCAAGTGTGCAAGCACGTGGACTATCGATCGGGGCAAGCGAAAAATATCCGGGTCATGTCTGGCATTACGCAATTCATCGCATCGTGGTTGCGGCTCGGGCTGCCAATGTTCAAGTGACCGATGGACCATTTGCCGACTACCAGAATCTAGACGGGTATAGGCAATCGTGTGAGATGGCGTTGGCTTTAGGTTGCGATGGTAAATGGGCTATTCATCCGGATCAGATCGACGTCGCCATAGATGTTTTTTCTCCTTCCGAGGCGGACATTGCTAAGGCTCGACAGATCGTTGTGGAGTACACGGAGGCTCTCGAGAGCGGAAAGGGGGCTATTGTGGTCGATGGCGATATGGTCGACGCGGCGACGCTCAAGATGGCTGAGATCGTTTCGGCCAAGGCTGATGCGGCGGGTCTCTAGCCTGACAAGGATAGATTGATTTAAGGGTTTAATCCCAATGAGTTCGATACCTGACGCGTCGGTTTTGAACCAAGGCGAGATTGATTTGTTCAGGGACAACGGCTACCTGGTCAAGGACGGATTCCTCAACAATGGCTTAATAGATCGCCTCACAGATTGTCTAAATGAGGCCATAGAGCGACGTAAAGCCGGTTTCCGATCTTCCATGGGTGCGAACTACATCGATGGAGCCAATAGTCGGATCATGCACATCCTTAATGATGATCCGGCTTTCTTGGATATGGTCGATTATCCACCGGCTCTATCGATTGCTCGAAACCTGATGGAAGGTGATGTTCACTTTCATGCTTCAGACGCTTTCTGGGAGGAAGAAGTTTGCCCGGAGGCGTTGCCGAGATGGCACATGGATGGTCGGGAAGATGGGTATCGCTTGTTTCGGCCAACTGTGCCGTTGCTCCAACTGAAGGTTGGCTATTACCTATCTGATATGTCTGATCCAGATCAAGGGAACCTGATTCTGGTGCCACAATCGCACCGACGTGAGGACGAGCCACCAAGTGAATATCTTGATGGCTTTGACACATTCCCGGGTGCGACCCAGATATGTGGTGTGGCTGGCACCGCTATTTTTTTTCACAATGCGGTGTGGCATACGAAGGGCCCGGCGCTACGTGCTGGCGGGCGTCGCCTCCTTCTCTACTATGCTTACGAGCGACCGTGGATGGTCGGTAACGAAGAACATTGGCAGTACCCTCCTGAGTTTTATGCAGGGCTTACGCCAGAGCGTCGAAAGTTGTTCCACGGATTTGTGTTTGATCCTCCGGAGGATCGGCCGTTTTAGCTTGCTGGTTTGCTCGCCTGACTATCTATTGATCGCGGGAGTGAGGCACCGGGGGGTGGACCGTCTTTCGAATCTGGTCTAGGGGTTGGGATGGTTGTCGGGCTGCACCCGCCCACTGCTTCGTTTTTACCAGGGGGCCATGCTCAAGACGATTACGTGCGCGCGGTATTTCCGATCCATATTGTGGGAGCCAGGCGGCCTGTGCGATCAAGAACTCGTCGACCATCTGCCATATTTCAGGTGGGTCACAAACTGCGCCCACGAGTGGATCGTGAAGCATTGCTTGTTTAAGTAGTAGCGGATCGCCAGTCGTGGCGGCCTGAGTCGCCATCCGTTGAACGTTTATCGAGGCCATACAGGTGGCGGCGCAAGCTAAGGGCAGGTTACCGACGGGTGGTACGTGGATACCGTGAGCGTCTACATACCCAGGGGCTTCGACGATGGCATCCTCGGGCAGATTACTGATTACGTTGCCGTTTCGGACATTAAAAAACCCTCGATATGTTTTCCCGGTTTCTAGGGCCTCAATGATGTAGCTCCCGCGTTCGTCCGATCGGTCGTCGGGGCCAATTGGCGGATCATCGGCTGCGATCCATCTCGGAAAGTCCGTTTCGAACCAGTGTCGGCGTTCAGTGCTAACGCGGAGATATCCCCCAGTCTCGCCAGCGGACCACCGCGAAAGATCAATCCATCGGCGGATCTGCCGTGGCCGTTTCCGGTACCACGGTAAGTACTCGGACAAGTGGCCATTCGACTCTGTGCTGTAGTACCCAAACCGGCGTAAGACATCAATGCGGACCTTCTCAGTTTTTGAGAACACCGGATGGTCTTCGAATGCGGCGAGAAGCTCAGCGCCAGAGATCTCTCGGCCGCGGTGCACAATGCGTGTGTACCACGTCTGGTGGTTGATTCCGGCACAGGTGATGTTGACGTCGTCGCGCGTAGTTGCGCCGAGGACTTCGGCAATCTGTGTCCAGCCGTGCTCAATACCGTGACAGAGTCCCACCATGTTTAATTGGCCGTCATCAAGCCCGGCCCACGTATTCATCGCCATCGGATTGGCGTAGTTTAGAAATAAGGCCTCAGGCTTGGCGACATCTCGAACATCGCGGGCGAACGCAAGTATCTCTGGAATCGTTCGTTGCCCATACATAATTCCGCCAGCGCACAATGTGTCTCCCACACATTGATCGACTCCATAACGGAGCGGGATTTCAATGTCGTGGCGGAATGCTTCCAGTCCACCGACTCGAACGCAGCAAATGACATAGTCGGCGTCTCGTAGCGCACGACGTCGCTGGGTGGTCGATGAAATCCTGGCTGGCAATTTATTTGTGCGGATGTCTTTCCGACAGAGTTTCGTTACAAGATCAAGATTTGCTCGGGATATGTCAGTGAAGGCGAACTGGGTATCTGACAGTTGGGGAACGGCCAATATGTCGCGCATAAGTCGGCGCGTGAACCCAACACTACCGGCACCGATCACCGCGATCTTAATGGCCATTGGGATCTCCGTCACGCACTTGGCCGGCGTGGCTTTCCAGTCGGGTCAAGCTGCCCCATTTCTTCTAACAGTCGCATGGAATGGATCACATCGTGGATGTTAGTCAGCGGTTGTCGTTCGTTTGCTATTGCATCAAGGAAGTCTGCATGGAGTGCATCAATGCCATCGTCGGGTTTGCCTTCCGGATCTCCAGGGATAGCCGGACCTTTGAGCGTCTCGGGCTCACTCGAAGCGTCGGAGAAGATCTCACCGTGAACCGGTGGGCGTAAATAGGCGCTGATCCCGTTGCCATGCATCTCGATTCGATAGTGTCGTGCTCCGGCATGTCCGGTGACCGAGTGAACTCCGACGGCTCCGTTGGTGAAGTGGATAATCGAGTTGTAGGTGCTTGGCCAGCCTGTGTAGTGGGTGTCTTCGCGAGTGAGGACTTCATCCCAGGACCCGCCGCATAACCATCGCATAAAGTCCACCATGTGGATGTCTTGTTCATAGAGTCGGTTTAGGACTCTTCCTCCACCGTCATCAACAAGCAGGTTCTTACTCATGCCGGCGTTGACCAGCATGACGGGACCGTTGGCTTCCACCCGGGATCGAGCTGCACGGATTAGGGGGGTCCATCGGCGCTGTAGTCCGACACACGCAATTCGGGCGTTTGTTTGAGCGGCCTCAGCGATCCGCTCAGCATCCGCAGATCCGACACCTGGGGGTTTTTCGATGAAAATGTGTTTTCCAGCGTTGAGTACCTCGACCGCAAGGTCCGCGATTTGCTGCGGCGGAGTGACGGCATACACCACATCCGGGTCTTCACGTTCGAGCATGACCCGAAAGTCTGCGTAGCGGCCTTCAATGTCATACATGTCAGCGGTAGTTTCGAGGCGCTCGGGGTCAAGTTCGCATATGGCGGTCAATTCGATTTCCGACGGCGATCTGCTTAGAGCGGGATAGTGTGCGCTTCGGGCCCGGCGACCGGCTCCAATGAAGGCTGCTCGTACCATGACATTTCCTTCAACAGGGACAGGCGTGCCTGTGGACGACATGCCAGAATCGTACCGGACCGATAGTACTCAAGATTTGCATTTCCAGTTGAGAGGGACCCTGGGCACGAGACATCCCTTATGGACGGAACGGTTGTTTGACGTGTGGCAATGTGGGTCTGGCAGCATGGGAAGGATTTTCTCCAGAGGTTAGGGTTTTGTGTGAGTGATCCTGCTATAGCTGGTTATCTCTCCATAACGGAGGCTGATGCGGCTCTTGCGAGCGGCGAATTGTCGGCAATAAGTTTGACGGAAGCCGTTTTCGATCGGGTTGAGAAGTTCGATCCGGCTTTGAATGCGTACGTTCGGCTCATGGTTGAAAGTGCGACTGCTGAGGCCGTGGCAGCTGATGTACGTGCTCGACGCGGTGACCGACTCGGACCGCTCGATGGAATCCCAATTGCGGTCAAGGACATTTTTGACACTGCCGGAGTTGTGACGACATACGGAGCTGCCAGATTTAGCGAGCACCGGCCCGATACCGATGCCCATGTGGTTCGGAAACTTCGAGAGGCCGGGGCGGTGATCATCGGAAAAACGAATACGCACGAACTCGCTCGTGGAACAACGACCGATAACGCTCATTATGGGGCTACTCGTAATCCATGGGACTTGAGTCGACATCCTGGGGGTTCGTCGGGTGGATCAGCTGCAGCGCTCGCCGCTGGTATGACTCTTGGCGCGCTGGGTAGTGATACGGGCGGATCGGTGAGGATTCCTGCCCATATGGCAGGAATCTCTGGGCTAAAGCCAACTTTCGGATTGGTAGGACGCACCGGGGCTCGGCCGCTGGTCAGAGCTTTTGACCATGTGGGGCCAATGGCTCGCTCGGTGGCTGACTGTGCCGCAATACTTGAAGTGATTGCAGGGCCAGATTTGAATGATCCTGATTGTTCCAGTCAGCCCCCTGATGCGTACATCCGAGCCTTATCCGTTGACACCGCAGGTTTGCGTGTCGGGATTGTGAGCGGATTGCGCGATGATGCGGTTGCTGAAATTCGGGAGAATTTTGATTCGGCGGGAAATGTGCTCGGGGCGCTTGGCATGACGGTTGATAGTTGGTCGTTACCCCCACATCTTGACCTCGTGGGGGCGCAAATGGTGTCTCGGGCTCAGGGCTATGTGAGCATTCATCACATGTATGAGGGTGATTTTAGTTCAATCACCACGCCGGTCATTGAGCGTCTAGATGCTGGTGCGGATGTAACGGCTCCAAATTACCTGCGTGGGATCGAAGCGCGTGAAAGGATTGAGCAGGCGATTTCTGCTGGGTTAGCTGATCGAGATGTTCTAATTAGTCCGGCCTATCCGTATCCTGCCGAGCCAGTCCAGCCGTTTGATCCTCGAAGTAATGATGTGCCGCATGCGTCTCTATTTAATGCGTCCCGGCATCCGGCCCTGTCTGTGCCGATGGGCTTCGTCAGGGGTTTACCTGTGGGCTTGCAGATTGTTGGACGTATGGGTGACGACGCCACGGTGCTGGCAGTGGGCCATGCGTTTCAGTTAGCGACCAAGCATCATCTGCGTCGGCCGGTCGATCAATCGCTGTCATCTCCAGCATAGATACGGGCCACGTTCCCACCCATGATCCATGCGCGATCGCTATCCAAGATGTAAGGGCAGTGGTTCTGCAGATACCGAGCTTGCGAGGTGTATTGGACAGTTGACTTGGCTTGAGTCCTGGATAGGGCTTGCGCCTTGGTGAACTCTGAGCCCCAGAGAAGCTTTCGTGGTCCGAAGGTGTCAAACAAGGCGTGAAGCACGACGTCATCGCGGCCAAACGTTGCACCCGGGTAACCCGCGAGGATTTCCAGCGACACATCGAAGTTTCGAACGAGCTCGATAATGGCTGGATCGATATGGACGCGGTTTTCTTCGTCGACGAGATCAGGAGGCACGGAGGTTCCAACGTACAGGCCATGCACGACAGTCATGGTCAAATTCGGATAACGATCAACCAGTTGGATAAGTCCCGGAAACAGATCAGGTGACTGGATGCCGTACGAGACGACGCACACGGGCAGCTGCATTTGCTCAACTAAATCCCATAGCGGTCGATACTGTTGTGCGTAGAAGTTGGCAAAGGCGTCTTCTGTCGGTGGCCATGGATCGAAGTAAAGGCCTCTGAACCCTTCGTCCTGAACGTGGTGTTGGATTGCGTGCAATCCTGATTCTGTGTGCGCTTGGCTTCCATCAACCTTGCAGATGCCAATAAATCTTCCGTCGTGCTCTTGGATCATTCGTGCGGCGTACTTCATTCCCCACACGTCGTTGGTATGGAGGACCGCGCAGTCCACGCCAGCCGCATCCATGCAGGTAAGCAGATCGGTGGATGCGTGTCCTCTGTTTTTTGTCGCGTCGAACCCAGGCATCCAGTCCTGTGGGGCTTGAACTCCGCAGTGCGCATGGGCGTCAATTACCGGTTGGTGGTTAGTTCCCATTGGATTCATGAGCTTGGTTGGGATGAAGCCGTTCTTGCCATTATCTACCCCATCATCCCATGTGGTGCCAACGCTAATCCCCGCTATAGCTAGATGGACGAGTTGAACAAAGGACGAGTCATGTATGAATCACAGAAACATTTTGACAGCTCGTACGCATCCTTTGACCCCGAACACGATGTGGTACGAAGCATGTAAAAGTGGTGTGAATGACTGGGACGAGGTGTTTAGGGAAAAGCTAACTGAGGCGATCGAAATAACGAGAATGTTTTAGAGTTACCATCAATGTATCCGTATGGTTGGTTAGTAATTTGAGGGGGAAAGCATGGATTTTGTCCCAGTTACACCAGCGCAGAAACAACAATTTGATGAGCAAGGTTTTCTAATTGTTCGGAATGTATTGGATAGGGATACAACCAGTGCCATTACGGAAGCAAGTGATCGCCTGATTGCAAGTGATCAGACTGAAAACCGCCAACGGACAAATAACGGGCTTTACGATGGCTTTCGTAATTGCGTCTCGATGGATGATGCGTTTATGCCATTGTTGACCCATCCCAAAACATTTTCACTGGTTGCACAGTTGCTCGGCCCTAATCTTGGCTTACTGACAAGCCATTTGATTTATCGCCATCCTGATCCTCCTGGCTCACCTGATACAAGCCGTATGCCTGGTTGGCATCGTGACCACTTTGTATCCATGCGTGACCTGGGACATTCTCGAATTCCACGCCATTCGCTCAAAATCGCGTACTACCTCACAGATTTGAGTGAACCGAATACAGGCGCAACCATGATGGCATCGGGCAGCAACAAACTGAAGGAGGAAATCAACATCCCCGAAGGACAAGTCGATCCTGAAGCTGCTATTGAACCCCTATTGAATGCGGGCGATTGTGTGTTTTTCGAGAATCGGACGTGGCACGCTGGAGCACCAAATCTCACCGATAGAATACGCAAGGCTGTTATGTTCGGATATTGCTATAGCTGGATGCGCCCCATAGATTATCGGCAACAGTCCCTACGGTTTGTTGAAAAGCTAAACGCGATGCAACGTTTTCTTGTAGGTGAATCTGTTGAGGACACCCGTGAATTTCAGTTTGATGGCGGGGTAAATCCGATTAATACGTGGTGTGAGGAGAACGGGTTTACGTATCAATCAGCATAGTTTCCGTAAACGCATTTGCCGATCGGAAAATGGGTACAGAATTCTCTGTCTGTGACACCATGCGGCCATGCATTTATCAAGGGGTCACACTAATTGCTTAAGGGAATTGATCCATTGCTTGGCCCGGACCTGTTACACGTGCTGGCGGCCATGGGGCATGGGGATGAGATTGTTATCGCGGATGCCAACTTTCCAGCCGACTCGCATGCTGAACGGTTGGTTCGCCTTGAGAGTGCAAGTGCAACTCGGGCTGCCGAAGCCATTCTTTCAGTGCTGCCCCTGGATGAATACGTTGAGGCCCCGGCGGCGGTTATGTCAGTTGTGGGGGATCCAGATGCGGAACCCGAAATATTTGCCGAGTTTCGCCATATTGCGGAGAGTGCCCATGCGGCATCTGTGGAGTTCGACCGCGTAGACCGGTTTTCGTTTTATGAACGTGCCCGGCAAGCCTATGCAATTGTTGCAACGGGTGAGCGTCGCTTGTACGGCAATCTCATTCTTGTCAAAGGCGTGTTGTAGTTGGGGGTTTATGCACGCGGCTGGTTAGCCAACATTCAACTGGCGTAACGATTGTATGGGTGGATCGGATATAGGCGTGGATGTAAAGCCTAGTCGGAGATTTTTATGTAGCGAGCCTGGACCCAGTTGCCATCTTCGACTTCGTACCACGTCAACTCCTGGGCTTCTACAACCTTGCCTGTTAGCACGAGTTCCTCACCGCTTGGGGCTACATAGCTAACCTCGCCATCTTCTGTGCTTGGAGCCGCACGAACATTTAGACCGATTTCAGGAAGTACAACTCCGATGACGGGGACTGCCGGAGCGATACCAGTAATGTCAAGGTATTGGGCTTGGACCCAGTTGCCATCTGTTAGTTGAACCCAAAGGGTCCCATCGACTTTTGAGCTTTCACCCGTCAATTGGAGCTCGGCACCAACCTGTGTCGTGTATTGGATTGTTCCGCCGTCCACGCTTGGAGCGTCGCGAATGTTGAGACCAATGTCCGGGAGTACAAGGCCAACGGCCGGTGTAGGTGACGGCTCAGGTGTGGGAGTGGTTGTAGGCGACACCGTTGGGGTTGGTGAGGGCGTCGGAGTTGCCGTGGCTTTAGGTGGAGTTGGCGCTACTGTTACATTCGTGCGTTTTGGTGTTGGTGTCCGGGTTGGTGTCGCTTTCGGGATAGGGGTAGACGTGGGTTTGACTGTTGGTGCGGGTGTAGGCGATGGGGAAGCAACGGGTGTCGGTGAGACTTCGCTGGTGCAGCCATTGCCAACAACCAGCAGGACTGAAGCTGTAGCGGCAGTAAGCAACAAGCGGAGTGGAGATCTACCTAAGATGGTGGATCCAAGTTTCACGGGAATCGTCCGACCGACAATGCCATCTGCACGTTACTGGGTGGCATTGTCCACGTCCATATTATTCGGTCAGGCGTTCCTGTTTGTGTGTGGGGTCACTGGGAGGACTCGTGGCGGTCGAGGGTGTGAGAACCGGTAAGTAGTATTTCTACGGCGTGGGCATAGGCGATCCAGTCAACGTGGCCATCAATTGCGTCAAATATTCGTAGTCCGAGGATTAACGACGTGATGGCTTGTGCGGCTGAGAGTGGATTCAGTCGCTTGTCGAGGTCCCCGCGTTGTTGCCAACGCCGAACCCATATCTCCAGGGTGTTCAACAACGGCTCCATGGATTCACGTTGAGCCTGCCTAAAGTCTTTGTCGTGAGCTGCGGCTTGCCACCACGTTAAAGAGAGTTGACCTTCAGAGCGAAATTCGGACCTGTCTAAACGTTCGTCAAAGATCATCGCCAAGATGTCCCGGAATTCCTGCTGCATATTCCCCTGTTCCGGAACGTCGGCCTGACCTATAGCAGGCGTGGTTCTGTCCGATCTGGCCAATTCGACCAAGAGGGCTTGTTTCGAAGGAAAGTAGTTGTAGAGCGTGCCTTCGCTAATCTCGGCGGCTGCGGCGATATTGGCGGTGCTGGTTTCATTTATGGGTGCCACGCACAACGCTTCACGGGCACCTCGTAATATTTGTTCCCGTTTGGAGTTTCTATAGTGGTCGGAAACTTTTGGAGCCATGAATTAATAATAAAAGTGATTAGTCACTTAGTAAAGTGAGTGATCACTAATGATTTGATTGTGATGTGTGGTAGTGAGGCGTTTTGGGTTTCGTGGGGGGAGGAGCCGTACTTTTTGGACGATGCGTCATGACGCTTGCGTTCGTCGAAAAGTTTTTCCGGAGTGCATACTTGATGTGGGATATGTTGAGATTTAATCTGGGTTCCGTTTTGCACTGTGTGTCGTAAGGGTCACAATTGGCTGCGTAACGGTCCTGCAAGGTGCGTATGAGTAACCGTTTATCTGACGAGTCGAGTCCCTATCTGCTGCAGCACAAGGAAAACCCTGTGGATTGGTATCCGTGGGGTCCAGAGGCTATGGAAGCGGCTCGACAAACCGATCGTCCGATCTTCTTGAGCGTCGGATATGCCGCCTGCCATTGGTGTCACGTCATGGAGCATGAGTCTTTTGAGGATGAGGCAACCGCTGGCGTACTCAATGAACATTTCGTGGCGGTTAAAGTGGATCGTGAGGAACGTCCGGATATTGACCAAATCTATATGTCGGCCGTTCAGATTCTTACCGGCCATGGCGGCTGGCCAATGTCAGTGTTTCTGACGCCTGACGGAAGGCCTTTTCATGGCGGCACTTACTTTCCACCGGAACCCAGGCACGGTCTTCCGTCGTTTACACAGGTGCTCGAGGCCGTACATGAGGCGTGGACCAACCGGCGTAGTGAGCTCGTTTCAGGCGCTGACCGGATTGTTGATGGGTTAGACGGTGATCATGGCCTTGATCTTCCTACGGCTCCGGTCGAGGAGGACGATTTGATGCTGGCGAGTCAAGGTTTGGCGAACACTCAGGACATGACAAATGGGGGCTGGGGTGCTGCTCCTAAATTTCCGCAATCAATGGCCATTGAATTCCTTCTGCGTCGTCATCTTGCGACGGGTGAGCAGTTGTTACTTGATGTGGCTGATCGAGCGCTCAGCAAGATGGCTCGAGGCGGAATTTACGATCACGTGGGCGGGGGTTTTCATCGGTATAGCGTCGATGCAACGTGGCATGTCCCGCACTTCGAGAAGATGCTGTACGACAACAGTCAACTGGCTCGCGTATATCTGCATGCTTGGCAGATCACCCTAAACCCTGAATATCGGCGTGTCGTGGAGGAGACGCTTGATTGGGTGCAGCGAGAAATGACCCACTCGACTGGTGGGTTCTTCAGCACACTTGATGCCGATTCCGAGGGTGTTGAAGGCCGGTTCTATGTCTGGTCAGCTGACGAGTTAGCGGAAGTGTTAGGGGAAGAGGCCGATCTTGTGGCTGACGTTTTTGATGTCTCGAAGCAAGGCAATTGGGAGGGAACCAATGTGCTACGCCGCTTCAGAGATTTGGACGTGATTTCGTACTCTCGTCAAACCGATGTGGCTGCCATTGGGTCGACGTTACGGTCGGTTCGTCCAGTACTGTTAAACCACCGTGAGCGTAGAGTTCGACCTGCCTTGGACAACAAGATCATTGCGTCGTGGAATGGGTTGATGATAGCGGCGTTCGCCGAAGCCGGTCGTGTGCTCAAGCGTGAAGACTATGTGCAGACTGCCGAAGCGGCTGGAGAATTCTGTCGGCGCGAACTGTGGCGCGAGGATGATCGATTGTGGCGAACGTGGAAGGATGGTCGTCCCACGCTTAACGCGTACCTCGAAGATTACGCATATCTGGCCGAAGGACTAATTGAGTTGTACCAGACCACATTTCACGACCAATGGTTTGTTGCTGCACGGGGTCTGTGTGATGTGATCTTGCATCAGTTTCAGGACGGAGAAGGGGGTTTTTACGACACCAGTCATGATCACGAGGAGTTGGTTACTCGGCCGCGTGATGTGCAGGACAACGCGACCCCCTCAGGTGGTGCCATGGCGGCCACGGTGCTTGGTCGCATGCACGCGCTGACCGGTGAGGCTAATTATCGAACAGTGGCTGAGACTGCTCTGGCCACTGTGGGTCCGGGTGCGGCTCGGTACCCGACTGCCTTTGCCCAATGGCTGAGTGCCGCAGATTTCTTAGTTGGCAAGGTCACTGAAGTCGCTGTTGTCGGGACTCCTTCCGAACGCGAGTTATTGCTTGAGGTCGTCCGGGAGACATATCGGCCTCGTTGTGTCGTGGCAGTCGGTACAGGTTCCGACGATGTTCAGGTGCCTCTGCTGCACGATCGGGGCTTGCTCGATGGTGGTGCGGCGGTCTACGTGTGCCACGGCTTTGAATGTGATCTTCCAACAGCCGACCCTGACCATGTTCGCGAGCTTCTTAATGCTTGAGTTCATTAATGCATCCCAGCACCATATCGTTGTGAGCTCCATGGTTTTGGCCGCTTAATGGACGTTGTCAGGATTACCCCACGAGGCTTTTGTCAT
>DJHK01000024.1:0-16448 GCA_002433065.1 Chloroflexi bacterium UBA6622
TAGTAGTCGCGGACAAGGTTCCGATAGTCGCGATATCGCGCGGTGCAGCCAAATTGCTCAATCCATGAGTGCTCGTCCGGGGGTACGGCCTGGGACGTGAGCTGGCCACCGATCCATTGGGTGGGTTCCGTCATCACCACGCGCTTGCCCATGCTGGTAGCCGCCATCGCTGCGGCGCATGCACCGGTCCCGCCGCCCACAATCAGGATCTCGGTGCTCGCATCACCTCGGTCACGCGCTGCTGCCGTCATAGGAATCTCCGGGAGTAAGGCCCTCATGTCACATCGACACGATGCCATGGTGGTGTGGGCACCTCGAAATGCCCCTGATCATGCCAGCAGAGACTCGTGCACACCTAGCCCCGCCCGTGACCCTGCTAGTGCCGCTCGTATTTGCGCTCGTTATGCTTATACAAACGTGGGCATCCGAAGATGGCAGGTGCTCGCTCGATACCGCACGAGACCATTGCGCGGGAGGCTCGGATCCCGTCCGGGGAAAGATATGGCGACGTCCAGTAAACAAGCGGGTGCAAGCGGACCCTTCTTTGTCGACCTGTTCGCCGGTTGCGGGGGCTGCTCCCTCGGTCTCGAACTCGCCGGGTTCACGCCCGCCTACGTTAACGAGCTCAGTCTTGAACCGCGCTGGACCTATCTCGCTAATCGACTGGAGGCCTTTGATCACCTCGCCGTCTTTAACTCACGCGACATTCGCACTGAGCTCGGCACGAACGACCAAGTTGATGACCTCGCCGACGGCCTGAAACGACATCTCGGAACCGACGCCAAGGCTGGGCACCTGGATCTCGTAATTGGTGGACCTCCGTGCCAGGGCTACTCGGGGATCGGCCATCGTCGCTCGTACGCCGTTGATAAAACCGACCTGCCGTCAAATTACCTCTACCAGGACATGGTCCGCGTCATTGAGGGGCTCGCGCCTAAGATCTTCCTGTTCGAGAACGTGCGCGGCTTACTTGCCGCCCGGTGGACGCCGGGCGGAAAACGTATATGGCCTGACGTGTGGGAGGCTTTCCAGGCCATCACCACAACCATACGAGGAAAGCCACAGCGCTATGTCATTCGACACGAGGTTGTATACGCCAAGGATTACGGGGTCCCACAAAACCGTCCGCGGCTCTTGATGGTCGGCGTCCGTGAGGATATCGCCGCAGCCGTGCCAGATGTCCTCGCCTCACCAGGTAAACAGGATGCGATCGCGACCGGCCTGTTGCCAGCAGGACACCCCTCCTCAGCCCCAAGCCTTGAAGATCTCCTCTCAGACCTCGTAGATCCGGCCTACACGCCAGGCCAAGCTGTCACCACCACCTATCCCGGCGACCCACAGACCGCGATCCAAGAACAGCTCCGCACCGGTCGGGACGGGCATGTGGCCGGTGGCGGCGCGCCCCTGTCGGACCATGAGTACAGTAACCACCGACCGCGGATTGTCGAAAAATTTCAGTACATGCTGGATCACAATGGGGACATTCCCGCAGATATGCAGACCAAGAAGTTCGCCCAGCGCGTCCTCCCCCGCCAATGGTCCGACCGTGGCCCCACAATCACAGCTACCTCCCTCGCTGATGACTATGTCCATTTCGAGCAACCCCGAAGCCTCACCGTGCGAGAAATGGCGCGGCTCCAGACCTTTCCTGACTGGTACCAGTTCAAGGGAAAACGAACTACTGGCGGCCTCCGACGAGCCGGGAACCCCCGCCAAGGTCTCCATGAGCGCGAGGTCCCCAAGTACACGCAGGTCGGCAACGCCGTGCCGGTAGCCCTTGCCGAAGCCATCGGTCGACATTTCCGCGAACTGCTCGACCGCTAGGCCATGTGCAGCACTAGCGAGGCACGTCCTAGTCGTGCCGATGAGCAATTCGCTGGGTCCGCTCCTCGCCAACAACGCTAACCAATCGCATGTGGGCCGGTCCGAATCGCAACGAAGCCCGACGGGCCACGTCGGTGGCCCAACGGCTGGTCACGTGGTACGAAACCCACGGCCGTGACTTCCCGTGGCGGGCGCCCACCAGCGCTCCCTATCAACAGATCGTCACGGAGGTCTTGCTCCAGCAGACCCGTGCAGAGACCGTCGCCCAGGTATACCACGACTTCTTTGCCACGTACCCCTCATGGGCGCAGCTCGCGGAATCTCCACGCGCGGTGCTCGAGCAATCCCTACGACCCCTAGGCATCTGGCGCCGTCGTGCACAGGCGCTCCAATCACTGGGTGACGCCATGGTCCAACGTGATGGCATATTTCCATCATGTCGCGCTGACTGTGAACAACTCCCAGGAGTGGGCCAGTATGTCGCGAGCGCTGCACTTCTGTTCCAACACGGACGGCCCGAACCTTTACTTGACGGCAACATGGCCCGGGTCATTGAGCGCTATTTCCATCCACGGACGCTCGCAGACATTCGGTATGACCCGTGGTTGCAATGGATCGCGCGCCGCGTCATCAGCAATGGCAGCTACCAAGCAACTAATTGGGCCATGCTCGATCTCGCGGCAACCATTTGTACTCACAAGATCCCTCGGTGCGAAATTTGTCCGCTCCGCAAGGGCTGTGCCTATCACGCATGAACGGGTACGCCACCGTCATGCGGCAACACGATACCCCTAGGGAGACAACCACTCCGGACAGCCCTCAAGAAACCATGTGAATAGGCGAGGATTCCGGGCCAGCACCCCATCTATATGATTGACAACTCCGCCGGAAAACACATCGCCAAAAAGCTTGCTCGGCAATTCACTGACACTTGCGGCAACACCGGGTTCCGTCGGGTACCCCCAATAGTTTCCCCCGGTTAAGTGTTGCAGCCGCAGCACGGCCATGGAACGAGGCGTGTGCTGCGGCACAGGATCACCTTGTGTGTTTTTCTTGAACCGTGTCGTAGGAACCGTCACAAAGGCATAGCCAAAGCTCTGCATTGAGGTCGGTCCTACCCCCTTAACCCCAACGCTGATATGTGGGAGGTCGAAACCACCGCGTCCCACGTTATAGATCAAGTCCCACAACATCGGGATTTGCGCATTGTCATTCCAATTTGTCTTGCACTGCACCACCATAAGCTTGAGCTCGATGAGCTTGTCCTTGATGTGGTGATCCAACTGCTCCACGTCGAAGCGCGACAGGTTGAATTCAGGCAATCGCTCATACTGCGGCACATTGAACATAACCAAGTCGGACTCGGTTTGCGTCGGGACTTGTCCGATAGTCACTGTTAACGCGTTGCGGATGGTCTCAGGAACAAACTCGTGTGTTTTCTTTATCACCATCACGGGCGTATCCCAAAAGAGTAGGTTGAGGTACCACGCGATAAGACCTTCCCAGGCGGCGCCAGCACCAGCCAACATGCTTTGCGACCGACCAGATCCTCCACCGCCGAACACCTGGTGCATCTGGGATCCCAAGCTAAAAATCTCGTCACCGCTTAGCTCGTCGTTACCCCCAATGTTGGCCGCAATCCCCTCCCTGTACACCTCCCAGCGCTTTTTGAGTGTGGGAATGCTGGTCAACGTACGCAGGTACTGGGTCTTATAGTGAGTGATCGCGTCCATGTACTCCCCTGCTACTCTGGGCGGATCGGGAAACGCAACCCGGTCCCATCATCACCATCGACCGGGTCTATGCTGGCTATATCAGCCAGGTATGACTGGGCAAACGACTCCGCACCCTCGTCCTCAAACGTCACAATGCGCCCATCACGATATCGGATGGTTTCTGGATCTTCTGCCCCAGTCCGTGCCTGCGAGTTTAGCCTTTCAGCGTCAAGCAGACGATCGAGATCAGCCACATAATCAAGGACGGTAACCGACTGTTTCTCAGGGGTAACACGCAATCCTCGACCCAGCTGCTGCACAAAGATTCGCCGACTATGAGTGACTCGAAGAAACAGGATGACGTTTGCGTCCGGAATATCGATGCCTTCATTAAGCATCTCGACGGCTAATATTGTCGCCGCGTCACCTGACCGAAACCGTACTAGCACATGGTCCCGCTCTTCTTTCGGGAGTTTGCCGTGAATCACGACGGACGGAAGTCCGTACGCAGCAAACAAGCGATGCATGGCCTCCGCATGTTTAATAGACCGACAGAACCCAATCGTCCGAGGTGATTCAATAGCTTCGAGATCAGCTATCACCGACCTCACAATGGCTTCATCACGATCAGGAAGAAACAATTTCTTGTTGAGCTGCTTCTTGGAATACCCTGCCTTCGATAACTGGGCAATTTCTTCCCAGTCGACATCATCAGACTTCATACGGTACTCAACGTCTGCTAGGTACCCTTGCTGCATGCCTTCCACAAGGTCCATAACGTAGGTTGGCTTACCAAACGGTTCATCCAGCGGCAGCTTGTCACCACGCCATGGCGTGGCGGTCATTCCCACCAAGAAATTGGGGAGCAAGTTCTCCACTAGCGAACGGTATTGCGGCGCTGGGGCCCGGTGGGCCTCATCCACGATCACCAGGGAGAATCTGCCTGCAAGATTTTCTCGTTTAATAGCCCCAATCAGGGTCTGCCACATGCCGACCGTCACCCCGCCAACATACGCTGGTTTTTCGCTATCACCCCATATATGCGTTGGCACGTGCTTGGGCAGACATGGCCACAACGATCGTTCCAGCTGATACATCAGCGGTGTGGTATGAGCAAGGACCAGCACTTCCCCCGTGGGATTTCGAGCTAGCTCATTCGCAACCAGTTCACCAGCAACCAGAGATTTCCCAAGCCCAGTCGCCATCAGCACTAATGCGCGATCGGCACCGGACCCTCGCTTTGCCTCGACGCAGTCAACAGCCTCTTCTTGGTAGGGGCGGAGCTGGTGGCGTGCCGCGGACACGACCTCCAGTTTTTCATCAAAGTTCCGCAGCATACGGTTGTAACCCCACAACGCGATCCTGATCCCATGCTGCTTGAGCTCATCTCTCCTTTGTTGTGCCGTTTTAGTGAACGACTGGTTCGTGACCACGACTCCAATATCAGCCTTGTACGCAGCAAGAGCCCTCACAACTTCATCGATCGCCCCAGGGCCAATTTGACCGCTCTTTAGATGTTTCGCCTGAAAGACATAGAGCTTCCCCTTTCTGGAGGCCACCACATCCGCGCCCCGGTCGCCGCTGCCCCCAACATGGCGGACATCGTCAAATCCGTAGTGTTCTGCGAAACGCGCAACCGCTCGTTCTAACGCTGGCCAGGGTCCATATACCAGCCGGTCCATATCAATGAACCCGGACATCTACGGCTTCCAGGTTTCCAGGAGACGAACCGATGCCACCGCGCGGCTGAACTCGTGTCGCCACCCTGGATTCTTCTGCAGCGCACCCCCACCTGCCTCTTCTGTAAGCCATATCACATGATTAATCGTGGCTTGGAGCCTAGGTATCGACTGTTCCCGTACAGAGACGTCCGCATTGGCATAGGGGTTAACCACAAACACACCATCGAATATCAACTCTGGCCACTTCTCCACAGCCGATACGAGAAACTCGTAATCCACATACTCGATGAACAACCCATCCCGGATGGTTTCAAGCGCTTCTTGTTCTCCGCCCTGATTCTTGGCAAGAACGCCCTTCCGGACCATCGCCACAACCCGATCATGGATACCATCAACGTCTATTGGTGTGACCTGTTCTAGGTGCTCGGCCAGGTGCGTTCGGAGATCGTCAAGAAAAGACTCCGCCTCCGCAACCGTTTGCTCGACCGTCGTGAGCGTCTCTGGAAAATACTTTTCACGTATGTACCGCTCAAGGAGCGCCATCGGAAACGCTTCAGGATTCTGTCCACTGCGAAGGAGGAATTGGTGAGCCATATCCCGCACCATTCCATCCACCGGCGTGTCCAGGCTCTCGTCAAAATACGAATGCTCCGGGTTATAGATGTATTCAAGCCCCGCGCCCCTAATTCGCATGCTAAATGGACGGTTCTCCAGGGCATCATCAAGGCCAGGGTGAGCGATATATGCCGTTACTGTTAGCTCAGCACATGAGGGGATTTGCTCAATCACATACTCCCCGCTTAGTTCTTCATCTTCCCTACGCAACATAGGTTGCTCTGGTTCGGGCGGCTCATCCGGATCCTCATCATCTTCAAACTCGTCCTCATCAAGAACATCTTCCTCGTCGTCGTGCGTATCCAGTCCTCGCTTGGCCCGTTCAGCAAGCTCGACCATCTCGAACCATTTCTCATCCGTCTGATAGTCGGGATCCCCGGCGTGAAATTTTTCCACCATGGCATCCATAAACGTGGCGTTTTCCCCTTGAAACTCCCCCGACTTTGTTTTTTTCTTCCCGGGCACCAACCATCGTCGGCCCATATCACCACGTCGATATCCATAAAAAAGCTTGGCTACGGGGCTTGTGTTTGGCGGATAGCCCGCCTTTTTCGCGATATCTGGTTGCAGCGGCGAGACGCCTCGTACGACCTCGTACACGGCACGCCAGTTACGATCGGTCTTGTCAAACGCGTCTTTCTGATGGGACACCCGCACAAAATCAATTTCAAGTTCCCCGATAATGCGTCCACCCCAATGCTTCGCCTCAAGCGGGTAATCCAATCGTGTGTCACCGTCATCGAACTCAAATGTGAAGAAGTCCTTGGTGTACCGCTCGATCACCCGGCCATTCCTAATTAAATCGATCCCAAAATCATCCTTGTCAAAGTATCGCTGGATGCCAACCCAACCCTTGATCACACGATCCCGTTCAACAACCGCCGTCGACGTATCACACGCTGGACATGTAGCGTCTTGCTCCTCCAGCCACACCCAGCAAAGCTCGCAGAAGTTGGCGGGTGGCAGGGATTCGTCGATAGGGATCTGTGCATAAATCCGCCCATGCTCTGCATGCTCGACGAACCTATCTTGGCTCCACACGCAGTGTCGCCACGGAACAATTGGGACGCGGTTGTATTCGATCGTGATGCCTAGCTTATCGAGCACCTGACCGTACAGTTGGCTAAGTCGTTCCTTGGTTCGTTTTTGGCCTGATCCACGCACAAGTGAAGACAGTCGCTCTTTTTCAATCTTAGTGATCACAACTTGCGTGCCGTGTTCGTGACCCTCGATTTCGGAATCTGTCTTGTCTCGCTTGAGAGGCGGAGTCAAGAACGTGTCTTCCTTTTCCATTCGGTCAAAATCAATCTCAAGACCTGTCCACTCATCATCGTCAGCCGTCGTTGTCCAAATCGTGGTTCGTCGCCCAAGCCGCGCGGTCGAAATGTTGAACCCCATCCCAAAAAGTCCGAGCTTGTCCGTGGACTTGTTGCCAGAGAAACCTGCCCTAGCTGAATTCTCGAGCTCTGCAGCTGTCATTCCGGGCGCGTTGTCTCGTATTACGAGCGCAGCGTCTTCATCATTCAGCCCACCGGCTGCCGGAAGTTCGATGGAGATCGTTGGCGATGGCGGCAATCGGCGACCGGCTGACGTAAACCCGTCGATCGAATTGTCGATGAGTTCCGCTAGGCATTGCCACGGCGCAAATTCGATTTGACCGAGCATGCGCAGCACACGAGGTGATGGGGTCAGATCGTAAGGTTTGGGTGTGCTCATTGAAATATCCTTAAAAAGCATGGCGCCGGCTCACCAAGCGCCCCATCCCCAACCATCTAAGATGGTTAGGGATTCAACTATAGAGGCTCTGTCCTGTCAACGAGTACCAACCCATCCCCCAGTGTCGAACGCCTGTTGGACGACCTCCTGAACTCCATAAACGATCGTTCTGGTCTTCGGAATGCCACTATTTTCAGGCTGCGGTTTTTCGATGGCCTGACGTTGCAACAGATAGGAGACGCGCTTAGCCCAAAACTTACACGGGAACGGGTTCGGCAAATTACGAAAGCATCCAACGACCGCATGAGGCACCTTCTCCAAGCAACGCCCAAATATCGGCCCCTACAATCGATCGTCGAAGACATGCCCCAGGTGCTCGGCCCCGCTATCCCAGACGATCCTGACCTGGTAACCGCTCAACTTAACGTCCTGCCCGAAATGGAGACGCTGAGCGAACAGCACCGGTCGTTCATACTGTACTTGGCCGGATACTCATCCACACGCGTTTCTGAAAGCCCGGGAAATGTTCATCGCTGGATGGTCATCGAAGAAGCTGCAGCCCTTCCTTCGGCTTCATTTCTGACGGCAAACGGCGAAGCCCTACCTAGGATGGATGAAGGTTTCCCGCATGGGATATACGGATCCCTTGAAGACATAAAGGGCCTTCTTCGGAACACAGGAATCATCGAACCTGTATTGGATACATGGCTCCAGCACGCTCCAGGGCTGAAAGTTCTTGATAACCACGTTGTGCAGTGGAAGCCATCCGTGGAGGAGCAATGCATCACGATTCTTGCCATCAACGGTCATCCCATGAGTGTCGAAGACGTGCGTGAAAGGATCGAGGCCGCGTCGAATCGCTCGTACTCATCTCGGAGCTTTCGCTGGCGGATCTTCGCAAACCCACAAGTTATCCGCACTTCAAAAACAGAGGTGGGCCTACCCACGTGGGGCTTGCCGATCTACTCAAGCATTACTGGTGCCATTGACGAAACCATTGAGGCCGGCGGCGGATCAGCCTACCTAGATGACCTGGTTGCCGATCTAAAGATCGACAGGGACATTAATCCAACGTCCGTCACGGCCTATGTGCAGCAAGCACCCAAATATATCCGTGAGCGGCGTCGCGGTCGGGCTTCGGTGCGTCACCGACGACCCGATGAACCTTATCCCGTTAAGACAAACATGGCAGAACAGCGCGGGATCTATCAGGACCGAGAGGATACCCTCCTATGGCGCATCTCGTATGACGAGAATGTACGACGAGGCAGTGGAATACCCCTGCCCGAATGCGTTTTTGGTTATTTCGACATGGGACCCGGAGATCGCGGTCACCTTGCAACCTCGAACAATCCGGTCACCATTAGTTGGAGCGAAACCTCCACCCACGGACCATCAATAGGATCCCTTCAGGCCCTGGCGAAGACGGCCGCGGATCCTGGGGACACCATCTTTCTGCGATTCAGTCGCGACAAAACACTTACGTGCCTTGCTGCCACACGCCTAGACAGCAGGGCCGACGGGATAACCGAGCTAGGCCGACTTCTCGCTATTCCACCAGCAGCTGCCGAGTCATCCTTCCTCGACATGGTCGCCTTCAGGCTCTGGCTACCGGCCACACAGTCCGACTGGCAAAGCATACGGAAACGCTTGAAGGCTCGTAAGGAGGACGACCTGGTGCAGTTAATGCCCCCCTGTGAAGTCGTAACCCCAGCACTCACGCGATAACCGGCCCAGATCGAGCAGGAATGCTCTATGAAAAGCCACGGTAACCAACCCGCACCACACAAGACCATCAGAGAGCTTGTACGTATACGCCGTGTCGATGAGCCGTGGTTGCTATCAGGCATCAGGTCTATCAGGAAAGACGAAGAGATGCTCAAACATGTGATCAATCTCGTGAACCACCTCCGAGATATTGCCTTCTCGAGAGAATTCGTTTGACTTGAATTTCCTTGCATCACCGTCTCGACCGTTATAGATGTAGCACGCAGGCATCCGCGTCTCCGGTGCCGGTCGAATGCGAAGCAACGGAAGGAGTTCAAGTGTGGTCTGTGCGATAGCGTCGTATAGGACCAGCGAGCCACTCTGAAAGATTGCGTTCGCTTGGCGGCGTGCCCGTTCGAACGTTCGATCTGGCCCCCTAATGAGCTCTACGTCGTAGATCCGGGCATCGCCAATAAGTTCACTACTGCCAGCTTGCACGAGTTCATATTTCTCCCACGTCATCCCAACGGCTGCACGAACTGTTCCTAAGTGGCGATCCAGCTCCTCGCGAACAACGCGATCCTGACCTTCATCGGTGAGCCCACCGTGGCCTGGAAAGTCGTTACGTAGCTTGCTCACCTGGTTTACCACGCCCCGAATTCTTGGATCGCCAAGCATCGTGAGAACAGCCTCGTCCGAGGTGCCATATATGGAGGACCTGAGCTGGTTGACTTCCTGATCGTCTTTGAATCTCTTGAATCGCGCAGACAAAACATCATTTAGCGTGTTCCATGTCCCAAAACTCGGGGCATCCTCTAGCGACTGCCTCTTGAGCGCGTTCTCCAACACTGGCCCATACGTAGCCCATGCTCGTGGCGACGACCGAAACGCTGACAACTGAATAATCCCGAAAAATGCTGCGAGAGTTTCGTAAAAGCGAAAGAGATAATCGTTCCGATCCCGATCCGACAAAGCCCGTCGCTCGGCCAGCGATAAGATTGACGCTAGCGGATATGGAAGCGATCTGATCCAAGCCTCGATTGTCACATCTTGCTTCGCCGATCCACCACGTCTAGTACCAATGTCGCGGACTGAGTCGGCTGGTTGAGAACCGCTCCAGAGCACAGCAAGCCTCTGCTCCACCTCGGCAAGAACCCCCTCCAGCCCTGTGGCCTTTGCAAGAATCTTCCGCTGTTCCTTCAGAGTTGGTAGATAAATTGGGATCTGGCAGAGCGTTTCCTCATTGATCCGAAGCTCGTCTCCGCCTTTTCCAACCGCGGCAAGGGTGAGCTGGCCAACTCGACTGTTGTTCACCCACTCCACAAAGAATTCGGGGGACGTTACCTCTGGATTAAGGCGTAGCTGCCGCATTCCCAAGTGTGGCCCACTGTCGACGGTCAAGCTTGCGAATCCAGAATCGTTCAGGTAGCAACTAGGCGGTCCATGCCCCTCGGGAACGACCATCCCCTCTTCTGAATCCCGCACGCCCCCATTCACGCGGCGCTCGGATACGCCGACAATCACTGTCTCAAACGGATGAGGTATCCACTCGATGGTTTCACCATATCTCTTCAGTTCCTCGAGGCCCTTGGTATCTGGCGAAGGGCTGGGGGGTTCTGCCAGGGACACGGGCCAATCCACACCTATCGACTCCAGAAGCCTCCGGCGATCCCCTGAGAGTTGGTCTAGTCCCGCTAGCCGTTTCTGCAGGGCAGTCCAACTCCCTAGCTGGTACCCCAGCCCGTTGACATAGTCGGTCGGCACCTCAGCCTCATTAAATTCGTCGATATATTTGTTAAGTGCCTCGAACCCGCGCTCCCACCGAGACTGCCCTGGATTCCACGTCCACTCCGAGATTTCTCCAAGTCGATCTTTGTGATCCTGCGCGATGTCTCTCCGCTTATGAGCGAGTCGCTGCCTGACGACCCATCGACCGAGATCGAATCCCTCGCTAGTCGAATAGTCGGTAGGAGGCTGTGCATGGCCATGCTCGACGATATATGCCTTTAGAGCAGCAAAGCTCTCCTCCCATTCCGCAGCACCCATATCCCAGGCCCAGCCCTTGACTGCCTCGAGCCTTCTTATTCGATCCGGTGAGAGACTGGCATCTTTATACGATCCACGCTGGGTCGCTACCCATCGACCTAGCCGGTCATCATCATCCGTTTTGTAGTTCGTCGGCACCCGCGCGTGACCGTGCTCATCGACATAGGCCAGCAGCCTCTGGTACCCGTCTTCCCAGCCGCAATCAGGAGATTCAGGCGTAGCTGTGGTTACTGGCACCGTACTCCTCCCCAGATCTCAGGATGAATCTTCGCCAAAACAGTTCGTCAGTATGCCTCGTTGGTTTACTTATATTGCGCGCAGGGCCATATCAACCCCCATCTGACGTAGCATCTAGGACGGATCACAAGCGGCGACACGCATATGGGATCGACTGCCGTGGCAGACGTCGTCATCGTTGGCGGCGGGATTGTCGGCTGTATGACCGCGTACGAGCTGTCACAAGCAGATCTCCAGATCACGCTACTCGAGCGTGGGGGGCTCGGCCAGGAAGCATCGTCGGCCTCCGGGGGCCAGTTGGTGCCACTCCACCTCGCTGCGGACGGTGAAACAAGTCCCCTGTTCGAATTCCACCGGGGCTCAACCTATCTCTTCGATGAACTCGTGCCAGCACTCGAAGACGCCAGTGGCGTGTGCATGGGTTACGAGCGCAGTGGCGTCCTGCGAGTGGCCGAGGGTGAGAACGAACACGACCGTCTCAAGCAAACCTTTACTGCGTGGCAACGTAACGTCGGCATGCCGGTGTCCTGGCTCGATGTCGATGAGGTGCATCGGCTTGAACCTGGATTGGGGCCCAACGTGCTCGGGGGTATTTTTTCACCTGACGAGCGCACGCTCAGCAGCGCACGTTTCGTCGAAGCCCTCGGCCGCATCCTGAGAGCCCGCGGGGTGGACGTGCGGGAAGGCACACCCGCGACGGGCATCCGGCATCACGAACAACAAGTACACGCGGTCGAAACGCCCCAGGGTGAGATCCAAACACCCGAGCTCGTGCTCGCTGCTGGTGCCTGGACAGGTCTTTGCAGCCAATGGTTCGGTCTCACAGTGCCCATTACCCCACTACGCGGGCAGATGGTGGCCGTCCGGCCTCATACACCCATCCTTGGCACCACGACCGTCTCGTATAACGGGGCGATCACGCCGCGACCGGATGGCACGGTAACTGCGGGTTCGACCACCGAAGACGTCGGATTTGACGACCGAACCACGGTTGACGGCATCCGCGGCATCCTTGAGATCCTTCCTCGATTAGTACCAGCCCTAGCTGACGCGACGCTCGTCCGCACCTGGTCAGGCCTGCGTCCCTGGACTGCCGATGGGCTGCCGGTGGTGGGCCGGCTACCGGGATGGACCGGCGTCACCTTCGCCAGCGGCCACGGGAAGCACGGGATATCTGGAGCACCCGCAACTGGGCTCGCGGTACGTCAACTGATCGTTGATGGTCGGGTTGAAGCAGCACATGACGTCCTATCACCGGCTCGCTTCGTCGAGTGAATTTACGACGAAGGCCCCGCTGTCAGCCCTCGGGTTCTTCTTCAAACTCGAAAAGATGCTCAAAAGTGTGGTCAACAGTAGGAAACAACTCCGAAATATTGCCTTCTTGAGGAAATTCGTTTGACTTGAATCTCCTCGCAGCGCCTTCTCGACCGTTATAGAGATAGCAAGCAACGACCTGACTCTGAGGGGCAGGCCCGATGCGAATCAAGGGTAGAAGCTCAAGTGCGGTCTGCGCGATCGGGTCATAAAGAAAAAGCGAATCACGTTGAAGATCTTCGTTGATTACGCGACGGGCCTTTTCGAACGTTCGATTGTCTCCCACGATTCGCTCCACATCGTAATAACGGACACCGTTGATAAAGTCACTGCTCCCAGCAAGAATTAGTTCATATTTCTCCCACGTCGTTCCGAAGACTGTCCGAACTATCTCCAGCTGGCTATCTAGTTCTTCTCGGAGCAAGCGCTCCTGACTGTCGTCGATGAGCCCACCGTGTGCCGGATACTTGTTGCGAAGTGGGACCACGGTGTCTAGAACCGACCTTATTCTGGAATCGGTTAGCATCGTGAGAACAGTTTCTTCCTGAGTGTGGTAAATAGTCGATCTCAGATCATTTTCATTTTCCGTCAGATCTTCTGGGGACTTCCTGAATCTCGTCGATAAAAATTCGGTTATGGCTTTCCACACCCCGAAGCTCGGGGCATCCTCAAACGCATATCTCTGAAGTGCTTTCTCCAAGTCTGGGCCATACCTAGCCCAGGCTTCTGATGACGACCGAAAGGCTGACAAATGAACAATGGCGAGAAACCCTGCGAGGGTTTCGAAAAAGCGAAATAGATAGTCGTTCCACTCACGATTTGACGTTGCCCGCCTTATGGCTAGAGATAAGGTTGACGCTAATGGATACGGAAGGGATTCAATCCAATCTTCCCTTTTCTGTTCCGGCTTGGCCGGTCGAGCGTAGCGGGCAGCGACATCGTGGATTGCGTTGGCTTGTTCAGAACCACTCCAGAGCGCAGCCTCTGCCTGCTCCACCTCTGCTTGAACTTCCCCGAGTCGCGTCTTGATTTCAAGGATCCGTCGCTGTTCATCCAAGGCCGGTAGATAAATTGGGACATCGCGTAGGGCTTCTGTGTCAAACCCCGCATACCCTCTAGCTATATCGAGGGTTAAGTCGCCGATTCGACTGTTTTTCGCCCACTCCACAAAGAATTTGGGGAACGTCACCTTTGGATTGAGGCGTAGTTGCCAGACAAAATCATCTAACGGCATTTCTTCTATGTTCTGAGCTAGGTGTCCTCCCGAATCTATAAAAACATCGGTGGGCCTGATCTTTAAGTCATCTTTCAATTCCCTCGCTACCTCGGGAAAGGTTCCGACTACTTTTATATCAACATCGTCTGGAATGCTGGTGAGTACGTTTGTGCCATCAGTGGGTGTTTCCGATATCTCAGGAACGGGCGCCTGGGAACCGTATCCTGACCCAACGGTCTCGGGGAAAATAAACAGGTCGTCAACCGAATAAGAAATCCATTCGATCGTCTTTTCGTATCTTTTGAGTTGTTCAGAGGCAACAAATTGTTCATAACCATAAAACTCAGTCAGAGGGGTCAACCGACCCAGATTGGCACCCTCGCCTTCTTGGTGCTTCTCAAGGTTCGCGAATAGCGTGTTTTGCTGTTCCACATCATCGGTGTACTGGCCAATAAACACATCCTCCTGAGAGCCAGGCTCAAGCACGGTGACAAAATCAGTTTTGTCTTTTCGCCACGTCTTCCCAACAATGTTCCCTGTGTGAATGACCGCCCGAATACGAAGTCCTCTCCTGCCGATTTCCGTCTCGTACAACTCCTTTTCAGCTCCGAGAGCCTGGATAATGTGCTCCGGAAGAACGAGAATTGCAGCACCATGCGTATCCAGACGGCTAAGGGCCCAGCGCATTGGTCGAAAGGTTGATTCGTTCAGGGCGTACCGCATCTGCTGCGACAGGCTGGCCCCCTGATTCGGAAGAGCGTTATGGGGTTCCGTTCCAGCAACATAGGAGGACATATGACTCACGATAAGGTCGTACTGCCCCCGTTCTCCTAAGCCATATTTCGGTGGTTCGGGATCAATACCTTGCATGGGTCCGAAGATTGAGATCCGGTCTCCTATCTTGTGAAATGACCCAACGTCAGCATTTCCATGAACCGTGGTCGCCTGAACCTCTTCGGCTACAGCCTCAAGCAATGTAGGGCCACCACAGTACGGATCGAGCACGCTGTCAGCGGGATACAAGGCAGCAATCTTGGCAACGAAGTTGAAAAACGGCCGTAAGTGCTGCTGTTGTCGACGAGTTTCATCGAAGAACATATCCAGAGCTTTAGGGTTTGGACGTAGATCTATTCCTTCGTCGAGTCGAGCGGGTTGGACAGAATTCCATTGCCAGTCCACTCCTATCGACTCGAGACGCTTCCTGCGGTCAGCGGAAAGCTTCCCTGTCTCGGCTAACTTCTCTTGCCGCGCCGACCACTCCCCCAACGGGTGTCCCCACTTGGTGACATGATCCAGTGGCACTGTAAGTGCGGTCCCGATCTCCTCGAAAAGTGTTTTAAGTGCCTCGAACCCACGCTCCCATTCGGACTGGACCGGATCCCACGTCCACCCCAGGATCGCATCAAGCCTCTCAATCCGATTCTGGGGTTGGTGGCCTCTTTCATGTTCATGCCGCTGAAAAAGAACCCATCGACCGAGCCCAAAGCCGTCGCCGGTTGAATAGTTAATAGGAGGCTGCGCATGGTCATGCTTGACGACATACGCGCACAAAGCGTTGTAGCCCAGATCCCAGTCAGGGAACGAGTTGGAATCAACCGCTGGAACCAACCATGGATCAGCTGGATCAGGTGCGTCAGGCGGGTCCGTGGGTACCGACATCGGACAACTGTCGAATCTCGTGCTGTGTTTTATTCAAAACGGATCGTCAGTATGCCCTGTTTTTCTGATTAAGAGCATTAAGGTGTGTCCACCTGCCGTAGCATTTGTTCAGGCCCCGTAGCTCAGTGGATAGAGCATTGGTTTCCTAAACCATGCGCCCCGGTTCGAGTCCGGGCGGGGCTGCCACTCGCTTACAGAAGAGGGTCACGGGTTCGCATCCCGTCTTCCGCTCCACAAGCTCTTGCAGACAGGGCAACTGGTCCATGCTCCCCCTATGTCTTATAAACGAGTTACCTGGCTAGGACCTTCCAAAACATCAAATCCTTTATCCGACAAGTTCGTAAAGCTGGGATTATTCGCTAAGGCCTGAGCGTAGAGTTCACTGCCTCGATAAGCTTCACAAGCTTCTTGACTCTCCCAGTAATACACGCCACCGTAGGTATTGTTGGCTTCGTCACTTAGCCACGCCTTTGAGATCAACCCGGGAAGCTGGGCGAAATTTGGCGCGACCTCATCTGCAACACCCATAAAATCATCTCGGGTAATACCCTCAAGATTAAAGTTGATGACCTGAATGTATCTGACCTTGCTCATCTAGTTCCCCTTTCCCTTTTTCACGGTGCAATTACATGCAAACAAAGGGCCTGTCGCCTGCTTGCACTTAATGCTTCGGACCGTCGGGTTGCCTGGATTCGACGATCGATAAACGATCGTCAA
>DJHK01000024.1:16841-20605 GCA_002433065.1 Chloroflexi bacterium UBA6622
ATTTGACCGCGTCATTTTTACCCTGCTGTTTTGGCGGGTCAAGTGCTCCGTTCGATTAGGAACGACCCTCATTCCTGACAGCATGGCGGCGCATGCATATTATTCAGACAGCCCAGTATGTTGATCAGTGATCGTGAAAGTCGTTAGCTATGGCTACGTTGGCACTAGCCGGTGGAAACCCCGTCCGAACTACGCCGTTTCCAGAATGGCCCGTCTATAACGAGGCGTCTATCGACGCGCTGACCACTCGACTGCGCGCTGGTGATCGCGGTGAAGAAGATCCCGTTATCGCGTTTGAGCAAACCTTTGCCGAAGCCTGTGGCGCTCGCTACGGGGTCGGCCTCAATAGCGGAACCAGCGCGCTCGAGGTCGGTCTCCAAGCCCTCCGGCTGGACCGTGGGGCCGAGGTGATCGTCTCACCGATCACCTTTTTTGCGAGTGTGTCGGCGATCCTTAACGCGGGCTGTGTACCGGTCTTCGCGGACATCGACCCAGAAACCTACAACATAGCTCCGCGAGCAATCGAGGCAGCGCTTTCGTCCCGAACCGGCGCCATCATGTCGGTGCATTTTGGCGGTGTGAGTTGCGACATGGAGGCAATCTTGGCGATCGCCTCGCGGCGCGGCGTGCCAGTGATTGAGGACGCAGCTCACGCGCACGGCGGAACTTGGAAGCACCGGACTCTTGGCTCAATCGGCGCCGTGGGTTGCTTCAGCTTTGGGAGCAGCAAGAATTTACCGGCTGGAGGCGGGGGAGGGCTCATCACTGATGATCCCGTGATCTACGAACGGGCGAGCGGCTATGGTGAGCTCAATCACCCCCGACGGCAACGACGCCGCGCCGCAACTGGTGTCGGGTCAGTGCACACAGCGGCCCAGGAGTTCTTTCCGTATGCCTCAGGCAACCGGCGCATGCATCCTGTCCATGCAGTGCTTGGCTTACCCCAGATTGCGCAGCTTGATGCACAGACCCAACGACGTGACACCAACGGTCGCTACCTGACAGGGTTACTGGATGACGTCGCCGGCGTGGTGGCCCGACGGCAAGATTCGTTCGCCACACGTGCGGCCAACCACGTGTATGTGTTGCGGTACGACGCCCAAGCCTTCGGCGGACTCACACGTGCCACGTTTGTCGAAGCACTCAAGGCCGAGGGCATCCCGTGCCAGTTGGGGTATCTCCGCCCAATGCACCACGCTGATTTGTTTGCTGACAAAGACGGCGAGTTGAGTCGGGTATGGCCTCGTGTCGGCGAAAAACCAGCGGCTCAATATTCAACTGCCGACTGTCCACACGCTGAACGAGCATGTGCCGACGAGATGATTACCCTGCCAACTAACGTGCTGCTGGACAGCACGGAAGGTATGGAACAGATCCTATCCGCGATCGAGAAAATCCAGGCAGGACAACACGAGCTTGCAGCTCACTCCGTCTAAAGCCAGCAACTCGTGCAACGGCAATCATTGAGCCCCTTGAATCCCATCCCCCCCGCTCAACGAGCCGCTGGACATCTCTCCATCAGCTAAGCTGGCTACCACTTCGCTGGCTGTCAGGCTCACGGGCAAGGCTGTGGTGTATGAATCATCGACGCATATTCTTCCGCGTGATTCTTGCCGCGTGTCTCACCGTCGCATTCGCCGCCTGCGGTCAGACGGAAAGTGAGCCCGTGGCAGTTGCAAGTGCAGGACCGGCACCCGACCCGCCCGGCCCGATCGACGCCCAGGTTGGCGAGACCGTCGAGCGTGAGGGCGTCACCATTAAGCTCCACGAGACCGGAGCCACGACCTCGTTTGGAGGTAACGTGCAAGCCGACGACGGGTTTTTCTTCATCTCAGCCAAGATGAGCATTACAAACACGGGGTCCGGAGAGCTCGCGCAGGGTGCCGAGGCCCTCATCCTCGAACTTCCCGATGGCAAGGAAGGACGCTTCCAACACATGGGTCCGTCCACGCTAGTGCCGCTTGTCGGTCCGGCACCCGGATTGAGCCACGATTATGGCTGGCGAAGCTGGCAGGTGCCCACTGGCACCCGTTCGGCGACGCTGAGCTATCGCCCGACCGCTGACCTTGAGATTCGTTTTGCCGTGTTCACCCCAACGGAAATCCGGGATCGGTGGCTGGAGGGTGGACAATTTAAGTTAAATGCCGGGGCTATTTGCGGGTCATGCACACAAGGCAGACGTCCTGACTAAGGCGGTCATCTTCGTTCGCTGTCAGGCTCAAACGGAAGGATTCGACGTATGAACGGTCGACGTGCTGTTGTAGGTGCGGTTCTTGCCGCGTGTCTGGCCATCACGATCTCCGCCTGCGGTCAGTCGGAAAGTGAACCCGTGGCAAGTGCAGGACCCGCACCCGACCCGCCCGGCCCAATCGACGCTCAGGTTGGCGAGACCGTCGAGCGTGAGGGCGTCACCATTACGCTGCACGAGACCGGTGCCACATACTCATTTGGTAGTGCCGTAAATGCCGAAGATGGTTTTTTCTTTATCTCAGCCAAGATAACCATTGATAACACCGGGTCAGGAGAACTCGCGCAGAATGCCGAGGCCCTGGTCCTCGAACTTGCAGGTGGAGATGAGGGGAAATTCCAATACATAGGGCCTGGCACAAAGCTTCCAACGGCCGGGCCACCTCCCGGGACAAGCAGCGATCCGGGTTGGCGAACTTGGGAAGTTCCCAATGGGACCCGTGCAGCCACGCTGAGCTACCGCCCCACCTCTGATCTTGAGATTCGTTTTGCGGTGATTCCACCAACCGAAATCCGGGATCGGTGGCTGGCGGGTGGAAAATTCAAGATCAATCCCGGTCTCTGCTGCTAAATCCGTTCTCCGCGTCACGCACGGCCTCTGGGCCAACGGAATTGCCCGACAGACGAGCGCGTCACAGCCTGTTTATCGGTGTACGATGCTGACCTGTAACTGGCGGTACTTACACCATGCACATGTGTAGACCAGGTCTGATCAGCCGCCTCCTTGGTTTCGTCGTCTTGGCCGGAGTGCTCACGGCCTGTGGCGAGTCTTCGCCTGCCACTGGCACAAGCGCTGATGCATCCCGGGAACCGGCCACACCAGCTACCCAGGCAACATCAGCCATAGCAGTCAATCCAGAAGCAACGCCAACGCCAAGCACCGCAACGGCCACGCCCTCCCCAGCGAGCACCTCTGCTACCAGCTCAGCCGTAAAACAACGGGTCGAAAAAGCTAAGACCCTCGACCAAAAACCAAAAGCCTCAACCGCTGTATCGACGACAACACCTGCGCCAACGACTACACCCACGCCAACGACTACACCCACGCCAACGACAACACCTGCGCCAACGGCCACACCTGCGCCAACGGCCACACCTGCGCCAACGGCCACACCTGCGCCAACGACAACACCTACGCCAACGGCCACACCTGCGCCAACGCCAACACCTGCGCCAACGGCCGCAGAGAGTGCCGCACCCAATCCACAGTCAACGTCTCTTGAACTACCGCCAATTGCAGAGGTTCCTTCAAATCTCCCGGCGTACAACCGTTCCGACTGGCGACACTGGACCGACGACGATGGCGACTGTCAAAACGCCCGCCACGAAGTCCTCATCGCTGAAAGCCAAGTCCCGGTCACTTTCAAAACCTCGAAGGGGTGCCAGGTCGCAACCGGCCAGTGGTGGGGGGCCTTTACCAACACGACCGTAACGGCTGCAAGCAAGCTGGATGTTGACCACATGGTGCCGCTCAAGAACGCCCATCTCTCTGGTGGATGGGCCTGGGATGCCGCCAC
>DJHK01000039.1:0-7347 GCA_002433065.1 Chloroflexi bacterium UBA6622
CAGAGGATGCCCTTCGGGGTGTACTCGGTAGCGGCCAGGATGGTCATGGCGGCGTGGGAGGCCTGCGGGGTGGCGATGCTGATGAGGTCGGGTTGTTGCTCACGCAGCATGGTTTCGAAGTCGGGATAGCGGGCGTCCACGTCATGGGCATCGGCGACGTGGTGGAGGGCCTGCTCGTCGAGATCGCAGAGCGCGACGAGTTCGGTGGCGTCGGAGTGGGCGTAGGCATCGGCGTGCATGCGTCCGACGCGACATCCGACGACAACTGCGCGCTGTTGTGTGCTTGTCATTGCACTACGCACCTTACCAGCGGGCTTGTTGATTCACCTTGTGAGATTAGGAAAGAGCTAAGTGGTTAGGGCGAGGGCGGCAGCCTGATGGCCCGCAATTCGTCCGAAGCTCAAGCCAAGCGTTTCGGCTCCAGCCGAGATGTGGACGGGTGGATCAATCCCAGGCCCGTGGGGCGATTCCTTCAATATGGGTCTTGACGTCGATAACCACTGGTCGGTCGGCGGCCAGGGCTTCCTGAAGCGCGTCTTCGAGTTCGTCTGGCCGTCTCACACAGATCCCGAGGCCGCCCATAGTTGAGGCAATTGTGGAGAAATCGGCATCAGTGAGCATCCACATTCGGTCGGAGTTGGCCGTTCGTGCCCCGTAGATCCGTTCGTTCATGGCTTGCTCTTGGTTAAGCGAGGCGTTGTTATTGACGAGGGTAATTGTGTGGAGACCGTAGCGCACCGCAGTATCGAGTTCTGTGAGGTGATACCACATGCCCCCGTCTCCGGTGAAACAGAGGACCGGACGCTCGGGCGCGGCGCACTTGGCGCCGATCGCCGCAGGCAATCCCCACCCCAGAGAGCCGGCACAGCGGATGTAGCTATGCTCAGGTGATCGAAGGTCAATCATGGTTCCGGTCCATACCCCGGAATGCCCCGTGTCAGACACGAGCACAGCGTCGTTGGGTAGCAGCCGTGTCAGATCGGCGCATAGCCGTTCGGGGCGTAGCGGGATGTCATTCGAGGCCGAGAGCGCGGACACACTTTGGTGCCACTCCTGTACAAGCTCTTGCGTCCTGTGGAGCCACAAGACTCGGGCCTCGCTGTTTTGGGGCGAAGGGCTCTCGGCCGTCTCAAGTAGTTGTCGCAACCCGGTTCTGGCGTCGCACTGCATACCCGCGGTCAAGGGAAAGGATCTCCCTAGCTCAGCAGGATTGATATCCAGTTGGAGAACCCGTGTCCCGGGTCGTGGTAGCCGCCAGTCGTTGGTGATCTGACCGCCGGCGTGGCTTCCGATGAAGAAGACAAGGTCGGCCTCAGCGAGCGCTTTATTTGCGCAGAATCTTGAATATTGACCAGAAATACCGAGTGCCAGTTCGTGGTCAGGTGGGAACATTTCCTTGGCGTTCAAGGACGTAATTACGGGCACCTGGAGTTTTTCTGCAAGTTCGACCAACTCGGTCCGTGCCCCGGAACACCGGACACCCCCGCCAGCCACGATGACCGGGCGTAGCGCTGCCTGTATCTGGGTCATCACAGCCTGCACGCTTTCGGGTGCCGCTGCTGGTCGGGTTGCTGGGATGTGTCGAAAGTCGTTCTCAATGACGATGTCAAGATCAGCCGTTCCTGTCATGACGTCACCGCCCGCGATGCCATAAAGATCAAGGTGGGTGGGTCCTGGCGTGCCGGAGGTAGCTTCACGCAAGGCCTGACGCAAGAACACCGGAAGCTCGTCCACACAGGTGACCGGGACGCTGTACTTTGTGACGGCCCCAAAGGGCCCCATGTGATCAAGTTCCTGGTAGGCATGGCGGTGCTGGGACAGGTTCGACAAACGGCCGGTAAGTGCCAGAACTGGAGAACATCCCAGACGGGCATCTTGCAGGCCAGCTGCAAGGTTGAGGGCCCCAACGGACTGAGCGCCGCAGACGCCGATCTTTCCGCTCAGTCGGGCGTAGCCATCCGCCATGTAGGCGGCACCTTTTTCGGTGTGAGCCATGACGGGGGTGATGCCGACCCGGTCGAATTCCGGCATGGCTTCGGGCACGCTCACTGGCATAAAGAAGTAATGGCTCACTCCATAGCCGTGTAGAGTCTCTGCGAGGAATTGTGCGCCGGTCATGGTCGGCATCGTTCACTGCTCCGTTCTAGAGGACGCGAAGGCCAATATCCTGCCGCAAGCCAGCTATCCGAGGGGAGTCTCAGGCTATCGAAGCATGTGCTGGTCACTGAGATCTCTCCCTCCGACGCGATGCTCAATCGTAGCCCCGCAATACTCCGTAATTTCGAGGTCAGCAAGCGCGTTCACGATCATGTGTTGGGTGGGAAGATCTTCCCATCGGGCCTGGTGGAAGGTCACGGTGCCTTCACCCTGCCACCGACCGGTTGGACTCGCCACCGGTGGGTTGGTGGGGCTGAGGACGGCGTATGCGACATCGGCTTCTCCCCAGTTTCCAGTGTGAGGGATGTACTTGTAGTGCAACGTGCCCTGAAGGTAGGGATCGTCTTGACCATTAGCCGAAGCCGATCCGTCCGTTCCTTCGGCCTCGACCATGTTCGTGAGCGCCATGTCCATGAAACGAAAGCCCAGCCAGGCTGCCGTGCAGCAGGTTCTTCCCGCATGGGTTACGGGCTCCGGAAGGTCGCAATAAATCTTGGAGAAACCAAGTTGCTCACGTCCGGTCAGGATGGGATCAGTCAGGTTTTCCCACAGTACCGATAGAAAAGGACCGCGGGCCCGATCGTGAGTGCCATCAAACTGTGCAGGGAATGTGACGCCCAGCGTGCTATACCCGCGTCCTGCGAGCCAATCGATCCCTGTCATGTGTGTTTGGGTCACGGTGACGATGGGATCCCCGGTCACGGAAAAACCTTCGGGCAGTAACGCGTCGAGCTGCTCACGACGGGTCAGAAATCTGACCGTATAACTTTGCGATCGGCGTTGATCGGCGGCGAAGGCAGATATCTGGCCACCGGGACCCTGTCGAGGGCCCGCCATTGGGCCGAAATGGGTCGGCATCATGTACATAAGCTTGGGGTTCATCCGGTACGGCACGTGCTCACCTCCAGCTGCGGATGGGACATTCAGCTCTCCTCCTGTAAGAAATCATGGGCAAGGAGAGGTTGTGCGGCAAACAGGCCGCCGTCCACGGGCAATGTGATCCCGGATATCCATCTGGCCTCATCACTGGCAAGGAAGACGGCCGCCCATGCGACATCCCATGGGGTGCCTTCGGTTCCTAGTGGCACTACGCGTCGGCGCCGGTCGCGCTCCTCTGTCGTGATTTTGGACTGGTAGGCGGATTGCAAATGGCCAGGAGCTATGCAGTTTGCACGGATGCCGTCGCGACCATGAAAGGCTGCGGTGGCCTTCGTCAGCATGGGCATCGCTCCTTTCGAGATGGAGTAAGGCACACCGCGGTGCTTAGCGCCGGCAAGGCCGTCGCACGAGGAGAGGTTCACGATGGATCCACCGCCGGACTCGATCATCGCGGGAATTGCATGCTTACTCGCGAGAACGGCGGTCTTGACGTTTAGGTCGAACGCCTCGGTGAGCTGTGCTTCATCGACTTCAGCGACACCCCGGCGACCTTTGCCGCGTGCGTTCCAGCGATAGCCGAGGTTGTTAATCAATATGTGAAGACCACCATAGGTACGGACGGCAGCTTCAACCATCGCCCGAGCATCATCTTCGCTGGTCGCATCACCGACAAACACTGTGGCCTGACCGCCCTCGGCCCCAATGGCTGCTGCCGTACGCTCGGCGTTTTCCATGGAGATGTCGGCTATGAGTACGCGAGCTCCTTCTTTGGCGAGACACACTGATGTGGCACGCCCAGTTCCTGTCTCGTCGGGGTGGCTTCCCCCACCCGTTACGATCGCTACCTTGTCTGCTAACCGCCCATGGCTCATCGGCTTATCTTGGGGGTGGCGATTTGCTCGATCGCATCATCCAACGGCAGCTGGGGTCTGATGTCGGCCGCGGCGACCTCGCGGAAGGTCCAGGCGGCCCCGGTGTGAAAGTCCGACGTGACGGCGACGGAATCGAAGGTCTGGGCAATTTCCTCCATTTCGCCGATCCAGCGCTCGGCCACGTTGGGTAGGCGTTGGGCATCGCGTTCGGCTGCTGTTAAGGCGTCATTCTGGCTGTGGGCTAGCTCCGCTACGAGTTCGTCGTAAACCGCCAATCGTTGGGCGGCTATCAGGAGGGCTGTACGGAGGGCTGTGGTGCCCTTGGTCATCGCGGCGTAGCACATTTTCACGGCGGAAGCTCGACCGGTCACTGCTCCAACATTGATGACCTCAATTCCCCGGCCATCGAGTGTTTCTAGGACTGACGCTGATGGGCCTGACACATAAAACCGCGGGGCATAGTCCGTACGTGGAGGGCCGCCGATGATGCCAGCGTCAAGGAATGTGATGCCACTGCCATCCAACTCGGTTTCTATCTGCGCAGCTGTTCTGGGGGCGATCGCATTGCAATCGGCGAGCGTTGTGGTGGTGCCAGATCCGCGGGCCGTGTCGCCGATCATCTGGGCGAGCGCGTGCGCATGGGCCGGGGCGAGGATGGACAACACAAGGTCACAGCGTTCGATCAGGGACGCCAAGCTCGGGACCGTTGAAATGTTCGCGGCCTCGGTTCGTTGGTGGGTCGTGATGCTGCGACCTTCGATCCACGTGAGCACCTCGAGACCGCTTGCATGGAGTACGGCACCAACAGCAGCTCCCATCTCGCCTGGACTTAGGATTCCAATGGTTTGCGCCATCATCGTTGTCCCCAAGGGCATCGTCCTGTAGCAGCCTGCCACGTTATGGCCATGGATGACGTATGGCGAAGCGGATGTGGATCGTGTCCTGTTGACCACCGGTGGTTACCGACAAGCACCTGCACGGAACATGCTTATGGAATTCGGAAGAGTTGCTTGGCGTTTCCGGAGAGGACCAGGGTTCGGTCAGAGGCCGAAATATTCATGGCGTCAATCATCTCCGCGATCAACCGTGGTTGGATCCAGGGGTGATCTGAGGCAAAAACGAGCCGTGTAGCTCCGATCACATCGAGGCAGAGGCTGAGTGCTGGAGACCACGGGGCGGCACAGTCGTAGAACACTTGGTTGAGATATTCGCTTGGGGCTTGGGTGATGTGGTCAGCGCCACGCTTGAGCACCATTGCTTGGTGGTCGATTTGTCCGGCAAAAAAAGGCAGGGTCCCGCCGAGATGCGGGCATACAATTTGCAGGTCTGGGTGTCGATCGAGCAGCCCGGACATGATCAAATGCGTCAGGATGATGGTGTCCTCGAACCGCATACCGAGGCCGACGGACATCTGGCGCCCGGCTAGGTCGCGTTCGAACACGGGAATGTGGGGGTGGAGAATGACAGGGAGTCCTGCGGAAGCCATGGCAGCCCAGAACGGTTCGAACTCTGAAGCATCCGGCCTGACGCCGTTGATATGTGAGTAGAGTTGGACGGCTCGGGCGTCATGCGTAGCCACACACCGATCGATTTCAGCGAGGGCGGCCTCGATGTCGTGCATTGGCGGTGTGCACACAAACACGAATCGATCAGGATGCTCCGCCACGGTTTCGGCCAGCCAATCGTGCATCTGTGCGGCCATATGGACCCCGTCGGCCCCGTACGTATGGGGCCCTGGAAGATTTGAACTGATCAGTGCAATCTCGACGCCGGCTACGTCCATCGCCCGGAGCTTGGCGATGGGATCGGTTGCGTCGGGTTGTAGCTTGAGTCGCAGGGGGCCTAGAACGAACTCCCAGCCTTGGGAGGTCCGCGACGCCCGGGGATCAGAGGTTCGGGATTCGAGATACGCCAGCCACCGTGGATCAAACACATGACTCTGACAATCAATGATCATGCTTGCGGTGTAGCTCCTTTCAGTTGGTGGTCAACAGGACTACGAGTTAACAGGAGTGTTGGTAAGGATATCCGGGATTCACGAGGCCTCTAGTGTGCTGTGCCTGTTCCAAGTAGTTTGAACTCGAAAAATTCGGTGTTTAGGAGTACGCTCCACCCACCGGACAGGCCGCGACCCGCGGACGAGCGGAGAAAGTCGAGTAAGCCATGGCTGATAAGGCAATAGCTCCTTCGGAATCTGGGAGACGGGGATTTCTTGGCTGGAGCTGGCGTGAGACCCGCGGGTTTTTGTTTGTCTTGCCATGGCTCATTGGGTTCGTAGGGTTCATCGCGGGTCCGTTCCTGTTTTCGCTCTTTATCAGCATGACGAACTGGCGGATGCAGAGCGATCCGAAATGGGTAGGACTCCACAACTACGTCGAATTGCTTAACGGGGAAGACATGCGCTTTACGCAAGCGGTGTACAACACGACGTATTACGTGGTGTTCCATGTCCCCGGAATTCTGATCATTTCCTTCGCCATCGCCGCGCTGCTCAACCGTAAGGTCAAGGGGGTCGCGATATACCGAACCGCGTTTTACCTCCCGTCGATTACGACCGGTGTAGCGACCGCGGTGCTGTGGTACTGGATGCTGCAGCCGAACGGCCTGCTGAACAACCTTCTCGATATTTTCCTTGGCCCCTTAGGCCTTGAAGCTCCGAACTGGCTTGGCTCAACCACCTGGGCGATGCCTGGTCTCATCATCATGAGTTTCTGGACCGTCGGAACCACCATGATTATTTACTTAGCCGGTCTCCAGGGAATCCCGGAGCATCTGTACGAGGCCGCCGACATCGATGGTGCTGGGTGGTGGCAGAAAGTCCGGCACGTCACGATTCCGCTTATGACCCCACAGATCTTCCTGACCTCGGTGCTTGGGATTATTGGTTCCTTTCAGACCTTTACGACAGCGCTGATCGTGACTGATGGTGGGCCAGCGGATGCCACGTTGTTCGTGCTGCTGCACCTGTACCAAATCGGGTTCCGTGTCTTCAACATGGGCTATGCGTCGGCGATCGCGTGGATATTGTTCCTCATCATTCTGTTCTTCACGATCGTGCAGTTCGTTACAGCCCGTCGATGGGTGTACTACGAGGGTGAAAAGTAACGACCAGGATCGGCTGGCTATGCGCAGGCGCGCTGGCTGACGAGGGCCCCCGACGGGTTGAGCAAGAAGGCGGTATCGCCGTTGTTATTCCAGACAGCACTGCCTTTCCAGAACACGGTTCGTTGCGCAGCTCCTGTGTATGTCCACACTGAAACAGTCGCTCCGGGCTCGATCGAGGTGCCAGCAGCGAAGACGTACGTGTGTTTTGCACCCTCATCGTGAATGGACCAATTGCCGAGGTCAGCGGTCTGGCTTCCAGTGTTCCGAACGGTGACTGACTCCGGCGTACCTGTGCAGTTCAGAGCGATGATTTCAAAGCCAGCCGTGGTTGGGG
>DJHK01000039.1:7708-8023 GCA_002433065.1 Chloroflexi bacterium UBA6622
GTAGGTGTTGGGCTTGGAGTTGGTGCAGGTGCAGGGGCTTGGGATTGCGTGACCGTTACGGCAGTTCCACAGGTTGCCAGCATCGTGGTCAGGGCTTCAGCTTCTGCTCTCGTTACGGTAAGACCCCATGTGGTCTTCACGCCCACCCAGTCTGTGGCGTAGGTGCACCAATACGCGGTGTTGGGTGGTTTCCACTGGTCCGGGCTTTTTGCACCCTTGGAACGGTTGGCGCTCGCGGTCACCGCGATGAGATGTGTTCCGTCAGCCAGGACGTTCGCAAAGCGGCGTTTCGTGGCGGCATCCCAGGCCCATCCA
>DJHK01000021.1:0-56755 GCA_002433065.1 Chloroflexi bacterium UBA6622
CATGGGCGGCATGGGCGGCTTCTAACAAAACTAGGCACACTGCACGAATCATTGAGTGAACCCCGTCGGTCGGCGGGGTTCCTTCTTATAATTCTGGAAACTGCCAGAACCCTAAGTAGGCAACGTGGTAGACCCGCTGTACACAGTTATTCCAAATCGCCAAAGGCATTGCTTAGAGCTGACTCGAAAAAACGATTACGAGCACCAGTTGCATAGAGGGGTGTGATGAAACGAATTATTTATTGCGAGGACTATTAGTCCTAATGAAGACGAATGTCGCACAGCTGAACTTGGCTAAGAATTAAGATTATTGAGCGTGATTTTTGTCCGGAGGGACACTAGGGGCACCAGGGTTAACTGGTTATAGTTCTTGGTATCCGGCCTAGTTCCGAAATGATGTCACAGCAGCGACGTAGGACCTGACGTACATGTGGCATCTTCCCGTTAGTCAATAGCACCATGCTGAAACCAGTTTTGGGGTCGGCCCAGCAGATGGTGCCAGTCGCCCCTGAATGCCCAAAAGCTCCAATAGGTGTCAGCGCTCCGAAGTTTCCACTTCCACCATGAAGTTCTCGGCCAGATTTGACGATTGACCACCCTAAGCCCCAACCGAACCTTCGTGCCACCACTGGGTTCATATCAGGAAATAACACTGTATGGTTCAACAAGACATCTCGAACCATATGAGATTGAAGAATTCGCCTTCCATCACAAAGCCCATCCTGTAGCAACACCTCAAGAATCTTGGCAATGTCCGGCGCTGTTGAAAATGCGCCTCCCCACGGAGCACCCAAATTCCTCCAGTAAGACGTGTTCCAAACCCAAGATCCTTCCACATCTTCAGTCGGAGTAGGCTTACAAAACTTTCCGACAAATTCATCGCTCCAAACCAACGACGTCGCTCGCAGAGATGCAGGTCGGAAGACCTCTTCTTCAAGAATTTCGCCCGTTGATGTTTGGCGAACTTTTTCCATCACCATTGAAAGAGTCAGTATGCCCATGCTCTGATACGAGGAATCGGTGCCCGGTCTGAATTTCAGTGGAACCGCGCACGTCTCTCGAAAATACTCGCTTAAAGGTGCCTTGTTCCTGCGAAGCAGATTGTTGTTCGGTAGAAAATCAGGAAGGCCGCTGGAATGTGTGAATAAGTGCCGAAGAGTTACTCGCGCCTTACCGGCCTTTCCGAACTCTGGAAAGTATCGGATGACCGGATCGTCTAAGCCGATTTCGCCGTGTTCCAGCATCCGTGCCGCAGCTAAACAAACTAAAGGCTTTGTGATGGACGCGATCGAGAATACCGCCTCAGTATCTTGAGCCTGCCCACCATGCCAACTCAACAGTATGTCCTGATTTTTTTGTACGTGTAGAACGGCAGCTGGAACAGTCATCTCGCCCATTGAACGCTGAAGGAGGTCTACAGCTGAAGCTATCGTTGCAGTTGTTGACCGGAGCACTCGCTAGCGCCCCTTTTTCTCAGGTGCTAACCCAGAAAGTCCTTGAGCTTCCGCGCAAGCCGCGGATGCCTGAGCTTCCTAAGCGCTTGGGATTCGATCTGACGAATGCGCTCACGTGTTAGGCCAAACTCCTGTCCAACTTGATCTAGCGTCCTTGGTGTGTCGTCATCAAGCCCATGTCGCATCCGTAGGATTTTTTGCTCCCGCGGATCAAGCATCTCCAAGACGTCACCCAACTGCTCGGTAAGCATTTGTCGGGTCGCCGCTTCCATCGGTTCTACCGCATCATCATCTCGAATTAGATGGCCAATTTCCGTGTCACCATCCTCACCAATGGGAGTCTCGAGCGAAATCGGAAGGCGTGCCGCTTGCTTAAGCTCGCCAATCTGGTCTTCGCTCATTTCCATCTCGATAGCAATCTCGTTGTCAGTTGGCTCACGACCCAACCGGAGCTGTAAATCTCGTTGAACTCGGTAAGACTTTGTGAGTTTCTCGTGCACGTGGACAGGTAAACGAATAGTCCGACTTTGTTCAGCAATAGCTCGTGTCACCGCTTGTCGAATCCACCATGTGGCATAAGTGCTGAACTTGTAACCCCGACGCCAATCAAATTTTTCAGCCGCCCTCATTAACCCCGCGTTACCTTCCTGAATCAAATCAAGCAGAGGAATTCCATGGCCTGTGTATTTCTTCGCAACACTTACTACCAGACGCAGATTCGCGGTAATGAGATGAGCACGTGCATCTTCACCACCACGTTCTATCCGTTGCGCCAGATCAACCTCTTCCTTGGCCGTAAGTAAAGAAATTCTTCCAATCTCGTTTAGGTAACTACGAACTGTGTCCTGGCTCGCTGACTCAAGCTCCAGATCACGTTCACGGCGAGTTTGAATTGCGGTGACCTTTGAAGCATCGCCACTTTCAGTATCTTCTGGGTCTTCATCGCGAAGCTCGATTTCTTCTTCCGCCAATTGCTCGCGAAACCATGTTTCAATCTCTGTAGTAATGTGCGCCTCATTTGGCAACACTTTCTTCAGTTCCGATTTGCTAACGAACCCTGGATCTGCACCAAGCGCAACGAGTTCGGCTAAAGCGTTCTCGAGCGTCTCTTCCTTAACAACCGTAGAGACACCTGTTGCATCAACTACCACGGACAGGCCGCCATTTCCGTGTCACAAAAATCCTCACCCAAAAACCTCATCTGTAACCTCCACTTCCGCCCACTCATCTGAATCAGCCTGACCATTTCGATCGACAGGTGACTACCTGACCCGATAAAGCAGGTGGAAAACCTAGACTTCTACGCGAAAACCAGATGGCTCGGTACACCCTCATGCCTGGTACCGACAGAAATTGTCCTGCCTAAATCCATATGCCACAACACTGCTGCGACGCAATTTTCTCGGCAAACAAACCTTCATCCGCCTAATCAAGTATACGCAGCAACCTCTGGGAATGACCAAAGCTACTTTCCGTGTTGCGATACCCTGAACGAATTCCTATCCTCGCTCGATGCCCAGATCACCCTAGGACGTCTCCTACGCATGCCATTTTGCTCTCACAAATCAATCCGTGTACTACTCGTTCTAACGTCAATGTTTTTATTCGCAGCATGTGAAGCCGGCGTGGTGCAAACCACAATCGAAAACCCAGTCCCCAGCGCGAACCTTTTGGATTCTGGCTCCTGTACACCAACAAACTGTGAAGATGTCTCCCTTGAAGTCGGAGACTTTGCTGTCATGCCCTCAACAGTACGTGTGTCCAAACCGAGAGTCCGCCTCACGATTCGGAATGTAGGGACCTACACCCATAGCCTGGAAATCCGAACAAGTCATGGCCAATTTCGATCACCAAACATCGGACCAACTCAGACAGGGACCGTTCTGGCCGTTCTGGATCCTGGTGAAAACGAAATGCTAGACCCAATACCGGGACATGCGATCCGAGGGGAACGTGCAACGATTGTGTACACCGGTAGCTAGTTCCCAAGCACCGGCAAGACCGTGTCCACAACCATCGCGGCAAACACTAACGTCAAGTAGGTTATCGAGTATTTGTAAAGACGCCACGCGCTATTCGTATCCTTGGCCCGAAGCAACTGCCAAGCACGATAAACAAAAACAAGGCCAAGCAAAATCGACGCTGCCGAATAGATCCAGCCCATACCGTTAACCGGTATTAGCACCAGAGAAGCTGTGACCAAGGCCAAGCTATAAACGAATATGTGGCGACGAGTCACAGCATCTCCCTGCACGACCGGGAGCATTGGGACACCAGCTCGTGCATAGTCATGCTTCCGAACAAGAGCAAGCGCCCAGAAGTGCGGAGGCGTCCATATAAATATGACCATAAACAGCACCAGAGCTGCGATGTCTAGGTGGCCAGCCCCCGCAACCCATCCCACCATTGGTGGAATGGCGCCCGCAGCGCCTCCTATAACAATATTCTGCGTACTTCGGCGTTTAAGCCACAGGGTATAGACACCCACATAAATTACGAACCCTGTAGAAGCCAGTCCTGCGGCCAACCAGCTGACTCCAAATCCGAGAACCAGCACTGATAAGACCAGAAGCACGATTCCCCACCAAAACGCCACAGGGACACGAAGGCGTGCAGCAGGCAATGGACGGCTACGGGTTCGCTGCATGACGAGATCGATGTCACGGTCAAACAACTGGTTATACGTGGCTGCTGCGCCAGCACACAACGCACCGCCCAAAAGCGTAGAGCCAACCACGTTCAGCGCCGGGAGCCCTCGGGCTGCTACAACCATCGCTGCAGCAGTGGTAACTAAAAGCTCAGCAATGATTCGCGGCTTTGTCATCCGCACCAAGTCCTGAAAAAATATTGAAGGACTTTCTTTAATGACAGCTCCTCCCACTAGGCCACGTCAGGAATCTACGTCCGCTCGCGAGCCTACATTCTCTCTATGCATCGACCACACGACCACCGCAATTGCCAAGGTTACGATCCAAACCCACTGGGCAAGAAACGAGTGGATTGCCGTAATGATCTCATTCGTCAAGCTCATGGCATTCGCAGCCCCAACTAAAACCTCGAGCACCACCAAGTGACTCGCAATTATTCCAAGCCTTGCCGCGAACGGATACGAGTCGCGCAACTTCCTCAGGCGCCATGCCAACATCGCGAGCAGCACTAAGACCACCAGCGCCACCATTCGATGGGTCATGTGGACAATAGGGCCTATCCCAATACCTTGACTATCAATCGGCCACATCGCATTGCCACACAAAGGCCATCCAGAACAAGCCCTACCAGCATGCGAACTTGATGTATAGCCGCCAACTCCAATCGCAAGAAGCGCGGCTATCACCGCCGCGCCTGATAACCGTGACAGCCCCATAACATGTGGTCGCGCCTTAAGAGGCTCTGGCAGCTGCATCGAACATTGCACAACAATGAACGTTAACAAGCCGATCAGTGTCGTAGCAGACACCAGATGCGCCGTTACCACCCATGCTGGCAGTTCCGTGAGCACGGCTGCAGCACCGAGCAGGACCTGAACACCTAACAAGATTATTAAAGCAATAGCCGAGCCTCGAAATAACCACGATCCACCTCGACTCCTTAACACAAGCACCGCAGCCGTCAGTATCAGCAGGCCACCGATACCGGCAAGTACACGATGTGTATATTCAATGATTGCCTTGATGTCGTCTGGTGGAGGCGTGATTGAACCATGACACAAAGGCCAATCCGGACACCCAAGCCCTGATCCCGTCGCTCGCACAATCGCTCCCTGCGTCGCGAGTAAAGTTGCAAACACAAGCGCAAAAGTCGCGACCCCCCGCGTATGCCGGCGTAAAACCAAACGACGGTTCAATGTCAACTCCTTCCTTGCTTCCCAAAAAGCAAATCTCTCCTAGGTCGGTTCACACGATCTAGCATCATCCAGACTCTCGACTTACCAACTGACTTTTGCTCGGCTCGGCCGAAACCCAACGGAAATACTTGACCGAAATCACACTCCACAAAATTGCCGTTCCGCCGAGTTTCATTACAAGCCCGCCGACCCGTTGATCATTAAGTGGTGATAAGCCCTCCGGATTAACAATCATCGAATATGCCGGATATATAGGATCCGCTGCGAACACAAAGATCGAACTGAGCAAACCGGAAGGAAGCGTAATTACGAAAAGATAGAACATCTGCATTGGAAGGCTTGCAGCCGGGGCCGTGGGTAAGCGGCTCAGCACGGGCCACCACATGACAATCGCCGATGCCACCAAAGTCATATGCATAGTGTCATGCACAATCCGATCACGGAGCGTCGCCTCATAGAGCGTGGGCAAGTGCCATCCCCAAAACACGCTCACGCCAATCAGCCCGGCGACCACCGGTTTCGTGATCCACCGAACAAACCGCTGAGCCAACCGTTTCCGGAAAAGCGGTGCCACTAACCATTCAGGAAGTCCGAGCAAGAGCATCGGCGGCGCGACTAGGGTCAATAGCACATGTTGAAACATGTGCACGCTGAAAAAAGATGCGCTGAGCACGTCGATCGGAGGATGGAGAGTGATAAACACCGTAAGAACCCCAACAACAAAAGCTGCGATTCGCCACAACGCAACTTCAGACCTCCGGTCAGGATTCCACCGACTGATGGCGTACACGTATGCACCAAGCATCACGGCGGAACCCAGAGTGATCTCAGGGACCAGATAAAACTTCATAGCACCATCATGAATTATTGATCGTTACGCTCAGACTGCTGTCCTCGGTGAACAATTACTGGACTGGAAGCTCCGTCCAACCCACTAGCTCTAGCCTATGCCCTCTAGAGTGCAAACATAAAGAACACAATCAGGATAGTTATTGAGGCGATGGAAAATGGGAACATAAATAACGCGGTAAAAAGCCGGCTGTCCTCCCGTAAATGCATGTAGTACGCAACCACACCTGCACCCTTGAGAAAAGAAAGCACCAGAAGTGAAGCCACAACTCCGGATCTTGTCAGCAACTCACTTATCTCCGGCCAACTCGGAATAACAATCTCAACAATCGTAATAACCGTGAGGATAACGCCCACCACTAAATATTTGCTGTACCCATGTCGGTGCGGAGCCATGTGGTCGCCGTTCGAAGGCTCGTGGGTTGAGGAGGTTGACTGTGTCATCAGATTAGATAAATCAAGGTGAAGATGGCGACCCACACGAGGTCAACAAAATGCCAATACAGTCCAACCAATTCGATGCCCCACATATCTGATCCAGGTCGAAACCGGCCACGAAAGCTGTACAGCATGACTGTACCGAGCCACAAAACACCAATCGCGACATGCGCACCATGAAATCCAACCAACGTGAAGAAGGACGCTCCGAATAAGTTGGTGGAAGGAGTAAGTCCGTGGTGAACAAACTCTGAAAACTCATAGACCTGGCCACCCAAGAAAACGATGCCCATCAGCATCACCAATCCAAGCCAGATACGTCCCCAAAAAACGGATCCGTTCCTGAAAGCAGCGAGAGATAGCACCATTGACATACTGCTAGTTAACAGCACAAAGGTGGTGAACGAAGTCAACGCCAAATCAAATATTTCCTGACCGTGACTGCCTAATGTGTTGTGCTTATTGATCAACATCACAAGGATCAAGCAACCGAAAAACATCGTTTCAGAGCCAAGAAACGCCCACATTGCGAGCTTCCGATTGTCCAGGCCCGTATAGAGATGGTGCCCGTGCTGTTCGCTACCGTGCGTACTCACTCAGCTGGCTCCTCGATCCAACCAATCAGCGAGATCCCAAACATCATCGCGCCGAGCAAAATAAAGATTTGGTGAAAGATAAGGCCGCTTGCCGCAAGCACCATGCCAGCCGCCATAACAATCGGCCAGTACGAAGGATTCGGCATGTGTATATGCGGCTCATCCTCCCCCTCTAGTGTCTCAGGCACCGTCGCTACCGCGCCTGTGTTTCCGCCACCACGCTTGGCATCCCATGCTGGGTACTGACCATCAACGACCGGGATTTCAGCAAAGTTGTACACAGGTGGCGGGGACGGAATTGTCCATTCGAGCGTCCCCGCGTCCCAGGGATCAGAGCCGGAAATTGCCCCGGACCTTGCAGAACGAATGGCATTGATCGCAAAAACAGCTACCGAAACCGCAATCATGAAAGACCCGACCGTCGACACCATGTTCCACAACTCGAATCCCATGTCCGAAGAATACGTGTGAATCCGTCGGGGCATGCCGTCGATCCCAAGCATGTGTTGCGGTAAGAAGGTCAGATTGAATCCAATAAGCATCAAGAGGAAATGAACCTTCCCCCAACCTTCATGCAACAATCGACCTGTGAATTTCGGGAACCAATAGTAGATACCCGCAAACAGCCCAAACACCGTGCCGCCGAACAACACGTAATGTAAATGGGCCACGACGAAATATGTGTCCTGCACCTGCCCATCAACTGGCGGCGATCCCAAAATCACACCGCTGAGCCCACCAATGATGAACATCGCCACCATGCCAATTGCAAAGAGCATGGGTGTCTTGAAGCTAATTGATCCACCATAGAGCGTAGCGATCCAATTAAATATTTTGACCCCGGTTGGCACAGCAATCGCCATTGTCGAAATAGCAAACGCGGTATCCGCAATAGGGCCTAAACCAACCGTAAACATGTGGTGAGTCCACACGCCAAATCCTACAAGTGCAATAGCAGCCCCGGAGTAGGCGACAACGGCATATCCAAAAAGTGGCTTTCTGGAAAAGGTTGGGAGAATTTCCGACACGATCCCCATAGCCGGGAGGATCAGGATGTACACCTCGGGATGCCCGAATACCCAGAACAGATGTTGCCAGAGCACTGGATCACCACCGCCCGCCGGTAAAAAGAAGCTTGTGGACATATAGCGGTCAAAAAGCAATAAGACGAGCCCGATCGTTATTGCTGGAAACGCAAAGATGATCAGGAAAGCCGTGATCATAGACATCCACACGAACATTGGCATCCTGTTGAGCGTCATACCAGGCGCCCGCAAATTGACGATCGTTACGATGAAGTTTATGGATGCCAATATTGATGACACACCCAGAATCTGAAGCCCGAGCGCCCAAAAATCGATCGCATGCGTAGCCGCAAACTTGGTCGCCGTTAATGGCGCATATCCGAACCACCCAGCGTTCGGCGCACCACCTGCCACGAAGCTGATGTTGATGAAAATTCCACCAAACAAATAGATCCAATAACTCAAGGCGTTCAGACGGGGAAAGGCAACATCACGTGCACCAATCATGAGCGGTAAAAGCAAGTTAAAGAAGGCTGCGCTCATTGGCATCAAGGCCAAGAACACCATGGTGGTGCCATGCATCGTGAAGAGTTCGGTATAACGATCCGGAGCTACGACATCTGCGTCAGGACGAGCTAATTGGGCCCGAATCAGTAACGCCTCGACCCCGCCCATCACAAAAAATCCGAGCGCGGTCACAAGGTAGAGGACCGCGATCCGCTTATGATCAACAGTCGTAATCCAACTCCAAGCAGCTCCAGAAAATGTCCGAGTGTCGGGAGCCGTCGTAGTTACTGTGGCCATACAACCAGCCTCCGCTGAATAGCTGAAACGCTTGACTGATGAATCATGCTTACTTAAGTCCTACAAGATAGGTCACGAGAGATTCAACTTCATCTTCTGAAAGTTCAGGTATCACCATAAAATTCCCAGGCTTGACATCCTGAGGACCACTTAACCACTTCGCCAACCCCTCGTGGGTATTAGGCAAAATCCCGGCCGCAATATGGTTTCGGCTACCAACATGGGTGAGTTCAGGCCCAATAACACCCGCAGCCTCAGTGCCTCGAATGGTATGGCAAGCGACGCATCCCTTAGATGCCAACAGCGCCTCACCAGCCTTCGCCTGCTCGCTAGCAGGTGGAGCTCGAGGAGCCCGCTCATTGTCAACCCATGCGGCAAAATCCGACTCGGACTCCACCACCACTGTGAATTTCATTAAAGCGTGGGCAATCCCACAAAATTCAGCGCACTGGCCCAAGAATGTTCCTGTGGATTCCGGAGTAATGACAAACTTGTTCACCCGACCCGGAACCATATCCAGCTTTCCTCGTAACTTGGGAACCCAAAAGCTGTGCAGCACATCTTCACTTTCCAGTTGAATCTCAACGCTCTGATTAACCGGAAGATGCAACTCGTTTGCTGTCACCACGCCTAAATCTGGATACACGAACTCGAACCACCACTGGTGACCAATGGCCCGCACCCTCAACGTGTCCGCTTCTGGCCCTTGGGCAAGAGCAAAGATCCTTGGCACGGTTAGAACCGCAATCACCACCACCAATATGGTTGGCACTATTGTCCACGCGATCTCCAGGCGTGTATGTCCATGCGTCTGACGGGGAAGGCCATCGCCACTTCGGCGACGGTAACGAATAAGTACATATATCAACGCACCTTCAACCACGACAAAGACGCCTACGGCTGACCAAAACACAAACTTGAGAAGATCAAGAGAGTCCCGTGCCGAACGGGTGGTCGGCTCCAGAATGGTCTGCGGAGTTGCGCCACACGCAGTAGCAAACAGCAAAGCGCTCCCCATGAGCAACAATGCCATCGCTATTGGTTTGTTGAGAGCACCTCTAAGGCGCCCCTTCATTGCCACACTCAAATCCAAATTAGGTCGGGTTTGTGCACTGATTCACAAGGTACTAAGAAACCGCAAGCGTAGCACGGTGATTCGGTCTCGTTCCGCTTCATGACGCCGAAAACTGCTCACAACACGTGTGCTGTAGAACTTCAAGCGTCAATGGGTTATTAGCACAGCCTATCGCTATCGCTTGACACCAAATTTCCGGCGGTGCTAGCGTCGGGCCTACCAAAAGTTCGGCCCACAGGTTTTTAGGGTCGTTCCGAGTGGTTACACCCGCCCTGAACCCCAACAAAAGTTCAAAGGGCAGTTGTTTGGCAAGAAGTGGAATTCGGCGCAGTCCCTAAAAGTCAAAGTTTTTACCGTTTTCCGTCGTGTTCAACGTTCTGCTCCGATCGGGGTGGAAACAAAACACCCGTTTTTCTGTTGCTCACTACACGAGGAAAACTCAGCAACCTACACGCGCGGTACTAAAGAGTCGCAACAGCGTGAGGAGGATCGAATGGCAAATGGCGAAGGTCGACCTCATGGAGCGAGGCGATCTCGGCGATCCCATCGTGGCCGTCGCGGATACAGAGGCCCACGCCAGATTCAAGCGGACCCAGGCCGTGAATGGATGGATCTTGAGGCCAAGACTTTCGAAGAGCTTCGATCGATCGCGGAAGAACTAAAAGTTGATCTTGCTAGTAAGGACGATCTCACTAAAGACGACCTCGTCAACATGGTGCTCCAAGCAAGATCTGAAAAAGACGGCTCTTTATTTCTTGAAGGTATTCTCGAGATCGAAGACGAAGGCTACGGCTTCCTGCGTCGGGATCCACACTGGTTTCCTGGCAACGAGGATGTCTATGTTTCCCAGTCACAGATTCGTCGCTTCACGCTTCGAACGGGCGACCTAGTTAGCGGCCAAGTTCGGCCAGCAGGCGACGGTGACAGGTTTCACGGTCTTATACGTGTCATGGCCGTAAATGGTGTTGATCCGGAAAAAACGAAGGAGCGACCACAATTTGAACGGATGACTCCAATTTTTCCGGACGAGCAACTGGTTCTTGAGCACGAAGGTAAGGAATTAACCTCACGAATTGTCGACATTATCGCGCCAATTGGTCGTGGTCAGCGAGGCCTTGTCCTGTCCCCACCAAAAGCAGGAAAGACCGAACTAATGAAGCGTCTTGCCCGTTCTGTCCTCCATAACTACAGCGATGTTCGAGTAATAGTCGCGCTAATTGGTGAAAGGCCAGAAGAAGTCACGGACTGGGAACGCAGTATTGAGGGGGCGGAAGTTATTAGTTCCACTTTCGACGAACAGCCTCGCAGCCACACACGTGTGGCCGAGCTTACGTCTGCCAGGTCGAAGCGGATGGTTGAGGCTGGCGAGGACGTGATGATCATCCTTGATAGCGTTACCCGGCTTGTGCGCGCATACAATCTTGTTCAACCGTCAAGTGGCCGCACACTCTCCGGAGGGATTGAGCCCCAAGCTCTGTATCCTCCCAAGAGTTTCTTTGGCGCGGCTCGGAATATTGACGGAGGAGGCAGCTTGACGATCATCGCATCCTGCCTCATCGAGACTGGTAGCAGGATGGACGAAGTCATCTACGAAGAGTTCAAAGGGACCGGGAATTGGGAACTAATGCTTGACAGACGCCTAGCAGAACGTGGCACCTTTCCTGCTGTGAACGTGCTGAGTTCTGGAACAAGGCGAGTCGAGTTGATGCTCGGAGAGGATAACTTGAAATATTTTTGGACGCTGCGTCGAATGCTCAATGCACTTGATTCGCACGACGCCTACGACTCAACCGAGTTAATGTTTGACCGGATGAAACGAACTGAAACAAACAAAGAGTTCTTCTCTTCACTAAGTGAGTCTGGCGGTCGATAGCCTCGCCTGCCGCTAATGTCTGGGAGCCCATAGCCATGCCGAGTGTTGAAGTTGTTCTACTAGAAGATGTCCGCGATCTAGGGCAAATTGGTGATGTGAAGTCGGTTGCCGCTGGTTACGCTAGAAATTATTTGCTTCCGCAAAAACTCGCAGTTCCGGCCACAGAAAAACGTATGGCCGACTCCCAATTTCACGCGGCACTGGAAGAGCGACGCGAAGCAACCGCACGCGCGGAAGCCGAGCGAATCGGTGCATTAGTACATGGAACCACGCTAACGCTCCCAGCCCTAGTCGGTGATCAAGGACGGATGCACGGACAAATCACTAACCAAGACGTAGCCCAAGCGCTCAAAGAGCAACTAGCAGTGGATATCGATCGTCATCTTATTCAGATCGATAGCCCTATTAGATCGCTAGGGCGTTACCTTCTCCCAATCAAGCTTGCTTCAGGACTCAACGTTTCGGTAACCCTTGAGGTCGTTGAGCAAGAACCTATTGACCAAGAATCTGCTGACCAAGAATCTGGAGACGACACGGAATCTGGAGACGACACGGAATCTGGGGACGACACGGAATCTGGGGACAGCGACGACACTGATTCTTCTGAAGCCTCTACGGAGGAAGAGCCCACCTCGGCTTAACGCAAGTCCCAGCCTCCTATGGATCCTGCGTTACTGGTACTTCCTTCAAGGAAAATATTGTTTTCCACCTGGTAACCACATGATGTCAATCGTAACTGTGGATAACCTGTTCACAGATTCGTGTGCCCAGCATGCCCCCGATAAATCCTTGTACACACGGCCTGATAAATGCACGAGAGTGTTGGACGATTTTGGATGGATGGTTTACAACCCAGCCGTGTGGAAAATGTGGATATTTTCTTAGATTGAATTCGGTCCTTGATCGTCCCACAAGTCTCTTGATCAGCCAGCCAAGAAGCCGCTACCGTTTCGAACATTCCTTTGAACCACACTGGGCAAACCACCTATGACGACGGCGGTTGACCGCCTCCCACCTCAGAATACGGATGCCGAGCGTTCCCTGCTCGGAAGCCTGCTTATTGATGCAGAGGCAATCACGAGAATTGCCGGAACCATCGGTCCCGAAGACTTTTATCGACAAGCTCACCGCTCAATCTATGAAGCGATTACAACAATATCTACTCGGGACGAGAAAGCAGACTACGTGACGCTTTGTGATCAATTGGTACGAGCAGGCACCCTTGCAGATGTCGGTGGCGAGGGCTATGTCGCTGAACTGACTTCAGCGGTACCGACACCGTTCCATGTAGAACATTACGCAGCAATCGTCCGTCGGGCCTCAATTCTGCGGCAAATCATTCAAGGTGCAACGCGCATGGTTGCCAACGCTTACGACTCCGATGCCAATCCGGAGAAAGTTTTGGACCAAGCTGAAAGTGTCATATTCGGGATTGCAAACGAAGTACTAGCTAGAGACTTTGAACCGATTCGCGAGATCTTGCACGACTTCAACGAAGAGCTCATGAAGAGAGTCGAAAATAAAGGTGCACCGACCGGAGTCTCGACCGGCATTCGCGGACTGGACACCCTAACTGGTGGCCTGCAACGCTCCGATTTGGTCATTCTTGCTGCACGACCAGGTGTTGGAAAAACTGCGATTTCGCTAGCGGTAGGACTCCATGCCGCTAGACAGAATGAAGTTCCGGTGGGGTTCTTTGCACTCGAGATGCCATCGGACCAAATTGTCCAACGATTAGTTGGCGCTGAAGCTCGTCTAGATGCAATGCGAATACGGGATGGCGATCTTGACGACGAACAACTCCAACGTGTTGTTCGTGCTATGGCTGAGATCGCCGAGTACCCGATATTTATTGACGATTCACCAACGCTTAGTGTGCTCGAACTACGGGGGAAAGCCCGTCGCATGCATCTAGAACACAATATCGGTCTAATCGTCGTCGACTATCTCCAATTGATGACAGCTTCAGGGCAACGAGAAAATCGAGTTCAGGAAATCACGGAAATCACCCGATCCCTAAAGGCACTGGCCCGAGAATTAAAACTACCAATCATCGCCTGCGCCCAGTTATCACGCGCTGTTGAGCAAAGACCCGATTCAAAGCCCCGCCTCTCGGATCTTCGAGAAAGCGGCTCTATTGAGCAAGATGCGGATCTTGTGATGTTCCTTCATGAGCCTGATAGAGATGACGAGACGACCATAGGTCGACCGGTCAATCTCAAGCTCGATATTGCAAAGCATCGAAATGGTCCTACAGGCACAGTGGATCTTCGATTTATCCGTCCACAGGGAAGATTTGAGGAGGCCTCGGGTCATGCCAGGTAGTGAGTACTCGAAAGAATGAACAAACCCATGGGCCGAGATTTCCGTGCTCCTCCGACCATCCACGTTGGGCAAGGAGCCCTGCATCAATTAGTGCCAACCCTAAAAACCCTAAACGCTAAACGCGCGGTCATTGTCACTGATCGGGGTATGGCGGATTCAGAATGGTCCGATCGTCTCGAAAGACTCGCAACTGAATCAGACGTCGCCACACGTGTCATTAGCGAGCTTCAGGGCGAACCAACAACGAAAGATGTGGATGCCGCCCTCGAAGCAATTAAGACATTCAAAGCCGACGTTGTTATCGGCTTTGGAGGCGGTAGCGCTCTGGACACAGCCAAGGTCGCTGCCGTGTTAAGAACAAACGGCGGAGCAACTGCAGACTACGAGGGATATGACCAAATCGGTAGCCCAGGAACTCCCGTCGTTGCAGTGCCCACAACCGCCGGCACTGGAAGTGAAGTTACTCGCGGTGCTGCAATAACCGACGAACTACGAGACGTGAAAATGCTGCTGATGAGCCCCCATTTAATTCCTGCGGTAGCAATTGTTGACCCTGAACCGACCCAGACAATGCCTCCGACCGTCACCGCATCGACAGGCCTAGACGCTCTTACCCACGGTATTGAAGCCTACGTCTCCCGTCGTGGATACCCTCTCACAGATGCGCTCGCGATCGACGCTGTCGCCCGAATAGCTGAGGCACTTCCTCGTGTCTATGCCCAGCCCAACGACATTGAAGCCCGGGAAGAAATGGCCGTCGCGTCGCTCCATGCCGGACTTGCCTTCAATAACGCTTCGGTCGCCCTCGTTCACGGAATGTCGAGGCCGATAGGTGCTTATTTTCACGTACCGCACGGCCTATCAAATGCCATGCTGTTACCAAAAGTCATGGCGTTTAGCGTCAGTGGACACCGCTCCCGATATGCACAGATAGCAAAGGCTCTTGGCTCAGACCTCGATGACCCTACTGCGGCAGCTGAAGCAAGCGTTCAAATTGTTCACAATTTGGCGGCTGAGTTGGAAGTACCTACGCTTCGAGAATGGGGTGTTGATGAGCAGGCTTTCCGCGAGGTGATGAGTACGATGGCACACGACGCCATTGACAGTGGGAGCCCGGCCAACAACCCTCGGATAGCCAGTCACAAGGAAATCGTCTTGCTCTACGAGGAAGTAATCAGCGCCTAATATTTTTTGCTCCTATGACGACCAGTACTGCGTCCGACGCACCGCAGTTCACCCCCCGATATACTCAGATCTCGCTTCCAGTACAACCAGCCGTGCAAGTACCTATTAGATCTAGATCGTAATGGCCCTCGGAATCCTCAAGCGCCTCGTTGGCGATAACGCAACCAGAACTGCGCGCAAGTACGCCAGTTTTATCAACCGTGTTAACGGTATTGAAAACGAAATCCGGGCGCTATCTGACCAAGAACTCCTCGGCCAAACCCCTCACTTCCGAGAACGTCTCGTCGCAGGTGAAACTGTTAATGACGTGATGGTCGAAGCATTTGCCACCGTCCGGGAGGCTATACGACGCCAAACCGGAGAGCGGCAATTTGACGTGCAACTTATGGGCGGCGCTATTCTTCACGGAGGCGACATCGCAGAAATGCGAACAGGAGAAGGCAAAACCTCTGTTGCCACGCTAGCCGCATACCTCAATGCCCTGACAACACACGGCGTTCACATCGTAACCGTAAACGACTATCTAGCAGACCGTGATGCGAACTGGTATGGACGGGCCCTGGTCGAACGACTCGGCATGACAGTTGGAGCTATTCAGAGCGGCATGGATACTGAGGCACGTCGCACCGCCTACAAAGCTGACATCACCTACGGAACCAACAATGAATTCGGGTTCGACTACCTTAGAGACAACATGGTTCATAGCCTTGATGATCGCGTGCAACGAGGCCTGTACTACGCGATTGTCGATGAAGTCGACAACATCCTTATAGATGAAGCTCGAACACCACTCATCATCTCTGGAGCGGCCGAAGACTCCACGGATCACTACTACCGTATGGCAAAGGTGGTCCGAGATCTCGAAGAAAACGTCGATTACACCGTAGACCTCAAGTTGCGAGCGGTAAGCCTTACTGAAGCTGGGATCGCAAAGTTAGAGCGCATTTTGGATGTTGAGAACCTGTACGACGACCAGTCATTCGAACTTGTTCATTACATCGAGCAGGCAGTAAAAGCCCAAATTACCCACGAGCGCGGTCGTGACTATGTGCTCGTCAGAGACGGAAAGGTCCTTGACCACAAAGACCGAAATGCCGAGGTTGTAATTGTCGATGAGTTCACCGGCCGGCTGATGCATGGACGTCGATACAGTGAAGGATTACACCAAGCAATCGAGGCTAAAGAAGGAGTCACCGTCCAGAGAGAAAGCCAGACACTTGCAACCGTCACCTTCCAGAATTACTTTCGCATGTACGACAAGCTTGCAGGGATGACCGGGACAGCCAAAACCGAAGAAGACGAGCTACGCGCAATCTACGATGTTGATGTCCTTGTAACACCAACCAATCTGGAAATGGTTCGTCAAGACCAACCGGATTTGGTCTATAGAACCGCCTCAGCCCGCGACACGGCTGTCATTGACGCTATTAAGCATATTAATGAAACCGGCCAACCCGTTCTCGTCGGCACCACGTCCATAGAGAAATCTGAGGCCCTAAGCCGCCTGCTAAAACAACGTGGGATTACCCATAACGTCCTCAACGCAAAATATCACGCACAAGAAGCAGAAATTGTCGCCGAGGCAGGGCAAGAAGGTTCCGTCACCATCGCAACCAACATGGCGGGTCGAGGCACAGACATCATTCTTGGCGGTAAGCCTGCCAACCGAGATCCGGACGAATGGCAGTCGGAACATGATCGAGTACTAGAGCTTGGCGGGCTGTACGTGATCGGAACCGAGCGCCACGACGCCCGCCGTATTGATAATCAGCTTCGTGGCCGATCCGGTCGTCAGGGCGACGCTGGAAAATCGCAGTTTTATGTTTCGCTAGAAGATGATCTCATGCGCCGATTTAGCTCAGATCGAGTGAAGGGTGTAATGGAGCGACTCGGAGTTGACGAGCATATCCCTATTGAAAGCCGGATGGTCTCACGTGCACTTGAATCAGCCCAGACAAAAGTCGAAGCTCACAACTACGAAATCAGAAAGTACGTGCTGGAATTTGACAATGTCGTAAACCAGCAGCGCACAGTCATTTACGACCAGCGTGAACGAATTTTAAACGCAGAGGATCTCGACGCTCTGTTCCGTGAAATGATTGGTCAAGAAGTTGAGCAACTGGTCACAGCACATGCGATTGGCCACCACTCCAGCGTCGAAGAAATCCATGAAATGCTCAATGCACACTGGTCCGCAATAGGATCTGAGGCCGAAGACGCCTTACGCGCAGAAGATCTTGAAGGTCAGGGCGAAGACGAAGTAACTGATACGTTAGTTGCAGACGCCGAGACACGTTATGAGCAACGACTCTCTGAAACGCCACAGGATCTTCGAACCCGCTTACTCCGCTGGGTAATGATCCAAACCACCGACTATTACTGGATTCAACATCTGACCGCCATCGAAGATGTCCGACAAGGAATCGGTCTTCGCGCGTACGGCCAACAGGATCCGTTGGTCGCGTTTAAACGAGAGGGGTTCCAGATGTTCAACGAACTAATCTCCACGATCCGAGGAGAGATCGTAAAGAGATTTTTTCGTGTTCAACTTCAAGATGATCTCTCTGAAGAAACAGCGCTTTCACGCCATCGGGAAGCCGTAGACAGCTTTAGGCCCGCCAACCCAGATTCGACATCGTCGTCACCCCAAAACACCACAGGTGGTCAGGCACCCTCCGTAAGCCGCCGAGAACGACGAGCACAAGAACGCGCCCAGAAGAAGCTCGAGCGCCGCAAGCGACGCAACTAAGACCCCCGGTAGTGCAATACCTCGCTATCCCTGTTACCGTGCAATCCATCGAGGAAGGACGCTATGCAAGAAGCTGTTGACGCCTCAACGCTGGAGAATCGAGCACGGGACGCGCAAGATCGAGTGACTGAGATCAGGAGGCATCTTTGACCTCGAGGCTACGCGGAAAAAGGTAGCGGAACTTGACCTTGTGATTGCAACACCGGGCCTGTGGGATGATCCCGACCGCGCCCGTGACGTTATGAGGCAACACCGTCGAGCTCAAGAAGAACTGGATACGTGGACCAAGCTCGAAACCGATGCTGAAGCAGTCGTAGGCCTGATCGAGTTACTCGACCCTGACGACGACTCGATCATTGAAGAAATAGCGTCTGAAATATCGTCTCTCGAGACACAACTAGCGAGCCTCGAACTCCAATTAATGCTGGGTGGAGAGTACGACGAGCACGACGCATTTTTAACAATCCAGTCAGGTGCTGGCGGCACTGAATCGCAAGATTGGGCAGAGATGCTCTTGAGAATGTACTCGCGCTGGACCGACAAGCGCACTTTCCAGGGTGAAGTTATTGAAGCCTCACCGGGAGAAGAAGCTGGTATTAAAAATGCCACACTCCGAGTTTCAGGACGGTATGCCTATGGACATCTTAAGGCTGAACGAGGTGTCCACCGACTGGTCAGACAATCCCCCTTTGATGCAGGTAATCGCCGTCACACCTCATTCGCCCGGGTAGACATCGTACCTGTGCTAGAGGACAGTGAAGAAATTGCCGTTAGCCCCGACGAAATACGTACCGAGACCTTTCGATCCAGCGGGGCGGGCGGCCAACACGTCAACAAGACTGACTCTGCCGTGCGAATCACTCATATTCCGAGCAACATCGTGGTCTCATGCCAGAACCAGAAATCCCAACACCAGAACCGCGAAGTGGCGATGCAGGTGCTTCAGGCACGACTGCTTGAAAAACAGATCGCTGAACGGGAGGCTGAACAAGCGCGTCTTCGGGGCGAAACCTCGGCGGTTGACTTTGGGAGTCAGATCCGCTCGTATGTCCTCCATCCTTACCGGATGATCAAAGATGTTCGAACGGGTCTTGAAGTCGGAGATACCGATTCGGTACTGGACGGCGACATTGATGCATTCATTGAAGCATGGCTGCGTGCATCAATTAAATCTACGGATGCGTCAACCAGCTAGCACTATCCATCGATCAAACCTCGCCTTTCTCGGGCGCACGATCCTTGCCATAGCGATCACCACTGTTCTACTCCTGTTCTCTGTATCGGTCACGACTGCTCGTGACATTGACCAACTCGACCATCCACTAGCCGTCGATATTGCGGTCGGCACCTCCGTCACGTTTCATCTCAACATCCCCTGGTCAACCCCACCTCCAACCACAGTGTCCGTACTGTTTGGGCTACCCAACAGTAACGTGAGACACCGGGGCACGGCTGCCTTTGCTGTTCAAGACAGACGTCTCTCGGCTACCTATCAATGGCAGCCCAGAGGATCGATTGTTCCAGGGGTCGAGATCCAATATGCCTTCGAGATTGTTAGCCCCACAGAAACATCCCAAACCGGCTATGCCACGTTTACGTATATCGATCGTACGCTGGACTGGAATATCGTTACCGTAGATTCGGTGGAACTCTGGTTGCAATCCCCGCGAGCAGGGTTAACCTCTGAAACCCGCACGGCGGTGATCAAAGCCCTATCAGTATTGAAATCTGATTTCAACCTGTCTCTCACGAGGCCAATACGGATCGTGTTGTACACCGATGGTGCTCGCATGCGTGAAGATCTAGGCGGAGGAACTCGGGGATGGGTCGGTGGCGTAGCCGACGCCGATCTAAACGTCATCCTCCTCGACGGGGAGATGCATGGCCTGTCAGAAGCGATCGCCCACGAGTTGACCCACGTCGTTATCGACCATGCCACCGAAAATCCGTTCGGACGCGTCCCAAGCTGGCTGCACGAAGGACTCGCTACCGTCATCGAAACTCAGGTTGGTTTTAACAGTCCGCCATACAACGAAATCATGGCTAGCATCGCGACCTGCGAACAGTTCGTCTCATTACGTGGACTCACGGGATCTTTTCCAGCATCAGACGCGCGAGCAATCGCTGCCTACGCTCAAAGCCACTCGTTAGTGAACTTTGTTATCGATCGATGGGGACAGCCCGCCATTCGTGAAATATTGGACGCGTACAGCACTGGCGTGACTGACGACCAAGCAATTCAGCAGGTGCTTGGCATCCCACTGGATGATCTGGAAGCCGCATGGACCCAAAACCTTGCTGGCATCCCTTCCACCTCGCCACCGTCACCACCCCCCATCGTGGCCACAGTAACCTGGTCGGGCGGTGCGAATGTGCGGACAACCCCATGCCCTAATGGTGTAGTTGCATACGTCGCACCAAACAGGGCCTCGATCACCCTGTCCGGCGAAAACAAGAAGGTCTTCGGCGTGACATGGTCACGAGTAACCGATGGGAATTGGATCGACGAGACGCGCCTTTCTTTCCCATCACCAGTCCGAACATCATCGCCGCCTACTCCGAACATCACAGCAGCCACCCCGGATCCTGTGATCGCGGAGAAGACTCAAGCTCCTCAGAAACCGACAGAGGCACCAGGCCGACCTGAAGTTGTCCGGAACCTTATCATCGCAGTAGCGCTACTTCTCATATTTGTAGCCGCTGCGATCGGTGTCGACATTCGGCAACGAAGATGATCATCATGCATCCTGTCGTTGCTCACCGCGAACACCTCCCGATATCCTCTAAGAGACAGCAGCACTGGCACTCACACCAATCGAACGACAGCCCACACGACCAACCGTGGCTCATACACATCCATCACGACCATATCGTGCACCAGGAATCTGGCCGCGGCTATGAAGACTAGTCTCTATAGCCTTCGTTATGTGCTTGGGTCAGCCGTCAATGGGCTGTGGCGTAATCGGACGATGAGCATCGGGGCCATCATAACTACGACCATCATGCTGATTACACTTGCCGCTTTCCTCGCAATCAACGATACGCTGAATCAAATGGTTTCAGCCCTAGGGCGGAAGAGCAATTTAATTGCTTACGTCCGCGACGACGCCCGACCTTCCGACGTAACCAGGATCATACGAGACCTTCAAGGCCAAAGCGGCGTCGCTGAAGTAGTTTTTGTCACCAAGGAAGATGCCCTTCGTATTTTTCAGGAAAGATTTACTGATCAGACCGACGTCATCGACATTCTGCAAGCCAATCCCCTGCCTGCCAGTGTCGAGTTGCGCATGGAGAATCCTGCGATCCTGCCTTCTCTAGCCGACGAGTTGCGGGAATTGAGCGACACCTTTGAAACCGTCGTTGTTCCGCTGGATGTTGTCGAACGATTAATAGCCGTGAGCAACGTCTCGCGGGTTGCAGGCACCGTCATGGTCATAGCCCTCACGGGTGTGACGTTGTTCGTCGTTGTGAACACAATTCGAGTTGCCGTTTACGCTCGTCGTCAAGAAATCGAAATCATGAAGTTGGTGGGCGCGACCGATTGGTTCGTGCGCGGCCCATTCATCATCGAAGGGGCTTTTATCGGCGTGTTCGGCGCAACTATGGCGGCAGGTGCCATGGTTGCACTCTACGCTCAAGTCGGCCCGTCGATCACACAAATCATTTCTTTCCTTCCCATCAACACCAATGTGGCCTACGTGCGCAGCCTAGCCTTATTCATAGTCTTGGTCGGGTTAGTCGTCGGTAGCATAGGGAGTTATTTTTCCGTGCGACGATACCTGGCTGTATAGGAACTACGCAGTGATCGTACTTCAGGGCGTATCAAAAACTTATGAGGGGTTCACTGCGCTTTCAAATGTTTCTGTCTCGATTGCTCGCGGCGAGTTCGCCTTCTTAATTGGAACAAATGGCGCTGGGAAAACGACATTACTTCGAGTTCTGCTACGTGAAGAACCTTTTGATCAGGGCGTTGTTCTTGTCAACGGTGTCGACATTTCAACGATCCGTGGTGCCTCACTGACCAAGTTCCGTCGGAAGATCGGAATGGTATTTCAAGATACCCGGCTACTCCCAAATGCAACTGTCAGCGAGAACGTAGGGCTACCACTGAAAGTTCGTGGCCGATCCAATCGAGATGTTTCCATGGCAGTAAACGAAGTACTTAAACGAGTAGCTCTGTTAGAAAAAGCATCGAGATTCCCCAAACAGTTGTCAGGTGGCGAGCAGCGCAAGGTGGCACTTGCCCGTGCCATCATTTCTAGACCAGAGATCCTACTCTGCGATGAGCCGACCGACAGCATCAACCCCCTGCATGCCCGCGAGATTATTGAGCTACTGCTTGATATCAATGCTGACGGTGTAACTACGCTTGTAGCCACCCACGATAGCGATATCGTCAATGACCTCAGACGCAGGGTGATTCGAATGGACGCAGGCGGTGTTCTTGAGGACATGGCCGTGGGCGTCTTTAACACCTCCTAAAGCTAGGAGTCCTCGATATAAGTGGTCGTTTTCCTAAAAAGCATCTTTATATACCCTGCCTCACCTTTGCTTCATGTTGTTTGCGATAACGTGCGTTAAGCATTCATCCGCAATCCGCTTATGGCCAGCAACCTACGCCCTCTCGTTAAGCTAGCAGGATTAATCCTCGCAACCTGTCTGGCTTTTGGTTTTGGTCTGGTTGTTGGATCAACTACAGGGACGAGAGGATCCCCGCCTTCACAGATACTCAGAGGCTCTCCGCCAGTTGAACTGCAGCAGGACGCGGTGACCGCGGATTTTGGAATCTTTTGGGAGGCTTGGCGGGCACTGCAAGACAACTACTATGAGGGCCCCCTCGACCCTCAAACGCTTAAGGAGGGCGCTATAAAGGGGATCGCCGAGGCAACCGGTGACCGCTTCACCTTTTATCAAGACGCTGAGTCAGCTCGACGGTCCCGAACTCGACTTGCAGGCAGCTTCGTAGGTGTCGGTATTCGTATTGAGCTACGCGAAGACCTACCATTTATTGTCCAGCCAATTCCCAAGGCACCTGCCGAAGTCGCAGGCGTAGGCCCGGGAGAATTTATCCTAGCTGTCGACGGCGTTTCGACTGCAAATCTTGGCCTCGCCAAGGTCGGCGAGCTGGTGCGTGGCCCGCCCGGCACACCGGTCACGCTTACTTTGCGACGACTTGGTGAAACTCAACTTCGCGATGTAACGATTGTGCGAGCCCGTGTGGTTGTCACCTCTGTAGCAGTCACAATGATTGATGATATTGCCTACATGAGGATCAACAGGTTCTCGTCCCGAACAGCACAAGAGGTCGGGAGCGCCCTGAATCAACTTCATGACAAGGCTGTAAGCCACCTAGTGATAGATCTTCGAAACAATTTTGGGGGGCTATTGAATGCCAGCGTTGATGTCGCAAGCCACTTCCTCCCGAATGGAGTTTTGGTACTACGACAGGAAGCCCGAGGAGAGCCCTCTCGCGAGTTCCGGGCAACCTCCGGAGCCCATGACACCGAAACGTCTGTCGTTGTGCTTATAAATGGTGGCACCGCGAGTGCGGCTGAAATTGTTGCAGGAGCGCTACAGGCACACGGCCGCGCACCTTTGGTTGGAGAAGAAACTTTCGGCAAAGGCTCGATGCAAGAACTACATCGGCTATCAGACGACTCCACCATTCGTGTGACAAGCGGTATCTGGGTAACGCCTGGAGAGATCAATTTGGGAGACCGGGGCCTCATTCCTGATCTGGAAGTAATAAATACAGCTGGCCATATTGGCGGTGACAACGATCCTGTGCTGCAAGCAGGTCTCAGCTTACTAGTACAGGGGCAATCTTAGATCCGACGCCGCTATCGCTAACCGCTAGCAGCTGACGTTCGCTGCAGAGCGCCCGACGGGCCCTGCATTTGCCCGCTGTCCATAGGGGTCCTAATGGTCAGCCGTACTCCGTATCCCCGCGGAACAGAAGCATCGGGACCAGGCTCCTGATCACTAACGACCGGCAACCGGGTTTCAGCCGTTGCCACAAACCGCACCGACCCCACCAGAAGACCTCGTCCTAATAATTCCCGCTCAGCGACAGAAAGTGACATTCCCACAACGGAAGGAACGGTCGTGTCACCCACCCGCACCACGGTGATTTGCACTGCAGCCCCACGTGGGACAGACATCCCAACGTTCGGCGCCTGTGCTTCCACAATTCCGTTGGGAACGCTACCTCGGTCCCTATATCTGATCTGGCCTATCTGTAAACCTGCCAGTTCAATCACTCGTCGAGCATCATTCTCGGAACGGCCTATCACGAGCGGCACATAAACACTTTCGACACCCTGACTGATCTTTAGGGTAACCACTGATCGTCGATCAATCACCGCTCCAGCTAGCGGATTCTGGCCAAGAACCGTGCCAGCCGCCACATCTTCGTTAAACACGGCAATCTCCACCACCTGAAACCCGGATACATCCAACAGCTCCCGTGCATTGGTTGATTGAAGTCCTACAACACTTGGCAACGACGCTAACGGAGGTCCACGACTGATAGTCCCGGTCACTAAACCCAAACGTTCCAATTGGGCACCTGCCGAAGGCGCTTGCTGACTGAAACGACCCGCGGCGACCGTCGCATCAAACGTTTCCTCAACACGCAGCCGTAATCCAGCCTCCGCAAGTCGGGTACGGCCTGATGACTCATCGAGCCCCAGAATAGAAGGAACGGGGCGAAACTCTGCACCAGCCGGATCTCGACGCGGGACAAGTTGATCACTTGTTGCTGTTTTTGGATCACGGGGCTGAAGCAATGCCTGAATCTCAGCGATTAATGGCTTCAGGCTAAGAAGTGGCCCTTCTATAAGGACCAAGGCCGATACAAAGACTGTCGCAGCAACACCTAGGGCCAGAAGCACTCCCCACACTGGAAGCGTCTCACGTCCAACCCCGAATGGGCGAGAACTGAAACGTCTCCGGTCAGATCGCAACTTGCGCGGCCGGCGACCGCCTGAACGAATATAACGATAGCCGCTTGCACGACTCATAAAACAAAGCGGTGTCGCTAAACCAAATTAGCTGACTGAAAACTACGAGCTGTCATCACCTTACGAAACTCCATCGCGCGTCCCAGCAGCTGCAACCGGAGGCGCCGGTTTTTCAGACAAACCACCTACGCCATCGGCATTTGCCCCAACCTCATCAAGACGAACGGACAAAAGTTCTGAGACGCCATCTTCACGCATCGTCACCCCATAAACCGTCGAAGCCGCCTCAACCGTGACGGCATTATGAGTAATCATCATCATCTGCGTCCGCGTACTGAGATCATCAATCTGCTGGCAAAAACGAGCTACATTCTGATCGTCGAGTGCCGCATCAACCTCATCAAGAAGACAGAAAGGCGCCGGCCTTACCCGGAGCAAGGCCAGTATCAAAGTCGCGCCCACTAAAGCCCGTTCACCTCCGGACAAAGCAGCAAGCTCTTGAGCACGTTTTCCTGGCAGCTTGATTGAAAATTCAACACCCGTCTGCTCCACGTCTTCGGGTGACGTCAATTCCATGCGAGCAGACCCACCACCAAACAGCTCCGTAAACACGGCACCGAACGCGTCATTAATAGCGTCAAACGTCGTCATGAACTCATCGTGGAGCTGCTGCTGTAAATCACGTGCCAGCGTATGTAGGTTGTGGGCTGCACCTTCTAAGTCATCGATCTGCCCACGCGCTTCTTCCATACGATTCCGTTCAGAGTCGTACTCAGCTGGCGCCAGCGGATTTACAGGGCCAAGGGTTTCAAGCATCCGACGTAGTTCAGTAATACGTCGTTCGATCCCACCAACCGGATCTGAGGACTTTTCCGCGTCCAGATTTTCCTCACCGAGTTCATCTCGAGCTTGACCCCTAATCTCCTGACGTCTTTCGGCCAATCGTTCCGTTTCACGTTGAGCCATCGCCACAGCAGCTTCTGCACGCTCCTGTTCGCCCGCACGCTGTCCGGCCTGAAACTCGAGACGCTGCAATTCCAATCGAGCATCGAGGGCTTGTGCCTCCATTGTTCGGACATGAACCGTATCAAGATCAGAATTGTCTGGGCTTTCAGGCTCGAGCGCTTTCAACGCATCCTCAACATCTGCTAAACCCTGCTCAACGTCGATCAACGAATTTTTTACTGTGTCGACCTCGGCCCGCGCTGTAGTGGCAGCAGTGGATCGAGACCTCTCTTGTAGATTCAGTTCTTCAACACGACTGACCCCCGCTGCCAATGTGGCATCCAAAGCAGCAAGACGGGTCTCGGACGCAGAGCTTTCACCGCCAGAGCCACCAACACGTCTGAGTTCATCCGATAATTTTTCAATGGTTCCTGCCAATTCACCGATCTCAGAATCGGCCGTCCTGACGATCATTTCAAGGGCACTAGCGCGATCTCGCAAGTCCTGATCTCCCCTGCGAAGCACCCTGACCTCTGATTCATTGTCCTGCTGTCCGTGTGTAGCTTCGGCGGCCGACGCCTGCATCGCTGCTTGAGCTACTTGCCTTTCAGCCAGCAACACTTCAGTGTTTGCCAGGTCTTTGTCAGCCCGGACCAACACCTCTGTAGCAGCCGCAAGGGAGGTTTTAAGGCCCACAACTTCCGTTCTAACCCGCTCAATCTCTCGATCAGTTGTAGCTATACGTTCACGGATATCGATGGTTGCTTGTCCAGATTTCCCAATTCGCACTGTGCCATCTGGCTCAATTGCGTCACCGTGCAACGTAACTATTGTGTGCCCGTTCACATCAACCGAGTTCTGGCGCACCCGGAGAGCCGAACCCAAATCTCTTGTTACAAGAACGTTCTCAAGCAGGCGCTGAAACACACGGCTACCCTCACCAGCAACCGTCACCATTTCTCCCAAGTTGCCCACAATTTCATCAGATTTATGGTCCTTGGACGACCCCTCGTACGGCCATCCAAGAAATCCGCCAATAGGCCGCCATCGAACACGTGGCATTTGAAGCCGGGCTACCGCATCGCTGACCGCAACACCGTCTTCGGGGGCTTGAACAATCACCGTGTCAAGCCCGTCCGGAAAGGCAGCCTCAAGCAAGCCGATGCCTTCGGTCCCCACCGCACTTACTTGGTCACGTAGCTGGCCTGAAATAGCCGTCTTCGGAATCTCCGCACGGATTTTTTCGATGTCAATCGATGTCGCACCAGCTTCCGCGTACGCTCTTTTCAGACCATCCTGCTCGCGCTCGAGTGATTTGACGGTGTTTATCGCGACATCAAGTTTCGACCGGACCTCCGCTTCTGCTTGCTGCCCATCACGAGCAGCTTTTACAGCCTCCTGGCGGGCAAGCGTCACTTCCTCAAGCCCATCCGAAGCCTCACGAGCAGCGAGAACAGCGGATTGCGCAAGTTCCCGCGCAACGACCAATGCACGCTCAGTTTCAGAGATTTTGCCCTCAAGCTGCTTGAGCTGAAAGGTGAGCTCCTTACGCTCTTCAGAAGCATTTCGGTGCCGTTCAAGCAACGATGACCGCCGATCCTTCAGCTTCTCCAGTTTCTCGCCAATCACAGTTCGCTGCTTGGTTCGATCACGTTCGGGTGCCAAGGCCGTGCTCAGTTCGATCTGCTCAGATCGGACCTCCGCCAGATGAGCTTCCAATTCAGCAAGTGCTTGCCGAGCCACCCCTGCTTCTTCTTCTAATCCGTCGGCCCGCGCCAAAAGTTGCTCATGCTGAGTTTCCAGATCCGTAAATCGGGCCTGCAGGTTCGATCTTCGCTCCTCTAGGACCACACCACGCGCAGCACGTTCAGCAGCCGCTTCCCGTCGCACCTCGAGCTCGTGTCGAACATCGATAAGCTGTGTCTCGAGACCCTTAACTAGCATCTCTGCCGCGGCTGCTTGCCGGCGCAACTCCTCAACCGGTTCCGCCAATATGGCTGTAAGCGCCGCCGCTGCTGCTTGTTCTCGAGATTCCGCGGCTTCAAGTCGCTCAGTCACTACAAAAAGCTTGTGCTTTGCGATCGTGAGTTGCCCTGATCGGAGTTCACGGCCGAGCTCTTCACCCTGCTCTGCTACCGCGGCTTGATCTCTAAGTATTTCGATTCTCGGTTCGATTTCCGATACAAGATCACGGAGACGCTCGAGGTTGCGTCGTGTTTCTTTGAGTCGTCGTTGTGCCTGATCGCGTCGGGTGTAGAACCGTGCGACACCCGCCGCTTCCTCGAGAAACGCGCGCCGACCTTCTGGACGTTGCTGCAGCACCTGATCAATCTGCCCCTGACTGATTACCGAGTGACCTCCGTGACTTGCTGAACCGGCACTCATCAAGTCCACAATGTCCCTGAGCCTTACACGTGCTCCATTTAGCGTGTATTCAGACTCGCCAGATCTGAACAGTCGTCGTCCAATCACAACCTCATCAAATTCCGTGGGGAGCCAGTCCGACGCGTTGTCAAAAGTCAGCAAGACCTCAGCCATGCTCTGCCGAGAACGAACTTCTGAGCCAGCAAAAATCACATCCTCAGCCTTACGAATTCGAAGATTGGTCGGCGCCTGTTCACCCATCGCCCACCGAATCGCATCAGACAGGTTGCTCTTACCCGAACCGTTGGGACCAACAATCGCGGTTATACCAGGCGGAAGTTCCACAGCCGTCCGACGAGGAAACGTTTTGAAACCCTGCAGTTCGATCCGCCTCAGATGCACACGCCTATCCCTTCAACTGTGGCAAGGTTGCCAATGCAGCCCGGGCTGCCGCCTGCTCGGCCCGCTGTTTACTCGAACCTTCGCCCGATGCAAGCACTGCATCGCCAGCAACGACCGAAATAGCGAATGTCTTCGCATGATCCGGACCCTGTTCCGATACGAGTTCGTACACAGGAGTGACTCCACGTTCCGCCTGTAGCTGCTCCTGTAACTGAGATTTATGATCTTTTACAGAGCCTTTCCATTCGTTTCGTTCCAACTGTGGCTCGACAATAGGGATCAGCGCCTGACGCACCGCCTCCAAGCCCTGGTCCAAGTAAATTGCTCCAAGCAATGCCTCGAAAGCTCGACCGACGACACTCTCCCGCGATCTGCCCCCACTGAGATCCTCACCACGGCCTAGTTGAATGAACTCACCAAGCCCAAGGGACAGTCCGATGTCAGCCAAGCCGTTCAGACTCACGATTGAAGCCCTTGCAGAAGTAAGATCACCCTCAGAACGATCCGGGTACCGACGATAGAGGATCTCTGCAACAACAAGACCTAGCGCGGCATCACCCAAGAATTCCAAACGTTCGTTGCTATCGGCATCGTCCAGATCAACCTCATTAACAAAGGACCTGTGGACGAAAGCTCGGGTAAGCAAAGACTGATCCTTGAATTCGACGCCAAGCAAACCTTGGACTCGTCCTAGAACAGCTTCGTTGAGCTCAATGTTTGCCATTGAGCAACATCTCTTGGAGGGTTGGCCAGTAGGCTGGGCGGGGGTGGCGAAAGGTCCGGACAAAAACAACAGTCCGGTGAACAGGAAAGCGCAAGCGCGTAGCACTCAGCGCAACACTACCTCCTGCCTCCCCATCACGCGTTCGGAGCTACCACTCACCCCTAAACGCTCATACACCACTTACGATACGCGGACTGACGCCCGCGCACGATGTCAAAGTACAAATCTTGCAACGCGCGCGTTACAGCACCGATATGTCCATCCCCAATGATACGACCATCAATCTCAGAAACCGGAGATATTTGGGCACCGGTACCCACAAGGAACAGTTCGTCAGCGATGAATAGTTCCGTACGATCCATGGGTCTCTCCACAGTCTCAAGCCCGAGTTCGTCGCGAGCAATCTGAATAATCGTACTTCGGGTGATCCCTTCCAACACGTCTTCACTGACCGATGGGGTCACCAGCCTATTGTCCCGCACAACAAATAGGTTTTCACCCGTCCCTTCACTGACGTGTCCATCATGGGTAAGCATAATTGCCTCATCAAACCCTGCTTCCACGGCTTCCGTCTTGGCCATGGAAGAGTTGATGTATACACCAGTGACCTTCGCACGGGCCGGAATCATGTTGTCATTCACCCGACGCCACGACGCAATCGTGCAGCGGATCGGCTTTTCGATATCGAGGTAGTTGCCAAACGGGACCGCGAATAATGTGAAATCATCATCGACCAGGCGCGGTTCATCAGGTCCACCTACGATCATACTCAGGCCAATCTGGAGCGCACTTTTATATGCGAGTGGTCGCACATACACATCTTCACGAAAGTTCCCTGATCGAACCACGTTCGCACAAATGTCTACAAGTTCGTCGACGGTGTAGGGAATGTTGATGCGAACTATCCGAGCTGATCGATGAATTCGTTCGAAGTGTTCCCTAACCCGGAAAAGCAGTAGTTGTTCTTCCTCGGAATTCCAGTAGCCACGGATTCCTTCAAAGACACCAGTGCCGTAATTTAGCGCGTGCGTCATCACACTGACTCTGGCGTCAGCCATGTCCACGTACTTACCTTCAAAAAAAGCTTGCACGGCAATCCTCACTCCAACCGTTTACCAAGAAGCACCTACCGCCCGTGGCGATCGCCCCGGACGTGGCCCACTGTAACCGTACCGTCACAGACGGCCCGCATGGTAGCACCGGACTACGCTATCTGGGATCTGACTCGAAGACCGCACGTCGCATAAAGACCAGATCGCCGCGCAAATCGAACGTTTCGTAATACCGTTCAAATCCCCATTTGGCATATAGTCGCCGCGCGGCCTCATTGGGCCGATCTACACCGATGGCCAGATGTGTACGCCCACGATCAGCAGCGATCTTCGAGGCCGTTCGGATCAACCCTTCGGCCACACCTAACCGTCGAAATTCCGGCAACACGACTAGGGTGTGGACATACGCCACAGCCAGCCCATCTTCAATCGCTGGCTCAATGAAGCTCAACCGGAGCCACAACTGGCCTATTGCGTTGCCATTGAAATCAGCAACCAAACCACGCTGAATGTTTTTGTCGTATTCCTTGAAATAACGTCGAAGCACGCGGGTCCGCTCGGCCATGCCCACGGGTCCCCACATCTTGCTGAGCACCCCCAGGTCCTTCTGCCGCGCCGATCTCATCGTGACAGGTACATCAATTTTCACCTGGCGGGTTCCGTCAGGCGCCAGATCAATCGTCATGGAAGCCTCGAGCTGACCTGAGCCAGCGCCGAATCCACGCCTGAACACCGAACATGCGTTGGGAAGAAAACAGGACGAAGACCGCAAAAATACCTCGAAGGACAGGAGCCGGAAGAAGCTGTGCCACCTGAGCACCGACCACACCACCCGCAATGCCGCCAACCCCAATCGTGAGAGCCCGACGACGATCCACATGCCCCATGCGAAAATGCTGGAAGGCACCCGACAGAGCGGTCGGAACAATTACGGCCAAACTGATGCCCTGCGCATCGACCTGCTCGATACCCATAAGGATCACCATGGCCGGCACCATCACGATGCCGCCCCCCACACCCATCGCGCCGCTCACCAAGCCTGTTACCACCCCTGTCACAAGGGCAGCCAACACTCGTTGCCCGTCGTCAAGTTGTAACAACGCCACATCCTGAATTGAAAAAATCATTCGCAGCGCCGTGACGAGCAGCAGCAGCGCAAACAGCCGGCGAAGCATTGTTGGATTGATATACGCCGTAAGACGAGCACCAACTGTCGCAAAGCCCACCGAGGTGGCCGCCAGCGCCACGACCAAGCGCCAGTCGATGGGATTTGCGGCGGCATACCGAACAGTGGCCGCAAGAGCGGTCGGAACAATGATGGCCAGGGACGTCCCATGAGCGCGATGCTGTGACATCCCGAGCAATCCCACCATAAGTGGGATCATCACGATGCCACCCCCGACCCCCACGAGACCACTGATTGTCCCGCCGACGAGACCAATGCTCGCCAGAAGCGCGGGGGATGATTGCACGCCGGACCGATCCGAATTCATATTGGCCATGGGTCGAAGTATAGGCAGTGACGCCTTGTCCTTGACGAGATCACGTCACGCAAACATGGTGAACAGGTATGCTCAGGGCGCTCTGCGAGCGTTCGTGCCCCCACGACGCAACTTTCGAGTTTCTGCGCTCGCATCGTCTGCCGGTCGAACTCGGGTCCCGGTTACAGTGCGCACGCTCGTCACAATCGCCGCACGTTCAGCGTCCGTCAGATCTTCCCACCGGTGATTGTGATCCGATTTTCGAATAAATTCGAGTAGGCGATCCCGCAGTTCCGACCACCCCTGATGTTGCCGGGAAATCAGCGCAGGCATCCGGCCACTTCTCCGTAAAGCTCCCTGCGTATGTGTCAAGCACAGCGGGTCGCCCTCGGCTAGCGTCCGACTCAGCCTCTCATCCTTGATTTGTTGAGCCAGCACGTCCATTGCTCGTTCGCCAGCAGCCGATTCGGCTACACAGACGGGGCATCTAGCTGATACGGCCAGCACCTCGCGACCACGAACCCCGGCAAGCCTCGCTCTCAAACGCCGCCACGGGTTTGCGATCAGGCGGGAAAAAGCTCCGCTCGACCCTCTCTCGTGGGGCGACGCATCAAGCTCCACCACAAGGGAATTTATAATGTCCCGATAAGTAATCGCAACGGCAAGGGCGTCCAACTTTTCCAAGAACTGTTCGCCATGTGGCTCGCAGAATCCACGGGATGAACGGATCTGAGACCGCAGGTCAACATCGTTGACATGCTCGTAGATGTAGGAAGCAAGAAATCGATCGGCCCGCCGTGTCGCAAGCCGACAAATCGCGCAACCCGAACGGCCAAACGCGTCCAGCAAGTCTTCGTAGGTAGCTTCCGTAGACACAATCCGTCGCTATGCGTTGAACCTATAGACGCACCCTGCCACAGCACGTGACTGTCATGCAGCAAATTTCGGCACCTGTATACCATCCGACGTTTTCCGCATTCTGCTGTTATGCCTGACCACGCCATCGCAGTAATCCTTGGAGACGGGATGACCGCTGGTCGTCCACCCGGCTCCGAGCAGTGTGCCGAGAACACGGCTTGGAGGTGTCCGCCGGGCCGGGGTCGGATCAGTGGGTTGGCATGGATTGAAGATTGGGGTTTTTCATTCTGCTTCGCAAAGTAACCCGCTTTGGCCCGTGGCCGGCCACCGCAGGTCGCGGGATTGGCGTACCCCCGTCGGACCCCGGCCCTGAGGCCGGTGAGCGTACGGACCTCTTCCTGATCTATCCGCCGTGGGCGGTCCTGGAAGATCGGGCCATGCTTCAAAACTGTCTGCCCCCGCTAGGGCTATTGTCGGTCGCGGCACATGCGGAATCCTCGGGATACCGGGTGCACGTGATGGACGTGCACGCCGAGCGGGCGGACGAACAGCAACTACGTGAGCGCCTTCGCCGGCACCGTCCGCGATTCGTGGGCATGACAGTCCTAACCAATATGTGCCTCCCAGCCCACAAGATCGCGCGCATCTGCAAAGAGGAGGTGCCGGACTGTGTCGTGGTGGCGGGCGGGGTGCACGCCGAGGCGCTGCCTGAGCGCATGCTGCGGAACTCGGCGATTGACTGCGTGGTTCGCGGAGACGGCGAAAAGGCCATGATCGAGATCATGACCGGCAGTGCGTTCTCCACGATTCTGGGCCTAAGTTACGTCGATGCGGGAAGCGTGCAGCACAATGCGCCACGGCCGGTCAATATGGATCTCGACGAGTTTCCGTTCCCCGCCTACCATCTGGTCAATTTCGCCAACTACTTTCCGGCCGTGGGAACGTACCGAAATTTGCCGGCCATCAATATGCTCATGACCCGTGGATGCCCGGGGCGGTGCACTTTCTGCAATTCGGCGCGCACCACGCTACGGGCGCGGGATCCGAAACTGGTGGTCAAGCAGATCAAACTGCTTCGACAAGATTATGGGATCCGACAGATCACCTTTTATGACGACACGTTCACGGTTTTGAAACCAGTTTGCCTGAAGTTCAGTGAACTGCTTGCGGCTGAGAACCTCGGATTGACGTGGGTCGCGTTTGTGCGGGGTGACTGCTTTAGCGAAGAGATGGCTCTGGCAATGAAGAAGGCAGGCTGCCACCAGGTGCTGTTGGGAATCGAGACCGGGAGCGAAAAGATCGCGAAGCGGATTGGCAAGCCGATCGACAAGGAACGATACCGAGACGCGGTGAGAATCGCCCACGATCACGGCATGGAGGTCCGCGGCTCGTTCATCCTCGGCAACATGGACGAGACATGGGAGACGATGAAGGAGACGCTCGAGTTCGCCATCGAGATCGACATTGACATCTTCCAGCCGACGATCTCTACGCCGTACCCGGGCAGCGCCCTGTACAAGGAGGCGGTGGACCGCGGCCTGCTCAAGAACAAAAATTGGTATGAGTACGGCCAGGGCACAGTGCTCGTGGACCAGCCTCAAATCACGGACGAGGAGATATACCGTTTCGAGCGATACGCATTTCGCCGCTTCTATCTGCGACCGCGGGCAATCTATCGGCTGGCCCGGCGCATTACCAGATTCCGACACGTGCGCGATTACGTCTTGTCGGCCGTCATCCTGCTGTTTGGGCTGCACAGAAGACAGGATAAACGCAACTGGGAATGCTGGAAGGGCCTGACGGAAGAAGATTTCTTCGACCGCGAAATCAAGGAGCCCGAGCACGTTCGCCTCACGTATGAATTACGGCAGGAGAATGTGTTCGTCTAAACAGCTTGGAACGACCGGCTGGGTTCGCGAATTCGCGTGGCTGTCATGCAGCAAATTGCAGCACCCGTATACTCATCCGACGTTTTCCGAATTCTGATGTTATGTCTGACCACGCCATCGCAGTTATCCCCGGCGACGGGATAGGAATCGAGGTCATCCGCGAAGGCCAGTTGACCCTTGAAACCCTTGCCGAGGTGACCGGAGATCTCGTTTGGGAATTCGAAACGTTCCCCTGGGGTTGTGAGTACTACCTGGACAAGAACGAGATGATGCCGGCCGATGCCTTGAAAACTCTCGAAAGCTTCGATGCAATCTACTTCGGAGCCTGTGGCTTTCCCTCAGTACCTGACCCCATCTCACAACGCGAAATGATCCTGCTCATCCGCCAAAGTTTTCAACAGTACGCGAACATTCGACCGGTGCGGATATGGCCTGGTGTTCCCAGCCCGTTAAACACTGAGCATCTCACCGACATTGACTTTATCTGTGTCCGAGAAAATTCCGAAGGCGAATATGCCGGAGCGGGCGGACGCGTACACCGCGACACGGACCACGAGGTCGCCCTGCAAACCACGGTATTTACCCGGGTGGGCGTAGAGCGTGTCATCCGCCATGCCTTTGAACTAACCTCTCGTCTCGGTCGAAACCACGTCACGAACGTCACCAAGTCCAATGCGTTGCAGTACGCCCCCGTGTTCTGGGATGAAGTCTTTACCGAAATTGCCTCGGAATACCCTTCGGTGACGACCGACCGAAGCCTTGTGGATGCGTGTGCGGCCCGAATGGTCAGTCACCCGCAAACCCTGGACGTACTCGTCGCCTCTAACCTCTTCGGGGACATTCTGTCCGATGTTGGCGGTGCCCTGATGGGAAGCCTGGGTGTTCCACCGAGCGCCAACCTAAACCCGGCCGGGTCGTATCCCCCCATGTTTGAACCCGTGCACGGATCCGCGCCCGATATCGCCGGCAAGGAAATTGCCAATCCCATGGCAGCACTCTGGTCGGCCGCCATGATGGTCGAAGAACTGGGGCATCCGGAAGCATCAGGCCTCCTGCTGGACGCGATGGCTGACGTCACCGCGTCAGGGTTACTGACAGTTGATCTCGGTGGCACCACCTCCACAAGCGAGTTCGGAACGGCCGTCCGCACGGCCCTGAAATCTCGCGCTTCGTAAAGAACATCCTTGTCGGCAGGAGCACACCTGCCTACGATGGGCGTGAGACCCGGCTGACTTCAGGCCATATTTAGGCCACTGTGAAACGAAATGTTCGGCATCGGCGTTCCCGAATTCTTTACTGTTCTCATACTGGCGCTCATCGTCCTCGGACCAGAGCGGCTACCTGTCGCTATGCGAACTATAGGCCGATGGGTCCGACGGCTGCGCGAGACCACCCGGGAATTCCGACAGGAATTCGCCGAGGAATTCTCCATTCTTTACGAAGAAATGGATGTCATGCGCCAAGAGGCCGAAACTACCCGGCAGGAGCTACAAGATATCCGAGCCGAGTTGACCGCCACCGTTCAGGGCGCCGCGGACGACGTCAATGAGGCCGGGCAGGGCGTCATGGAAGACCTTCGGGGTACCCTCGACACCGCAGATGGAGCAGTCCCCTCGGTACCTAGCAGCGCACCAGCCACGAATGGCGCCTCAGTCCAGCCGGAAGAACCGTTAACGGCTTCCGACGCAATGGCTCTCGCCATTCAGGACACGTTTGCCACCAACGGACACGTCACCCCGGCCAACCCACCAACTGAGATACCCGAGGCGTCGGAGCCGTCTGGCGTCTCTGGTCCACAACCCCTCACCGCCTATGCACCCGATATTGATGGGCCTGTCGAACCTGACACACCCGTCAGTGAACCATCGAGCGACGCTCCGGCCGTCGATCCCGTGCCGGCCACGCCGGGCAGCCAGGCCCCCGAAGTGTTCGGGCCGCCGTCCCCCAGCCTGCAGAACCAATTGGGCGGGTTTGTCCGCCTCATGGCCATGCAGGCCCTGGAAACAAATCCCGACTTCGCCAAGCAGGCCGAGGCCGCATTACGGGCCCAGGCGGCCGCTGATGCCGAAGGCCTTACAGAGCTTGCTGATGCAGCCCCCCTCGATATCGCCCAGGCCTGGGCCGAACGACGCCGACACCTCGTACCCCATGGCTCGGTCACGGTTGAACAGAAGGCAGAAGAATCCGCGGTGATCGAGCTCGGAGCCTGCCCCTATGGCCTTACCGCCGGCAACGACCACCCCATCTGCAATGTCAGCAATACCTACGACCACGAATTCTTTAAACGCTTCAACATGAAAGCCACCTACACGTTTCGAATGAGTGAAGGAGCGTCCCAGTGCCAGATGGTCGTCCTCACCCACGCCCGAATGCGGAAGTACGGCGTCCGATTTGAGGACGGTGACCTACCCGAGCCTGTCGAAGGTGAACCCGAGGCCGTAACCGAGGCTGAACCGGAGACCGTAGCCGACCCCGCCACCTAGTTCAGCCCGCCGCCGTCACCACAACACCAGACCCGACGATCGTGGTAGTGATCACACCCCGCCAACCAAACGCTGCTTGACCTAGCGGTCCTCAGCTTCCTCTGAGGGATGGGCTGTCGAATTCGATCGCCCATTCGGGGACGCGCTGCCATTGCCTCCAAACACATAGGGCTGCGGATCCGCATCGGTAGTGACCACAACACCCGCATCTTCGGGCAGGGCCTTCGGAGCCTTCCCTTCGGCAATCAGCTCGTCCCAGCGCTTCACCATATCCTCCACGTCCTGCCCATCGACCTCATCGTGATCCGTCAGGGCCTGCGCCAGCTCATGCACGGCGCCCGAATACTCCGAGAGGAGCGTCTTGACCTTCCGGTATTCTTGCTCGAGTAGTTGATCGATTTTCCGCTTCATGCGCGGATCGGTTGCACTTACCGAGGCTCCAAACGGAAGGGTGGAGTAAAAACTGCCATCCATACCCCAGTAACTCAGCATCTGGAACGCGGTGTGGGTCGCATTGGCAAAGTCACTCGTAACACCAATCGTTTGTGTGCCAAGAAAAAGTTCTTCAGCAGCACGAGCAGCTAGTGAAACTTGAATACCAGCCAGCTTCTCTTCGCGCACCAAAATATGCTTTTCCTCAACCGGCTTCCAGGCCGCTAAGCCATATTTATCACCGTGACGAATAATGGTTACCTTCATCAACCGTTCCCATGACTTCAACTTCACTTGCGCGATAGCGTGCCCTGCCTCGTGGTAGGCGAGCCGACGACGATCCTCGTCTGAAAGGCCGCGAATCGGTTCCCGCAACCCCCACTCGTGGTTTTCCCGGGCCCGGGTGAAATCCTCATACGCGATGGCATCCCGCCCATCGAAATGCGCGTGGATTACCGCTTCGTTAATGACGAATTTGATCGCCACCGGGGTGTATTCAATAGTGTCGTTACTCATCCGGTCCAACGGCATGTCCTCATGACGCACCTTGGCCAGGTAGTACTCGAGTATGTCCTTGCGACCCTCTCTGTCCGGCTTATCGATGTGAATCTTGCGGTCGAACCTGCCCGGGCGCAGGAGCGCAAGATCCAGCGCCGACGACAGGTTGGTCGCTCCAAGCGTCAACACGATAGGCGGGTTCGCCCGTGTGCGTCGTAGGCCCAGCGTCCGCAGCGTCCGCGCCCACCAGCCGTTGTCGAAGTTTGGCGGATCCATCTGCAGGAGCAGTTCGTTGAGCAAGCCCATCCCGGCGCCACCGCCGAAAAGCCCGCCGCCCATCATCATGCTGCCGCCCGTTTGTCCGGATCGGGCCATACCAATGGCGTCAATTTCATCAATAAAGACGATCGCCGCGCCATGGCGCTTCGCAAGCTTGCGTGCCTTGCCATACAGCATGCGGACCCGCAGATTGCCGATCCCCATAAACATATTCTGGAACCCGGGGGCCGAGGCATAGGCAAACGGCACACCGGCCTCGTTGGCAATTACCTGGGCCAGGTAGCTCTTACCCGTGCCCGGAGGGCCTTCCAAGAGAACCCCTCGGGTAATTTCTCCGCCCATCTGTTTGAAAGCCTTGGCACCCTCTAGCAACCGCACAACCCGCCGGGCCACTTCCAGTACCTGGTCATTGCCCCGGTAGTCGGTGAAGTAGACCCCGGTTTCTCCAGGCTGCACCCAGTACACCCGCCCGCGACCCAGCAGGAAAAACAGCGCGCCGAACTGGACGATCATAAACATCATCGCGAACAGCAATTGGGCGAGAACCTGAAGAATACCGAGCGTCAGTTGTGTGGCGTTCGTCAGCCCGAACAGCAAAACGGCCGTAACCGTCAGGTAAAGAAGAATGCCGCGCCAGTGCTCACGCACAAACGTGAGTGGGCTTCGGCGCATATGCGCCTGTCGTCTGAGTTCTGAGTCGGTGCTGGCCATCAGGGCTCCTCTCACAGGGAGCGGTCAGGAGACGTTGGGCTCAGCGCCCACTGGCCCCTCGCTCTGTACCGGGAGTATATCTCCGCCCGTTCAGTTACCACGATCTTCGAACCCACAACCAGACCATCGACACCCCTGCCCCGTACAATTCGGCCTGTGAGAATTTCCAACACGGTCGGGTCCGTCGCCTGCCACCCGACGACAGCTTGATACGTAACCGCCTGCATCAGGCATCTCATTCAGGCGCGCTGGCGACGGCTATCGCCGTGGTTGGCATCAGCCTTGGCCTCGTCGCCCGTGTGTCCGAGGCCAAGACCTTTCTGTACGCCGACCTGCAGCACTTCTATCAGTTCGCCGAAGTCGCGTTCACATCTGCCCACATTCAGTATTACGCCTCCGTCGCTGACCAGACCTTCACATACGCCCATCTGCCCCTATTTCCCATGTTGCTCGCACCGTTCTATCGCCTGGGCACGCTGGCTGGCATCGAACCGATCTTTGTCGTCAAAGGCCTGGTCCACGTCTTTGAGATCGCCACGGTCGGGCTCATCGTCCTGTACGCCAGCCGACAGGCCATTCCGATCGTCGGGGCCACACTCGTGGGGCTCAGCTGGCTGGCTACCCCATGGGTATTCGAGGGCGGTGCACTCAATGCCCATGTGACTGCTGTCGCGGCATTCTTTCTCGTCGCAGCGGTCATTCGACGGGATGTTCCGTGGCAGGCCGGCATGCTTATGGCGCTCGCAACCACGACCCGATCAGAATTCATCATCGCGGCGCTCGCGATGGCCGGATGGCATTTGCGCTGCAGTGTCCGGGCCGGCCTGCTCTACGGGGCCGGCGCAGCCGTGCTTGGCGGCATCGTAGTCGGACCCTACCTGCTGTACGACGCCGCCGCACTGCACTGGGGGGTTCTCGGCCATCTGCAGGGACGGGGAGATGGCCTTCCGATACTTCGTGGGTTTCTGGAAGTGTTTACCGGAAGATTCCCCCAGGTCTTCGAAGGCTCCCAGGACTGGGCCATGCCACTGGCAATCGTTATGGCCCCAATCATCGGCTGGGCCAGCCGTGACCACAGCCTGGGCCTGCTCCGCGCCACGTTGCTCTACGCAGTTGCATTAACCCTCGGGCACGGTCGGTATTACGTATTACCTCTGACGGCCGGACTGCTCGCTGCGGCCACACCGACACGGTGGCCGTGGATTCCCGCTGTCTTTGTGGTCGAATTTTTCCTGCCCATCGCACGAAACGAACGCTGGATCATTCGGGCAGTCGCCATCGCGGCCACGTTCCTATGGCCGTTACAGCGGTGGGCGCGATCTACCCGGACACGCCCAGGGACCATGGAATAACCCCTCGTACCTAGTGCGGTGGGCCGTCATGCCAGCGACGCGCGAACTGCGCGAGCCGGACCTGGGTTTCTCCGAATACCGTGCTTCGTGGAAATCGCCCGGTGGTGTCAACGACGCCCGCCGGACGTCCCATCAGCAACTCGGCCGCGCCCGCAACCGTAGTGGCCGCGTACACGTGGAAGCGGCCTTCAGCAATGGCCTGCGCAACGTCCCAGCGCAATGTGAGGTGCCTGACATTACTCGCGGGAATGAGCGCGCCCTGCGCGCCTGTGAGCCCATCCGTCGCACAGAGGTCATAAAACCCCTCGATCTTGTGGGTCACACCACCCACCGCCTGCACCTCACCATGCTGGTTGACTGATCCGGTCACAGCAATGGCCTGGGACAACGGATAGTCCGCCAGCGCTGATAGCAAGACCAGTAATTCGGCCAGTGACGCACTATCTCCGTCTACGCCACCGTACATCTGCTCAAACGCAATCGTGGCGCTCATCGCCAGTGGTCCGCTCAGCCCGAAGGTCCCGTTCATGAATCCCGCGAGGATCATCGCGCCCTTGTCGTGAATGGGACCTGACAACTTGACTTCACGGTCAATGCTGATCACCCCATCCCGTCCCGAGAAAACCCGGGCCGTTATTCGACTTGCCTGCCCAAATTCATGGCCACCAATCGCGAGAACCGAGAGGCCATTGACCTGGCCAACCTCGGATCCCTGTACATCAATCATGACGGTCCCGTCACTCACGCGCTCACGAATCTTGACTTCCATAAGATCTGACCGTCGGGCCCGTTCGTAGACCGAAGTTCGGACGTCTTCTTCCGTCACCAGGTCCCCACCACGTCGGCGGGCCCAATATTCAGCCTCACGAACAATGTCGCTGATGTCTCCAAACCGGGTGGAAAGCTTGCTGCGATCCTGAGCGAGTCGAACCGCTTCCTCGAGCACCCGGGCCACCGCAGATCGATCGAATGGCAGCAGGCCCTCGGCTGAACACCGAGCCGCGATGAACTGCGCGTATCGAAGAATGTTTTCGTCGTCACGACGAATCTCGGTCTCGAACTCGGCGAGAACTTTAAATAGCTCTCCAAAGTCCGGATCAAAATCGTAGAGCATCGCGTAGGTCTCAGGTCCACCCACCAGCGCGACCTTGACGTCAAGCTCGATAGGGTCAGGATCAAGTCGCGCCACTGATGACCGTCCGAGCTCACGAGCCGCGCCATCCATCCGAATTAGTTGATCGCGAAGCGCCCGCTTAAGCGCCTGATACGACACCGACGCTTGCAGAAGTTCTTCAGCCTCAAGAACCAAGTACCCGCCGTTCGCACGATGCAGCGCTCCTGGCTTGATCATCGTATGGTCGGTCACCATCACGCCCAACTCGGACCGGGCTTCCACATGACCAAACAGGTTGAGATGCACTGGATGTCCTTCTCGAACCAATGGGGCACCCAGGGACGGCTGATGCGTCACCAGCACGTTGATCCGATACTCCACAAAGGGATCCCCCATAGGTCCAGGCTTCTGGCCAGGGGCCACGTTGGCGTCATCGAGTTCCAAAAAGCTCACGTGTTTTGTCGTGACATGCGCTTCCACCGCATCGAAGTACGAAAGAACATCAATGACACCGACGTACTCCTCCCGAAGATCGTCAAGCAGGGGGCGGGCCACACTCCGTGCCACATCACGACTCAGGTCATTCAGAGACCGCCGGGCATCCTTTTGCAAGGCCCGTAGCGCCCGCATCGTGAGCTCCAGTTCGTCCTGCAGGGCTTTTCCATCACGCTGCAAGGCATCACGATCTGCTGGGCTCATCGCGTTTAGAGCATCTGCCGACAGCGGCTGCCCCTCTGCAACCGGAGCAACCGACAATCCAGCCGGCGACTGCACAAGTCCAAAACCTGCCTCGGCTGCCTGTTGCTCAATTACCCGGAAGCGCTCACGACGATCTTCTTCTATCCTCCGGGTGATGTCGTCGCGCTGATTCCGATACTGCTCAGTTTCAAAGGCCTGCGGCATGTCCTGTCGAAGCGTTTCCACCAACTCGTCCATCTGGGCACCAAACACAGGCGCCTGTCCAGCGGGAAGTCGTAGAGCCTTCGGGCGATGCTTGTCAGCAAAGTTATAGGCATAACACCAATCGTCAGGGGCCGGACGGTCTGATGCTTCACGTTGGAGCCGCTCAACAATCATCGAGATACGGCCCGTGCCAGAACTGCCCGAGGCATAAATGTTGAAACCCTTCCGCTGGATATCCACACCGAACTCTAGGGAGCGTTCAGCACGCGCCTGGCCAATCAACGCATCTGGTGCTGTCAGATCAGCGGTGGTCTCGAATGAAAGGTCTCTGGGGTCGCAGGTCCAGCGAACGTCAGTTGCGACCAGTTTTCGCACCCCACCCGGCGTCATGTCTGACGCCGTTGAAGCATCTGATGTCGTCATAATGCAGCTTCCTCCGGGTACGAGCGCGCGAAGTCTAGCAGTGGAAGCGACCAGACTCATGCTCAAAGAGTCTTTACACTGCATCGACCAAAAGACTTATAAACGACGTCATGAAAATTCTTGTCTACATTTCCGGAGATCCCGCTCGAGACTGGGCCAACGTCGCGGCAACATTTCCAGACCACGAATTCCTGTACGCGGCGAACGCGGACGAAGCAGCAGCCGCGATACCGGAAGCCGAGGTTCTGGTCTCGGAAGGCGCAACTATCGAAGCAGCAGTTCTTGATCGCGCACAAAACCTGAAATGGCTGCAGGTGGCCAGCGCCGGCGTTGAACGACTTGCAACCATTGATATGTTTCGGAGCGGCCGGGTAACCGTCACGAACGCTAGAGTGTTACTTGCCACCCATGTCGCCGAGACCGCGGTCGGATTATTGACCGCGCTGACCCGCGGTATCGCGTATGCCGCGCTTCAGCAAGCAGACCATCGCTGGGACCACACATACGCCTATGACGAACTCGCCGACAAACGAGCGCTTGTCGTCGGAACCGGGGGGATCGGCCGGGCAGTGGGCAAACGGTACCGGGGACTAGAAATGCAAGTTGAGGGGGTGGATATTGTCAAGGCCGAGCCTGACACGGATGTGCCCGTGATCCATCCAATATCTGAGTTGTCGCGGCTCCTACCATCAACTGATGTACTCACCATATGCTGCCCCCACACGGAAGAAACACATCACCTCATCAACTCCACAGCCCTTGCCGCGCTACCTGACGACGCCTACGTCATAAATATCTCGCGGGGCAAGGTTGTCGACACGACTGCCCTCGCCCTTGCGCTCCGCAACGGAACACTACGCGGAGCTGGACTCGACGTGGTTGAAGAAGAACCGCTGCCACCCGAAAGTGATCTCTGGGATGTACCCAATCTCATCATCACACCCCACATGGCTGGACGATCACCACGGCGTCAAGAACGGATCCAAGCGTTCGTGACCGAAAACATCGACCGCTATATCAGGGGAGCTCCCCTCCTCAACCTGGTCGATACGACGGTCGGCTACTAGATGATTCTCACGTAAAGCCCGTAGTCCAAGGTCGTATTCCCTAAACGTTTGGATCTGCCAGAAAGCCCGATCAGCAAAACCTTTGCAACATAGTCCGAGAGGCCAAAAACTTGCAAAAACCATGTGAGCACGGTCACCGAAACAACGACGAACGGTATCCGCGTTAAGCCATCGCCTCCGTGTTTGCCGCATCGCGTTCACGCGTCAGGATTTCACGTCCTTTGCGAATAATCTCTTCGCGCTGGCGCTGCTGCCAGCTGGCACCTGTCTTCGACACAAACCATAGTCGCCGGCTATACCCAGGAAGAGATATCCAAACAACTTCCTGCCATGGCGGCATCCTGACAGGTCTGGCCACATCATCCGAATGAACAGGCGTCTCATTAATCGTATATGCCACGAAACACTCCCTACGTGTCGGCTAGTTCCGGAACGATCGCCATAGATTATCGATCACACTACGGTGGGCGTCCGGGGCCGCTACCCGCTCAGCTAACTTTCGCCGAACCGCCCGATCTCCGTAGTAACGAAATACTGTATATGCCGCGATAGCGACAAAGCAGATAACCACAATGATACCGATGGTGTTCTCTAACTCTTCCCTAAAAAACCAGAAACCCGACAAGATCCGCAACCCATACAGCACTAAATACGCGGTCGCCGTGAGCGAGACCGCAAACTTCAGGCGGTGTCGCATGCCGCTGTACACCAAGAATGGAATGGTCGCCACAATCATTCCCAACAAAAGCACACGAAACATGAAAACTCGATCTCGGGACGCATCCTCGAGGGATGCTACCACCATGGTCACGACCTTTTATGCCCATCCGTTACAGGTTTAAGTGCTACCCAGCATCGATCCGTGAGTTAACCTGTGGTAAGTAGTGCAGCCATGCAACTCTCTTACGTATCTCTTACGTAACGCTATCGTATCCGGCCATCCATCAACTGATGTGGTGCCTATGCACAATTCCTATATTATTTAATCGAGGATTCCTTAGATGACCCCAAGACCAAGTTACGTCCACCTAGCGAGAACGCTCAGGGTCATCCTCCCGGTGTCCCACTAAACCCACCCGCGCAGACACCCTCCCTCTGACCGAAAGGACCTTGGCCTTGGCACCGATGTACAACGCACGCTATGAGCATGATTCATGCGGCGTTGGATTCGTTGCGGACATCAAGGGGCGACGGTCACACCGCACAGTACAACAGGGTCTTGAAGCGGTTGCCTCACTCACCCATCGGGGCGCTATTGCTGCTGACGCCCGTTCCGGCGATGGAGCCGGTTTGCTAACGCAACTGCCCCATGAATTTCTGGCGAACGCCTACGCCGAGGCCGGCCATCCCAGTATTGATGCATCCCGAATAGCAGTCGGGGTACTGTTTCTCAATCGAAAGGATCCACGAACCTCCCGCCGGGTCCAACATCTGGCCGAATTGGTCTGCCGGGAACGTGGCTTCATCTTGGCTGGATGGCGCGATGTACCCACCGACGAAACAGTCCTGGGCGAGGCCGCACGGTCGACGATGCCGGATATCAAGCATCTCCTCCTGATTGCAGACGACAAGATGGACAATCTCTTGACCACCGAGCGACGACTGTTTCTGGCTCGCAACGAACTCGAAAGCCGAATGCGGGTTGAAGCACTTACGGGAAGCTACGTTGTCTCACTGTCAGCCCGAACAATCATTTATAAAGGCCTCGTTGTCGGGACTGAGCTTGGCCGATTTTTCACAGATTTAAGTGATCCGTCCTACCAGTCCGCAATGGCCATCTTCCACCAGCGATATAGCACTAACACCAATCCAACCTGGGAACTCGCTCAGCCATTCCGAATGTTGGCGCATAACGGCGAGATCAACACACTGGACGGCAACAGAAATTGGATGCGCGCACGAGAAGGTGACCTGCAGAGTTCTGTTTTTGCAGATGACGTTTCGAGGTTGAAACCCCTGACCGACGACGATGGCTCTGACTCGTACAGCCTGGATCATGTACTCGAACTGCTCACACTAGGCGGCCGGGACATCGTACACAGCGCAATGATGCTGGTTCCCGAGGCATGGCGCACGGTACCCGGTATGCCGGAGCCCCTCCGAGATTTTTACGACTACCATGCCTGCCTGATGGAGCCATGGGACGGACCGGCAGCCCTGGCCTTTTCTGATGGCCGATGGGTCTGTGGCTCACTGGACCGCAACGGACTTCGACCAGCACGTTACATCGTCACGGACGATGGCACGGTCATCATGGCTTCTGAAGTCGGCGTTATCGACCTCGATGACGCCCATATCGTTGAGAAAGGTCGACTGGGCCCAGGCCGAATCATTGCCATTGACCTTGAAACCGGTCGGCTCCTTAAGGACTACGCCGCTAAGCGAGAAACCGTCGAAAACAAACCGTACACCCAATGGCTGCGCGAGGAAGTTGTAAAGCTCGACCGCTCGACCCCCGTGCCAGAGTCTGGTGCCACGGGTTCAGAGACCGATCTTATCCGGCTACAACATGTACACGGCTTTACCCGCGAGGATCAAACACACATCGTCCAGCCCATGGCCCTTCAGGGATTGGATCCCGTTTTCTCGATGGGCAACGACGCCCCGCTGGCCGTGATGTCCAAATTTACCCCGCCAGTTTTTGCATACCTCAAGCAGCGATTTGCTCAGGTCACGAATCCACCGATAGATCCACTACGTGAACAACTCGTGATGTCGCTCACTACACGACTTGGATCACGAGGTAATTTTCTTGAACCATCGGCCGAAGCCGCCCACCTGTTACGACTCGATTCACCCGTGCTAAATGACGATGATTTTGCTCGGGTTGTCACACACTCTGACCCAGCATTCGCGTCCACATGGCTGGACGCCGTGTTTCCTGTTGAAGACGGGACTTCCGGGCTCGCACACGCTCTGGACCAGCTGGAAACGCAAGCCCTTGGGGCCATCGATGCCGGGTCACGAATTCTGGTCCTGAGCGACCGAAAGGTTGGGCCCGCCCACGCGCCAATTCCCATCCCACTTGCGGTCGGAGCCTTGCATCACCGGATGATTGATGAGGGCCGAAGGCTGCGCGCTAGCATCGTTGTCCATACTGCCCAGACTTGGGACGTCCATCACATGTGTGCCCTTATCGGGTATGGCGCAAGCGCGGTAAATCCGTACATGGCAATCGCCACCGTCCGCGGTTTGAGTACAGAAACAACTACAGAGGACGATCTCATCAATAATTTTCTTCAAGTCACCGATGCAGGGATCCGTAAGGTGATGTCGAAAATGGGAATTTCGACTATCAGCAGCTATCACGGAGCCCAGATCTTTGAGGCCGTAGGGCTATCACAAGCAGTCATCGATCGCTGTTTCCGCGGAACGGCCTCCCGCGTTGGAGGGATTGGCTTTGAGGATCTCGGAAGCGACGTGTTGGACCGCCATACGGCAGCGTTCGCAGATGCTTCGCCGGATTCTCCGATTGACATTGGGTGGGCACGATACCGACGTAATGGCGAGTTTCATGCGGCTAATCCCGGGTTTGTTAAAGCCATGCACCGAGCGCTTCGAAGCGGATCCGATGATGACTTCGACGCATATGATTCCGCGGTCAATGACCGACCGCCGCATGCCATTCGTGACCTCCTCCGGTTTACGAGCTCAGATTCAGCGATTCCGACCGAAGACGTCGAGCCGATAGAAACTATTGTCCGACGCTTCACCACAACCGCCATGTCCATTGGCGCGCTAAGCCCTGAAGCTCACAGCACTTTAAGCCGCGGCATGAATCGGTTGCACGCACGCAGTAACACTGGTGAAGGCGGGGAAGATCGCGCGTGGTACAAAACCGACGAAGCTGGGGACGAGCGAGATAGCCGGATCAAGCAAGTTGCGTCTGGAAGATTCGGTGTCACACCCCTGTACCTCTCGAAGGCTGAACAGCTTGAAATAAAAATGGCGCAGGGGTCGAAACCTGGTGAGGGCGGCCAGTTGCCCGCAACTAAAGTTTCGGCCTACATCGCAGGACTCCGACACACAATCCCCGGAATTCCGCTCATATCACCACCCCCGCATCACGATATCTACAGCATTGAGGATCTGGCACAGCTTATCTACGACCTAAAGCACGCGAATTCCAGTGCGGATGTCGGCGTCAAGCTGGTTGCGGAATCCGGGGTAGGCACGATCGCCGCAGGTGTGGCCAAGGCCTATGCTGACTATGTGTTAATTAGCGGGCACGATGGAGGGACCGGCGCCTCGCCCGTTAGTTCAATAAAAAACGCAGGCGTACCCTGGGAAATTGGTCTAGCAGAAACCCAGCACGTGCTCGTAAGAAACAACCTTCGGGATCGAATTCTTGTTAAGACTGACGGTGGGCTGAAAACTGCCCGAGACGTGGTCATTGCCGGGATGCTTGGAGCTGAGGAGTTTGGGTTTGGCACGGTCGCGGCTGTAGCTGTTGGGTGCATTATGGCGCGTCAATGTCACTTGAATACCTGTCCTGTCGGGGTGGCAACCCAACGGGAAGATCTTCGACAACGGTTTGCAGGCGAACCCGAACATGTTGTCCGATTCTTCACGCATCTTGCGCAACAAGTCCGGGAAATCATGGCGAGCCTTGGCATCAGGAAATTTGATGACTTGGTCGGCCAGGTCCGTTACCTCGAACCTGATCCTGATCAGCTGGTCGGTCGTGCAAACGACCTCGATCTCACTGCCTTGCTTGCCTCACCAGACGAGACAGGTGTCGCCCCACTCCGCAGGCTGCGTGCCCGCAACGACAGACCTACCGACGATTACCTGGATGACCGTATTTGCGAACGCGTGGATTTAGCAACGGCATCCCACACACCCATCGAACTCGATTTATCCATCGCAAACACGGATCGTGCCGTTGGCGCAGGTATTAGCGGGCGGATCGTCCAACAGGGGCACGAAGACGGGTTGCCAGACGGATCGATCCAGTTAACGTTCCGCGGAACTGCTGGCCAGAGCTTCGGTGCATTTACAGTAACGGGTATAAAACTTCACCTGCTTGGCGAGGCCAATGACTACGTAGGCAAAGGTCTGGGTGGCGGAACAATCGTAATCCAGCCACCGGTTACGGCTACGTTTGCTGCCGAAGATAACGTGATCATTGGCAACACGGCGTTGTACGGTGCCACATCTGGGCGTCTATTTGTGTCCGGGCGAGCCGGCGAACGCTTTGCGGTGCGCAACAGTGGGGCCGAGGCGGTCGTGGAAGGTATCGGCGACCACGGATGTGAGTATATGACCGGAGGTACTGTGGTCGTTCTTGGCCCAACAGGAAGAAATTTTGCGGCGGGGATGTCAGCCGGGGTCGCCTACATCTACGACCCAAGAGAGATGTTTCTGAATCTTTACAACGCTGAACTCGTCAGTGTAAGCCGGGTGGCATCTGAAGCCTCGGCCGATCACCTGAAAAACCTTGTCGCGGCGCATGTTGCCACGACAAGCAGCCGTCTAGGCCAGGAACTTTTGAACGCGTGGGAAACCAAAGTCAACGATTTCTGGCAAGTCACACCCCATCCTCCGACCATAGACACGAGCGAGCCAACCAAGGTTGACAAAGATCGAACCCGACGTGCCGTTGAGTCCCGTCGCCGTGCCGCGATGCGTCCGGGAAAAACCCGTCGGTAGAGAAAAGCCAGCCGTGAAATCCTCGTGATTCCTTAGCATGAACCAGGTTCTTTTGGTCGAACATCTAGCAGCTCAATCCGGACTCGCCTGATGGGTGGGCGCGAGGGGACTCGAACCTCTGACCTCCACGATGTCAACGTGGCGCTCTAACCAGCTGAGCTACGCGCCCATCATTTCACCTGACGACTGTAGGATTCGTCAGGCTCGGATTCAAATCTTTACGACGGTCCGTGACATTGGGACCGTATCCGCCGAGGATAAAACATAATCAAATGACATCGCACAAAGACAAATCAGCATGGTCTGTCGCCGACATTCGAAAACGTCTCGATAAGCTTCCAAGGTTTTCGCTTACGGACTTGCCTACCCCCCTTCATGATCTATCCAATCTCCGAAAGCGACTAAACGGTCCGCGCATCCTTATGAAGCGGGACGACCTGACCCATGGGGGCCTCGGCGGGAACAAGAACCGAAAGTTCCAGTTCGAGATTGGTGCCGCGCTTGAGCAAAAGTGCGACCTCATGGTTTGGGGCGGCGGGGTGCTGCAATCAAACCATGCCCGGCAATGTGCGGCGGCAGCCCGCCGCGCTGGCCTGGACTGTGTCCTACTCTTGAACGACGGGCCTCATGGACACGATTTGCAAGGCAATCGCCTCCTGCTGGACCTTCTGGGTGCCGACGTACGAACAACCGGACGTGATGGCATGTTTGGGCACGAAGCCGACCTAGCCCGCCTTGCCGATGAACTCCGTGCTGCCGGACGTCACCCGTTCGTCGTTGAGTACGGGCCGCTGACCGCCGTCGGCTATGTGGAATGCCTCCTCGAGATTCACGAGCAATGCCTCGACCATAACGCAGATCTAACCCACATCTACCTGGCCTCCGGTGGCGGAACACAAGCAGGCCTGGAGCTCGGAACTCGAGCCTTAAACGCAAGGTATTCCATCCGAGGATTTAGTCCGTTGATCGTAGAAGGGGGGCGAATGGAGCAACAAGCGGCTCTCGCGCAGGCTAGCAGTAAGCTTCTCGACCTCAACGTCGAGATCACACCTGACGAAATATGGAACTCCACCAAATTTGTAGGCCCTGCATATGCAGAAGTCACACCGGCTGGAATTGAAGCAATTCGACTTGTCGCGGAAACCGAGGGCATCTTTCTTGAACCGGTTTACACCGGAAAAGCGTTCGCCGGACTTCTACACGACATTCGCAAGGGCGTCTTAGGTCCAGACGACACCGTCGTGTTCCTGCATACCGGAGGCACGCCTTTGCTCTTTACCTATGCCCGCGAGCTGGGTGAAGGTTTCGACCAAGACAGGTAGGCTTAGGGCGATAAACCCTCTGCATTAGCGGGGCTTGTTATGAAGTCTAGATTTAGTCGAATCCTGCGTTTGACCGGAGCTGTAATGATTGTGGTGGGAATCGCTGTTGGTGCCGGATGTGGCGGCGAAGAACCAGCCGAAACTCCCAACCAAAACCTCAGCGTTGATGAGAAGCGAAAGATCGAGGGACTGAAGCTCAACCCGAGCAAGATCAGCTCGGCTGGCATTGGATTCTAGGCAAATAGACTATTTGGGTCAGCATCCCGGCTAAGGCCAGGTAACCGTTCTATGCAAATGCGTTCCCAAAGGCCAGTCCGGTGTTCCCTGCAACCACTGAGATGAGCGCGCTCGATTCGAACAACGTTGAAACGCCGACGCTACGCGTGGCGTTTCTCTGGGCACCCGCGTCCTTCAACTGGCGAGTAACGGGAGCCAACCCATACGCTGGGCTACTCGCCAATGCATTGAGCAAACACAGGGTCCGAGTCGACGCCCACAGCGACCACAGTCTTCGCTTTGTTTGGAAAGTTCGTCGCGACTATGACGTGATTCATCTCAACTGGATTCCCCGGCTCTACGAGCATCCGAATGCCGTCATTGCTGTTTTACGATTATTGGGGTTCGTTGCGCTTCTCCTGCTCGCCAGGGTGCGCGGGATACGGATTGTGTGGACGATGCACAACGTTGTGCCGCATGAACAACTTCGACCTGCTCACGGCCTTCTTGCACGTCGGGTGATCAGCCGACTCGCCAACACGGTGATTTGTCATTGTGATCATGCACGCAAGATCCTAGCGCGGCGATTCGGTCGGACCTCACACGTCCTCGTGATTCCGCATGGGTCCTTCGCCGACGCGTATCCCAGAGGAGCCACCCGTGCAGAATCACGTCGAGCTTTCGATATTCCAGAAAACGTTTTTGTCTACGGATACTTTGGAAACATCAGGGCATATAAAGGAGTCGAACGGCTACTGAAAGAATTTAGTTGCGTCGAGGATGACAACGTTCGATTGCTTATCGCAGGGGCGCTACATGCAAATTACCACGGGCCACTGCACGGCATGACCATTGCGGATAAACGAGTCATCACGCACTTCCGACATATAGCCGACGAAGAAATCCAGCTCGTAATGGGAGCCGTCGATGTCCTGGTCTTGCCATTCCTCGACACGCTCACATCAGGAAGCGCCGTTTTGGCGCTCGGCCATGAAACGCCAATTGTTGTTCCTCGTTATGGGTGTTTGCCTCAGTTGATTGGATCGAGCGAGGCAGCCGTTTTTTATGATCCGGCCCAGCCTGATGCTTTACGTGAAGCCCTGTCTGCCGCTCGAGAGATGGATCACACAGTTGCTCGAAACGCCGCTCGAGAACGAGATCGTGTGCTGGATTGGGACTCCATTGCTCAAAAAACACTTGCCGCCTACGGGCACACACCAAAGGACTACCATGACTGAACTGGGACTTCCGCAACAACCATTACAACGCGCCTTGGATCGACAAAACGCCGCGGCGTTTGCAGATTCAGTTCAAGCATTGCGCGATGAAGCGAAGGCTGCACTTGAAAGCCCGCTACAACCGGTGGCCCGCAACGCAGGGTACTACCACGACTATTTTTGTCCGGAGCACGCGGCTGAGTTAGTTTTCGATGAACACACGCCCAACGCACACGCGTGCCCTATCGACGATCGTGTGTGGTCGGGACAGCCATTCGATGATGCCTGGCTATGGACCGCCAACCGACGGTTAGCCCAACGCGCGTTGCGACTGGCCTTGCTATGGCGAGTCGCCGGTGACCCCGTCCATCTCGCTAAAGCACGAGAAATACTTGTGGGCTATGCACACATTTATCCTGACGTGCACAGTGGGCGGGATGCACCAAGTGTTGGAAAGATTACCCACCACGCGCTTGACGAGTCTGTGTGGGTGATTCCCATCACATGGGCCTGTCATTGGGTATGGCCGGATCTGGAACCTGCTGACCGAAACCTGTTGCAGCAGGATTTGCTCCAAACCGCTGCTCTACATATCGAATCCCAACGAGTGCCTCGAATTCACAACTACGAAAATTGGCTGAACGCAGCGCTTGCCACCATTGGCACAGCCCTCGGCGACAACGAGCTTGTCCGACGGGTCACAGAGGACACTTTTGGCGTAACCGACCAGCTAGCACGGGGCGTTCTCGACGATGGACACTGGTATGAAGGAGCCTCCAGTTATCACTATTTCACTCTTGGCGCGGCCCTTGCTCTTGCCATGGCCCGCGAAGGCCAGAATGATGATCTCCGCGGCAACCCGACCCTCCGGCAGATGTTCGAGGCTCCGCTACGAATCGCCTTTCCTGACGATTACATTCCTGCCATTAACGACTGCTGGTATCACTCACGCGTGACAGACGAGGTTGGCCATGGAATTCCCACGGGGCCTGCCTTCTATGAGATCGCGTCCGGCTGGTATCCATCACCAGAGTTCGAGGCAGTCCTGATGCGCTCCTACCGCTCTTCTGTTCGAAACAGTGTCGAAGCACTCCTTTACGGTCCAGACACAGTGTCGGAGGCACCCTCACCCGAGCGAGCCGAATCGAACGAAAACGCTAGCGGATTCGCTGTTCTTCGACCACAGCTTCCCCTGAAGTTCGATGGACAACTATTACTGAAGTACGGACCCCACGGGGGAGGCCACGGACACGCTGACAAGCTTGCGCTAAGCATCTATGGAGGCGGCGACCGATGGGGTACCGATCTCGGCACGCCCGGATACGGAATAGCCATTAACGACTCCTGGTATCGGCACACGTTGAGCCACTCGTCCATTGTCATTGAGGGCGAAGCGCAGCCGCCAGCTACTGGGGAAGCTCTCAGGTTCCGCCCCGTCAACCACTCGCCTTTTGGCATTGCAGACGCGCAAGTTGTATGGGAACAAGGGCCATACGCTGCAGTGTACGCCCGCCGAGTAGTGTTAGCGCGGGATGGATATTTTGTTGTGCTTACCCGCATCGAAGCTCCAGTGGAACGAAAAGTTCATGTGGTGTTTCACCACGCCGGGACGTTCGCTCATTGGCCTGACGGAAGTAGCTCCGCGGCCGATCTTCCGTCGAATGATTCCTACTCCCACCTGCAGGAAGTATCGGCCTGGCCATCCGGGTCAGGAGCCACGGTGCAAATCGAAACTCCAGTCGGTGACCAAACAAAAACTGCATTAATCATTGCAACGAGCCCACTTCCGGGCAGCCATCTTATAACCGCACGTTCTCCCGGAAACCCCGCAAGCAACCTTCGAGCTACCACTATTATCGAACACACCTCGCAAGCATTCTGGACCGCTGCAGCATTTGTCTACGGCGACGCCACACAAACTAGGGTTGAGTGGGAAGAGCCAGCCCAAGCTGGCACCGTACCGAATCTTTCAGTTCGAAGAGGTCAGCATGAAGAGTCGTGGTCATTCACCGGAACAGCCCATGCTCCATTCAATTATCCGCTGGGTTCGTAGCATGCTCCACATCGAAATGCCCGACGGAATCCGAAGAAATCTCCCAAAAGGGGCGTACAATGAGTCGTCAAACTGTTGACGCAGATCCCACGACAACTGTACGGTCCACAACCGCTGTCGTGAAATGACAGAAATCTTGGGGACGCTGAGCCGCAATATATAGTTTCGACATTCGTCGGGATGAGTTGTTCAAGCGTGAAGGAGGGGTGATGACTGCAAGTGATATGGCCACGCCACCGGTAGCCTCATCAGGCAGCCGTGGCATATTGGGATGGACCTGGAAGGACGTTAGAGGTTTCCTCTTCGTGCTCCCATGGCTTGTTGGTTTTGTCCTGTTTGTGGCTGGACCCTTCTTTTTCTCGTTCTTCCTAAGTTTCACCGCATGGCGTCTCGTTGGAGACATCAGGTGGATGGGCTTAGAAAATTACGCCCAACTACTCTCCGGTGAAGACACAAGATTTGTTCAAAGTGTCTATAACACCGTGTATTACGTGGTCTTTCATGTGCCAGGTGTTTTGATCCTTTCGTTCGCGATTGCTGCCCTGCTCAACCGAAAAGTCAAAGGCATTGCGCTGTACCGGACGGCCTTTTATCTGCCGTCGATTACTACTGGTGTAGCAACAGCGGTGCTGTGGTACTGGGTACTCCAGCCAAACGGCTTGCTGAACAACTTCCTGAACATCTTCTTTGTCCCTCTGGGGATTTCGCCCCCGAACTGGCTAGGCTCGACCACGTGGGCAATGCCTGGCTTAATTATCATGAGCTTCTGGTCCGTTGGAACCACCATGATTATTTACTTGGCTGGTCTTCAAGGAATTCCTCAGCATCTATATGAGGCCGCCGAGATTGATGGAGCCGGTTGGTGGGGCAAGGTCCGAAACGTCACCATCCCCATGATGACGCCACAGATCTTCCTCACTCTGGTCTTGGCCGTAATTGGCTCGTTTCAGGTGTTCACGACTGCCCTCATCATCACCGAGGGTGGTCCGGCGGATGCCACGCTATTCCTACTGCTCTACCTGTACTGGAATGGCTTCCGATTCTTCAAGATGGGCTATGCTTCGGCGATTGCCTGGATCTTGTTCTTTATCATCTTGTTCCTCACGATCGTGCAGTTCGTTACCGCACGAAAATGGGTGTACTACGAGGGTGAAAGGGCGTAAAGGGGGAAATCTATGGCTCAACAAACCGCGACCGTTGAACCTCCGGCCCCATCCGGTGGCGCATCGGGCGGCACACGTATTCGCACGTCGGGTCGGGTTCGTGCGGCAAGAGCGGGCGGTCGATTCAGTACGTATACCGTGCTGTGGCTCGGCAGCTTTCTCTATGCCATCCCGTTCCTGTGGATGCTCCGGACCTCATTTATGCGGCTGGACAAACTCTTCGACGACCCACCGCAGTTGTGGCCGGATCCATGGATTTGGCAAAACTACATCGACATGTGGGAAACGGGACCTTTTGCAAACTGGATCGTTAACTCACTGATACTGGTAGTGCTCGGAATGCTCGGCCAGACGGTCGTCAGCATCTTCGTGGCATACGGGTTTTCGCGAACGCAGTTCCCTGGACGAAATCAGCTGTTCATTCTGATTTTGGCAAGCCTGATGCTGCCAGGACACGTAACAATCGTGCCCAAGTTCGTAATGTTCCGACAGCTCGGACTACTAGATAGCATTTGGCCGGTAGCTATACCAGACCTCTGGGGGCAAGCGTTCTATATCTTCATCCTTCGGCAGTTCTTCTTAACACTGCCCATTGAACTGGATGAAGCCGCGGAAATAGATGGCGCCAACTTGTTGCAGGTCCTATTCCGTGTGGTCATCCCCTTGTCTAAGCCTGCAATTGCAACCGTTGCTGTCTTTAACTTCATCAATAAGTGGAACGAATTCTTCGAACCCTTTGTGTTTATTCAAACACCCGAGAAGTTGACGCTAGCAGTCGGCATTCGTTGGTTCCGAACACAGTATGGAACTGAGTTCCAGATGCTCATGGCAGCATCAATTGTGTCGGTCGCACCGATCATCATTGTGTTCTTCTTCGCCCAGAAGCAGTTCGTACGTGGGATTGCATTAACAGGGATTAAGTCCTAGCACGATCACGTACTGCATAGATGGACTTGCCCGGCGGGGCCCTCACGGG
>DJHK01000021.1:57079-106097 GCA_002433065.1 Chloroflexi bacterium UBA6622
CGGGCCCCGCCGTTTTTTGTACAACGTTTGCCGTAGCTCTCAGCCACAGAGACACTGTCCCAAATAGTAGATATAGGGTTGCCCAATATGCGTCTCGCCATTGCAGCAAGCACCATGGATTCTGAACCACTGTTAACAAAGCTGCTCGACGCGCCCTTGCTGAACATCGTGGGCATCTCCCATCCAGATCCATCCATCCGCCAGAACCTTGAACGCCAAGCCAGCATCCCGATTGCTCCTAGTCTTACCTCGTTGCGGGATGACGTCGACGTGCAGGCCGTCGTTCTAGCCCCCGGATATTCGCCCAACTACGCGCGTGGTGAAGACGCTTCAATATCAATCCCGAGTGCAACATTCTTGAGCTCAGGCAACACCCGGTTTGTATTCGACCTGCTTAGCGACACGCACGATACGGGAACAAAAAGCCAAGTGCTACTTCCAAGCTTGTATCGACAGCCCTATGCTGTTCTACACGAATCATTAGCTACTGAACGCGTCGGTTCGGCACGGTTTCTACGATGGACAAGCTGGTGGCCGCGGCCCGTAGCGGTTCACGATTTGTTACTTAATGAGCTCGTCGCAGTTCTGAGCCTGATGGGCCAAGCCCCAGTAATCGCGTACGGTGTTACTCACAGCATTGCTACAGACGCTGACGACTACCTCATAGCAACTCTGACATTCGAACACGGGCTGACCGCCGCGCTTGACATCGGTGCTGCATTGGCCGGCGGTCACCCCTTTAATCGGGTGATGCTTGTTGGCGCGAATGGATCCATTCACACCGATAGCCGCGCATCCAGCGTCACGCATCTCAGCAAGAACACAGCTAGTCCCGTTGACATTGCTGACCCGCTGGACGCCCACGTGGACGCCATCGAGGCCTTCACAAGTGGCGCAACGTCCCAAAACCAGCTGGCGCTAAGTGCACTCAGGACCTCCGACGCCATACTGAATTCGTGCGCATCGGCGCGCCCAGTGCAGATCCCGACTAGTGGTCCTTACACGTAAGGATCCCCTCTTCCGCAACTGCTGACAACAACTGGCTGTACACATCTAATTAGTAGACACGTAAGGCATGGGCTCTCCAGGCGGAACTTCCGTGATTTCGACAAGATTTTTCTCGAGATCCCTCGTGTAGAGCACTCTGGACCACGTATCAAACCAGTCAACGGGGCCACCAACCGACTCAATACCAGCATCGGTAAGCCGCGTAACGATTGGATCCAGATTGTCAGAGATGAAATGCACGTGGTTGATCCCGTGGGTGTTCGGATATCGCTGTACCGCTGCATCCGGGTGACGCACATACTTCAACAACTCAATAGCTGCAGGTCGATCTGGCGTGCCAAGAAAGACCACGTCGAGCTTTATTCGTTCCAAGCCGAGAAGTTGGTCAAGAGGCCGACCCTCGCGTGTCATACGGCGCGTCTCCGTAAGTCCGAGCACCTCTACGTAGAACCTCACCATCCGCTCTAGATCCTGGACGACGATGCCGGTATGACCAGCGTTAAGACTCATGGAAATCCCTCCCGTACAATTTCGGCTGTCTAGGATGCAACCAACTTGCGAGACTTACACAGTAGTCCAGCTGAGAAATCTATGACACATGACATAGTTTTTCGAGACGCCACCATCGTTGATGGTTCAGGTGGATCTCCAGTACGCGGCGACGTTGCGGTCGACAACGCTTTAATTACTACCGTGGGAACCGTTGACACCAAGGGGTCTCGGGAAATAGATCTTGGCGGGCGTGTGCTCACACCAGGCTTTATCGATGTCCACACCCACTCGGATCTGATGCTGCTTGCGCAACCTGACCACCAACCCAAGATCCGGCAGGGCATCACGACGGAACTCACAGGGTTAGACGGAATAGGATACGCGCCCCTAGCCGAAACCGAGCGGCAGCCGTTTCTAGATTACTTTGCCGCCCTCAACGGTTCGCCTGCTGTAAGCGGCCCATGGGATACCGTAAACGGATGGCTTTCAAGTTTTGACCGAAAGGTCGCCGTTAATGTGGCCCACCATATTCCCCATGGCTGCGTCCGTGCTGCGGTCGTGGGCTGGGATGACCGACCGGCAACACCGGAAGAGTTGCGGCGCATGCAGCAAATTGTGGATGACGCCATGCAAGACGGCGCAATCGCCCTTTCAACCGGCCTTGACTACACGCCATGCGCCTTTGGCAATACGGACGAACTCGTGAGCCTGTGTGAAGTTGCTGGACGCTATGACGCCCCGTATGTCACCCATATGCGGTATCAATTGGGAATGCGCGACGCCATACGCGAAACCGTAGAAATTGGACAGCGTGCATCGTGCCCTGTCCACATTTCCCACTTCAATAGTCAGAATAACGAGTGGCGGCTGAACTTGGAGGAAGCAGATCGAGGAATCGCGCTAGGCGTGTCCATAACGTTCGATACGTACGCATGGCCCGCGGGAAGTACGCTGCTCCATTTCTCATTTCCGGACTGGGCCATGGAGGGCGGCGTTGACCATATGCTGGCCCGGCTAGCTAGGCCAGAGACCCGAACGCGGATTGAATCGGAAATGAACGACCGTGTTAGCGGCAAAGGCATCGACTGGTCCCAGATCCGGCTCGCCTATGTTCCCTCAACCGCCAACAATCACCTCGAGGGCCGATTCATCGACAGCATTGCCGTAGATCGCGGAGAAACGCCCGAACACGTTGTTGTTGATCTAGTTCATGAGGAACAGGGCGTGATTGCCGCGGTCGCGCACAACTCGGCTACCGATGCGGACTTCGAAAACCTGATGCGACACCCAAACCACATATGTTCGACGGACGCAGTTCTCACAGGCGGATCACCACATCCCCGGACTTTCGGAACCTACCCGAGGTTTCTAGGTCGATTCGTCAGGGATCGACAGGCGCTTGCTCTGGCAGAAATGATCCGGCACATGACAGCTGCCCCCGCCCAACGCTTCGGTCTTGTCGACCGCGGAATGATTCGGCCCGGACTGGCAGCAGATCTTGTTGTCGTGGACCTGCCAAAGGTCGCCTCCAGGGCAACATTTGACCAACCGGTGGAGTTTCCTGACGGCATCGACATGGTGGTCGTCAACGGGTCAATAGTCATCGATCATGGCACCCATACTGGCGCAACACCAGGCCGGGGCTTACGTCGGGGCACCGTGGTGCAACCATGAGTCCGCAAGAACCTTCTCGCCAAGACCAGCCTCCTGGATACACCGGGGGCGGTCCTATTTCGAGCTTCTGGTGGCGAATCGTCCGTCGGGTACTCTCTAGACGTTGTTCCGTCTGCAACGGCTCCGGGGTCGATCCGGATGGTCAACCAGCCTTGGCCAGTGGACGCGAACCGCGCTGTCCGCAGTGTTTCGGTTACGGGCGCATGGCGTTTCCCTAAATCTCCCTATGTCGTTCCCAATAATCGATAGAGCTGCGATCACGTCCATATTTGAAAGCTCCGTCCCCACACGTCCATCGTGGTCACCACAGGGCCGCTGTCTTGTTTACTCCGTCGCTCGACCCGATATAGCGACCAATCACATCGTGAGTGACATTTGGCTTCTCGACACTGAATATTGGGCAACCGAGCGCATCATCTCCGGAATTTCCGGATCCGACCCGGCAATTACGTGGGCACCTGATGGAACACGCTTTGCTTACCTTGAAACTGCCGACGAAAAAGATCGAATGGTTGTCGTCGGCCTCAACGGATCGACCGAGGAGATTGACCTTTCTGATAATTCCCATGGTCGAATAGCTACACATCCCTTTTTCAGAACCTTTACATGGGCTACGACCAATGACCTTCTACTCTACACCGCGTATAACGCGCCACCGGCAGCCAAGAATGACCCGGTTGTTGATCCAAGGAACGACGGCGATTCCCTTGGTGAGGTGGAAAGAATCCGTCTTTGGATTCGGGACCTGAAGGCCCCTAGATCAGCCAGCCCTATCTCATCAGACGGGTACCACAGCGGCACGGGCATCTGGCTCGAGAACAACCGTGCTGTTGCTTTCGTTTCTAATCGCAGCGGTACCGAGGAAGGCCTAGTTTCCAATCTTGCACAGGCTTTTGCTCTCTGGCGGGTTGATTTAGGAACTAACAGTGAACGCCTGCTTGCGGATGGACTAGGACCAGTCGTCTCGCCAACAAACCGCAGCGAGGAAGATCAAATTGCCTTCATAACGGCCCCTTCTATAGGACCCCACGCCGACGTCATGGCATTGGAGACTATGGCCTCTGACGGAAGCAGCCGTCGTGCACTCACAAGTACGACACACCATGCGGTTAGTCCAGAGAGCGCCCCAGCGCCTGTACCAGATGACTCATGGATCGTCGTATCGGCGGAGGGCACGCAAAGCATTCTCTTACGTGTCCGAGCCGGGACTGCCCCGCTGAAAATAAATCACGCACTACCACACGCGACCCTGCCAAGCGTCGACTCGATCAGCGGTGCCATTGCTTGCGTGACACAATCCGCCACCGTTCCCCCAGAAATTGAAGTTCTGGATGCAAATGGAGGTTCGTTCTGGCGATCACAACACCAAGAAATCTCGACCGGTGCTGTCGCGCGTACCTGGTCCATCGCCTCCGCAGACAACACGAACATCCAGAGTATGGCGCTAACGTCCGACCGAAAACCCTCCGGCATCATTCTCTGGCCTCATGGAGGACCCCATAGCCGCACAACAGAGGAATATCGACCTGATATCGAAGCCGTAGTTTCCCATGGCTTCGATGTAATCCAACCCAACTTCCGAGGAAGTGCTGGTTATGGTCGTGAGTTCCTCTTAGCTGACCGACTGGATTTAGCCGGTGGAGATTACCAGGATTGCCTAAACGCACTTGACGACTGGATCACAACCACTGGGCAGGAAGCCCTTCCAACTTTCATGACCGGGAGAAGCTATGGCGGTTATCTAACAGCGTGGGCTATTGGGCACACCAACCGCTTTTCAGCTGCGGTCGCCGTTAACGCCGTAACGAACATTGAAAGCTTCTACGCGCTAACCGACATCCCGGGTTGGGTGAAGTGGGAGTTCGGCGGCACACCGCTGACCCAGCGTCGACTCATTCACGAACGATCACCCGTACGATATATCAAAAAGGCAACCACCCCTACACTTGTTATCCATAGCGCCGAGGATCGACGGGTTCCGATTGCACAAGGCCTCGAATTACACGCCGCACTGAGAGATTCAGACGTAGTTACGAGCTTCGTTCGATACCCACGGGAATACCATCAGATCGTTGAACCGGCCCACCGCATGGACCTCGTAGCTCGGACTCTCGACTGGTTTGTCACCCATGCAAGCTGATTAGTTGATTGCCGTTCCCCTTCACCAAGGGTATGGTCACGCAGGGGAGGCGCCCGGAGCCGATTTGGTCAGACCGACCTATAAGCGTGACTGAGCGGAGCACAGCGCCATGTGTGGGATCGTCGGATACCTTGGCAGCGAACTAGCTGCCCCAGTAATTCTCGATGGTTTGCGGGCGCTTGAGTACCGTGGCTATGACTCGGCAGGGCTCGCAGTGCTCGGACCAAACGGCCTCACCCTACGCCGACGTGCCGGCCGCATTGATGATCTTGCATCGCTTATCGACGAAGAAACGCTGCAGGGAACCATTGGCATCGGTCACACACGATGGGCTACGCACGGATCCGTAACCGACCACAACGCACATCCGCATGCTGATGCGACAGATCGTCTGGTCATCGTTCACAACGGGATGACAGACAATGTTCACCGTTTACGCGATCACCTTGTTGCCGACGGACACGAGTTCAGATCTGAGACTGACACCGAGGTGATCGCGCATATCGTTGGTCTTGAATACGCGGCTGAGGGGTCTCTCTCAAAAGCCGTGGCAACTACTCTGCGCCAGCTAGATGGCGCACACTCGATTCTTGCCCTGGCAGCCGACGAACCTGATCTACTTGTCGCGGGTCGAGTGGGAGCAGCGGGTGGCATCGTCGTTGGACACAACGACACTGGTGCATTCGTCGCATCCGATCTTCCCGCTGTCGTTCAGCACACGTCAGAAATTCGAGTCCTGCAGGCAAATGAGGTTGTCACTCTCAGCCGGGAAACAGCAGAGTTCACCGATCTGAACCAACAACCAATTAAACGCCGATCGATGTCGGTCCCGTGGGACCCGGTTGCTGCTGCCAAGGCCGGACATCGACATTTCATGCATAAAGAAATTCTCGAACAACCCCGAACACTGGCAGACACGATTCGACCTCGGGTTACCCTTGATCCTGTCGAGCTAGAACTCGATGGCTTCGATCTTCCCCTGAAAGCTACGAGCATTGATCGCGTTGTCATCGTCGCTAGCGGCACCTCTTACTTTGCTGGAATGGTAGGAGCGCACTACCTACGAGACGTTGCCCATCTTCCTTGCAGTGTCGAAGTAGCCTCCGAGTTTGCATATGCCCCAGGACCCATATCACCGCAAACCCTAGTTGTCGCCATTTCCCAATCCGGAGAAACAGCTGACGTTTTGGTTGCGGTAGACCGAGCCCGTACCGTGGGAGCTCCGGTTACCGCGCTGGTTAACACACCTGGGAGCGAATTAACCCGAGCAGCAGACGAAGTTTTGCATCTACACGCAGGGCCTGAAATTAGTGTGGCAGCAACAAAAACCTTCGTGTCTGAGATTGGGCTCCTGTACCTACTCGCATGCAAGCTCGGCGTGGATCGCAACCTGCTTGGACCTGAGGAACTGGCCAGTAATGTTGCCGCCATTGCCCACGCGCCAATTGCCGTCGCCCGGGCACTCGAATTAGAACCAAAGCTCGAGCAACTCGCCAGACGCTATCACCATTTCAAAAATTTTCTGTATATGGGCCGAGGCCTCGCTCACCCGATCGCGTTGGAAGGCGCCCTCAAGCTCAAGGAAATTTCATACATCCATGCAGAGGGATTTGCCGCCGGCGAGCTCAAACACGGGCCCATTGCGCTCGTCGAACCAGCCACCCCTATCGTTGCCGTTGTGCTCGACGACACTATGCGAGCAAAAACACTCAACGCCGTCACGCAAATTCGTTCCCGTAACGGACGCGTTATTTTGATCGCGACCGAGGGTGAAGACCTTCACGATGATTTGGCCGACGACATTATTCTTCTGCCACCCACCCCGTCCACAATGGCACCCATGGTCAGCATCGTGCCACTACAGCTTTTCGCCTATCACGTTGCCGTATGGCTTGGCCTAGATGTTGACCAACCTCGAAACCTCGCCAAGTCAGTCACAGTGGAATAGATAGAGGCGTCTAAACAATAACGTAAATAAAACAATTAAAAATTCTGGCAATGCTGGAACCTGGATTGGTGTTGGAACCGCAATAGGAACAGCAGTTTTTGCCGCAACAAATGAACCAGTATGGATCGCAGTAGGTGTTGCAATCGGTGCAGTATTTGGTTGGCAGAAACCAAAAAATAAAAATGAAAAATAGAAGTAGACCACTTTATACACTTCGTGACCTTGGAATAAGTCAAGAAGGACAGTTGGATAAAAAGCAATGACTAGTTCAAATAAGTCAACGCCAGCCAACCTGCCGATACCGGGTAATGATGGCGCTTGTGACCATTTGATTGGTACAAGACTTCCTGATTTAGGGCTTGTCTCAACTGTCGGTGACCCAGTCAACCTTTCAAGGCTGCCAGAGAGAAATGTTGTTTACTGTTATCCGATGACAGGCAGACCAGACGTAGCTCCTCCCGAAGGTTGGGCTGAAATGCCTGGTGCAATGGGCTGCACACCGCAAAGTTGTGCCTTCAGAGACCATTACGGTGAATTATGTAAGCTTGGCGTTCAGATGTTTGGTTTAAGCACACAGAAAACCACGTACCAAAAAGAAATGTCGGACCGACTCCGTCTTCCCTTTAAGGTACTAAGTGATGAAAAACTTATGTTTAGCAATTCGATACGCTTACCCACATTTAAGTTTGAGGGCAAAACTCTGACAAAGCGGGTCACATTCGTTGCAAACAACGGTGTCATGGAAGCAGTGCATTACCCTGTTTTCCCAAGTGACGCTGATCCAGAGTGGGCAATCAATCATTTGGAACACTTCCCATCCAAGCCCATGGAGGTCGACTAGGTGTGACTGATCGAGCCCGCTTTCTCACCAGAGCTGTCGCGCTCGTTTCTCTAATTGCTCTCGTCACCGTCCTCGTCCAAGGAACCAACTCATCAACAGAACATCGCGGAGCGAACGAACGGATCGAGCAACTGAAAACTAAGATTGTGCGTGCAAACCAGGATATCTTCAGCCTGCATGAACGGCTCACTTACGCCAAATCGGTACCGGCAATCCGGGAAATCGCTAAACGTGACCTCGGGCTCGTTGATCCTGGAGACCGAGCCCTCATTATTCTCGATGACTTGACCAACCTGAAAAGATCGACGCGCGCCGCACCAATCCTGCAGGAGACCCTCCCCTCCAAACCTGTAGAGTTTGGACACATTCGTGCGTGGCTGACAGCATTCTTTGGCACATAGCCTACGCTCCGTACGAGACGTACACTTCACGAGCTATGCGCGTGCCAATAACTCGTGTCGATCCCACCTTGCCGTTGCCAAGCTATGCCACCGAGGGTTCAGCGGGCTTTGACTTAATCATCCGTACGACTACCACCGTCGAGGCTGGCGGCATGGCTCGACTGCCGGCCAATGTAATCGTGGCCACACCCCCAGGCCATATGCTCTTGATCGCAGTCCGCAGCAGCACCCCACGCCGAACCGGCCTACGACTTGCTAATGGCGTGGGCATCGTCGATCAAGACTATGCCGGGCCTGACGATGAGCTTCACATTGAAGTCTGGAATCCCACATCGGATCCAGTTGTCGTCCAACGGGGCGATCGAATTGCTCAAGGTGTCTTCGTTCGTATAGCCCAGGCTGATTGGGAGGAGCAAGACGCCACAGGCCAACCAACCCGCGGTGGATTCGGAAGCACGGGCTAACCAGCCGACTTCGTCGCGCACAGTGCGCTTAATCCGTGACGAGGTCTATCACGCGACAGTCCGCACTGCCGGGCTCACCTCCGGTGACCTTGTGCTCGTCGCCGTATCTGGTGGACCCGACTCACTGACAGTATTGGACGCCCTTCTACATGCCAAGGATCGGGGCGGACCAGCCGTTCACGTCCTCCACGTAGATCATGGCTGGACTCCGAACAGCTCTTTGATCGCCGACGCCGTCGCCGACCAGTGCCACCAACGTGGCGTCCACATCACGATCGAGCAATCGTCCATCTCCGACAGAGAAAAGCACGAGTCACCAGAGATGTCGGCTCGTCGAATTCGTCGCAGGTGCTTGCACGAAGAATCCTTGCGACTCGACGCTTCCCGAATCGTAACCGGACACAACGCGGACGACCAGGTCGAAACAGTGTTGATGAATCTTGCACGCGGCTATGGCCCTACAGGCCCACAGGGCATGCAAGAAGATGACGGTCAAACGCTTCGACCATTGCTCGGTATCTGGCGGAGCGAAATTGAGATTTATCTGAAACACGTTGAGCTGTGTGTCTATCGAGATCCGGCCAATAACTCTCCGGCCTTTCGACGAAATCGCATAAGGCATGAACTCGTCCCATTGCTGGAACACATTTATCCAGGCGCCCGTCGAGCAGTGCTGCGCAGTGCAGCCCTAGCTGAACAATCGACAACACCAACCGTACGCGCGATAACGGGCATCCGCATGCCTGTCGCAACAAGTCGTCAGGCTGTGGATCCCGGCCCATTACGCCAAACTTTGACCGCAGCCATGCGGAAAGATCCAAATGCTGTTGGGCAACTAGGCACCGGAGCTTGGCAGCAATTGGAGCAAGCTTTAACTCATAATGTCTCGGGGATCTGGGTTCAGCTTCCTGCCCATAGGTGGGCATTCGTGCGCGATCGAGCAATTGCGATTTATCGTGAGCGCGTAAGCGACGCTCCTGTCACGACACCTATCCCTTTGGAAATTGGGAACACTATCGAGTTGCCCAACTGTCTCGTGCGCATCGAGCGAATCCGTTCCGTGGATCGCCATTCGACTGATCCCCACACCCACTTCCTAACTGACGTGCCTTCCGGATCTAGCCTGTTCGTTCGGACTCCAAAACCCGGCGACCAGATAGTTTTGCCAGCAGACGGCAAACCCCACGACCTAGCGCGGTATTTGAAACGGTGCCGTATACCGCGACCCTTACGTCCCGGCACACCAATCCTCGTGGTAAATCAACGCTTGGCCTGTGTTCTAGGCGTCGCCGTAAGCGAAGATTTCAAACCACGCCCTGAAAACGAAACTCTACTTGCTGTATCGGCAATATGGACACCATTCTTATGACTTGCCGTCCAGGAAGTTTCATTACAGATCTACATGGCGGTTGCAATTACACTCTCCCAAAGGTCAGAATCTAAATCTCAGTTCCAAGGGTGCTTGATATACTCAATGCCTTCCCCGAAGCGAGGCATTGATATCGTTCTGACACAGAACGAAAGGCTGCCATTCGATGAATAATCGACTTGTACGCAACGGTTTCATGTACATCGTGTTAGCCGTTGCAATCCTTGTAGTTCTGTTCGTGATGTTTAACCCCGGACCTCGCGAGCAGCATGTTCCCATTTCAACCCTCCTTGCCGAAGTCCAGGGTTCAGCTGAACGCGGAAACCGACCGCAGATTCAAGTCGGGGGATCAGAAGTTTCAGCTAATGTTGACGGGCGCATGCTGGCTGCTGTTGTTGACAACAATTTTTCCATCAGCAATGAGCTTGAGGCACGTGGCCTGAATACTGCTGGTGAACAAGTCTCTGTTGAATATGACGAGCCGAGCAACGCGCCCACGATTATCAGCATCCTTACCTCAATATTGCCCTTGCTGATTTTCGTAGGTTTGCTTGTGTTCATGATGCGACAAGCGCAAGGATCAAACTCTCAAGCCCTTAGTTTTGGCAAGAGTCGCGCCCGGCTGGTCACCGCCAACAGACCAAAGGTCACGTTCAAAGATGTTCAAGGCGTTGATGAAGCTAAGCAGGAACTTGCAGAGGTTGTTGAGTTCCTGAAATACCCCGAGAAGTTCACCAAGATCGGTGCCGAGATCCCAAAGGGTGTTTTACTCGTTGGCCCGCCAGGTACCGGCAAAACTTTTCTGTCAAAAGCCGTAGCCGGCGAAGCTGGTGTTCCATTCTTTAGTATCAGTGGGTCTGAGTTCGTTGAAATGTTCGTCGGCGTTGGAGCCTCACGTGTCCGCGACCTATTTGAAAAGGCCAAGCAAAACGCGCCGGCTCTAGTTTTTGTTGACGAAATAGATGCGGTCGGTCGCCAGCGTGGTGCTGGCCTCGGCGGTAGCCATGACGAGCGTGAGCAGACCCTTAATCAGATTTTGGTCGAAATGGATGGCTTCGAAAGTGAGCAAACGGTCATTGTTCTCGCAGCCACTAATCGACCAGACGTCCTTGACCCAGCGCTGTTGCGACCCGGCAGATTCGACCGTCGGGTAACCCTCGACCTCCCAGACATGAAGGGACGCGAGGCGATCCTTCGAGTTCATGCACGTGACAAACCTCTTGATCCGGATGTGGATCTTGAAACTGTGGGCAAGCAAACGCCCGGATTCTCAGGTGCCGACCTGAAAAACTTGCTCAACGAAGGAGCCATTCTGGCAGCCCGGCGCAACCGGTCGACCATAGGTATGTTCGAAATCGAGGAGGCTATTGACCGCTTGATCGCAGGTCCACAGCGCAAGAGTCGAGTAATGAGCGATCAAGAAAAACGAGTAACCGCATACCACGAAATCGGCCACGCCCTTGTGGCCCACATGCTCAAGAGAGCGGATCCAGTGTACAAAGTCACGATTCTTCCCCGTGGCCAGATGGGCGGCTATACACGCCTGCAACCACCTGAGGATCGACACCTCTATACGAAAAGCTTTTTTGAGGATCTTTTGGCTATGACCATGGGCGGACATGCTGCAGAGGTCCTCACGTTTGGTGAAATGTCTACAGGTCCTAGCAATGACATCCAGCAAGCAACGGAGACGGCACGCCGCATGGTGACCCAATACGGCATGAGTCCAAAACTCGGTCCCCGAGCATTTGGTCGCCGTGAAGAGCTCGTGTTTCTCGGGCGTGATATTGCGGAACAACGAAACTACAGCGAGCGAGTCGCTGAAGCCATTGATGCCGAAGTTTCACATTTGATCGATGATGGCCACCGTAGGGCCATGGAGATCTTGGCCCGACACGAAGAACTTCTCGACATGCTGTCTGAACGTCTCATTGAAGTTGAAACTCTTGATGCTGAAGAATTTACGCGTTTGATTAGCACGTTTGGCGATCAGACTCCTGTGAAGAGTGCCACCACGGAGCCCACCAAACAGACTGACGTTGTCGACGACGAAACCTCACCCCGCGAACGGCCGCCTACACCTAAACAGCAACCTGCCGAAGGCACCATCTAGCTAGGACTGAGTACCCACAGCGATCGTTGTTGATAAACGGAGCATGTCTCCATTCTTAGTCGCCTCGCCACTGCCGCCAAAGCAATACCCCTCGAGCAATTGGTAATCGGACAAGGCTTCGATACTGGTTCTGTAGACGGGCCAACAAACTTGGCGGCGCGTAACGCACTCGACCAATAGCTGGTGTAACCGCCTGAGTAACTATTGCACATCGAAGATCAGCGGCCGTTCGCCCTTCAAACAGGGAAACAGCCCGAGCCAGATCGCCATAGTGGGCATCGCTAGATCCAACTACAGCACCCATCCGATCGTGGTCGTCCTGCATGAAACGCTGGAAGCGCTCACGAGCACCTTTGCGCATGTATGGATTCTCAGCCTCGATCCCATCAAACCAGCATCTCTCAAGCGCCTTCCGGAGCCTCCCGGCAGAAATTGATGACGGCAGCCCGAGAAACGGATGAGCCACGATCGCTAGTCCGCCCTGCGCATGAATAGCATTGACCGTATCGGCCACTGAACGAAAAATTTCTGGTGGACGCTCAAGAAATAGTCCCACGATGTGGTCCTGGCTACGGGTCGTGACCTCCATTCCAACCACAACTTCAACCCGTGCTCCAACTCGCAACGCATAGTCCCGAGCTCGTAATGCTCCCTTCATCGTGTCGTGGTCCGTAACCGCCAGTACATCAAGCCCAATATGCTCAGCGATTTCAACAAGGTTTTCAGGCGAGACTGTGCCGTCGCTGGCCGTAGTGTGACAATGCAATTCGGCCACCCCCCAATCACCAGATGGCGAAGGTGGGCAATCTACAGGTAGGCATAGGCGACTATCTCGGGAAGAGGTCACAACTCATATGTCAGGCAATCGTCGGTGCAACAGTATTTTGGGTGATAGGACCCGGATTACGCTACCGTCCTCAGACGTATCCCATGCCAAGCGCAGGCCTTCTGGAGTAATCAGCTACGCTTCTGGCCATATAAAGGTGAGAGTCAATACGCTGTGAACAGCCAACCAGTCGGTCCTAGATGGAACGTTGAGGAGTTCCCGTCGAGCTACAACGGGACGCCCATCGAATGGGACCGGGATCAATTCGATACTGCAGCTATGCCGTTTATTGTGGCCATCCGGCAGCATTTCTGGTCATGGCGAATTACCAAATTTTACGCGGGAACCGGTTCCCTAACCGTCGACGTTGCAATACCAAGCGCCATGCCTGACGGCTTCACAATGATCGGATACGACGCCGGCGACGTCCCGCCACACACCCTGGTAGGCGAATTCGAGAGTTTGCTTCAGGCGATGGGCAGCATCCTGTTAGATAGCCCCTGGACATACCGTCTTCAGATACACAGCAGTTCGGAACCTGAACTTTTTGAAGGCGCCTTTGGCGGATCGGAGCTATCCACTGATGGATCCCAATAGCCCGAACACAACACATATCGCAGACACCACATATTTGGATGACTACGCCGGATGGGTCTCTTCAATTCACACCGTCGAAGCACGTGCGCTGGTCGCCGCTATTCGAGAGGCCAAAGATCGAGACCTTCGCAAGGCCTTGAGCACGCGTCTGGTCCAGTCACGCGTCAATGCGTTGCTCTCGATCGGATACTTTTATGTAGCGATCCGTGACCGCTTTGGCACATCCTTGCTTCACGCCCGGCTCAACGCGAGCGTGGCCGACGCCCGTGCTGCTCTACGGAAATGTTCCGATACCACGACGAATGGCTTCTGGTCCTTTCTACACATCCCTGATCCCGACACCCTGCGAAGCCACAAGATCGACGCCCACGTGATCAATCAATACGTTGATTCTGGGGCACAGCGCTTAGCGAATGCGCCGCGGATTGGACAACTCGCCCGTCAGGACATGCTGCTGAGCACCATGGCAGCTCATCGATCAAATCGTGTCATCTTGAGTTCACCGAGGAGCGTCAGTCTCATCAAGACCGGCCAGGAATCCGAACTGCATGGGCTCAGCAACACAGCGTTTTACCTCGTTGATATATCGACTGGCCAGTTCGCTGACTCCAGCGATCTCGTCGCTGTGGCAAGCCCCACTACCCCCGCTGTAGTCGAGGACATCGCCGAGGAGATTGAGTTCATCGATACCGAGGCTGCAGCAACGGCAACACTCGTGGCGACTGTGGCCAAGGCCGGCCTGCTTTACGTGGACAGTACGCCGCAGAATCCCTAAACGTACATCTCTGCTAGAAACCGTTCGTAGATACCGGCAATACCAGCTTCTTCACAACTACCATCGTGCGCGACAAAACGCGCGCCAACGGTATAGGCCTCCCCGGAAACAAGATCGATAGAAGCATGTCGAAACGGACTTACATAAACAGGCCCGTAGTCACGAGTAAACCAAGGAATCCCTTCATTGCCCGGATGCGGAAAGACGGCTACGCCAGCCGTCTCCGTTCGACTGATCGGTCCCGCGTAGTCCACCCACGCTGACACCTGGTCAAAAGTCTGGGCCTCGTTGACTGCCCCATCCGCATTCACAATTCGGCCACCATCCAGAACATCAATTTGGTCAGCTACCCGAACCGCGAGACCGGCCTCCTTCGTCTGGCCCAAGCACACCCCTGAACTTCCCGCATTCAGCGTAACCACCATGTCAACCATCGTATGATCAGGCCGCTCACCAACCGTGATGACCCGCGAATCGGTCAGCCGGGTTTCCCCTTGGCCATCACGCCAGTCCACAGCCTGACAAAACACCACGCCATCCGGGCCAATATCCGTGTCAGTCGACGTCACAACCATTCGAGAACATGGCTCTGGCTGAGTTGTTCGTCCGTAACGCGACTCCGGCGCCCAGAAGTCCACCCCATCCACGATTTCGTGAGCGAACCAGACACCCAAATGATGAAGGTGATCAGCTGGTGCAATCTGCGTCACAACGTGACCACGAGGTGTAATGACAGGATGAACATACGGTCGAAAATTACCCTGTTGAACAGCCGCTACGTAACGACCATCAGCATAAACTTTTAGTTGGTGTTGTAATTCCCGGACTTCGTACACCGGCATAGGAAAAATGTATTTCTGGAACAGGTGGAACAAGCAAGCTTACTAGGCTTCACATGGACTACGTAACGCCTACTCATATCTCCAAAATCTCGTAGCCTTGGCAGGCTTACTAGGGCAAAGGCCGTGATCGTGACCGGGCAAATCAAACTGCCGAATTCGCCGTTGGCAATAGTTGTCATCGCGTTGTTGCTGGCTCTTGTCGCACCGCTGGTACTGATAATCGTGCTGGTAACAATCATCTTCGCGCTAGCCGGAGCCGTTGTTTTGGCGGTGGCCTCTGTGTTTCGGCCTGAGTTACGCCGAAAGCTCGCAACGATGTGGCGTGTACTACAAGTCCTTCGAAACTATCGTCGACAGCAGCAAGAGCCCAGAGTCACCGTTGTGGATGTTGAGGAAGTAGATCGGCACTGATCAGCTACCCGGCCCTCCCCATACACGGAAAGTCAAATGCAGTGGGGAGCTCGTACCCAAGAACGAATACGTACCACGCTGACAGTCAGTCTTCTGTACTTCCTCGTTAGGACACGTCAACAACCGTCCCGAGCTCTGTTGACTTAGCGACAGCACCAACGACCCGGATCGTTGTCAGATTGTTCCGACCAGAAAGTTCAGTGTCCTCACCCTTCAATATCTGCCGGGCAAACATGTCCGAAATTTGCTCGTCTTCTGTCATACCGTTGGGGCGGGCATCAACATCGAGTGCTTCAACCTCAGCTCCCTGCTTCACTACCAACGAGGCATCGCCCGCACCTCCTGTCGGGCTTACCGCGGCTATCGCAGCATCAGCGCATTCAATCGTGAAATGAAATTCAGCATGCCGTGCTTGTGAGGTCCCCACGTATGTCGCTGAGAAAGCATCGTCAAACTCTATGGTCGCGTGAGCCAGTGAAGGAGTTGGCCAATTCCCCCACGGCGGCTCCACACTAAGTCCCCGTACCCGGATAGGCGTACGTGGAATCGTGGCTATCAACGTGTCGATTTGATGCACGCCTTGTTGCCAGAGATGCATGTGCGGTGAGTCGTGATATGGCCTGTTACGAGGCTTGTCATGGATCATGACCGCATATCCCGGTGGCCCGAATGTCTCTTCCTCCAGATGCCGACGCATCGTCTTGAAGACAGGATTCAGTCGATCGTTCTGAGTCACAAGTAACTGCACACCCTGACGTTCAGCGGTCGCAACTGCTCGCTCCGCATCCGCCAAGTCGACCGTAAAAGGCTTCTCCACCATAACGTGCTTGCCGGCAGCCAACGCCTCATCGATAAACGGCGCATGCAGCATTACCGGGGTGACAACCACGACAGCCTCGCAGTCATGCTCACCGAGAGCTTCGGCTAACGTACCGTACGAGGCATCCTGACCCAACCCCGATAACTCACGACCCTTGGCCAGAAACTCCTGATTGGTATCAACTAATGCCACGGGTTCGAAAACTTCGGAATCTGACATCACGCCTAAATGGGCACGGGCACGATTCCAAGCGCCAACATGAATTGTCCGAATAGCCATGCGTTCCTACCTCCATGGTGCCGAAGTCACCATTATGAACCGCCAGCTGACAGACGTCGTTACCGAACCACATCCGCAGAACAGTTCAAATTACTTACAATCGTGGGCTCCTCCTGTGAAAGAACGTCCTGTGTCCCACGAAGCCCGTCTTACAAGTCTCGGTCTTACCCTTCCTGAAGCACCTACCCCAATGGCCGCCTACGTACCTGCACTGCAAACCGACGACCTGCTGTGGATCGCTGGCCAGCCGCCAGGCGGCGATTGGAAGGGCCGTGTTGGCGAAGCCTACGATGTCCCAACTGGTGCCCGCGCCGCACGCGATGCCGGCCTTAACATCCTTGCGCAGGTGCGGAAGGCGGCAGGAAGCCTCGACGCCGTGGTTCGAGTCGTCAAGGTTGTTGGCTTTGTGAATGCCGCCCCAGAAGTGGACGACGTGCATCTAGTCGTCAACGGGTGCTCAGAGCTCATGCAAGAAGTTTTTGGCGAGGCTGGCCGACACACACGCTCGGCCGTCGGCTGTAGCACGCTGCCGATGCAAATACCGGTAGAGATCGAGGCGGTGTTTCAGCTGCGCTCGCCATAAAGAGAGCGAAGCCTCTCACAACACCGGGCCATCGCCACGAGAGTTCGGCGACCGCTCCTGCATGTCTTTTGGATCAGGTTAGTCTTGAGTAACAGCACTTTCACAAATTGGTCCTAAAAGCACGCAAGCGACCCACAATGGGGTCGCTTGTGCTCATGGCTTTCCAGATACCTTATATTCCGTACCCGGTGTCACGAATTATTAGTTGACGTTCACCTCACATACGGAAGCACCTGAAAAGCCACGTTTAGCATCATCCATATGTATCACCCCCTCAGCGTTTCGGTCCGTCGGCACGTCGCCGATTCCCGTTATGACGCCATTATGCCGACCCGGCGAACCACAAACAACGTTGTCCATGCACACGCCCGCCCGCATGCCTTCTTACTTCTGACTTGTATAGGTAAAAACTCGAGTTGTCGCCTTTAAGCAGAACGCAATCCGCGCAACTCATGACTGAGTTCCCGTGCCATCAGAATCTCTCCAGCTTCGGCAACCGGCATCCCTGCGAACAAGACCTCGTTCATCAACTCAACAATCGGCATTTCCACACCGAGTCGAGTCGACACGACGAGTGCGCCTCGCGCAGTGTCAATACCTTCAGCCACCATCACCATGTGTGATTGGATTTCCTCCAGCGAACGTCCTTCCGCCAGAGCCTTCCCCACATAGTGATTCCGGGAATGCGTACTGGCACATGTCGCGATCAGATCACCCATACCAGCCAATCCAGCAAACGTTAGTGGCTCGGCACCCGCGGCTACGCCCAAGCGGGTGATTTCCGCCAAACCACGTGTCATCAGAGCCGCCTTCGCGTTATCGCCGAACCGAAGCCCGTCCGCCATCCCCGCCCCGATTGCAATCACGTTCTTCAGCGCGCCAGCTAGTTCTACCCCGACAACATCACCGCTAACATAGGTTCGAAATGTCGGTGCGCGAAGACGCCCCTGCACCTGCGTCGCAAGCACAGAAGACGTGGAAGCCACAACCGAAGTTGCCGGTTCACCAGCCACGATTTCGCGGGCCAGGTTCGGGCCGGACAAAACCGAGAATCGGTTCAACACGTCAGGACCAGAAATTCGAGTCAGGACCTCGCTCACTCGCTCACCGGAACGTGGCATAAGACCTTTAATGCCGCTGACCACTATGGCAGTCGAATCAATGCCAGCCGCGATTTCCCGCCAATTCTCTTCGAGTCGGCGCATGGGAACAGCCACAATAACAACCTCAGCTTCTGCAAGCGCTACTTCTAGCTCGTGTTCGATCTGAACCGTGGCAGGCAAGGTCACGCCTGGAAGAAACCTGACATTCTCCCGTCGTGCTGCGGTTTCGCGGGCTTCGTCATAGTTATGCATCCAGAGCAAACACGAGCCCTGGGCTTGAGCCACGATGATGGAAAGTGTCGTCCCCCACGATCCAGATCCAATGACCGCGACCTGGCCCATGTGATACCTCCCACCCAAAGTTCGCCATTGAGCTACCAGTCTAGTTCTCAGAAGACGTTAAGGTCGGCTTGTTAATCCCGACCCCACCAATTCAGTCCCCAACTATTCTGAGGACGGAAAGAAATGTGTGGTGGATTCATAGGCCGCCGATGCTAGCCTTGACATCCATTTTTCAATCTTAGTCACGCAGTGCCTCATGACCTGAGGACTGGTGCTTTTCCAGAGGCCTCATGACAGACGAACGAATCGTACAGGTGACTGAAGCTCTCAAGCACGTCGTTGATCCTGACCGACAACGTGACGTCGTGGGCGCCAAAATGGTGCGTGACATCAGCGTCGATGGAACGACGATCAGCCTAACGGTCGCTTTATCGTCTCCTGACAGTCCTCATCGAGCGCAGATCGAACAAGGGATCAGAACAGCGCTGGGGAACCTTGAATGGCCCACAGACATTGAACTCTCTTGGACTGCCGAAGTATCCGCGAACACCGGTTTTGGGCAGGAGGGCCAAACCATACCTGGTGTCAAAAACACTATTGCTATCGCCAGCGGAAAAGGCGGCGTCGGAAAATCAACAGTCGCGGCAAATTTGACCGTAGCGCTCCGAGAGCTTGGGACGAAGGTTGGCTTGCTCGATGGCGACATTTACGGCCCCAACATTCCTGGAATGCTAGGAGTTAATGGCCGGCCGGTACTCGAAAACGACAAGATCCAACCGCTGGCAGGCTTCGGCGTGCCGGTAATGTCCATGGGGTTTCTGACTGATCCGGGCCAAGCAGTCATTTGGCGGGGACCCATGATTGCTCAAGCCTTACGCCAGCTCGTGCATGATGTGGCGTGGGGAGAGCTTGACTATCTCGTGGTGGATCTTCCACCTGGAACTGGCGACGCACCCCTTTCGCTCTCGCAACTCCTACCACTCTCGGGCGCTGTCATCGTAAGTACACCCCAAGACGTCGCGTTGCAGGATGTCCGACGTGGGATCGCGATGTTCGAAACGCTACGAGTTCCCGTGCTCGGCGTCATCGAGAACATGTCGTATTTTGTCAGCCCTGACACCGGTGCACGGTTTGAGATCTTTGACCACGGAGGAGCAAAACGAGCAGCCGAGGAACTCGGCGTGCCATTTCTCGGCGAAATTCCTCTCGATCCCGAAATTCGAATCGCGGCTGACAACGGCCAACCGGTGACGTCACGAGGAAAGGATGACCCTGTTGCACGACCGTACTACGAGGCCGCCAGCCTTATAGGCTCCGAAGTAGCGCGTCTGAACGCTGCTAAGCCAGATCCTCTGCCCGTCCTCTAATAGCCACCAAAATTCATTCGGTGTACGTCAGCACAGCATGCACGTGACGGCCCTGCAAGTGTCTGCGCCCATCCAAACCTGCCAGCTCAATCAAGAATGATATTCCTATCAAGTCAGCTTCGAGACCATCCATGAGTCTCACTGCTGCTGCCGCTGTCCCTCCCGTCGCGAGCACGTCGTCAATAAGCGCCACTCGGTCACCAGGCTGTATCGCATCTCGATGCACTTCAATCGAATCATTCCCGTATTCGAGCGCGTACTCAACAGCAGCCGTTTCAGAAGGCAACTTGTTGGGTTTCCGAAGCGGAATAAACCCGCAGTCAAGCCGCGCAGCAAGCGCCGCTGCAAAGATAAACCCCCTCGCCTCAACCGCTGCAACGGCGACAAGACCCGCGTCTGCGTACGGCCTCGCCAGAGCCTCAACCGACGCGGCAAAAGCGTTGCTGTCACGCAGGAGGGGAGTTATGTCCTTAAATAGGATTCCAGGCTTTGGAAAGTCTGGCACGTCACGAATAAACGTTTTTAGATCAGTATCCACGGCTTAGCCCAATAGAGATGTCTGCGACAAATATTGGCACGATTCTTTGCAGTTCGGTCGATGAGTTCTACACTCGCCTCCAATAAATCCACCACCGAGACCGTATGCCCGCATATACATACGAATGCCCACAATGCGAAACCGTCTTTGATGTGCACCGACAAATGACTGACAATAGCCCGGTGGTATGCACGACCTGCACCAGTAACCGTGTGCGGCAGGTGTACTACGCCCCAGCAATGGTGGGGCGGACATCGTCGGACCCGTCTGGAGTATCCGCAGCCAATGCCGAATATTCGAGCTCGAACGGCGGATGCTGTGGGGGCTCGTGCGGCTGCTAAAAATACTGCTTGCAGCCCTAGTAACAGGAACAGTGCTCAAAGCCTGCGGTGATGACAATAAATGCGGCGCTAAGAGCATTTCTCCCAACTATTGTCCGAACTGCGCTAATTATGGCGGGTGATTGTTCGAGGTTTCCAGCGGCCATAACCAACTCACGATAGTTGACTTACGGGAGTAGGCGACCTGTGCGTCCCCTGCTGGCGGACAAGTCCATTGCGAAGCCCTCGGCATACTCAACCCCCGCCTGCAATCCTCGATAGGCTGACACTCGATTAGCTGCATCCGTAATCGTCACGCCCCGCTGCTCCTGAAACCACGCTGCTAGCGTCCCATGTGCCTCAAGCGCCCGGTGTTTCACGGCCACAACGCTTGACACATCCACGTATTCCCCAGGAACAAACCCATCGTTCCAGCGAGAATCGTAGGCTGCTAGTACAGGCGGAGCATCGAGTACGACCGAATCACTTTTCACGTTTGGCGCTGCCGCCATCTCCAACGCTGCTACCGTTAAATCCCACGCCCCACGCACATCAATGGATGCGTCCGGCTCGGGCGCAGGGGCCAAAACAATCTTCGGGGACCTATAACGGAACAGTTCAACAAACTTCAGCCGTGTAACGGCATCACTCACCACCGCAAAGTCAGAGTGGCCCACCCATACCAAGTCAGCACCGAGACATTCGGCCGCGATCTCAGACTCAGCCCGCCGTTGCTCAGCCAGTTCAAGCGGATCGAGCCCGGCTGGGGCTGAGTTGCCCGTCGCTATGGAGACCAGCGTCACGCTATCACCACGCGCAACCATTTTCGCTACGGTGCCGCCGACCGAAAACTCAGCATCGCCGGGTCTTGCCGCAATCACGACTACGTGCATTCCACCGCCTCATTCACAAATGACCCACGAGAATGTCGAGGGTATCTACCCCAAATCACCGTTTCTTGCGCAACAATTGCGTTTTGGAAACTGGAAACTGCCCGTGGCCTCTCAGAAAGACCAAAATAACAGCTTCTTTGACGAAGCTGAGATCTATGTACGTGCAGGCGCCGGTGGCGATGGATCATCACACTTCCGACGAGAAAAATATGTTCCGCGGGGTGGCCCCGACGGCGGGGATGGTGGACGTGGCGGCGACGTCATTGTTCAGGCACGCAAGAATCTTCACGCGCTCACCGCCTTTCGCTATCGACGCAAATTCGTCGCGTCCGACGGCGGAGCCGGAAGTCGCCAGCAACGTCACGGGCGCAATGGACAAAGCGTGACGATAGCCGTGCCTTGCGGGACGGTGCTTCTTGAAAGGCAGAGCGGGCAGGTCATCGCCGACCTAGTCGACGAAGAACAATCGGTCATCGTTGCCCATGGCGGGAAGGGTGGAATTGGTAATGTCCATTTCAAGTCGTCGCGTTATCAAGCACCGACCCTTTCAACCCGTGGGGCCGCCGGGGAGGAATCACATCTGCGCTTAGAGCTTGAACTAATCGCCGATGTCGGTCTGGTAGGAGCTCCTAACGCAGGAAAGTCGTCATTACTGGCACGACTAAGTGCCGCTCGACCTAAGGTCGCCCCGTACCCATTCACAACCCTTGAACCAATTTTGGGCGTTGTGAGTGGAGGGGATTCTGGCATCGTGGTCGCAGACCTGCCTGGCTTGATTGAAGGTGCAAGTCAGGGTGCTGGTCTTGGGGTGAAGTTCCTCCGACACGTACGACGCGCCCGCGTGCTTGTCCATGTGGTCGATGGCTCTGGCATTGAGACAGATCCTTACGAAGCCTTCCAGTCGATTGACGGCGAGCTCGAGACCTTCGACACCACCTTGACAGACCGACCACGAATCGTGGCCTTTAACAAAATAGACCTGAACGAAGCACGTCGTGCATGGCCCGATTTTGAAGCACAAGCGCTCGCCGAAGGATATGAAGCGGTACCAGTCTCAGTAGCCACCGGCAACGGGCTCGACAAACTCGTGGGGCGAATCATGGCGTTACTAGCCGAGGCCCCAAAACCTGACCGTCCTGAGCTACGAAAAACCGCGGTGCTACGGCCGCCGCCCGTCGACCAAGACGCGCAGCTGCTTCGAAGATCCGATGGGGCCTACATCGTACGTGATAAGCGTCTGGAGGACCTCGCAGAAAAGTTGAACTTTGATACCCCTGATGCCGCCGCCTACTTCCAGCGACAACTTGATCGCCGCGGCATCACGGAACGGCTTGAACGGGTCGGGACCATCGCTGGCGATACCGTGATTGTCGGTAATCTCGAGTTTGAGTGGGACGGCCCGGCCTTGTGATAGCTTCAGCGTACGGGGCTTGTCGGAACCACGTCTGCATCTCCGCTCCCTTTAGCTGGTCGGGCATATCCGACAGCTTGCAGCAGCGGGTATAGATTTAGGCCGTTTCAGGCACCCAGAACCACCTCAGCATTTGTCTGTTTAGCGGAGACCTTCAATGAGTTCTGGCAACGGTGACGATCGACTGAGCCGAATGCGGCACTCCGCCGCGCATGTGTTAGCCACAGCAATGCTGGACTTGTTTCCTGACGCAGAGCTCGGAATTGGACCCCCGACTGACGACGGGTTTTATTACGACTTTCAACTTCCGAGAGCACTTACACCTGATGATTTACAGACGCTAGAGACTTCCATGCAACAACACAAGGATGCCGACTACACCTTCGAATACTCGGAACACCGTCGCAACGAAGCCCTCGAGTACTTCAAAGCCCACAATCAGCCATTCAAAGTGGAGTTGATCAACGATCTTCCAAACGACGAAACGATCAGCTATTTCACCTCCGGACCTTTTGTGGACTTATGCCGAGGCCCCCACGTCGATACCACGGGGGACATCGGTGCCTTCAAATTACTCTCAATCGCAGGCGCCTATTGGCGAGGTGATGAGCATCGACCGCAATTACAGCGTGTGTACGGAACCACTTTTGAAACAGAAGACGAGCTCACAGCGCATCTGGATCGACTCGAAGAAGCCCGACGTCGCGATCACCGCACTTTGGCACGGGATCTCGACCTCTTTTCCATCAATCCGTCCGTTGGCGCTGGTCTAGTTCTCTGGCATCCCAAAGGCGCACGTATTCGTGAGTTGCTCGAGACCTATTGGCGCGAGGAACATCGGAAACGCGGATACGACATGGTGTACACACCGCATATTGGACGTCGAGAACTATGGGAAACCAGTGGACATACACAGTGGTTTGCCGATGGTCTCTTCCCCGAGATGGAGCTTGAGCACCAAACCTTTATCAATAAACCCATGAACTGTCCCTTCCATGTTCAAATATATGGTTCCCAGACCAGAAGTTATCGGGATCTGCCGCTTCGGTTTGGCGAGCTAGGAACGGTTTACCGATTCGAGCGCTCCGGCACTCTGCACGGCGCCCTCCGAGTCCGTGGTTTGACGCAAGACGACGCCCACATTTTTTGTCGGCAAGATCAGTTTGCTGATGAGGTCAGCGGGGCGCTTGATCTTGCAAAAAGTGTTTACGCAACCTTTGGGTTTAATGACTACAAGGTGGATCTGAGTGTTCGAGACACGGCAGGGGATGGAAAGTTTGTCGGTAGCGATGATTTATGGGGATTGGCTGAACAAGGTCTGATCGATGCCCTTGATCGGCACGACATCCCTTACGATCGCGTTGAAGGAGAAGCAGCCTTTTATGGGCCCAAAATTGATATTCAAGTCGCCGACGCTATTGGTCGCATGTGGCAACTTACAACCATTCAGGTCGACTTTAATCTCCCCGAACGCTTCGACATTTCTTACGAAGCAGAAGACGGTACCCGCAAACGACCTGTAATGGTTCACCGGGCTATTTTTGGAGCAATGGAACGGTTTTTTGCCGTGCTGACAGAACACTTCGCTGGGGCATTCCCGGTATGGCTCGCTCCAGTTCAAGTCGTAGTTGTCCCTATTGCTGACCGGCACGGGGCCTATTGCACCGACGTCGCCAATCGACTGATTGACGCTGGCCTACGTGTTGAAATTGATCAGCGCGCCGAGCGTATGAACCGAAAAATTCGAGACGCCCAACTCCAGAAAATTCCCTACATGCTGATCGCTGGGGATCGGGACATCGAAGCAGAACAGGTTTCGGTTCGACTACGAACCGGAGGCGATATGGGGGGGCAATCCGTGGACCAATTCCTTGCCTCGGTTCTGCCCATTGTCGAGTCTCGGGATCCCGTCAATCTAGGATTCAGCGCATAACACTGGCTATGAAACCACCCGCATTGACCACAACGACTTACGTCTGAACTGCCTCCAGTGGATACGATAATCGCGTAACTAGGTGTATTCGACGGACTAACACCATATGGCGAACGTCAGTTATGACTTTAGAGGACACTCGGCCCTTGTAACGGGGGGCACCCAGGGTATTGGCCTTTCCATCGCAGAAGCGTTTGTACGCGCAGGGGCAAACGTAGCGATTTGTGCCCGCACTGGAACCGACATCACCAAAACATGCGAATCGCTTAGAAGTCTTGGAGCCGGCACGGTCTGCGGCGTAACAGCTGATCTGGCTGACCCGAATGCACCAGCATCTGTGTTCGCAGAGGCCGTCGATTGCCTCGGCAATGTGGATATCCTTGTGAACAACGCGGCGGCTCAGGGTAACTTTCCCTTTCCTGAGATGAATGGAGAGCGCTGGCGCTGGATGGCTGACGTCAACCTGCATGCCCCTTACGAATTATCACGCCTGTTTGTGCTGGCGCTTCAGAAACGTAACCAAGGCGGCTCCATTGTGAACATGGTGACGACCCAAGTAATGCGCCACGCAAAAGGTCGTGTTGGCTACGGGGCCACCAAGCTTGGACTTGTAGGCATCACCCAAACGATGGCACTCGAGCTAGCTAGCACAGGAATCCGGGTAAATGCTGTGGCTCCCGCCTTCGTCGATGTGCCAAGGGTGTATCGAGATTTTGATGACGTGGAAGACCGAATGGCCGGTATGCCGTCTGGGCGTTTCATCCGTCCAGACGAGATTGCTGACGCAACCCTTTTTCTCGCATCAGATGCAGCGGAGTCCATCAGCGGTGTCGTCCTCCCAGTGGACGGCGCTCATCACATCGACGGCACCTGGGTACGTGACTGACACACAGCCAGCAGCCCACGCACGCAAGGCGATCCGTCTCGGCTACGATATTCGCGCCAAAGACTTTGGAGCTAATTCCAGCCATCAGCAACCCACCGTTCCCAAAGACTTCGGTGTCAAATCCGGGGACGTTGTCCTCGATATCGGTTGTGGCACAGGGCGTTCAACCGTCCCACTTGTAGCTTCTCCAGCATCTCAGATCGTAGGTCTCGACCTATCACGAGGCATGCTGAAGCGAGCCCTCGAGACACTACCCCCAACACGCACCTCACTGATTGAAGGTGACGCCGAAGTGCTCCCGCTCGGTGACACATCAATCGACCACATCGAAAGTCGTCGGGCCCTTAGCCACCTGCCCGACCAATGCACGGTGTTTCAGGAAATGTGGCGAGTTCTCCGACTGGGTGGCACATTGGACATCACACAATTTGGCGATCGGATTCTCGGCCGGCCTATAGAACGGATCTTCCGGTCAGTCCTGCGGGATATCACTGGTGCAAGAGCCACGACACTTCTCGGTTTATTTCGTCCCCCCTCAATCGGCAGCATTGAAGCAGTAAGTCGGGCGGCAGGGTTTGAAACAGTCGATTTGCACGCCACAACTACCCATCGTCGAGTCGATCCCGAACGTGCCGCACATAGCTTGTTGCTTGCGACCACATATATTTGTGCCCAACTGGATACCGCCCAACAAACTTCTTTGGCCGAACGGGTGCGAGTTGCGGCCAAATCCCAAGCTGACTCTGACGGACTAGCAGACTGGACCTACGAGATTAGATTGCGCGCAAGGAAAACCGTTTCGTGAACCTGGTGGTGGCAAATGACGATGGCATCGATGACCAGGGGATTTGGATGCTAGCCGAGCAGCTTGCAGCTGTTGGCAGCGTCTCGCTATACGCACCAGCCCGCAACTATAGCGGCGCAGGAATGTCGATTAAGTTGCAACGAACATTTGACCTTAATTCGTTTCCAGCCCCGGAGTGGTTTTCTCCCAACATTCCGGCGTTCTCAGTTGATGCCCCTCCAGCCACCGTTGCAGCTATCGGCACAGCACATGCTTTCGGGGGCAACACCCATGCTGTCATCTCGGGAATTAATGCTGGATGGAATCCTGGCGCCGAAGCCTACAAAGTATCTGGCACAGTTGGCGCTGCGAAGGTTGCGGTTGAACGAGGTTTATTGGGGATAGCTATCTCGGCAGCTGGAGATGGGCGGTCTGCCTATCCAGCTATCGCTCTTGCCACCAGACGAATGCTCCTCGCAATTCAAGAAGCCTTCGATCAGCTTCCAAACGTTCTGGTTAACGTAAACATCCCGGCTAGCTTTTCCACTGATTCTCAAGCCCGACTGACCTCCCCTGGACTGTTCACAGTTTTCAGCGACCTTATGCTCAAGAACTCGACGGTGGAGCCATGCCAAGCATCCATCGAGCTGGCTTACGGTGACTACTTTAGTTCGGGCTCCCAGCCTGAAGAGGAACTCTCCGCTCTGGCCGATGGAATGGTTGCTGTCTCAGTCACCGGACGTTCGCCAGGCGATGTCCTGCTGGATCATCCGTGGCCGGCTATCGTGGCAGAGTTCCGACCATAACCATGCTCTTGACTTCACCATGGGTAACGAAAAAGTAGGGATCCATGCCCAGTGACGTAACAATTGATGAACTGCGACAGCGCCTCCGCGAGATTTCTGACCTGAGCGCTGCAGCCTCTGTGCTCCATTGGGATCAGACAACGGCCATGCCAACTGGTGGGGCGGTAAGCCGAAGTCGGCAACTCGCCCTACTTGGACGATTAAGCCATGAGCGAGCTACTGATCCTGAGCTCGGCGTTTTACTTGACCGTCTGATGCCATATGCCGAATCGCTGCCGTCCGGCCACGATGACAGGGCGCTGATAGAAGTCGCCCAAAGGGATTTCGACCTGGCAATGCGCGTCCCAGCTGAATTCAGCGAGCGAGCAGCTGGACACATGTCAAAAACCTACGCGGCGTGGCTCACAGCTCGACCGCACGACGATTTTGTCGCCGTGCAGGAACTACTGGAAACTACATTAGAACTGAGCCGAGAATACTGCGAATTTTTTCCAGATTCTGACCATATTGCCGATCCCTTGATTGATGCGGCCGATCAAGGGATGACCGTCGCCCGAATCAGGCCGGTCTTCGCCGAGTTGCGGACAGGTTTAATCTCACTTCTAGATCACATCTCGAACAGCAAGCAGGTCGACGACGAGCCCCTCCGAAACCATTTCCCGGCCGCCCAGCAGGCGCGGTTTTCCACTGCCGTCATTCAAGCAATGGGGTATGACTTCGATCGCGGTCGCTTGGATCCAACCGCACACCCTTTTATGACCAGATTCGCCCATGGCGACGTCAGAATCACAACACGAACCAACGAATCATTTCTCGGCGAACATGTGTTCGTTACGATCCACGAAGCTGGGCATGCCCTCTATGAACAAGGAACACGTGCCGACGACGATGGCACCCCGCTGGGAAGTGGAACATCGTCTGGTATGCACGAAAGCCAGTCGCGGTTGTGGGAAAACATTGTGGCTCGTAGCCCTGAATTTTGGTCCTATTGGTATCCAAAACTACAGGAAGAGTTTCCCAAGCAGCTTCAAAATGTCTCACTCCAAGAGTTCTACAACGCAATCAATCGGGTCCAGCCTTCGCTGATTCGCACCGATGCTGATGAAGTCACGTACAACCTTCATGTCATGCTTCGATTTGAACTCGAGCTTGATTTGCTAGAGGGAAATATTTCAATTGCTGAGTTACCGAACACGTGGCACGAGCGTTACCGGGACGATCTTGGAGTTTCAGCTGCTAACGACCGAGATGGAGTGCTGCAAGATGTGCACTGGTATGCGGGATTTATCGGCGGTGCTTTTCAGGGATACACGCTCGGCAACATTATCGGTGCACAATTGTTTGAAGCCGCACTCCACGATACACCCGAAATCTATGCTCAGATTGCCCGCGGCGAATACCAGCCGTTGCACGATTGGCTTCGAACAAATATCTACCGAATCGGTCGACGGCGCACTCCAGATCAATTGATTGCCGACGTCACCGGAAGCCCTCTTGATGCCAAGCCGTTACTAAATCGGCTTCAGACCAAGTTCTCCAAGATTTACCCAGAGTAATCACCGATAAGAACAACAATGAACTCGACAGTAAATCAACCTTGTGGAATACACCGGCGTTGACAGGACAAATTAACCAATTGCTTGGCCGTTCCCTTGACTGAAGATCCCGAGATCGTCACCATCAACACGTAAGGAGGCCTTGTATGGCTCAGGCTGTAATCACCGACCCCAAAGAAACTGACACAGTAGAGGAACGCGTTACGTCCGGAACCATTGACACGGACGTACACCCCTACCCGAACACAATCACTGACCTCACACCATTCCTATCCTCACGATGGAACCAATACATTGAGCAGTCTGGGTTTAAGGGTCCGCCTGGCACGCAGTATCCAAAAGGCTACGAAATGGCTGGGCGTCGTGATGCATGGCCTCCAAATGGCCAACGGGTAGGATCCGACCCTGATTTCGCCCGTCAGCAATTGCTCGACCATTGGAATATCCGATATGCGGTGTTGAATCCGCTGTACGGACACGAAAAAGTCCACAACGACGACTTCTCAATAGCACTCGCCTCCGCGATCAATGCGTGGATGAGCGCGATGTGGTTGGATAACGATGACCGCTGGCGTGGTTCTATTTCGGTTACCGCCAACTTGCCCGAAGCTGCTGCAGAAGAAATTCGAAGGGTGGCCAAAGACCCCAGATATGTACAAATTATTGTGACCGTTCGGTCCGAGTCACCTTACGGTAAGAGGGTTTTTCACCCGATCTTCGAAGCAGCCTGCGACGTTGGCCTTCCCGTGGGGATCCACTTCGGGACCTGGGGCAACAATCCGATTACTGCCGCCGGATGGCCTTCGTATTACCTTGAAGATCACACGGGAATGACCCAAGCCTTCGAGGCGCAAGTCTTGAGCTTAGTGTCTGAAGGTGTATTCGAGAAATTTCCAGACCTAAAGATTGCCCTGATTGAAGGAGGATTTGCCTGGTTGCCACCTCTGATGTGGAGATTTGACAAGAATTACAAAGGTCTCCGTGAAGAAGTGCCCTGGCTACGTCGGCTTCCCAGCGAGTACATCCTGGAGCATTTCCGGATGACAACCCAACCGATGGACGAACCCCCAAACCCCCAACATTTTCTTCAAATTCTCGACATGATCGGCCGCGACGATTTCTTGATGTTTGCCACTGACTACCCACACTGGGACTTCGACGCACCGGATCGTGCACTCCCGTCTGTAGTTCGTGGAGATCTCCGAACCAAGATCATGTCAGAGAATGCCGCGGCCTTTTATGAGTTCGAGCGAGCATGACGTCGGTGCGGTAACCGATTTCCAAGTCGGCCGGCCGCACCGAGTCGAGATCGATGGACGAGCACTCGTGATCCTTAACGTCGGTGACAGGATTTACGCAGTTCGAGATATATGTCCGCACCAAGGAGCTCGGCTTTCAGACGGACAATGCAAATCCCGCCTGCGAGTGACGGCAGTAGGAACACAACCAGAGATCCAGGCAGATGACCTAGTCCTGCAATGCGCATGGCACGGCTGGATGTTTGATCTAGACACTGGCCGTGCGCTCACTGAAAACGACAGCGCGCGCGTTCGGACCTATTCAGCCCGCGTACAGGACAGCCGCGTGCTCGTAGACACCACCTGAGGAACCCGGTGAAAACCGGCATCCACAATATCGATGACCTGGTTGAACAAGTCCACATGGGGCGAACCAGAGCAGCCTTTGCTCTAACGGGTGGAGCTACCGGCACGATTACCTCGCTGTTGCGCCGACCTGGTGGCTCACGAACAGTCCTTGACGTAGCAATACCGTACGCACCTGAGGCCGTGACCGCCTATCTAGGATTTCGGCCTCAACAAGCCGTGTCCGCCAGCACGGCTACAGCCCTCGCTCATGCAGCATTTGACCGAGCCCTATCCTTCCGACCGAATTCAAAGGTTCCAGTTGTTGGTCTCGGATGCAGCGCGGCGCTCGCGACTGACCGTGTGCGCAAAGGTTCAGACAGGATTCATGTCGCCACCTTTGATGGAACACAAACCTTCTCGTACGTTCGAGAATTCGAGACATCCAAGCAAGATCGGGAGGAACAAGAATCACGTTCGGAAGAAATCGTGCTGACCGCACTTGCAGACGCAGTCGGCCATCCTGTGCCACACGAACTCAAGCTTCTCCTTCCAATGAAGCGAACTGAAACATTCGAACGAGATCCCCTCGAGGCTTTGTGGGATGGACGACAGCCGTGGCTTACCGTCTATAAAGACGGGCGCTGGAGACCAGGTGGCATCCTCCCAGCAGCAATTGTCGCCGGATCATTCAATCCCCTCCATGCCGGACATCGAGCGTTGTTTGAGGCAGCCCGTTGTCGGGTCAACGACAACGTGGCCTACGAGCTATCGGTTGAAAATGTCGATAAATCCCCTCTGCCGACTGACGTGGTTCAGACTCGGTTATCTCAGTTCATGAACGACGCACCTGTGATCGTTACTCAGGCGCCTACATTTCTCGAAAAAGCCAAGTTGTTGCCGGGCGTCATGTTTGTGATCGGCATCGATACAGCCCGACGAATTATTGACCAACGGTACTACCCAGAAAACGTCTCGCTGGCAGACGTGCTGACACAGCTTCGGGATCTAAACTGCCGCTTCCTTGTGGCAGGTCGACTTGAAACTGATCGGTTTGTCGAGCTATCAGATCTCGATCTGGCCCCAGACGCGACCGACCTGTTTGAAGCCGTTCCGGCTGACGAGTTACGTGTAGACATTTCTTCGACCGAGTTGCGGGGTAACCGCTAAACGGTCCGTCTTTACCCGCATGTACCTTGTTCGTCGTCTACCATCAATAGTCACCCACCCCCTCTTCATTAACCTGTAACACCCACCACAATGCCTGCAATCGAACCACTGGACCCGGTCGAAGAACGAGACTCCCCTCATGCGCCGGGCGAGAACTACACCGATCCAGACACCACAGGAGCTACCGCGTTTCGCTGGTCACCCAGAACACGACGCACTGTAGGGCTAGGAATCGGAATCCTCACAGGTCTTGTGCTCTGGGGTGCACGAGACATCATTGGCCCATTCATTTGGGCAGGAATCTTTGCCTATATTTGCAATCCGGCCGTTGAACGCCTTGTTCGTGTAGCCCGGATCCCTCGAGCACTCGCGGTAGCGATCCTTTATGCCGTGGGTATCGGATTGCTTGTCCTACTGGGAATATTCTTGGTGCCCCGGGTCACCGACGAATTGAATCGCTTAGCCACCGAACTACCATCGATTGTGACAGAAGCCGAAGACGCACTACCGTCTGAAGTCTTAGGCCAGCCGCTGGTTGTCCGGGACATCATTGACTCAGTCACCGCTGGCACAACAAGCATTCTGACAGACGCATCTAGAGCTATTGGTGCATTTCGAAGCGCATTCACACTGATTCTCCATGGCCTGTTAGCGGTCGTAGCCGCCGCTTACCTGCTTCTTGCAGGCCCAAGCTTGATCCGAGGACTGTTAGCCCTCATCCCAGAGTCTGAGAGAGGAGAAGCAAAGACGATCGTGAATTCGATCAACTCCGTTATGGGAGGATTTATTCGTGGTGAACTGATCTTGATTGTGATCATGAGCGTGACCACGTTCATTGGCCTTTCAATAATTGGCATTCCGTTTGCAATTGTGCTGGCCATCGCAACCGGCATCCTGGAACTCATCCCTGTCTTTGGACCCATCATCGCGGCCATGCCTCCAATCGCCCTTGCATTACTGACTGCGAACAACTTCGGATGGCCCGGCTGGGTCGCGGCAACAGTGGTGGCCGTTATGTATACCGTGCTACGACAACTTGAGGATTACTTGATCATTCCGAATGTTGTTGGACGAGTCGTACAGGTACATCCTCTGGTCGCCCTCTTTGCCATCTTCGCCGGGCTTCAGATATGGGGCGTCACAGGCATGGTCATCGCGCTCCCAACCGCTGGAGTCGTGCGCGTACTTCTCAGTTATGCATACCGTCGCACGATTGTCCGAAGCTGATACTTCCAACGATGAAAATCAAGCCTCGCACCTACTCAGATAGAAACAGCCTTCAGCGCACGTCGATACATAGATCCACCGAGATTTGGTTGGAGATGGTGACATGACCGCAGCAATAGGTCTGGGGCTTTTGGGAGTCGGCACAGTCGGCTCTGCCGTCGTTCGAGCTCTTGCCGAGCGAGCCACTTACCTCGAAAAAACGACTGGCCGTTCTTTCGAGATCCGGAAAGCATTGGTCCAAGACCTCACTAAGGTCCGTGACGTGCCACTCGAAGCATCCACCTTTACCTCTGAAATTAATGAGGTGCTTCTGGACGATTCGATCGATATTGTCGTGGAACTCATGGGGGGCGTGGAGCCTGCGAACAGCTACCTCCGTCGCGCTATCGAATCCGGAAAACACGTCGTAACGGCAAACAAGGAAGTTATGGCCACCCATGGTGTTGAGCTAATGGCATTAGCCGCTGCGTCAGGCCGTGACTTGTACTTCGAGGCCAGCGTCGGCGGAGGAATCCCACTCATCGGTCCTTTCCGCCAAGACCTTGCAGCAAACCAGATCCGCGAGGTGCACGCCATCCTCAACGGGACCACGAACTACATCCTGACGAAAATGTCTTCTGGCGACGCAGATTACAAATCTGCCTTGGCCGAAGCACAACACTTAGGATACGCAGAACCTGAACCTGAGAATGATGTGGGTGGCCACGATTCGGCCTACAAACTCGCAATTTTGGCATCACTGGCTTTTAAATCGGATATTCGCCCTCAGGATGTTTTTCGAGAAGGCATCACAAATCTCACGCCAGCAGACTTTCGCCATGCTGCCGAGTTGGGCTATAGCATCAAGCTGTTGGCTATCGCTAAAGCGGACGCAGACGACGTAGAAGTTCGTGTCCATCCAACGCTCGTCCAAAAAGACTTTTTGCTCGGCCAGGTAGATGGCGTGTTCAACGCTGTACGGTTAGATGGTGACTTGCTCGGCCGCGCGATGTTCATCGGCCGTGGAGCAGGACCAGAACCGACTTCAAGTGCCATCGTGGCCGACTTGATTGATTTGGGACACAACATCCATCGCAACGAACACAACCGTATCCCTCTCTCCTTCAGTCCCACCACACGCGTACGCCCGATAGCTGCCGTACGATCTCGCTACTACTTTCGTGTCTGGGTTCAGGATCACCCAGGAGTTCTAGCCCAAATCGGAACGGTATGCGGTGAAGAGTCTGTCAGTATCGCGTCAGTGATCCAGAAAGAAATTGACGAAACTGCCGGTCGAGCGGAATTGGTCTTCCTTACCCACGAAGCGGACGAATCTTCTGCCCAACAGGCGATCACGCGAATAGCTGAGCTTGAAGTTGTCGCAGAAGTCGCAAGTTGTATCCGGGTGGAAGATCTGGCTGAATGACCCACTCGAAGCCTGCCAGTTTGCTGGACCGCTATCGGAAGTTTCTTCCGGTTGGCGAGTCGACACCATTGGTTACCATCGGCGAAGGTGATACCCCGATTGTCCGAGCCCACGGCCTCGAACGCAGAATCGCCGAGGCTGAAATCTGGCTAAAGCTCGAAGGGTGTAATCCGACCGGCTCCTTCAAAGACAGGGGAATGGCCCTTGCTGTAAGCAAGGCCGTCGAAGATGGCGCCCGCACCTTGATTTGCGCGTCGACCGGAAATACTGCCGCCTCAGCGGCCGCATTCGGTGCACAAACCTCAACTTCAACAGTCGTTGTCATCCCCGCCAACGGCGTCGCGCTCGGCAAAGTTTCTCAAACACTGATATACGGTGCTCAAGTCCTGTCCGTACGAGGCTCCTTCGATCAAGGTCTAGCCTTGGTTCGAGAGCTGGCAAACCTACCCGGTGTTGCAATCGTCAACTCCATAAATCCGGATCGCCTAGCAGGCCAACAGACAGCCGCTTTTGAAATCGTAGATAGCCTTGGGGATGCACCAAATGAGCTCTACATTCCTGTCGGGAACGCAGGCAACATAACCGCGTACTGGATGGGTTTCGTCGCATACCAAAAAGCCGGTTTCCTTACAAACACCCCCGTGCTGCGGGGTTTTCAAGCTGCCGGGGCCTCACCGATAGTCAGCGGTCAGCACGTTCTAAGTCCTGAAACCGTGGCGTCAGCAATTCGTATTGGCAACCCGGCGAACTGGAAACTTGCGGCAACCGCATGCCGGCAGTCTGAAGGAACCATCGAAGCCGTCACTGACGAGGAAATTATTGAGGCGTACCATATTCTTGCCTCAGAAGAAGGCGTATTCACTGAGCTTTCTTCGGCTGCAGCAGTCGCTGGCCTGCTAAAGCGAGCCCGACTCGGCCACGATGTTGGCCCTCGTGTGGTCTGTGTGCTCACCGGATCTGGACTAAAAGACCCTGAAGCTGCGGTGCGTTACGCATCAGAACCCGTCGAAATTGAGGCCACCGTACCGGCAGTCGCCCAGCATCTTGGATGGGATGGCATCTGACAAGTATCCGTTTGGACTTGATCTAAATCAGACGCTTGGCTCTTACTCGGTAGGTTATCGGTTCAATTCCGAATCGCACTTTAAGAGTTAGACTACGATCGGTCAGAACCGGAGTAGGGCGATGCAACTTTCCGCCAGCGCGTTACAAGAATTGGACCGAGACGGGTTTGTGGTCGCCCGCAACTGTTTGTCCCCAAGCACCGACCTTCAGCCTGTCATCGATGAATACGCCGAAATACTCGAGCGTATTGCGACGCGTTTACACAAGGACGGCAAGACCTCGAGCACGTTCAACCACCTTCCCTTTGGTGACCGTGCAATCGCGATTACCCGAGAAACGGGATTTCTAGATCCCCAACCGTTCGACATCAGCTTCCCCGTCAATGCGTCACTGACTCCGGATACAGAGTTTCACTTTGGACCCGCCGCGTTCAACCTTCTCCGAACGCCAAGCCTCCTTGATGCCGTAGAGTCGATTATTGGACCGGAAATCTCATCAAACCCCGTCCAACACGTACGGATCAAAGTTCCCGAACGTTATATCGATGAGGAACGACGGATCGGCCTCATCACTACCACCGCTTGGCATCAAGATAATGGCGTGGTGCATGAGGAAGCCGATGACACGGACATGCTGACGGTATGGTTTCCGCTCACAAACGCCAGCGAGGAACACGGATGCCTCAAGGTTGTTCCTGGAAGCCACCGGGAAGGCCTGCAAGTTCACTGCCCTGGCGGCGGGCAAGGCAGCAAGATCCCCGAGCCTCTTATCCCGGAAGATCAAGCACAGCCCGTTCCAATGTCGCCAGGTGATGTTCTGTTTATGCACCGGCACTGCATGCACGCATCATTGACCAATGTCAGTGATGAGATCCGGTGGAGTTTTGACATTCGTTACCACCCTACGGGTTCTCCCTCTGGGAGAAGCTTTCTCCCTGGCTTTGTTGCACGAAGTCTGAAAAATCCAGAATCGGAACTGCGAGATCCGATTAGATGGAGGGAATCATGGCTAGAAGCACGCGAGCACGTGTTGGCATCCGTGGTTCAACCCAAAGCGCACCGTTGGAATGGAAACCACGAGTTGTGCGCCTAGCAATCACTGCCTTTCGGCCTGCCTCGCCTATAAGACCTCGTCGCGCTGGGTTGCAGAAGTAAGAGTCGCATCCCAGACTCTCACGACCCGCGCGTGCAAATCATCCAGAGTCGACGTGTTGTTGATTCGGCTTACGGATCCCTGGGGACATCGGGTCCTAAATTGACGGGCCTTTTCGTCAGGACTGGATTGCGACGATAGGCGGAGTAGCACATCATCTTTCCTCATTCCCCGTAAGCTAACGGCCCGATCAACCTGAAGCTGAACCGTCGCCTCAACAATCCATAACGCATCGAGCAACTCACCAGTCGGCCCCTCGACAATCTTTATTGCTTCAATAACGGTGACAATCTTGTGACTAGGCTTGGAAAGTTTGGCTTTGATCTCTTGATTCACTCTGGGGAAAACCAACTTCTCAAGTTGACTAAGGGCTTCAGCATCGCTGAACACGATCTCGGCAAGCGCCCGCCTATCAGGCCAACCATCAGCCATCACGCCCGGCCCAAAAGATGACGCCACTTCCTCGGCAAGCTCCACATCGCTCGCCAACAAATCTCGAACAATATTGTCAGCATCAATAACACGAGCCCCGAGCGATTCTGAAATCTTTCCAACCGTGGATTTTCCAGATCCTAGATTTCCAGTTAGCCCAACCACGAACGAATTAAGCGGTTTCACGGGTATGCCTTGCCCTGCTCAAGGGTAGATTTGGCTCTGGGATTAGGCCGGTTGGTGGGAGCACACCGCAACGGGAAGTAACGGTGTCACTTCTCATACTCACCTGTTAACTCCGGCTGTTTGCGACTTCCAGCTTGTCGCCCGATCGAATTTAGCCTATAGCCCAGCCTATCTAATATGACCAATCCATATCGTGTAGATGACTTAGCAGCCGTTGGCCAGACGCCTATTAACAATTCTTGTTCACCGCAGTGCTCGACCTGCCCACACGTTCGGAGCGTGTAGGTAAAACCCGGTATGCAGATTAGCGATTGGGCTGCACGTTTCTATTTCTCACAGCGAGACCCATCGGCTATATCCAAGCGAGGGCTTGGAGCCACACGAGAGTACACGTATGCTTGGGTACGCACTAGCGTGCCTTCGGGGCAGGGTGACCTCCATATGAGGGGGAATTCCCGACCGGCGGTGAGGCATCATGCCGAGCCCGCGACCCGGCCGTAGCCGGTTGATTCGGTGAAAATCCGAAGCCGACGGTAGAGTCCGGAAGTGAGAAGGCGCCGTGGGCGTGCTCGCGCGTGCACGCCTGTGCTCCGGCGGCTGACGTGTTCAGAGTGATTGTTGTGCTCACCATCGGTTCAGCAACTAACGGAAAACCAGCAAACCACGAACGGACGGCCATGGCCCGCGCCATCGACTTGGCACGACACCGGCAAGGACGTACGCATCCAAATCCTCCGGTTGGCGCGCTCGTGATCACACGCGACGGGCGCTGTGTTGGTACAGGTTCCACTCAGGCAGCTGGCAACGCGCATGCTGAAGCGGTAGCACTTACCGAAGCTGGTGCACACGCCCGAGGTGCCACGCTCGTTGTAACACTGGAGCCCTGCAATCACGCTGGTCGAACACCGCCCTGTACCGAAACAATTGTCAGGGCCGGAATCAATCGAATCGTCATCGGCTGCAGGGATATGAACTCCGCAGTCCGAGGCGGAGGCATCGAATACCTGCGCCAACATGGTGTCGAGGTTGTACTTGAAACTATCCAGGCTGCTGTTGATCTCGCACAGGGTCACCACAAGCTGTGTCAGACCGGTCGGCCGTTCGTCACCGCAAAATGGGCCATGACGCTTGACGGGCGTGTAAACGTGCCAGCTGGTGGAGGCCGTATCAGTGGCAGTGCCGCCCATCAGCACGTGCACAAGATTCGCAACTCTGTTGACGCGGTGATCACCGGGGCAGAGTCTATTCGCGTTGATGATTCACGTCTTACGGTTCGACCACCTCCCGAAGACGGCCGCCAGCCAATAGGAGTTGTGTTTGACTCGTTGGCAAGAACAAACCCGGGCGCTCGAGTTTTTCAGTCCGAGGCCCACACGCTCATATTGACCACTCAGGCCGCACCCCTCAGTCGAGTTCGTACCCTTGAAGAAGCGGGAGCGACGGTTATCGAATGTTCATCCGAGAAAACCAATCGTATATGTATCGACTCAGCGCTTGCCGTGCTAGGCAACCGCGGTCTAACAACCGTCCTTCTCGAAGCCGGTCCAACACTAACGAGAGCTTTTCTCGACGCGGAGGCTGTTGATCAGTGCGCGGTTTTTGTCGCGGCATGGACCATGGGATCTGGCCAATTAGCGCCTATCTCGGTATCGGAACTCCATAAAGAAGGCTCGCCTGACCAGGCAATGCATCTTGTGGGACCAGACTTGCTGTTTCTTTCGGATGAGCGACGTTATGGCCCAGGGGCCGCATAGGATGTTCACAGGAATCGTTGAAGATCTCGGCGTTGTGACCTTCACAAAAATCAGGAAGGGCGTGCAGCTGATTTCTGTTCGATCAAGTGTTGCAGCGGATTGTGCCAAGCTCGGTGACTCGGTGGCGATCAATGGGGTATGCCTTACGATCGTTGCCACTGACCACGACTGCATAACAGTAGAGGCGGTACCGGAAACGCTCAGGCTCACTAACCTGGGTGATCTTAAGGTCCACTCCAAGGTCAACATCGAGCGCCCTCTAGCCTTCGGCGACGCTATTGGTGGGCATTTTGTACAGGGCCATATCGACACTACTGTGTCATTACTTGATCGCCGACCCGACGGCGGAGCCGAGCTGGTTCGCTTCACGACTCCAGCCACCTTCACAAAGCAGATCGTCTCGAAAGGTTTTGTCGCACTGGATGGCGTAAGCCTTACCGTGATCGAGCCAGACAGGGACTCTTTCGCCATCTCCCTCATCCCACACACGAAAAAATCCGTGACACTCGGAAGCGCACCGGTCGGATACCGGGCAAATTTCGAGGCAGATATTGTGGCCAAGTATGGTGGGTCGCCAAATCCCCATGGGGCCCTCACGCCGTCAATCGATCAACTCAGATCGGCCGGCTTTGCTCTTGATGAAAATCGATGACTTCTAACAAGATTGACACGGCGATCGCAACGATACGGGCTGGCGGGATCATCGCCATCATTGACGATGGTCGAGCAATCCCTGACATAGATGTGGTTATGGCCGGCGAGCTACTCACCGAAGACACGATGGTCAAGATGCGAACACTCGCTGAGACTGACCTGTACGTTCCAGTCAGCGCCCAGCGGCTTGATGATCTCCAGATCAACCAACAACCGCCCATATCGATAGATCCGTTGGCACGACGGACCGCCTTCACCGAAACGATCGGTCTTACAAACAACGCCCTGGACGACACCAGCGATACGAGTTTCATAACTGTCGTAAAGGCCCTAGCATCAGCGGATCACCATCGGGATTCCTTCACTTCGCCAGGTCCTGTAACCGCCATACGGGCAGGTGAGGGTGGCGTACTTCGTCGTCTAGGCCACACAGAAGCGGCGGTCGACCTTGCCGTTCTTGCCGGCCTAGCACCAGTAGGCGTCACGGCACGCACAGCACCTAGTACTCAGCCCCCGCCAAACATACCTATTGTTTCTATCAGCGAAATTGTGAGCCATCGCCGAGCGAATGAGAAGCTGGTGTTTCGAGTCTCCGCTACGCGATTACCCACCGAGTTTGGCGATTTTGAAGCCGTCGCCTTTCACGACACCACCACCCGAGAGGACCATCTTGCGCTCACCCTCGGCGATATCACCGGCGACCCATCCCCGCTTGTGCGCGTTCATTCCGAATGTCTGACGGGGGATGCCTTGGGCTCGCTCCGCTGCGATTGCGGTGCTCAATTGCGCGCCGCAATGGCTATGATCGGCGCTGAAGGTCGCGGGATCGTGTTGTACCTGCGGCAAGAAGGTCGCGGGATCGGACTCGCCAACAAGATTCGAGCCTACGAACTACAGGATGGAGGACTCGATACCGTTGACGCCAACACTCACCTTGGTTTTGCCGCCGATCTCCGTGATTTTGGTGTCGGCGCCCAAATGTTGTCAGATCTACAAGTCACAAACCTCCGCTTGCTCACTAACAATCCCAAGAAAACCGAGGGGTTTCAGGCATACGGGCTCAACGTGGTCGAACAGCTACCACTAACCATCACGCCGAGTGACCATAACCGCCATTACCTCGATACCAAGCAGCAACGCATGGGACACTTGCTCTGATGACAAACCCTGACAAAGCGATCGTGATCGACCCCCTCCTCGAAGGCGCTGGGCTACGTGTAGCGATCGTCGCCGCGCGCTTCAACGAATTTTTTGTAGGCCACTTAGTTGAAGCCTGCCAGCGTGAACTCCGACGCCACGGCGTGTCAGTAAATGACCAGACATTGGTGTGGGTACCGGGATCCTTTGAATTGCCCATGGCTGCTCGGGAGCTGATCAGCTCCAATAATCCCGATGTCGTGATATGCCTGGGCTGCATCATTCGTGGTGAGACGTCACATTATGATCATGTTGCTGCAGAATCGGCCCGCGGCATTGCCCATGCTGCCCTGGATACCGGAACTCCTGTGATTTACGGGGTCGTGACTGCAGAAACGGTAGAACAAGCCATCAACCGAAGCGGGGCGAAGGCCGGGAACCGAGGTGCTGACGCCGCCATTGCAGCCATCGCGATGAGCCGAACCATCCAAGAAATTCGCGAGCTGTCAAAGGCAAAGAGTCCCTAATGATAGATGTCCTCGAAGATGAATTCGGTGACATCATCAGCAAGGGACGTTTCGGCCTCGGCTTATCCGTGCCTGACCTCGCGCAGCTGGCTGAAGTGCCAGCACATCACATTAACGAGTTCGAGGCCTATCGAAGAGAACCCCGAGAAGACGAGTCTGCCCAACTCGCCCAAGCCCTTCAGCTTGCGCCTGCATCCCTCTGGGCAATCGCGACCAAGAGCTGGGCTCCGGCGCCAATCGATCTCAATCAAGCGGGCACGCAGATCAAACAAGTTTTCCATCCGCCCATGCGGCTCACTCAATATGTGGCTGGTGACAAAAACACGAGTCAAGCTCTTGTCATTGACCCGGGGGCTGCGGCCGACCTACTCCTCACCACGATTATCGAATCCCACTGGACCGCTATTGCCATCCTGATTACACATGCCGACAGTGACCATATTGGCGCCTTAGAGCAACTTAACCGAACACTCAATGTCCCGGTTTTTATTCACCCGACTGAAAAAAATCGCCTCCCCACACCGAGCAACCCCAATCTGCGAACATTCAATCACGGTGACCTGTTTACGATCGGCCCATTTGAAATCGAGGCCCGTGGAACACCAGGACATTCTCCCGGCCACACCTCGCTGGTCATACGGGATTTTGTGCTGGCTGGCGACGCGATCTTCTCAGGTTCCATAGGCCGCACCTCTACGGGACCTGATCACTATGCAAATCATTTAGCCAATGTCGAAGCCCAGCTTCTATCATTACCAGAGTCAACACGCCTATTTCCGGGGCATGGACCCCCAACAACCGTGGGTGAGGAACAAATACACAACCCTTTCTTTGCATCACGAATAGCCTGATTGGATCCGAATAAGCGAAAATAAGGGGGAGGACGGTCGCTGCATTACCTCGTGGCCGGAGCCAAGTATGTTTGTTTTTGATATTTCAACAAGATTCGCGTGCTCCACACTGCTTTTCAGATCGCTATCACTCGATGACGCACTGGCAGCTATCGCAAAAACCAAGCTGTCCTATGTTGATCTCTGGTCGACCCCTGACACATTGATGCACGTCGATCCCTCACGGGATTCGGCTGGCGAACTAAAAGCCAAGCTCGCGGACAACAACCTGCGACCATCATCTATTTCAGCCTACGCAACATTTGGGAGCGACCTCGTTAAACGACTTGACCTCGCTGCTGCCATCGGAGCACCCCTTGTCATTGCCACCGCGCCAGTGCGGGAATATGAACGACGTGAGGCCTCCGATGACGTTCGGGCACTCGGCCGGGAAGCCCAGGAACGAGGCATAACCCTCGCTCTAGCAAATCAGATCGGGACGTGGCTCGACGAGCCAAGCGAGATTTCCAGTTTTCTGGATGATGTGGGCCATCCACGCATAACCCTCAGCCTGACACCTCCCCATGCGCGATTGGCCGGCACCACTTGGCAGGCCATCGTTGAAGCCGCTGGAACCCGACTGGGTAACGTGTGCCTGTGGAGCGTCAGCCCAGACATCGAGAGCGTCGACCATATGGGCCCTGGTGAAGACCAAGTCCCCGGCAATGGAAAGACTAACTTCAAAAAGATCACACATCTGCTGGAAGACCAAAACTACTTCGGTATGTTCACGTTTATCTGGAATGGCACCCAAGACTGGACGGTCGCCCAAACGGTCTCACATATCGAAAAAGCGCGGGGACACGTGCTTGCGGTCGCCAAAGGTTCCTAGCGCCGATCGATCTTATGTCCCTATGCCTCCGGTGGGCCGGTGGTCAGACTCAGCAGCCGGCGTTCAAATTTCTCGAGGCGTGCCTCTGCTCGTGTCACTCGCGCCTCTACCGCATCTAACTCCGCCTCAGCATCACGGAGCTCAGCCCGCGCGTCATGAAGATCAGGCTCAAACCCCGGCTCATCACTAAAGGTCAAACAGCAAAACCAGGCTTCTAAAACACGGACTTGTGCCTGGGCCAGTAATGATCGTTCAACTTTTAGGGACCGACGCTGCCGCGCCACATACGCCTGGTAAACAGAATTCCCAGATCCGGAAAATCGTTTGGTCGGGGTCATCGGACAACGATCACGTGAACTTTCCTCGACCAGCGATTGACCACACGTCGACAACCTCATCGTCCTGCACCACGTATACCGTGTCATGGAGGTTGAAGGTCGTGCAGCCATGCCACGGCGTGATCCGAACCTTCTGTCCAGGTTGCAAGTCAGGGTTTTGACTCGTGAGCGAAACCTTCGCATGTTCCTCCGACAAGCTCTCAATCTCCAGTCCTGACGGATCTTCAATGATTGGAGTTCCGCCCGGCTCAAACGACACCGCCTTGCGACCTGCATCCAGCACCACACGATCGGTCGCGGGACGACTGATTACGCTTGCAAGAATCCAAAACGCTGACTCAAACATGTGCCCCGAGTGTGGTCGAAACCCCGCATCCATGGTGGCGTAGGTTCCGCATTGCAACTCGGTCCACCCATCGATCTTGCTGGTGATGTCAAACGTGTTGGTCCCACCACCAGTGACCTCACGAATATTCAGCCCCGCGGCCTCGCACAATGCCTTTGTTTCAATCACCCGGCCCAAGGCGCCACGAGCCGCAGCCGCACGCTCGGCGTGATCTTCAATTGCGACCGTATGCCCCTCGTAACCCATCAAGCCCACCAGATCCAATCCCGGAGCCGCTGCAACAGTCTGCGCCAAGGTCACAGCCGGAGCCCCAGCCGCCACACCGCAGCGCTTCATGCCCACCTCAATCTCAACCACGACGCCAATCGTTACTCCTGCAGCTACCGCGGCAGCCGATAAATCCTGCACATTCCGAGCATCGTCAACCGCAACCGTTATGCGGGCATTTTGAGCCAGTGCACAGAGCCGGGAGATTTTTGCAGGGCCCACGACCTGATTCGCAATGAGGACGTCGTGTACACCACCAGCGACCATGGCCTCGGCCTCGCCAACTTTCGCAGACGTCACCCCTGGTGCCCCAGCCGCAATTTGCATTAACGCGATCTGCGGTGTTTTGTGAGTCTTTACATGCGGCCGGATATGAACCGGGGTACCGTCCAGGTACGTCTGAAGCGCCTGAATATTTCGGCGTACGAGATCCAGGTCCACCACTGCTGCCGGTGTATCGATGTCATGAATTGTTCGTGGGATAAGCCCCATGTGTCGTACTCCCCCTCGACGTATGTCGTCGAGCACCACATAGACTGTGACAGGAACACGATATCGGCAACTACTGCGCCTCCTTCCATGCTCTAACTGTGCATATCGGAACACTTGAACTCGGGCTAACGATTCACGCAGCCGCCTCACTCAAGGATCGGCGGCGGACCGTCACCTCACTGAAACAGCGAGTCCGGAATCGATTTAATGCAGCCGTGGCTGATCTGGACGATGACCCTTCACCAAGCTACGCCCGCATCGGCATCGTGTGTGTCGCGAACGACCCACGTCGTCTGGATGCCCAACTCCGTTCCATCGTGGAGTTTGTCGAAGCCCTGCATCTTGATTTAGAAGTCATGCACGATCACATTGACATCATCCAGTTGTGAATTCCCGGGGTCTCTGGGGCCAACATGGCTACAATAGAGGTGGATCTAGGTGGATGGTTCGGAGGTGCCGCAGCGGTTATAGCCGTCCCGCCGGCTTGCCGGTGAGACACTGGAGGTACGCCGTTGCCGCTAGAAGCAATTCTGGGAATCGTGGCCTTTGCTGGTCTTTTCGTGATGTGGGCTGTTGTACCAGCCCGCCTTAGGAAGCGATAGCACTTAGGGTTCTTCCCCGAGGAAGGCAACGCACTGTTGCGTCCTGGGCACTGATAGCCCAAACCTGCTCGATGAAACCGAGCCAGGGATGCCGCTGAGGTTTCCGAACCACCGCCTGATCCGAAATGCCCATCAGCCCCGTAGCCCCCATCACGGCTGCTCCGGCCTGTCTACATTCCCATCATGTTTCGCAGGCCCGACGGCATCTTTCCGGAACTCATCATCTGCATCATCTGGCGTGCCTGCTTGAATTGCTTGAGGAGCTGGTTGACTTCTTGGACATTCCGTCCACTACCTGCCGCAATGCGACGCCGACGACTCCCATCAATCAGGTCAGGATTGCTGCGTTCGCCAGGGGTCATCGAAAGAATGATCGCTTCGAAATGGCGCAGACCATCACCGTCTAGCGCAGCCTGCACATCCGCGTTGTTGGTCATACCACTCATACCGGGCATCATGCCAAGCACCTGGCTCAGCGGCCCCATCTTCTTGACCTGGTTCAACTGTTCAAGAAAATCGTCCAGGCCGAAGGCATCCTTGCGGAGTTTTTCCTGCAGCTCGAGCGCCCGGTCCTGATCGATGGTCGCTTCGGCCCGTTCCACCAACGTGACCACGTCGCCCATTCCGAGAATACGTGACGCGACACGATCGGGATGAAACACCTCGAGCGGTTCAATTTGTTCGCCGTTGGCGATGAATTTCACCGGGACACCCGTCACCGCACGTATCGAGAGTGCCGCGCCACCACGAGCATCGCCATCCATCTTGGTTAAGACCAATCCCGTCAGCGGAGTACGCGCATGAAAGGATTGCGACACGTTAACCGCTTCCTGGCCCGTCGTAGCGTCGGCAATAAACAGCGTTTCCACTGGTTCAACTCGAGTACTGATCTGCTCGATCTCTTCCATCATCGTGTCATCGAGTTGGAGTCGACCCGCCGTGTCAATCACCACATGTGAATGCGCGTTGTCCACCCCTAGCTCACGACCCCGGGTCGCAATCTGCACCGGCGTCCGATCATCACCTTCAGCATGAACGGGGACATCAATCTGCTTCCCGAGCGTCCGGAGTTGCTCGACAGCCGCCGGTCGATAGGTATCCGCCGCTACGAGTAACGGCCGTCCCCCATCCTGCTTAAACGCGAGCGCCAGCTTGGCGGCCGTGGTGGTCTTCCCAGAGCCTTGTAAACCGACGAGCAGCACGACGGTTGGAGGCCGTGGGGCCGTAGTGAGCCGTGTCGCCTCACCACCCAGCAAATCAACGAGATGATCGTTCACGATCTTGACGACCTGCTGGGCCGGGGTCACGCTTTCAATCACTTCACGGCCAACAGCACGCTCACGAACCGCGGTCACAAAATCGCGAGCTACCCGGAAATTGACATCGGCTTCCAACAACGCCATGCGGACCTCGCGTAGCGCTTCATCAACTTCTTTTTCACCAAGACGCCCACGACGACCCAGCTTGCTGAACACGCCATCGAGGCGCTCCGTCAACGTCTCAAACATATGGACTCGGAATTCATCGGAAGACCATGATTGTACGAAGCCATGGGGCTCAAACGACGTGCATCGGGGGTTTCATGGATAAAATGCAGGCCGCGGACCTTATTCCGTATGGGGCATTCGTCTAGCGGCTTAGGACACCTCCCTCTCAAGGAGGAGATCGCGGGTTCGAATCCCGCATGCCCTACCACACACCTAAGAAATTCATGCTGGCAGCACGGTAGTCAGCTTTTAACAGACGGTTTGAATGCCACCTTCATGCCTGGAGGTTCCTTGATTCTTACACTCTCGCATCTGAAAAGATCCGCTCTTTTCTTTCCCCCCGTAGCTGCCATCGTCTGGTTTGTTCGATCCGCCCCCGCAGGCAGCCGCACTAACGAGTAACACCAACGCAGCACCAATAGCTGCAACACGAGCGCGACGCATGATCGACCACCAACGGATTGGTTCGGGTTCGAACTTTTAACCTGCGTATCTTAGTGGGTATCTGCTGGTGGTTTCCATTCTGTGCGTGGGAGTGCGCCGGGTGGCAGGTACCCCAGCACCCGTTTATCGAACGCAGGCCAGCCGCCTTCGGCCACAGGCTTGGGCCACTCAAGTTCGAAGCCTTGGGCGAGACACAATTCTTGAAATTCACGCAGCACCTGACGGTCGTCGTGCACGCCCTGCGGACGGGTGTTCTGGTCGAGGCAGAACGCAGCCAGGAGACCGGCGGCTTCGCCGACATTCCACTCGACCGGGTGAAGGCGAAACGAGCCGTTCGTGAGATGGGTCACGCCGAGGTTCTTACAGGCCGGCAGCACGTTTTCAACGCGGACTGGAATGAGGGCCCCCAGTGGGATCTGAAACGGCAAACAGTCCATATGAATGGGGTGATCGCCCCCGGTGCTGAAGTGGAGGTCGATGTGGTACAGCCCAACCCCGACAGTGTCGAAGAAGTCTTCAGCCTCTGCTGTGCCGCGAGCACTCGCCCCAATGTGGTTCTCGGTGACCGTGAAGCGAGCTTCGATCCGTCGCGATTCGCGAATATACGGGGCCATCGCCAGCCCGGTGTCGGTGCCCACCATGCCGGGCGCAAGAAAGAGTCCGGGGTATCCCAGTCCACCGTCAGGCCGTGGGGCCTCGGTCTGCATCCAATAGAGAAAGCTGAGTGACTGCTGCCTCGATTCTTCAAGGTATTGCTGCACCGTCGCTTCCGGCTTGTCGATGATGTTGCCGCTCATGTAATCGTTCTGTGTCCAAATGACAAGGCTGACCTCGTGGGGCACCGTTCCGGGCGGGTATTGGGCCGGGTCCACGATGCGGCGCCATGGGAACCAGGCCCGGCGAGGCTCACTCGCCTCGTGAGCGAATAACACCCGATCCTCCCAGCGCAAGGCGCCCTCCACCTGGCCTTCCGCCTCCAAGAAAGAGCTCGCCGTAAGGACTGGTCGCCCCCACTGAAAGAGTGGCCCACCCCACGGCGGGTCCGTTGGCGGCTCAAACGTCTTCCAATTCGCGTACTGGGCCGGCTTGTCGATGGTGTAGTCGCCATCAGGGTCAAAGCCCATGGCAAATACCCAAGAGAAGGCCTGAACGTTGTCAGGCTCCGGATCACCAGCCACGGCATGCGGTTCACCCGTCTCGCGTTGGGACTCAAATCCCGTGCGGTATTCGATGTTCCCAAGCGCCAGCAAATCACCGAGCTCGGTCGCATCCAGCACATAGGCCGCCTCGATCGTCTCCATGTCGCCCGTGGCAAGATTCGTAAACGTCACAGCCTTCATGACATCGCCGTCCATGCGAACCGAATGGGGCTGTCGGCCGAGGCGGATCGAGAGAAGCCCAGCCGTTCGAGCCGGGGCGAGCATCGCCTCAAGGACTGCCAGCGCAATCCGTGGTTCGTGACAGAGTCGAGACACGAATCCATTGCCAGGATTCAGGTACCGGTTCGATCGAGCGCTCGGCGTGAGGGGCTGGTGGCGTCGGTAGTAGTCGCGGACAAGGTTCCGA
>DJHK01000001.1:0-140428 GCA_002433065.1 Chloroflexi bacterium UBA6622
TTCCCATCGCCAAACGAATCAATGATCAGGGCTTCTATATCGGGTGCCATCAAGATCTGACGTCGGCTGACCTCGATTACATCGTCGAAGTACTTCAGACGTACTTCCAACCTTCCGCAGCCGTCCAGAAAACGTCAATCGCATTGCTGATCACGTCCCGCTCAATCGCTTCAAATGCTCGTGACCTTGTGGGACAACTACCGCTCGACAAATTCAGCGAGGTGATTGTGGCCACCAATGCAACACACACAGACGTCGCCTCAGCGTTTGGGGATCATCCGTTCAGCCACATTGATGAACGAATCTCAGATCCATGGTCATTTGTTCAGGATTCAGACAGATTTGATCAGTTTGAGCACGTCATAGCCTTTGGCTTAGACGGACGGGATGATCCTTCCCTCATCGGCCCTCTGATCATGAGCCTTGAACGAGGAAATGACATGGCCATTGCCTCTCGATTTATTGTTGGGAGCGGTGATGTCGCTGGGAGCCCTTCCGCGTCACGACGCACCGGAAACCGCCTCTTCAGCCTTCTCGCCAATCTGGTGTTTGCTGGAAACATCACCGATACCTTGTCAACATTCCGGGGCGTCTCAATATCAAAGTTGCGAACAGCTCCTATTTCGCAGCGTGGCCTCGCGGCCACCTACGAGCTATCGATTTCTGCAATGCGCCACCGGTGGCGTGTTGCAGAAATCCCAGTCGTTGAGCAGGAGATTTCTGATCGGTCGTTGACACTGCGAGCCCTCGGCAGCGTCCTTCCTCTCGTCATTGCGCTAATAGCCCACGCCTTTGGTCGACGCCGTCGACATAGATCCAGCTAACCATGGATAGGTAACCGAGCATGTCGTACTGGAACGGAAAACGAGTACTTGTCACCGGTGGAACCGGATTCATCGGCTCCCACTGTGTCGAGCGACTGCTCGAACATGGCGCTCATGTTCGTGTGATCGGAAGGAATAGGCAATCGTTCCAAAAACATTTACGCAGCGTGGAGCAAGATGTTGATTTTCAGGTTGGCGATCTCACCGATGTCGTAGCAATTGACCGAGCCGTCGCAGATCAAGACATGCTGATTCACCTCGCGGCGTTCGTGGCGGGAATCGGCTACAACGTTGATCATCCAGCCTCCATGATCCAACGCAACCTCGAGCTCGGGGTCCCAACGATGACCACGGCCGCTCAAGCTGGTGTGGCGCGCATTGTCTGTGTTAGTTCGGCATGCGTTTATCCGCGCCACTGCTCTGTCCCAACGCCAGAGTCTGAAGGTTTTGACGACGATCCTGAGCCAACTAACTTTGGCTACGGCTGGGCCAAACGTCTTCTTGAAGTTCACACGCGCGCACTTCATGAAGAATTTGGATCAAGCGTAGCGATCGTCCGACCGTATAACGGCTATGGGCCACGAGACAATTTCTCGGAAGAGACCAGCCATGTGATTCCGGCCCTGATCAAGCGGGCTGACGCCGCCGAGGATGTTCTGGAAATATGGGGTGATGGAACTCAGACCCGTTCATTCCTGTACGTAACAGACTTCGTCGACGGAATCCTTACAGCAGCTGAACATGCACCTAACAGCGAGCCTATCAACATCGGAACCCACGAAGAAGTCACAATCGGAGAACTTGCCCAACACGTCATCAACACCGTCAACCCAAAGCTACGCCTAGAATTCGATACCACGAAGCCACGCGGCCAACCCCGACGCGCCGGGAACCTCGATCGCGCGGACGCAATCGGATTCTCAGCCAAAGTCTCACTACCTGACGGGCTTGAACGCACTTTCGACTGGTATCGGAGAAGTGACGAGTGATAAACCGCACCATCATCCTCCTCACCCTCAACGAAATCACAGGGGTTACGGCACATCGCGACATCGTCGCCAACCTCTTAGCCGACGAAGTCTTGGCAGTCGATGGAGGCTCAACGGATGGAACTGTTGAGCTGCTCAAGGAGCTCGGAGTCGCTGTTTATCGACAGAAACGTCCAGGACGTGGCGCTGCTATTCGAGAGGGCGTTGCACAAACTTCGGGCGACCACATTGTCATCTTCAGCCCCGATGGGAACGAAGACCCTCAAGATATCGATCGATTGTTTGACCTCCTCACCGAAGGCTATGACGTCAGCGTAGCCTCGAGATTTCTTCCCGATTCACGCAACGAGGAAGATGACGACGCATTGCCGCTACGAAAGCTGGCCAATCAAGCCTTTACCCAGCTCGCCAACATGCTTTGGGCACCTACCGGGGTTCACGTGAGCGACGCGATCAATGGATTCCGAGGATTCACACGGGACGCCTTCAACTCGATGGGGATTCAATCGGATCGCTTCACAGTGGAATATGAGATGACCCAGCGTGCGCTCCGACTCGGCCTTCGGATCGGTGAGATCCCGACTCAAGAAGGTAATAGGATCGGCGGCGAGACCAAGGCTCCATCGATTCGCACTGGGATTGAATTTAGCCGGTTTGTCATAGGCCAGATCATTCGCGGCACATAAGCCCGATAACTAGATGTTGTAGATCCGTTCCGCATTGCCTGCAAACAACGCGTCCTTTTCTCCCATCGTGAAACTCGATGTGATCTTTCGATACGCAGTCACAACGTCGCTATAACTGCTCCATAGACTGTCAATCGGCCAGTTGGTGGCAAACAGCGATCTGTTGCAGCCAAACTTTTCTATGCAGGTTTCTACATACGGTCGGATTGATTCGACCGTCCACTGGTTATCAAACATGCCGAGGCCGGAAATCTTGCAAATGATGCTCTCAACCTCAGCGATCACGCTAATTCCCGCTCGCCACTCTTCGAAGTACTCCGGTGTCCGCTCCTTCGGCAATCCCGCATGATCCATCACAATGGTGGTCTCAGGATATGTTCGCGCAAGATCTGCAAGCTTCCTCATTTCCTCATACCCCACAGCTACACTCGAAACTAGGCCGTACTGTCCAAGCATCCGGAACCCTCGTCGGAAATCATCGTCCACTAAGTAATCGCCAGAGGAAAAATCACGAATACCTTTGAAATTCTCATATTCCAGATGGCGCTCGATCTCACGACCTGCATCAGCGGCTCGCAAATCGACATATCCGACGATCGCCTGCGGCGCACCCGTTCGATCAAAAGATTCTTGCAACCACTGGGATTCGACGACAGGGTCTTTCGACCCAATCGCCGCTTGTACGTGGATGGCCTTTACCATTCCACTAGGAGTCGCCTCGGAAATAAAATCCTCGGCAAGGTAGTTGCGCTCCGCTAATTTTCGAGTTTGAGCCCCGAGCACTGGATGATCCTGATCTGGCTTCCAATGGTCGTATTGCAGCTGAGGATGCTTCAAATCGAAGAAATGGACATGGGCATCGACGAACCTAAATTGCCGACTCTCGTGCTCTTCCGTCATATCTCTAAACCGCCTCACTACCAAGGGTTATCGCAGCCACATACCAGATTGCACGTGCATTCCTGATACATTAACGCTCGTCCACCGGCACATCCATCACCACACGGACCTGCTAGCGGTCGAAATCGCCAATATTCCGTGGATAGGGAGCGTCTACGGAACATCCGACCGACAGGCACTGATATGGACCCAAGGTACCGAGGGTCAATATCGGGTGATGTTCCGAGCCCTACAGGCTATTGGTGATCGAAACTTTTCTGGATGCGTGGGGTCAGCCTTTTAAGAAACATGCAGAATTTCAGTCAAACAGCCGGGTCGGTGCTCACAGATTCACCAGTAGCATTTCAGCTCCCAGCAACGCCTCTCCAAGCAACCGCAACTTAAATGAGATTCTTTAGCGCGTCATCGACAGCATCGGCCACCGCGTCCTGTTCATCTGGCGTGATGCCGGGAAACAGAGGAAGCGAGATTGTCGAAGCCCCAATTCGCTCAGCCTCAGGAAATTGCCCCTCTCCGTACTGGAACTGTTCGCGATACGCCTCAAAGAGGTGTACGGCACGAAAATTCACAGCGACACCGATCCCACGTTGCTGAAGCGCATGGAGCATCTCGTCACGGATCTCAGACCGAACCTGTATGGTGAACAGATGGGCAGCATGTCGAGAACCTGCCAACCGATCCGGAATCCTAAGAGCATCATAGTCGCCTAGCGCATCCCTGTAGCGATTAAAGGCTTTGGTCCGCAGGTCGAGCAGCTCGTCTATGCGCCGTAGCTGGCCAACAAGAATCGCCGCCTGCACGTCACTCATATTGCACTTCCACCCAGCCTCAAGCACATCGTAGTGACGATATGTCCCGGTGTATCGATCTGCCGCACCAGCCGTCATCCCATGTAAGCGAAGCTTGCGAAGTCGATCAGCAAACTCCGGATCACGGGTCACAATCGCACCACCCTCACCTGAGGTGATGTTCTTGGTGGCATAAAAACTTAGGCAAGCAGCCCGCGAATGTGAACCAAGCGACGCGGGATCTCTACGCGCCTCAAGAGCATGAGCCGCATCTTCGATAATTTCAATTCCCCGAGCCTCCGCAACTTCGCTCAACCTCACCATATCGACCATCTGACCATACAGGTGGACCGGCATGACGACCCGGGTCCTATCCGTAATCGCCGCTTCGACCTTAGAAACATCAATGTTTCCCGTCTCGGGTTCGACATCGACAAACACGGGTTTTGCTCCAGAATGCACAATCGCGTTGGCAGTCGCTACAAACGTCATCGGCGTTGTGATGATTTCGTCGCCTGGCTTGATACCCAACGCGACCAGGCACAGATGAAGCGCAGCCGTACAACTAGTCACAGCAACAGCAGCCTGCGTATCCGTGTATGACACCAGATCAGCCTCTAATTCAGCCGCAACCGGCCCCGTCGTAAGAAAATCTGTCCGCAGTACGGCGGCCACCCGATCAATATCATCTTCGTCAATACTTGTACGAAAAAACGGAACTTTAGGCATTGTTCAAACCAATCAATTGTCCAGCACCGTCTATCACCGACAATTCTCGCATCGATTTTTCCCAATAATGCATCACTCCGTCCGAAATCCTTGCATTCAGTGGCGTAATATCGGTTTCAAATTGATGTATCTATCGCAAACCTCAGACTCAAAGTTCGAGTACCCGACCAGTCATCACACCACCGGAGAGTCCCACATATGGATTCGGCAGAGTCGATTGCTCGAGAACACACGTAGTGGAGCACGCGTTGATGTGTAGCGAGACAACGGATAGCGGAGTGGACAGACCGACGTGATCATTCTCGGACTTACCGCCACCATTTCATGGAACACCGCCGCAGCCCTCGTCCAAGATGGACGTCTAGTCGCCGCTGCTGAACAAGAGCGGTTTAATCGAATCAAACAGGCCCCAAGGATCCCCCCTGTCGAGGCCGCTGAATTTTGCCTGCAAAGCGCCGGAATTGACCCGGCCGATGTTGATTGTATAGCTGTTGGTTTTGCATCACCGATGCGGTACGCCTTGCTCCGTGGTCTGGGTACTGCACGAAGTCTCGCCGGTCACGACTTTCTCCTAACCGCGCCCTCGGTCGCTGAATACATGATTCAGCAATACAAGCTCCGGCAGCGACTCTTTGACGCAATGCCCGAGCTGGCCAGCAAGAAGTGGGTCTATGTGCCCCACCATATCGCCCACGCAGCCAGTGCCTATAGGGCCTCCGGTTTTCAGGAAACTGGCGTTTTGGTCACTGACGGTAACGGTGAACGGGACTCGACCCAAACAGGCTTCGCCAAGAATGGCGAACTTACCGTTCTCGATAGCAAGGCTGCCGATCAATCACTTGGAGGGCTCTATAGCAACACCACCTCGCTGCTCGGATTCTCCCGTCATATTGATGAAGGTAAAACCATGGGACTCGCCGCCTATGGAACACCAAAGTACCCATTGGAGGCCCTACGCATCCACGACGGCACTTACACGATGCCTCGCAGCTACATTAGGGACGGGTTTTGGAAAGATTTTCCGTTTCAACGCCACAAAGGCGATGAGATCACACAAGAACACAAAGACTTCGCCGCCAGCGTGCAACACCGGCTTGAAGAAGCCGGAATCGCCCTCGCTCAAGGAATCCATAATCGAACAGGTTATCGCCGCCTCGCACTGGCTGGAGGTGTCGTTCTCAATTGCGATATGAACGCCAAAATCCTTCAGCAGGATTTTGTCGACGACATTTATATCCAGCCAGCTGCTCACGACGCCGGCACGGCCATTGGAGCAGCTCTTGAAGTCGCCGCACAGCTTGGTGAGCCGGGTGGATTTGTCATGGACCACGCGTACTGGGGTCCTGAATACTCAGCAGCTGAAATTCAGGCAACGCTTGATGAAACAAAGGTTCCCTATGAAAAACCCCGTGACATTGAGCAAGCCACAGCTGACCTGTTATCCAAGGGCTTGATCCTTGGATGGTTTCAGGGCCGCATGGAAATAGGCCCCAGGGCCTTAGGTGGACGAAGCATTTTGGCAAACCCAGGGATGGCCGAAATGAAGGATCGCGTGAACGCTGAGGTTAAACATCGTGAGGGTTGGCGCCCATTTGCCCCATCGATGCTAGCTGAGAGTGCCGACGATCTGGTTGAAAATTCCTATCCGTCACCGTTTATGTTGCTGACGTTCACGGTTCGCAAGGAATGGCGGGAACGGCTAGCCGCAGCTACCCACATTGATCACACCGTGCGCTCACAAACCGTAACTCGAGATACCAATAGTCGGTTCTACGGCATGATCGAAAAATTCCGGGATTTAACTGGAATCCCTGCCGTTATGAACACCTCGTTTAATGATCGGGGAGAACCGATCGTGATGAGCCCACGTGACGCGCTCCGAACCTTCTTTAGTACCGGCCTCGACGCGCTTGCAATTGGTGATTTTGTCGTCAGGAAAAAAACGCCGGCGCCGGACGAGTAATGGCACGAGCTACAACGTTTTCCCAACCTTCTACGTCTCCGCCCAATGCCTCCGCACGCCGATAAACAGCTGATGGAGCAAACAGACGGCGTCTCTCGGACCTGTCCCCACTGCGGAAGCCAGAAACGACTCCCTACGGGTCGTTCTCCCAAATCACCTTATCTCGAAAACAAGACCTACGACATTGTTAGATGCACCGGATGCGGATTACTTCTGACCGAACCTAAGCCTACAAACGAAGAACTCCATGACATTTACGAGCATGAGTCGTACTACTCAACCTCCGAGGCCATACGGGGGACCAGAGACCAAAAAAGCTGGTATGCAGATGCCCGCCGTCTTCTTCGCGAGAAAGCCGTCCGAGCTTCATATGCACGACCCGGAATTCACCCATCGTTATTTGATCGTTTCATAGGACGAGTACTACGGGGTCGATTTGGCTGGGCACCGACACCGCTTGAAGGCAATCGACTTTTAGACGTAGGCAGTGGTGACGGCGCCTTTCTGCTTGATGCCCAGAAGGCAGGTTGGGATGTCGTAGGACTCGATGTCTCCTCGTTAGCTGCACGAAACGCTAGATCTCTGGGGCTTAAGGTCCTCGTGGGGGAAATTCATAACGCCGATCTCGATCCTGGCTCATTCGACGTGGTGCGCCTGTGGAGCGTCTTAGAGCACAGCACTCAACCTGACGTCATGCTCCGACGCGTGCACGAACTTCTCGCACCAGGAGGCTGGGCCATTATCCAAGTACCGAACGCCACGAGTTTGGCCGCACGAGTCAGTGGCGATCGATGGCCCGCCTGGGACACGCCGATTCATCTCACACATTTCACCAAGAAAACTTTGGCCGCCATGGCAGACGATGCTGGATTAGTTCCAAACGGGATTTACAGTACCTCGGTCGGCACCTTCGCCGGAGTCCTAGGATTGACCACCAACATTCCAGGTCGAGCCCTTATATTCGTTGCTGATCAAATCATCGACATGATGAACATGGGAGATTGCATCATGTTGTTTGCACGAAAATCACCAGCTGGATAGATCCGTCCAACACAACAACAATAGTTGTTCACTCAAAAGGCATACGCCGAAATAACAAAGAGACACGGCAAGTTAGCCTCCCTTCCAAGACAGCTGCCCAGGGAATTCGTAGCGCTATTGGTTGGCGCGGTTGTCGTCGGAATCACCTGGTCACCAATGCTCACGACAGGCGGCGACCATTTAAACCGTGATCTTTCATATCCACTGACTATTGAAGCCTTCATCGCCGACTTCTTCCCGATCATCGCGTCAGACGGTCTTCCAGCTTTTCCCCATCTTTCGATGGGGCCAACGATGGTCGGTAGCGCCCTCATTGGTGGAATGGCACGTGCGAGTACGGGAACACTGCTGGGACTGATCGTGTTTGTTCATGCCCTTCTAGCATTCGCAGCTGCATTTTGGGCATTCGGCTATATGGCTAATAGGAAAATAGCCTCAGAAAACAGTCTGCTCATTGGCCGTGTCGTTGCCGGCATCACATATGCCGTTAATCCGTGGATTCTAGGTCGAATAGAACATCTCGGTCTTGCTATGGGATATGCGATTTTCCCTGCCGCGATGGCCATGACTCTGCATGCGTATCGTCGCGGTTCAGCGAGACGAGCAGTCCTGGCTGGCGGGATATTTGCATTCGTAGCTGCAAGCCCACACGTCTTGCTTGCATCTGTCGTCATAGTTGGCAGCTTGGTGACCACTCGCCTCATAACCCTTCCTAACGAACGTCGTCGCACACTAGCCCTCACGACAATCACGGTAGGTGCTACAGCTCTATTCACTTCCTTCGCATGGATCCCGATAGCAGCCTCTACCATCCACGCAGGATCTATACCAAGAGCGCTGGCCGCAGCGACCGGTGACATAGCTGTTGGAAATTCAACAATTTCCTGGATTGATGCCCTGACCCTATCAGCGAATCCTCAATGGTCCACAGAGTTAGGGGCTCTAGGCACCGGAAGACTCGCCTGGCGGGTAGCCGGACTGATGATGGCAGCAAGCATGATATTTGCAGCTGTATGGCGTCCGACACGCCGGGGGGCAATACCACTCGTAGTTAGTGCCGTGACCGTAATGTTGTTTATCGGGTTGACTCAGCATCCTGCATCTCATGGGTGGCTCGAGTCCGCTGTGGGGACGTTCCCAGGCAGCCGTGGCCTACGAGAACCGGATAAGTATTCCGGCCTTATCGCCTTGGCTATCGCGGCATCCCTCGGTTCCATCGCAATGTTCCTTGCGAACCGATGGGCCAATACCAAAAGCCTCGACCGCCTCACGATTTCGATTCTAGGTGGACTGCTGTCAATCACCTTCGTGGCCTGGATTATTCCTGCCGAAAAACATTTCCTGTGGGGACATGCCACAGGCGTCTGGACACCAATACATCTTGATCCCGGATACCGACAGGGGATGGATTTCATTCGAGAAGAACATCCACAACCTCAGCGCATCCTGATCTTCGAGCAGGACGAGCGTCGACCATACTGGGATCCAGATCGGGTCTTACGACCTTTAGTGACCCGATCTCTCAGCCCCCTTCAGGTCACAGGGAGCCGAACAATCTCCACGGTTAAACCCCTCGCGCTCGTCCAGTCGCTGACCGAAACATCTCTGACCGCTGCGATCTCCGCATATCAGGCCGACCGAACCCTCGTCGTAACCGATACGAAAGAAGGACAGGAGTTGCGTGATCGGCTTGCAGACCTCGAGCAGTTCAAACTGTTGTACCAAAACAATGTGCTTGCCTACTTCGAATTTAGACATCAGCCATCCCCTTCTGGTCACAACACGCCCTGGGCATCAGTGACTGGAATTCGGGGCTTAGCCACAGGGAACGCGACAAGTCTTGTTGTCGACGTCGCACCGAACACCTGTAGCAGGAGCAGTCTTTCTGAAGTCCCACCTGCGGCCCCTGGAACGGATGGACGCGCTGTTGCCCTTGCCTGCCACCCATCCGAATCCTTCGTGAACATAAGGACCTCTGCGAATACCTCACAGGATTGGGAGTATGCAGATGGCACGCCATCCGGATTCCGACGATGGCTGGCAACCCTCAAGGTCGAAAACCTTCGTGTTATGGATCTTGATTACGGCCTCGGCATGTCGTGGATCCGCCGAGATGAAAGCACCGTCAAGAGTTCACCGCTCCTTATTCGCATTCCGGTTGAGCCAACAGGACACCGTGAGATTTATGCGCGGGTGCTCGTAGGCTCGAATGTTGCCCACCTTGAAATGCGTCTACGAGGGTCTTCTGCTTCTTCGAACACGCTAGACATATCAGACACGGGTCCCCCACGGCTCGTCTGGGTTCCTGTGGGATCTGTCACTGACCCGGGCAACGAACCAGTAACTCTTGAAATAACCGCAGGACACGGCTTCGCTGCCATAAACACGATCGCAGTAAGCGATCAACCGTTGAAACCATCGCGGCCAGGACATAGCTACCCCAGTTATTTGGGGAGGTACATCCCCGGATCGGATGGGACAACTTCCCATCGTCATCGTGTCCACGTAACGCAGGCACCCGCTATAGTGACTCTCGGATTTCCATACGATTCGGGATGGATAGCATCAACCTCCTTGGGATCTTTCTCAGCCCTGCCTGTCGGAGGCGGATTATCAGGATTCCTCATCGAGGACACGGATACCGTTGAAATAGATGTCGACTACGTGTTCCAACCCTGGTATTTCGCAGGCATTGTCGTCTCTGTGCTAGCACTGATCACGGCAATGATTTATCTGAGCTGGCCACTCCAACAGCCCATCCGAAACAACCTCAACCGGACGAGACCGCCTATCTTCCGATCCCCAAACCAATACTGAATCACGGCTCGCCCTTAGCTAGGCTATATCAACACCAAATCTCTTTGGCCCAGAACGAGTGGCAAATGACTGCGAAATCATGCACTACTCCTACAAGCGGGTTGACCGGCAATGGCATGATTACGCTGACAGATCCACCAGCTCGAAAAACATTCGGTGAGATCCATGGAACACCCTAATGCCTAAATCCCAACGTCTGATCTCAGTTATTGTTCCTGTACACAATGAAGCTGCGAACGTGCCGAAGGTCGCTCGGGAAGTCGAAGAGGCACTCCGGGATTTCCGGTTCGAACTGGTCTTTGTCGACGACGGATCCACGGATCAAACGATCGTTGAACTTGAAAATCTTTCGCAGTCAAAGGACCACGTTCGCTTTCTTGAACTCGCACGAAACTATGGTCAGTCAGCAGCCCTTGATGCCGGTATCAAGCAATCCTTGGGAGAAATTGTTGTCACGCTTGATGGCGATCTTCAAAACGACCCTGCGGATATTCCAAGAATGATCGCGAAGTTAGACGAAGGCTTTGAGGTCGTAAACGGATGGCGGCAGCAGCGTGCGGGCTCGTGGTGGCGAAGGCGATTGCCCTCGACAATCGCGAATTGGCTCATCGGAAGGATCGTGGGCTCTCAGGTTCGTGATAACGGCTGTGGGCTAAAGGTCTTTGATCGAACGCTAGCAAGTGAACTCCAACTATATGGTGATGGTCATCGGATGATCCTGGCACAAGCCCATCATCTCGGAGCAAGGATCATAGAAGTCCCAATAACCGACCGCCCACGCCTACACGGACAGTCCAAGTACGGTCTATCACGAACCTATAAGGTGATCCTGGATCTCATTGCCCTTCAATTCATGGCCTCCCAAGGTACGAAACCGATCCGATTGATCGGAGGAACTGGTCTTGCCATGGTGGTAAGCGCATTTACCGTTGCCCTAGGCCTGCTGATATGGCGTCTGGGGGGAGGGGGTTTTATTGTCCAAAGTCCCCTCACCATGTTGGCAGGCGTACTCTTAATCGTTGGGGTTCAGCTCATTCTTCTTGGACTTGTCGCGGAATTAATTGTTCGGCTTTATCAACACTCCGACAACACCGTCCCGTACCGGATCCGACGACACAGCCAAGCATCGAGCGAACATCCTCCTGACAAACCGTCGATCCCTAGTCCCCCTGCGGGTGAAAAGACTCCGTCGACCTCCGCTGAAACACAACCCAGCCGATAGCGACCATCATCAACGATATTGCGGACACGAGGACCGAAATCGTAAAGGCCGGCTGGACCGAAAATTCCACCGTCACGTGCTGCACACCAGGCTGATGCACCCAGAATCCATTGGCATAACCATCAACCTTAATGTGGTCTAAACGCTCACCGTCAATAGACGCTTCCCAATCCGGGTGAAACGATTCATTAAAGACGAGAAGGTATGGAGCCTGTCCTTCCACAACCAGCTGATATCCAGACGGGCTTTCCTCCAGCACACGAACTGAAGCGGTTGCCTCCCGCACGGGATTCGTGGATGTTGGATCGAGCACCACCACGTATTCTTCTTGCCCTTGCTGCGCAATTTCAATCCGCAAATCACGGCTGAGATTGATTGCACCGCGGTACACCCCGAGCTGACCAGGGTCTCCTGAAGACAAACGTTTCGATTTCCCGTTAACAAGAATCCCAAGTTCTGGAGGAGCCCCTCCAGGTATTCCGGCTTCGCCTAACGGCTCCATAAGCACTGTCAGACTGGCTTGCCCAGAGGCCGGAATCCGAGGCTCAAAAACAAAGCGGCCATTGCCAATCTGTGGCGTTTGCTCTACAGCAAATGCCACGTTCTCACCATCACGAACATCCGATTGAAACGGCGTATAAAACCCAACTGCGTTCTCGCCAGGATTCAACCGTACACCAGTAACTCGAATCGTCTGCACCTGGTCAGCCTTAACCTCCTCAAGACTCACCAGCTCCTCGTTCACATACACATAGAACGTTCGGTCCCGCGCATACGAAAACACTCGGAGGTGGAGTTCTGCAGCCGCTCCTGCATCAGATCGATTTGACACCATAAAGTGCGGGCCATGCTGGGACTTAACCCACCGCCACTCTACCCCCGGAGTTAGTTCTTCTCGACGTCCCCACTCCTCGTCATCACCAACCCCGATTGTTAATGACGCAGAACTCACTAACTCAGAATCAACGGTACCAGACGACGTGTCAAACACCCAGATCCCGTCTGATCCCGAAACCTGATCTCGTCCGCCCAGACGAATAGTCAAGGCGTTCCCATCCACGAAAACCGGGTCGGCAGGTACAGTCGCGATTCCCTCGAGCAGCCCGATCTCCACCAATCGAGCAAAAATCCTTGCATCTTCCGTCGAAAGTACGGCGAGACCATCAGGTATCCAGAATCGCTGCGTCACCCTATCGACGGTATAGACATCCCAGTATCCAAATGTTCGGTCCAACACCATACCCGCCTGTTGTGACAATAGCTGCGTTACATGCTCAGGGGAGTCGTCAGTTCGATAGCCCGTACCTTGGTAGAAGTCATATCGGACATCCCGCTCATGCACCACAGTGTCGATACCTAGGCGAGCTGCCAGACGACCGGCCGAGACTGAACGGTGATCTAAGAGATCAGACTCAAGCTGTTTCACCAAGGCTCCTGCTGGACTTGGAGCACCCTGCGTGACTTTCATGCGGTTTGTCGATCCTGCAAACATCACAGGTCTCGTTGTCATCCACTGTATATAGGAGCCAAATCCCGTGTAGCCCCAATCACTCAACCAAGGACTATCTCCTGGCACCGAAAGGATTCGAAAGGAGTCATCCTGACTATCCAACCATGTGCCCGCAGCTCGCACATAGGAAGGCGGCGTCACATGATTTGGATTGAGGAATGTTCGCTCATCCTCAGTCGCAAAAAACAAGCCCAGCGTGAGCGGGTACGCCAAGACAGGACCTAAGATCACCGCGAACAGCATCGTGCTTCCGGCGGCAACTATTGTGCTCCGACGAGCCTCCAGCCGCAGCATTCGCTGGAAACTTCTTGTCCAGGCACGCACGAGAACTGGAGCTGCCAGGCCAATAAGAACCGCATATCCAATGACCGTGAACAGCGTGAACTTAAACCAGGGGCTACGAAACAACCAGGCCCCAGGTACATGCTCCACGACCCAGACATATACATCACCCCATGGCGCATTCAGACCTGCCCCGAGTACAAGACCGAGACCTGCTAGCCCGACAAAGAAATGCTTGAAACGACCCCGACCTAAAACGACACCAGCGATCACGACTGCAACAAATACCCACCCACCAAAAATAATCATGGGATGAGAGGTGTACGTCTCAGCATACGTGCGGTAGGGATCAACAAGACCTTGAAACCACGTCCAGTCCCCATGCAGCCGAACCACATTGGTCAACGATGTATAAAGGCTTTGTCCTTCAAGAAATTGCCTGCTCACACCCCTAAACATGTCGACATCACTGGTCTTCGTAACCACGCCCAGACCACGAAGTTCCGGCACAATCCAGAAAGCATTGATGGCCACCCACACAACAGACGCCGCGGCCGCAGATACGCCAATACGGACAGCCCGAGCCCAATGCCTTCGCACCACCATTGCGGTCGCTGCCGTAGCAATGAACATAGGCAGCACAGCCATCGCAGCGACCATCTCGGTAACGTTGTTACCAATTGGAGCCGCCAGGATCGACACGAGACCCGTCGCACACACTGCTCGTGCATAGTCAGCGTCGCGACTCACAGTTCGGATCCAATATGCAAGTGCGAAAGGCAACACCGCGACTGCCGCGATCATCGGTTCCTTGTATCCCATCCAGTTCGAGATGATCCACAAATTAAACATGTAGAACAACACCGCTGCGAGACGCGAAATTCGCTGCCATGGCCCTTCATAAACCGCTGCCATGAGGGTGTACATGGCAAAACCAGGAAGCGTAAACCAGAACACAAACTGAGCAGCCTGTGCTATGACGGGCGACACCCCCAAAGCCTGTAACGCCGCCGCTATAAACAGGGTGACAAATCTTCCTGAATCGAGAATCGCCGGAGCTCCAGTTCCGACCTGATCATTCCAAATGAACCAGAACCTTATGAACTCGGTCCAATTTGGGGGCACCATTAAATCCTCGGAATTAAGAAGCGCTCCTTCCCTGAACCACAAGAGGGGCGTGAGACCGAAAACAAGAATCGCCACGTAGTCGAGCCGATGAGATGTTGTCCAGCCTCGTCGAATCATCGAAACCGCCGAACCTCCACGCTGCCGCACATGGGTTTCACCTGAGAATCGTCTCCGCCATCGTTCATCTCGAAGTTAGTCGACGGAGCCGCGTCCACACACGAGTTCCAAGCACTCCCATGGCCGCAACGACAAACACCACCACGCCTCCAACCGATATCGCGGCTCCCCAAAGAAATAGGCGTTGAGGTACGAACTCAATGCTCACGTTATACACACCAGCAGCCGGGATCTTGTATCCATTTGCAAAACCGTTCACCACATGATGTTGGAGGACCTGGCCCTCAGTGGTCGCCTCCCACCGTGGGTCATACGACTCGCCAAAGACCAAGGTACCTGGTCCTGCCGTGACCACTCGAAGCCGCATGGACGACGGATCGCGGTGTTGCACATCCACCATGGTCGGAGAATTCGTACGACCAGAGGAAAGCGTTTTCGGTACAACACGAACCACATACTGTTCAGCTTTTTGCTGGTGGATCGCGAGTTGCTGAGTGCCAACCAAGAGGTTTAACGGAAGCTCAAAGGTCCTCTCGCCCAATCGGTCCCTCGAAGTAAGTTCCAGTGGTCGACCATCGAGGGTCGCGCTGACCGCATCGACATCACCGTCAGGACCATATGATCGAATACTTAACAGATGCGGCCCCGGCACATGAGTCTCCAGTGGAAATTCGTATACCAAACGCCCAGCACGAAGCGAATCTTCTCGAACCGCAAACGTCAGTTGGCGATCGCCGACTGGCGTACCGCCAAACGGCGAATAGAACCAGACTACGTTTTCACCAGGCTGAAGCTCGACCGCACGAAGCAACACATCAACCGACCGATCCCCTGGGATTCGACCAAGAAATTGTTGCTCCTCGTTAACGTATACGTATAGGTCACGAGGCGTCTCATGCGACCGCACCTTGAACACAACGTTCGTTAATGTCGTGGTCTCATATTGATTCTCAATCGTCAAGGCCCGCTTGCCATCTCCATTGAGCCATCGCCACGCATCTCCATCCACTAGCTCAGTCGTCGGCAAGTTTTCAGCAAACGCCATCCAAACCACCCGTTCTTCCGCATCCAACGGCGCGGTCACCGGACGGGCACCGCGTTCGGTAGAAGCCACGTATGACACCGGGACGGTACCGCTCCGAAGAAGTTTGGTGGTGGCCTCGACAAGTTCGCGAGGAATATGGGCCGGCACTACAACTAGTTCCGCCGCTACACTCACATCCAACGCACCGTCGAGTCGGTGGGCACCGGAAGCCAGATCGAAATCCCCCAGATGAACCCAGAACGAGGTGCCAGGAAACGACTCCTGCGAAAGGTCCACACTAGTCCCATCAATCTGCAGTTGCCCTGAAGGAAACTGGCCTCTTCGCCGTGCCTTGAGAAAAACTGAATGTGTGCCCGGCGCATCGATATGGAACGTTACTGGCGCTCCCCGCTTGGGAACTCCATATCGGTACCTCGATGGAACCTCCGCAAGGGCTAGTTCTTCTGCGCCACTCTCGAACAAAACAATGCTGTCCAGATCAGGAGACGTGAGCGCAGCGGAAACACCACGCGGCGGTTCACGATCGGTAAATATCAGGGCAGGCGCTTCAAGAAATGATGACCCAATCAGCATTGGTAGTACGTCGAGACCCCCAGCGACCACGACGTGTTGATCAGTGGCATACGTGTGCGGAAGAGACGACGTCACTGGATAGATATCCCAGGTTCCAAAAGTCATCGGATCCCCAACACCCAATTGTCGACGGAGGCGCTCCCGGACCCATGCCGGATCATCCGTATCCCCCGCGTAGAGCCAATGCTTAATGTCTGTCTCATGGCTGATATGGCGAACCGCCATAAGCTTCAAAAGTTCGTCAGCCCGTCTAGTCTTGTCCCCATAGATGGCGTCATACGTCACCGCATTCAAATCAGCGTTCGTGGCTGCCACCAGCGATCCAAACACCGTCGAAAACGCGTAGACCACCGGCGTGGCCCCAAGCTGGGTTAACGGCGGTCCAAAGCCGTTGTAGCCCCAGGTATTAGACCAGACCGTCGTATCAGGAAGAACCGCTAGACGCCCATCAGAAATCTCCGCGTCTACCCATTGAGAGGCCACATCAACAAAGGCCGGCACCCGTACACGGTTGTGCGGTAAATAGTCCCGATCGTCATCAGTTGTGAAGATCTTGCCTGTGGTTACTGGGTAGGCATACACCATGTTGACAGCCATCACTCCAATTACAGGCAACACAACAAGGGCCCCACGAAATCGATACCAGGCTCCGGGAGAAAACGGCCGATCACGAAGACGCACATGCAGCTGGGCGAATGCCACCCCGACCAACACAGCCACACCGATCGTTGTGATTAAGGTGAACTTAAACCACGGGCTCCGGACAATCCAAAAAGCTGGCACATGCTCCACAAGCCATAGATAAACCTGGGTCATGGGCTCGTGGGTCCCCATGCTGAGGGCAAACCCGATCACCGCAAAGACCGTAAACAAATGTCGGACGGACGGGCCACGAACCACCGAGCCCAGCAATGCCAGCACCGGAACGACCCAGGCCAGCGCCTGCAACACGAAGGTTGACTGGTAGACGGTCGAATGGGCTCGATACGGCTCCTTCCATCCTTGATACCACGTCCAGTCACCCTGAAAGCGCAGCACATTCGGAACAGACGTTGAACTCGAGAGTCCCTGCAACCATGTCGATGCCAATTCGGCCGTCGCCGTAATTTCCGCACCAGACGTGGCCCGGAGTTGACCGACGAATGGGATGAGCCAGAAGGCATTCACTAGGGCGGCGGTAGACACCGCCAACACAAAAATGATCCCAACTCGGCAAAGGTACGCAAGCTCGCGCCACCGCCCAGTAAGCACTGGATAAAGAACAAAAACCAGGAGCACCGCACCGAGAACAACGGCTACAACCGGGGGGTTCACGCCAATCCCAGATCCCCAAAGCGCCACCGGCACAAACAGCAGCACAAACCGACGTAAACCAATACGTCGATCAAAAGCGAGAATCAGAAGCGAAATAACGGCCGGAAGAACCGCCTGTGCGCTCAAAACTGCAATATTGAAACCAAGCCAGACGTTTTCCAGGTACAAATTGAACATGTAAAAACTGGCAGCCACGAGAGCCGCTGGTTTCCAACTATCACCAAATCGGCCACTACCAAAGAGCGTTCGAACCAACAGCACCATGGAAAGGCCTGGGAGCATGAACCACAGAATCATTACCGCTCGTTGAGCCACAGCAGGCGTTAACCCGATTGCTTGCAACAGCGCTTGCTGGCCGAACACGAGAATGGCCGTGTGTGCCACGTTATACGGGGTCCCGGTGTTCAGTAGCGGGTTCCAAGAGTGCAAAGACAGATGGAACTGTGCCGGCACCCGGGGCAATGCGGAATCCTCAGAGATGAGCATGACATCCAAGGGCGCCCAGAAAATCGGCGCAAACCCAAGGATTATGACGACACCCGGGATGGCCCATGACGATTGGAGTAAACGAAACAGATGTCTCATAACCATCCTCAAACCCCGAGCATCGCTAGGTCAAAAATACACACGGGCCCACCCCAACAACTGTTTTCGCAGATTCATCTCCAGAAATCAGCCGCGAGACGACAATCTATCGACAAGTCTTTGAATCAGTATCACAACCGAATCATCGATTACGGTTGTGACAAAGAACAAGACAAGCGCAAAAATCCCGACACTAACCACCACCCCGGACACAACGATGGCCCGCTGGTTAACTCCTGCACCCGAAGCCGCCAATCGTCCACCAGAACTTGCCAGCATTGCCGATAGCACAGCAACACCCATCAAGATCTCAGCAATACTGGCAACCATCTGGGTCAACCCGTCGACGCTCCATAGATCCAGTACAAGTGCCAAAACGATCAACCAAAGCGCACTTCTAACCATTACTCGCCATTGATGGATCGGTCGCCCAAGAAATCGCGAGGGGTGAGCACGAGCCGACTGCCAGATTTGACGAAGTTCAGCCCGACCATTCCACGTTTGAGCTACAACCTTTCGCCCGAGGGTGGGAAGCAAAATCGTGAAACTCCCAACTAATAGCGCGAGGAGCGGAAACGCGAACGCCGCTCTCCAAAACCCATCTCGTATTTCATCGAGATACATCTGGCTATCACCGACCACCATTGTCCCGGTTGCCTGCACAATGGCGAGCGTCAAAAGCAGCACACCCAGCACAACGGTTGGCCCGTCGATCAATCGGGGCGGGTCCACCTCGAAGAGTTTCTTGAAGGTCCGCATCACAAGTCCGGCAGCGACGACCGACAACAACCAAAGGGCCAGCACATAACCCGCTACACGGGCCATGCCGCTGATGCTTGTCATCCGAAGCATGCCCACCGGTCCAACCGACAGAATTGGCGTTATCTCTGCCCGAAGCTCGGAATCTGTAGGTGCCCCATTGATCGTCAACAATCTCGGCCCAATGTTCTTAGTTCTCGAGGCCAGGATGGCGAGTTCGCCCTGCGACGTACCGGCCACCTCGATCTCAAAATCAAGCTTGCCCACCGACCCCGCAGCGACCGGCGAAAATTGACCCGTTGAAATGGTGCTATGGCCACCTTCAGATACCGCCACAACAGATTCTCTAAGAATTTCCCGTGTGGCACCGGATCGACGAACCCGTAAATTAATAGCAACCGGATTTGCATCATGTGGAAACGCGCGAACCACCGCACTAAACCCGCCGACACCTCCACCAGGTATTTCGATCGTTTGGCTAACACTCTGCCCAGCTTGAAGGCGTACAATCTCGCCGATGGGATCTCCCAACGACCAGGGTTCGAAGATCCGCTGCCGTTGCCCAAACATAACCACTATCCCAAGCGTGGCCAGCACGGCAACTATCGCTATTGCCCATTGGCCAAAACGCACGATTTCAGCCGTGTGCATTACACGTTTCTCAACAGACGGCTGATCATTCATCGAAAAAGACGCCTGCGAACGCCGGGTAAAGCAAGACCAGCCATCAGACCAACGATCACAATCGTCGATCCAACACCACTAACATCAGCCAAAGACTGGGGCGCGAATTCAATCTCAACGACGTGTTCCCCCTCGGCTTCGATCAGAAATCCATTCGCGAACCCGTTGACCTCGACATGGTGCTTACTCGCCTGCCCGTCAACGGAAGCTCGCCACCGAGCATCATAGAGTTCATTCAGGACAAGAATGTAGGGACCCCCGGAATCCGCGGTGACCCGAAAATGCGTGTCGCGTAAGCGTTCGAATGTCAGGTTCGGCGCTTCCAGTCTCACGCTTTCCGGATCCTGCCACGGACTGATCATCACCGGATGCACCCGTCCGGACGCCTCAACGATGCGTAAATCATGCAGCCCTGCATCGAGCCGTACGGTCGCCCGCACGATGGGAATCATGGCTTCTTGCGAAAAGGGACACACCAGGCCACCAGTGCACACAACCGCGGCCCCGCAACAGCGATTGTCCAGCTTGAACGGACGTTCGAGTTTGTCCACGAACTCTTCGCCATCGATAGAGAGCGACTTTAATCCAACCCGAGCTACATCCGAAGATGATTCCCCCGGTGGGACGAGGACCGAAATGTCATAGGCCCCAGGCTCAGCAATTGAGAACTTTCGGTCACGCGTCGCTGTCCCCACCACAAACGGCACATTAAACCGAAAACTCTCGTAGCCGCCATCGCTACGTTCCGTTTCCCGATCGGGTGAGTAAAACGTGACAAAGTTTTCCCCCGGATCTAACTCGATATCCTCCACAACAAGCGTCTGCGGATGATTAGCCGGAAGTGTGTAGGTCGCGACAAAACGATTACCGATGTTGACCCACAGGGAACGTGGGATTTCAATTGATTCGACAGTAAATACAAGGGCGACGGTCTGCTGAACATTCTGAGGGTTCGTAACCTTGAGATTCCTGATTGATTTTTGCGCCGTAGTAATTCGTCGAATCCCGTTAACGTCATCATCCAACGTCGCCGGTACCCAGCCATGCCATAGATCTACCGTAGGCAACGAATCAGTATCCATCTGGACAATGTCGTCGGGCTGCACCTGCGAGAACAAATGCCACGACGTTGATGTGGCCTGGCTCACAAGCATCTGCGCCGCGTCACGCTGGGCCTTCACTCGTCTCTCACGATGTACAGCAACTAGTTCAACAGACTGACGGCCGTCGGCCCTTGGCAACTCCAGCTGGTAGGCACCGGTCTGCGCAACAAACGTCGCTGCTAATGTCCAGGTTCGAGCCTCCCAGTTCGAGACGTCCAACGGACCACCATCCCTCTCGGTATCGAGCAGGGCTCCATTGATCGTTGCCCTACCCCAGTCAATCTCTGAAAGGTCCTGACGTTGAATCTTGAGCAACAACTTGCCAGCCGGAGTAAGCGTGGGCCCTTCAACCGGTCGCGTACGCTGCCAAATTTCGTATATACCCGGTTGACTGACCGCAATCGGGACCGAGGCACCGGCAGCTTCGACAACAATAGGTTCCGCAAGGAATTCTCGATCCAAGATGGCGTCAAGCGTGCCACTGACAGCAATCAGTTCAATGTTGGGGCCAGTCGTGGCCGTAGCTCGTTCAAACTCTCCCGCATTGCCGCTGATCCGATCAATGAACGCCCAAACATCTTCACCAGGCACCCGCTGCGTGAGAATGATGGCCGCATCTTGCGACCGCAACAGTGACGACAGGGACTTCAACAATTCGAGACCGGACGGAGCAGCCACCACGGTCCGCGTAGCAGTCACGTGAGGAACTGGTGACTGGACAGCAAAAAACACGAGGGGACCGAACCGCGCCGCGAACCTGAGACCGTGGCGTTGCATCAACATCGCGAGTTCATCAGCTTCCAGTCCGTCCACGGCAAAGAACCGACGATTCACATCCTCTTGCTGCATGACATAGCCGATTCCCGACCGAGCCAGCACGCCGGACGCCGACCCATAACCTCTCCCAAGCAATGCGTCATAGACAGCAATCGGCATGGCCGACGGCTCTACGAGATTGATAAAAGACCGATCACTCAATTCCGCCAGCGGGGGCATGTATCCCGTATACCCCCAGTCAGTGGTCAGCCGCAGTGTCGGGGGTAGCGCTAGTATGCGCTCGTCTCGAGACTGCGTGCTGAGCCACTCGCGGGCTTCTTCCAGATGGTCAGGAAGTCGAACCTGAAACCCAGGCAGGGGAGACTCGGGACCTCGCTGGACAAAGAATTGTCCCCTCACAAATGACGAGGTGTACCCCAAGTAAGGAATGATCAGGAGAATCGCGAGCAAACCTGTCAGCAACTGCCCTGAAACCTGCACACGAGCCGCCTTGCATATCCAGCGCTCCGCCCGAGGCCGTATCAGATCAACCAAGGCCGCCAACCCAAGCCCTGCCAACGGTGCCATTCCTAAAACCAACAGCGCCGTTCCCTTGTACCACGGGCTTCGGAGCGTCCAAAACCCAGGCACGTATTCCCATACCCAGCCAAACAATCGGCCAGTGGGACCATTTACTCCCGAACCGATAAAGATGCCTATGAGCATCAGCACGGCAAAAGCCCAAAACCTTCGATCCCGAATGGCCAACATACCGCCGACCGCAGCAATGATTGGAATCGTGGCCGCCGCAATAGCCTCTGGGGCCGACATAAGACTCGGCGCATGCGGGAGATATGGCACACCATTGAACGCTTCATACCAGACCCAGTGCCCCCGAATTCGCAACGTATTGAATGGCGATGTAAAGCTCGACAACTGTTCAAGTTGAGGCAGCGCCGCTTCCTTCGTACGACCAAGGAATGTCTGCGTCGGCCCCGCAGATATCAAACCCACCGCTTGTGGGAGAAGCCAATACGCGTTAACACACACGGTGAGCGCGAGCGCAAGTCCGCCAAATTTCAACGCCCGTTGAACCCCAAGTTGATCGTGTTGGATAAATCGGGCACCTATGAACAAGAAGAGATACGTCGGAACCGGTATCAAGGCCACGAGCACCATCGGAGGATTCGCGGCAATACCAGACCCGATCACTGTGACGAGAGCAAATACCGCCGCATGCCGTAGGACAGAACCTCCTCGAAGCACCCGAATGGTCACAGCCAGGAGCAGTGGCATTGCGACATAGGCGCTAAGGTTCGCGATGTTCAAACCCTGCCAGATCGGCTCCTGGTAAAAATTGAAGAGATATAGAAGAGTGGCCCCAACCCGAGCCAGTTCAGATCGCGTGAGGCAGCGCATCAGGATGTACATAGCAAAACCGCCCGCGGAGAACCAGACGGCAAACTGCAGGCGTTGTGCATGCTCGATCGAGAACCCGAGCAACCGAAAGAACGCAGGCCAGAACATAAAGAATAGGGCCGGCAAGCGGTCATCCGGGCTTGAACCAAATGACACCTGCGGATCCCATGTGTTGAAGAAACGAAGCCATTCCGCAAAATCGATTGGCATCACGAAATCTTCAGACTTGGCGACCTGCCCGGGCGCGACCCAAAACAAAGGAACGAGGCCCGCAACCAGCACGAGGAGAACGCCAATCGACAATCGTCGACCTGCGAGCCTGGCTCGCCACCAATTAAGCACGATTGGCATCTACAGTCAGCGCTCTACCTCTTCGATATGACAAAGGGACCGATCGCGAGACGCCGCAATCCGGACCGAACCAAGGTTGCAATAGCATCCGACGGGGAACACACCACGGGTTCGCCATGAAGATTGAATGACGTATTCAACACAGCCCCAATCCCCGTAAGTTCCTCAAACATAGAGATCACCCGGTGGTATCGGGGATTGTCGACATGACGAAGGATCTGCGGACGAACGGTCTTGTCGACAGGATGGATAGCGGCTCTTAATTCACGACGGCCGAGCTCGGTCGTCTCAAAACCCACCATCATGTGTGGCGAAGGGATGTTGGAGGCATTGATGAGATATCTGCCCTGAGCTTCATCGAGTACGGTTGCCGCGAATGGCATCCAAAAATCTCGCTGCTTAATCTGCTCATTTAATATCGGAATACCGTCGCGATCAGAGGGGTGGGCCAGAATGCTTCGATTACCAAGCGCCCGGGCCCCGAATTCCATTCGCCCCTGAAATCTGGCAACAATTTCACCATCAGCCAATAGCTGTGCCGTCGCCATATCAACATCAGATGGCTTATCCACATCACACGTTGAAGCCACACCCGACGCTGCAATCGCGGCCTCAATTTCTTCATCAGTAAACGACGGCCCGGTATAAATTGAGTCCAACGGAATCGGAGCACGCCCAGTCAAACGTCGGTGGGCTTCATACGCCGCTCCCATCGCCGTTGATTCATCGCCCGCACTCGGACACACCGCAAAATGGCCGACGCCCGGAAGATCTTTGATCAACATGTTGGCCTTCACATTCATGAAGACACCACCGGCACACACGATATTGTGAGCTCCGGTAACCTCCTGAGCATTTGCAGCCCATTCCTGCATGAGATCTTCACATAGCTGTTGCATCGCCCCAGACACCCAGTCAAACCGCTTGCCTCGCAGCGTCTGCTCGACTCGTGCCGCCGAAGCCCGCGTTGAGATGGGCCCAGTGAACTCCAACCCATTCAACTGGATAAATTCCTGCAGCAGCGGGAGCACACGCGCCTGACCATCCTGATCCGCGTATGGCGCGAGGCCCATCACTTTATATTCATGCTCGCCAGCCTTCATCCCAAGCTGATGGGTGACAAGCGAGTAAAGGATTCCTAGCGAGTACGCGTTCGGACTAGACGCCTGCTGCGTAAGTTTCCCCTGTTCATCCATCCAAACCGCCGAACACACGTGATCGCCTGCACCATCGAGGGTTAGCACCATCGTGGGGCCATCTGGAACCGATGCAAACCATCTAGCAGACGCCGCGTGAGAAAGATGATGGTCGATCGGGCTGATCTTTGATTCTGGAACGCCAAGTTCCGAACTAATCTGAGCTAGCTGGCGCTTACGTAATCTCGGCCACACCAGCGGCGCATACAAACGCCCGTAGACAGCCCGCTCCAAGTAATCCAGGACGCGGGCCGCTACTCCTCCACGTGCCCCCAACCCATACACAAGTTGAGCCGCAGCATGCACGCGCTCACGTAAAGGGGTCACCCGACGAGCGCCCAACTCTTGATGACCTTCGTCAACGTAATCGACCGACACCCCAAAATGGGGGTAAGGATTTATGTATGACAAAGCCACACTGTCAAGGCGCGAGGAGTCAATCCCTGCCTCAGCCAGCACATAGTCAACAGCCCGCCTGGGAAATCCCGTGTCATTCTTTCGCCGGGAAAAACGTTCCTCGCTAGCCATGGCCACAACCGCACCATCACAAAGCAACGCAGCCGTACAGTTGTGAGCCTCGCTTAAACCGAGGACGTACACAGATTTCTTCTTACTATCCGGAGACGCTATTTCAGCCGTCAAGGTCAAACTTACTCCTATTTTTCTAAGTCACCACACCGTGACCTATCAGACTCCCATCAACATCTTACTGGCGTCAGCAGCCTTTGAATCTTTCTGTTTTTCCTCGAGGTCTAGATCAATCGCTCTCGCCACGTGACCGGTGCCCGATCATGACCAACTTCGAGTTGTTCACTGAGATACGCTGGTTCCTGCGGTCCGAATTCCTTCGCCCAGCGAACCATCCGGTCAACGCCATCCTGGAGGGTCATAAGGTTCGAAAAGCCCAGTACTTCCACAGCACGTTCGTGGGAGCAATACGCATTCTTAACCTCAAGCGGACGATCAGGAACATATGTCGGAGCGGTTCCTTCTGGCCAATCCTGATCTCCAAAGAAGGCCCGCCTCACCATCTCCGCAAGCTCCTCAATCGTATGCGGCTCATCCGATCCCACATTAAAGACCATTCCATTGGATTTTTCGCTCAATCCACCATCAACGATGGTCGGGGTGATGTCACCGATATACGAAAAGGCTCGCATCTGCTGTCCGTCACCATAAATGTAGAAGGATCGCTGTCGTAACACGTTGTTGATGAATATCGCCACAACGTTTCGGTACGGATCCGCCATATTCTGTCGTTCGCCATAGACGTTGTGCGGTCGAAAAATCGCGAAATCAAAGCCGTGGACCTGTGCGAGATGTTCCGTGGCAGTTTCCATCGACGCCTTCATCGCCCCATATACATCTTCCGGCAAGCGTGGCATTGATTCATCAAATGGCGGTTCCTGCGCCCCGTAGACACTCATCGAACTGACTAACACCATTTTCTTCAAACCAAGATCGATGGCCGGAACTAGCGTGTTGAGATACGCAGCAATATTGTTATCCATCGCGCTCAGCGGGGTGAATTGACTACGACCTTCGGTCGCATCCGCAGCGTAGTGAAAGATGATTTCGGGATGCACGGCCTCAATCAAATTCGCCGCTGCCGTGCGATCAGCCAGATCGCAAACCTCAAATCTGACACTGTCATTCACATTGCGACGGTATCCACCAACAAGACTGTCGGCAGCCACCACCTCGTGCCCGGCATCAAGAAGTCGGTCGACAGCGTGGCTCCCCATGAAACCAGCCGCGCCCGTCACAAGAATCTTGATCAATAGCCTCCGTCGTTCATCGGTTTTGTTCCCTCAAGTATCAGCCTGAAGAAAGAACCTATCTTGCGGAACACCAGGCTAATTCTAGCCAAACCGAAGGAGCTCAGCGATATCGATTCTGTCGTCCGCACTAAACCGAGAATTACAGCACGAATACTTGCGGACATATCGGACAACCTTAAGGGAGCCCAGGGTGGGACTCGAACCCACAACCTGCGGTTTACAAAACCGCTGCTCTGCCGATTGAGCCACCTGGGCCTCACACCATCAACAGTGAGCCAGAAACTCACTGAACATCCCGTTAGCCACGTTCCACCCAAGCCTTTCAGGCTTCGGCTGCACACGTCGGCAACGCCATCACCTCATCGAGGGTAAACGTCCGAAAGCGGACATTCCACTTCTCCGACGGTAATTCAATCCAAAGGAGCCCCACCTCACTAGTATTCTCACGTCCCGCCGCAGCATTCAGCCACGCGTGAGACGCAAGATCTGGTTCAAGGGTTTCAATCGGACAACGTGCTGCTTCGAATTGATCAGCACCGCTCCGGAGCACCCGGACCCTCACTGATCGTCGCTCGCCATAAAACACCCACAAGTTGCCCGAGTTATCGAGCGCGAAAGCCGTATGGTGCGGAGACGCCTGCCCAAGAAACACCCTTTCAGACCATCCAGTAGAACGCGACCATGTGCGATACGCCATGGCGCCGGATCCACCTTCCACTTCGCTGTGATACACGACGTGCAACCGGTCTCCATCAGCCACCATTGCATAGTCGTGGGTGCCCTTAAACGTATCCGTTAACGACGGCGAATCTGTGGACATATCGGTGATCACATAAAACTTGTTAAGCACCTCATACGCGAGCACGAGATCGTCGCCTACAAACACACCCGAAGTGCTGGCCCCCGCTTCCATTGTTGGACTTAGCAAATCTGCAAAGGCTACTGGTTCCGACCAGGCACCCAGATCTTTCGAGGTAGCGTGCGCCATCCACGCACGCCATCGACTACCACCGGTTGTTACTCCTTCAAGGCTGCTAAAGACAATGTGCGGAACTCCCTTGGCATCGAATAAAAGACTCGGAATCTTGGCCATAAACGAATTTTCCATGTCCACAACTTCTTTCGGTGCGCCAATTGACACCGATCCCTGGTCAACCGTGCCTCGCCTCACAAATATTTTCATGCCATTTGAGTCCGGATACACCACATATAAATGACCATCGACAAAGTAAGCGGCCTGTCCATACGAAACTGGGCCATGGTTGAGTCTCGAGCGTCGAGTAAATTCGGTTCCATCCTCTGAATAGGCCAGAACAGTGTTCTCACCGTTGTAATACTGGGCATACCAACCGTCGGCGTAGAACAGATGACTTTGAGGGTGATAGGCAATTGCATATTCGTGCGTCGAGTCACCCACAAATGTTCCACCGGAGACTGAGAGTTGCGTCACATCACCCGGCCTCTCAATCACGACTGGTAATGCCAGTTTCGGCACCAGAGGGGTCCTGGTCACGACCGGCGTAGCAGCGGTCTTCGTCACGATCGGCGTAGCAAGAGCCCCTTCAGTCGTAGCTGGCGTGGGTACCACAGGCGCCACAGCAGGAACCGACTGACCTGGATCTGTTGACAAGCACCCTGTAACTAAAACGCTGGTAATCACAAGAGCGCCAATCAATGACAATCGATCTCGCAACATACGAATCAATACTTCACCTTAGGTTGAAACGAACTTAACCACGGAGCACAAAACGACTCCGACGACTTGCAGTATGCGGCTGTCGAGGCTGAACGGGCCAGTGCTACGTGACTTGGTCCACCACTTACATCTCTCACCTCACACGTCAGGCTCTCCGTAACCAGAGTTCCTATCGGCTCTAACCGAGGACGCTCTGGTATGAACACGCTTCCATGCATCTGTGAACCCACCGTTAAAAGACTAAAAGACACAGAGAGCACCCAAACGACACCGGACCCCTTTGCAGACCATCTAGGTGGCACACGTAGGCAACGCAAGGATCTCAGTCAACGTAAAGGCACGAAACCTAACGTTCCATCTTCCATCAATTGGATTCTCCGGCGCACCTACATGTTGTTCCATCCACAGCAGACCGACGCCAGCATCATCGCCACCCGGAGCAGCACTTAGCCAAGCATGACCTGCCCTATCGTCATCGGAAATAGAAATAATGCATCGTTCGGCCTCGAAGGCGGCCAATCCGGGTTGCAGAATACGCACCCGAACTGACCTCGACATCCCATAAAACACCCAGACATTTCCCGAATGATCGATCGTAAGAGCCGTATGGTGCGGCGTCGTCGCACCGAGGACCACGCGGTCCGACCATCCGGCCTGTCGTGTCCAACCTCGATATACCATCCGACTGGGATTGTTGGGGTATGAAGCGGCAGTGTGATAGATAAGATGTAACTGCTCACCATCCGACGTCAGCACGTAGTCATGTGTTCCCGTAAACACATCTGTCAAAGCAAGGCCTTCTGTATACGTCCCCGTGGTGACCATCAAATGATCACGGACCACATATACGAGCGCCAAATCCCCTCCTAAAAACACACCCGATGCGCTCGCCGCAGCTTCCTGATTGGGACTGATCGCATCTGCAAACGTCTGAGACTCGGACCACTGCGATAGATCGCTCGACGTCGCTTTAACAATCCGTGCACGCCACCGGCTGCCACCTCCATCTCCCCACCCCTCAAGCCCACTAAATACGATGGCAGGCAGACCGTTCTCATCAAACAACAAACTTGGAATCTTTACCGTGAACGGTTGCCCCATATCGAGCACCTCGACAGGGTCATCAAGCTGAAGGGAACCGCCAGATGCAATGCCCTTTCTCAAATACAGTTTCATATTGTTTGTATCGGGATAGATCACAAAAACCGACTCGCCGTGCATATAGAGAGCCGCGCCTCCAAGTGGGACGCGACTGTGGTTGACCATGATGTGATTACCAAATGTTTTTCCATCCGGGGAATAAGCCACAATGGCGTTATCCCCATCGAAGTACAACGCATACCAGCCATCCGTATATAAGAGATGCGGGTACGGGTGATACGCAATCGCATATTCATGTTTTGACTCACCCACGAATGTTCCACCAGATGCTGATGACGGGATCACAATTGGCGTAACACCAGCAGCTACGTTGCCTCGAATCGGCTCGGTGAATTCAGGTGTGACGCACCCTGCGACCAACATACTGCCCAGCACCAGAACGACCGCCCATGACCATCGTTTCAACAACACGCGAAAAACTCTCGACCGTAGACCACGAGTCAAGACCTGCAGCCCTGATAGACCACGCCACAACTCGCAGAATGTAGATGTACTTGTCACACGGTCACACACATGACGCGAGATCTCCATGTAGGACAAACCCTTTTGTATCCAACGGTTCGAGAAATCACGATCACATGTCCAAGCCATATCACTAGTACTGCCCCTATTCCCGCACCGAGATTCGCAATTTCCCATGACCAATATCCATACCAAATTCGAGCTCTCGACCCCACGCAAAGATGATTGCTAGTACAGTGCAAACATGATTCACGTTACAGATACGAAGCTGCTGAGATTTGTTTCGAAAAGACGCATAGGGTTTTGGGGCGTGGCATTTAAGCCGGGAACGGACGACACACGCGAAAGTCCAATCTTGAAAATTGTCAGCGAATTGCTGCTTCGCCGGTCCTCAACACGATCAAGGATCGTCTATCTGGACAATCACGTTTAACAACATCTGCCCAAGACTTTTGCCATGAGCTTGATCTCGTCGTGCTAGGGACCCGAGACATAGATCCGGACCTTCGCAAGCTCATCTCGAAATCATCCATTCCGGTCATAGACCTCGCATACTTTGAGGCCGACCCGGCTATGGCAAAGGAACCAAACTATCGACTCCTTAGCTAGCAGCGACACAGCCTCACGGGGGAGTACCTCGTCGAGTTCTCCCTACACCAGTGATCCAATGGTCTGTATCGTCATCCCTGCAAAAAACGAAGAAGCCACCATTGCGCAAGTCATACACGATATCCGGAAAAGCTTGGCAAGCACCCGCTTCGATCACCCAAGCATCGTGGTTGTCAACGACTCGGTGGATCGAACATCAGATATAGCGGCAACAGAAGGTGCAATCGTTATCGAAGGAGGCCATGTAGGACTTGGACATGCGATGTTCCGCGGCCTTCGGTGGGCAGGGGGAACCACCTGCACCTACGTGGTGTCTTTGGATGGAGATGGCCAAGCTTCTCCAAGCGAAATCCCGCGATTCCTTGATGAACTAGAACACGATAGAGCGGATCTTGTCTTGGGCTCTCGATTCCTTACTAAAGAATCCGTTAAGTACAGGTACCCACGGCTCAATCGCTTCGGTGTACGTCTCCTCACGTGGTTGCTCTGGTTTCTTTCCGGACAACGTTTTACAGATTCGCGTGGCGGCATACGAGCCATGCGACGCCAAGTCGTGGGGGAGTTGTCACTCACCGGGACGCACACGTATGTTCAGGAAACAATTCTGGACGCGCTCCAAAAAGGATTTCGAGTAGTAGAAATCCCATCCGAGTGGATGCCAAGAAACCATGGATCGTCTCGAGTCGTGTCTTCGATCCCCAGGTACGCGGCCCACACCTTGCCAGTGCTACTCGTGAAATCCGGGAAACACGTTATAACGCTCGCGCTCATGGGCTCGCTTTTCGTGACAAGTGGAATCGTCTTTTTCTTTATTGTTCTTACTCAAGAACGGTTCAGATTTTTTGAACTCTTTGCTCGAATCCCAGCCCTACCGCTAATTGCGCTCCTCATATCGGTTGGAACACAAATGTTTTTCTTCGGGCTAGTGCTCGAACTTCTCCGGCAAATTGGCCATAAGGTTGATCACATTCGATGGCCATCTAAGAGAGACCCCGAATGACAAGCAGGCCCTCGACTTCGTGTATGTTCCCAAAAACGACCTTTGGTGTCGCACCACAAACTGCGCACCGCAGGCTCCCTGATTAAGCCTTGATCAGGACCATCCGAGTTGTCCTTGTAACCACGGTTCAGCCGTAACACCGAACCACTCGTGTTCGCCCTCACACACATCATGAATTAGGTTTGAAGACGCTCCACAAACGTCATACGCCGCCTGTGAAATCCTGACCTGCTCCAACACGTTCGGCAGACCCCGAGCTCCGTTCAGAGGATCCCTTGAACCAGTCTCGATAAATAATGGACGAGGAGCCACCATCGCACCAAGATCACCCATATCTACGGCTTGCCAGAGACCTGGCACGTAATTACAACCACACATTTCATTCATATCGAGCAACGAATCTCGATACCCGTAAAAATACCCACTCACAACAGCCGACGAGATGCGGTCGTCCAGCGCAGCCAACCACAGGGTCTGCAAACCACCACCGCTAAGCCCCGCACATCCGATCCGTGAAGAATCGCAGTCATCACGACTCAGAACATAGTCCAAAAGACGCATGAGATCCCAAACCCACATTCCAGTTAATGACTGTCCCAACGCAATGGCCGCATGATTAAGTGGCGTACATGTGGACGTCATGAACGACTGTTCATCATCCATCTGACCCACAGGTTCACGACGTTCTCCAAACGCCCGCGCGTCCGGAGCAAACACCACGAGACCAGCCTTCGCAAAGCGATGGGCGTAATCAGCGTTAAATTTTGATATTGCCTCGGCAACCGCCGGGATATCGAACCGGCCCGCCGTCAGATTTTTCCCCCCACTACCATGGCCATGGACCGCAATGACTACAGGACGACGTTCCCCAGACTTCATATCTTCAGGAACCAACGCGTAAAACGGCATCACCACATCTGGCTCCGTGTGAATCTCTATTCGGGACCGGATATAGCCATCACACACCACAGACTCCGTGACCACGGGTCTGGGATCAGTTGTAAGCATGGTATCGATCCCAGTGATAGATCTCAGATGCTTCTGGACTAACGTGCGCCAGGCTTCAAAAGCACCCCTATCACGAGTTTCAACCGGGAATTTTCGCGCCTCCCGATCAAATCGAGTCCGTACAGCGTCATGGGCGGGGAAGAATCGTTCAATTTTCGGCACTCGAACATGTGACATAGGCAGGTTCCCGCTCTTAATCGGTCTCTCGATCACCGTCATGACCAAACAGAATTCGCTTCACGCAGATCCTGAGTCAATCAAATCCCATGAAAAGGCCAAGAATTCCGTAACGCAGATCACTGTACACCCTCCAACATGTGAAACAATCACCAAATAGAACGCTAATCACTCCTAATAGACAGCCATTCACCTCATGCGGTACATCCTGCTCGTGCTGACAGCCGTAGGCCTATTGGCCGGTTGTGGTGATACCAGATCACCCACAGGCGAATCGGCATCGGCAGAACTTCCATCACCGAGCGCGTTGATCACCACAGGCACCACACCCACAAGTGCGATCCAAGTCCCATCAACCACTGCAACCGCAGGACCACCCGAAACCCCGAAGCCGTCCCCCGAACCGACAGCAACATCAACCCCGTCGCCAACGGCCACGGCAACACCTAGCGCCACTCCACAACCAACCCCCACCCCTCGACCTACGGCCACCCCTCGACCTACGGCCACCCCCCAACCAACACCCACTCCGACACCCCTATCTGTCGCTCAGGTAGTCGCCCGTAGCCAGCCGTATGTGGTTCGACTCGAACATGCGAATGGCTGCGGATCCGGCGTGAGACTGGGTAACCAGAACCTCATCCTCACCAACCACCACGTCATCCGGCAGGCTAAAGATTTGGTTGCGGCAATACCGGATGGCGGAACCGTCCCGCTCAGGGTGTTGACCGCGGACATCGGCAGGGATCTGGCGCTCCTTCAATCCGAGAGTCCGCTCCCACCGATCCAGGCCCTGCCATGGATGAACGACACCAAACTTGAACTCGGCGAATCCCTGGTAGTGCTGGGATACCCCTTCCCCGGATCTGAAGATCCACTGCAATGCAGTAAATCAATCACGGTGACCCAAGGAATCTTTTCTGGACGACTTAATGTTCTTGGCCAACCCGTGTTACAAACCGATGCGGCCCTAAATCCTGGCGTGAGCGGGGGACTTGCAATAACGTCCACAGGAAACTTCGCAGGCATGGCCGTGTCCGGACTTTCGCCAACCACTGCGGAAAGTGTCGGATTTTTAATTCCAGCTAGCGAGATCCAAATACGGCTCGATGAATGGTTGCCAAAGCTTGAGACTGGAGACCTTCAAGCATCACAACACCTGATTGCCTTCGCAAGCAATCGCGACGGAGATCAAGACATTTACGTCATGAGCGTAACCGGTGACAACGTCGTGCAATACACCGATACCGAAGGCGATGACATATTCCCGTCCTGGTCGGCCTCCGGCGAGTACATCGGATTTCATAGCAATAGATTTGGAGACTGGGATATTTTTGTCATGGATCTGAACGGTACCGTCCAACAAGTAACCGATTCTGTTGCGCAAGAAGGTCACGTCGCTTGGTCACCCAACGAAAACGAGATCCTGTATACCAGTGATAGTGAAGGTGATTGGGACATTTTCCTCATGTCGTTGGACGACGGCACAGGATATGCCGTCACCATAGATCCGAATTCAGATTTAGCACCGACCTGGTCACCCGACGGAACGAGCATGGCATTTCACAGCAACCGTGCCGGCAATTTCGACATTTGGATGTATGTAGGAAACGAGCTACAGCAAGTAACGACCCAAGCCGCAGATGAAACATACCCCAAATGGTCACCCGACGGGACGAGGATCGCATTTGTGAGTGAGCGTGACGGAAACCCAGAGATCTACACCATAAGTGAGGCCGGGAAAATGACACGGTTGACTGAAGATTCCGGAGCAGATCTTTTTCCAGCATGGTCGGCAGATGGATCAAAAATCGTGTTTGCAAGTGACCGCGACGGTGACTTCGATATTTACGTGATGGACGCTGATGGCGGTAACGTCCAACAACTAACCAATAGTCCGGGTCGTGACACGAACCCTGCGTGGTCGCCGCCGCTTTAACCTCAACTGAGCCTTATCTACCTATCGACGACCCACTAACAAAATGGTGTTGACGCGTTCGCGCTGCCAGAGCCTTTACAACGCTCCGGGGCAATAATGGACAGGTCCTGCCGCTTCAACTCAGAGCCAGATTTCTCCCCGTTTCCGCAAGCTCCAAACACCAACCCACACAGCAAGCCCATCAGTCCGACGGTCTTACACATCCCCAAACGCCACGAATAGACACCCGTAGATGCTCGAGCGTTCTGCCCAACGTTGTGGCGCGGACCGATAGAAGACTTGGCAGCAACCACCATCGACCCATCCGATCGTCACGTGGAGCGTTTAAACACTCCTGATGAACGCGATAATATCAGCGAGTTGTTGATCCGTAATCTTTTCGAACGCAGGCATCCCATTGCCTCCATTACGGACCTGACTACGAATACGATCGTCAGTCAGGTCAGCCGTGGATCTTCCTGCAAGCTTAGGTCCAATGCCCCCGCTTAAATCAGCACCATGGCACGCAATACATCCATTGGCCGTAAATAGCTCTTTGCCGTTGCCGGAACCTCCCTTGACGACAGCAACAGCCACCGGGGCAGCTGTGGAAGCAGCCGTAGGAGCCGGAGTCGAAGCCTCGGTAGGAGCCGCTGTTACCTGAACAACCGCCGCAACCGTCTGCGAGGTTCGGGCTGTTGGCACTGCAGCTGCAGGAGCCGCAGTACGACCAGGCGGGACCGTTGCTTTTGCCACCGGCGCAGACGTTGCGACCACTGGTGACTCCTGCACAGGATCTGTTTCTCCACATGCCACCGTGGCCAAAGCGCATAACAAACCGACGGCTACTCCGACTAACCGACGACTATTAATCATTGCTCGAATCATGCGTTGCGTGCTCCCAAGATGTTCAACCCTAATCACTTGTGCGTACGTTCACAAAGTCAATTTCACCCATCCTAGCTGGACCGTCCGTATCACCGCATTAGAAGTTACTTGCTAATCATCGTCTCCTCGAAGGGATGCAAGTACTGACAGGTCCTCAAGGGTTGTCGTGTCACCAACCACCTCACGGCCTGCCGCGATATCCCGCAGAAGACGACGCATAATTTTTCCGCTCCGCGTCTTGGGGAGCGCGTCCGTAAACTTCAACATCTTTGGACGGGCAAATCGACCAAGCGTTTCACCCACATGAGCAGTAAGTTCCGCCTCTAGCGCATCATCCCCATCGATTCCGGCCTTGAGCGTTACAAATGCAGCGATAAATTCTCCGGTAATAGGATCTGGTGCCCCGACAACCGCCGACTCAGCAACAGATGAGTGACTGACCAAGGCACTTTCAACCTCAGCCGTCCCTATACGATGTCCAGCAACGCTCAACGTGTCATCGACGCGTCCTATGACCCAGAAATACCCATCAGCATCACGGACCGCTCCATCACCAGTTAAGTACTGCCCCGGGAATTTTTCCCAATACGTATCAACAAATCTTTCTCGATCACCAAATTCCCCAACATGCCCTGATTGACCCCATCCATCTTGATAGATGCCGCGAATCATCGACGGCCACGGACGTCGAACAATCAGCAAACCACGCTCACCATCCTCCACCGGCTGACCATCTTCGCTTACCACTTCGGGCTCCACGCCTGGGAAAGGAAGTGTCGCCGACCCCGGCTTAAGTGCGGTCGCACCAGGTAACGGCGTAATCAAGATTCCACCAGTCTCTGTCTGCCACCACGTATCAACAATAGGGCAATTACCCCCACCAATGACTCGGTGATACCAAAGCCATGCGTCTGGATTAATTGGCTCTCCCACCGTTCCTAGCAAACGAAGACTCGAGAGATCATGACCGTCTGGATGGTGATCGCCCCAGCGAACAAAAGTTCGGATAGCTGTTGGCGCCGTGTAAAAAACCGTGACCTTATATTTTTCGATGATTTCCCAGAATCTATCCTCAGCAGGATGGTTAGGAGCACCTTCATACATCACACTAGAAGCCCCATTAGCCAGAATTCCGTATACGACGTAGCTATGCCCCGTCACCCAACCAATATCAGCCGTACACCAGTAAATATCATCTTCTTTAAGATCAAAGACCATTCGTGACGTGTACGCCGTATACACCATGTACCCGGCGGTCGCGTGCACAACCCCTTTGGGTTTTCCAGTCGTGCCACTTGTATACAAAATGTACAACGGGTGTTCAGCGGGGAGATGGACCGGTGGGCACACATCTGACTGGCCATCAATGGCCTTATCCCACCAAACATCTCGATCGTCGTTCCAATCGACAGCATTTTCACAGCGCTTGAGCACCACAACCGTTTCGACCGTCGGGGAAGCATTTTCTGCAAGCGCGCTATCGACAGTGGCCTTCAAAGGAATGACTCGTCCACGACGCCAGCTGCCATCCGCTGTAATAACAGCCCGGGCACCCGCATCATTAACTCGGTCTCGAATCGCATCCGCGCTAAAACCCCCAAACACCACACTATGCACGAGTCCGAGGCGAGCACATGCCAACATCGCCACTGGCAACTCGGGAACCATTGGCATGTAGATAATGACCCGGTCACCGCATTCCAGCCCTTGAGCCTTCAAGCCATTGGCGAAGCGTTGGACATCAGCTAATAGATCAGCATAAGTAACCGTACGAGTATCCCCAGGTTCACCTTCCCAGTAATACGCGACCCTATTCCCCCTACCAGCATCTACATGACGATCTAAACAGTTGACGGAAATATTCGTTTCACCGTCTACAAACCATTTAACAAATGGAGGTTTCCACTCCTGAAGTTGCGTCCACGGCTTGAACCACACGAAGTCGTCAGTAATCTCGCGCCAGAATCCTTCTGGATCATCCAAGCTCCGTTGATGTAGTTGTTTGTACACCTCAAAACTCGGTACGTGAGCCGACCCAGCGAAGTCCGCCGGCGGCTCGAAGCGCTCTGTCATCTCTGAAGCCTGATGTATATCCTGCCCAGCACCCATCAAAACCCCTTGCGTGTCGCCTATTTACCGAAGCTCGAGGCTAGGAGGCCCCTTCACCGACGTCAACTTCCACTGTTGAGGCAGGCAGGTGAAACGCCTTGTTGTGGCATGCCTCACTAAGAGAAGTATGTCCCCAACCGGAGATCTTTTCTCAAGGATGTCGGGATGCATCGACATACATGGGCAAGCTCTGGATAATTCACGTCATATACATCCCGCACAAGGAAGACCGCCATGGCACGTGTGGCCCTCATAACACATGAAGGTGCGGCTCACATCCCCGCGTACCTACATGCCATTCGTGACTTGGACTCCGTCTCTGAGGCCTGCATCGTGGACGAAGACGGCGCAGTCTTTGACCAAGCCCAAAAAGTTATCGGTGACAAGCTGACCGATACCTATCAGTCGCTCACAGAAATGCTTCGATCACAAGATCCCATACTTGCCATCGTAACCGCCACAGGCAAGAAAGCCCCTTCACTCATTCGACCAGTGCTGGAGGCCGGTATTCATGTGCTTGCAGAAAAGCCAGCATGTGTCGAACCGGACGATTTTGCCGACCTGTGCGAGTTATCCGACAAAAAACAGGTTCACTTAATGTTAGCCCTCGGAAATCGAATTAACCCGTGGGTCCAAGACGCACGAAGGATCTACCAGCAGAATGGCATCGGAGATCTGTACGCCGTGCGCGGCATGACACTCGCCGACCAGACCCGAATTTGGAACACTGAGCGACGCAATTGGACATTCAATAAATCGGATGCCGGAGGCGGTCATCTCATCTGGCTGGGTATCCACCAACTGGATCTCATACTGTTCCTCACAGGGGATCGTATAACCGAGGTTCAAGCAATGGCTCCCAACGTTGGCGGTGGGCCTATCGATGTAGAAGATCTAGCCCTGGTAAATTTTCGTATGGCGAGCGGCGCACATGGCTCCATGATGTCAGGCTATTTGCTCGATCACGGCTACCAGATCGATACGACGATCTGGGGATCCAAGGGGTGGATCCGTCACGGCGCTGGCGACCGCGGGGTACTCGAATGGCATGGCACGGACCCTACAATGAACGCCAACCCCAATCGTCAATTCTCCTACGACTCCTCTACAGCCGGCTATACGCCATGGGTCCGCGAAACAATACGAGCCGCCCTTGGCGAGACTCCGCCTCCCATCACCGGGGCAGAAGGCTTGGAAGTGCTACGGGCAATCTTCGCCGCTTATGAGTCGGCAAGAACAGGACAGACCATCACGATTTGAGCCAAACAAACTCCTGAACATCTAATGATGGGGATCAGATGCCTCGACTTTCTCCCTTGCCCCTCCAACTTACGCTCCAATTACTTGCGTGAACAAAAGCAGCGCGGAAGTGCAACAAATCTGCCCGCTTTGAGTTCCTTTAGGTCACACACGAGGTAGCCTGTAGTAATAGATCGACACCTTTATAAACTCAACTAGGATTTATAGACCCTCCACAACAAAACCAAATGCTATTTGATTTCCAAACTCACACATTCCTAAGCGACGGAGAGCTTTCACCAATGGAACTTCTCCGCCGCTGCCATGTAAATGGATATACAGCAGTGGCAATCACAGACCACGCCAGCCCGGCAAACGTTCAGGACGTCCTAGAAGCCCTGACCCGTGACTGCCGAGAAGCCGAAAATGCTTGGGAACTAGTTGCAATACCAGGTGTCGAAATCACGCATGTGCCACCACGGTCAATCGACCGTGTTGCCCGTATGGCCGTGGATGCTGGAGCTGAATTCGTTGCGGTCCACGGTGAGACAATTGCTGAACCGGTAGAAGCGGGAACCAACCGGGCTGCGCTGGAATCTGAGCACGTCAACGCACTCGTTCATCCGGGCTTATTGAGTCCAGAACTCGGCCAAGTAGCTCGAGAGAACAAAAAATTCGTAGAACTGTCTGCCCGCAGAGGCCACTCGCTCACAAATGGTCACGTCGCCAATGTATGCAGGGAGGCCGGCGTCAGAATGCTGGTTAACAGTGATGCCCATGCTCCTGATGACCTCCTGTCAGAAGCGTTAGCCCGTCGTGTAGCACGCGGAGCCGGTCTAAATGCGGATGAGACCGAAACAGTGCTAATTGATAACCCTCTCGCACTGTTAGATCTTCTGGGCAAATCAATATCCGAGAAAACGACAACTTGACTCCTCCATCAAAGCCCTCCAAAAAAAAACAAACGTCGCCGGACAACACATCCACGGCCTCGCCGACAGAAACATCTGCCGATGCCGTTGACTTGGATGCCGAAACCCAACTGCCATCAGAGATAAATCTTCCTGTCCTCCCGCTTCGGGGAGAAACCCTATTCCCAATCCCAGACTCTGTGCATTCGTTCGTTGTAGGCCGCGAGAAATCCGTAGCAGCTATTGAAGAAGCTCTATCGAAAGACCGACGAATTCTGCTTATTGGTCAGCAGGATCCCGAACTCGAATCCGTTGACTTGAACGATCTATATGAAATTGGCACTGAGGCCTCTATCGTCAGAATGCTCAAGCTCCCGGATGGAACCACTAGTGTGCTTGTCGAAGGCGAGCGCCGGCTACGAGCGGTAAATACAATATCTGAACAACCGTTTTTGCGGGTTGCCAGTTGGCCGGTCGATGATCTGGATGAATCACCCCAAGTCGCCAAGGATCTCATGCCGCGAGCACTGGACCTATTCCATCGAGTTGTCGAACTCAGTGACTCGATCCCAGAAGACTCGTACATCAGAGCTATAAACACTGAAACACCTGGATCCCTTGCAGATGTGGTTGCTGCTTCTCTACCCCTGCTCCCTGATATTCACCAAGAGGTTTTGGAAATACGTGAAGTTTCCGAACGGCTAACCCTTGTTATTCAGGTGTTAGAGGAAGAAATACGAGTACTTGAGCTCGAAGAGACTGTTCGTAATGGGGTTCGCAAAGAAGTTGAGAAAGACCAACGAGACCTAATCCTCCGTGAGCAACTGCGAACGATCACCAAAGAATTGGGCGAACCTAACGCACAAAGCGCTGAGATCGAGGCCTTTCGCAAGAAGCTCAATTCGAGAAAGTTCCCTGCAGCAGTGATTGAACGAGGACTAAAAGACATTGAACGGCTCAGCTCCATGCCACAAGGATCCCCGGAAGCAAGCATGGTTAGATCGTACCTAGAGTGGCTGACTGAGCTGCCATGGAAAAAACGATCAAGAGACACTACAAATATTCGTGATGCGGCCAAAATTCTGGCCAGTCATCACCACGGTCTAGACCGAGTCAAGGAACGACTGCTCGAATACATAGCGGTGCGTCGCCTTGCCAGAAATTCACGAAGCCCAATCTTATGCTTCGTCGGTCCCCCGGGAGTAGGAAAAACAAGCCTCGGACGATCGATTGCTGAAGCTCTCTCCAGAAAATTCGTTCGGGTCTCGCTTGGAGGAGTCAGAGACGAAGCAGAAATACGCGGACATCGCATGACCTACATCGGTTCAATGCCCGGACGAATACTTCAAATGATGAGACGAGCAGGAACGGTCAACCCAGTATTCATGATCGATGAAGTCGACAAGCTGGGAATGGATTTCCGTGGAGACCCGTCCGCCGCGCTTCTGGAAGTGCTAGACCCAGAACAAAACCATACGTTTAGCGATCACTATATAGAAATACCGTACGACCTCAGCCGAGCTATTTTTATTGCCACGGCCAATACTCTGGACAACCTACCGCCAGCTCTAGTAGATCGAATGGAAGTCATTGATCTACCCGGGTATGTAGAAGACGAGAAAGTCGCCATTGCCGAAAAATTTCTTATCGAAAGAGAAATTATTGAGCACGGACTTCAGTCTGGCGGGGTGAAATTTACCCGAGGTTCCATCGTAAGGATTATCCGTGAGTACACCCAAGAAGCTGGCGTACGAGGACTTACCCGTTCGATAGCCACGATTGTTCGAAAGCATGCAGTGTTACGAGCTGAGAGCAGTGAGCAAGGCTGGGAAGTCGGTGAGTCGGATGTTCCAAAACACTTAGGCCCCGCAAAATTTAGATTTGGCATGGCTGAAGCAGAAGACAGCGTGGCCGTAGCAACTGCGGTGTTTAACACGCCATCTGGCGGTGACCTAGCCCCGATAGAAGTGATACTGGCACCAGGGACCGGACAAGTTGAACTAACGGGACTCATGGGCAACATAATGCAAGAGTCAGCGCACGCTGCTCTGACTTACGCCCGAGCTCATGCTTCGAGACTAGGTTACAAAGACGTCGATTTCTCAAAACAGGATGTTCATGTGCATGTGCCCTCCGGTTCACTTCCTAAAGAGGGGCCTTCCGCTGGGCTCGCAATGGCCATTGCACTGATCTCGGCTCTTACAAAAAAGAAAGTCCGCCGCGACGTCATCCTTACAGGAGAAATCACATTACAGGGTCGCGTCCTTCCGGTAGGAAGCATTAAGGCAAAAGTTCTGGCCGCTCATCGCGCTGGTATCGGCAAATTCGTGATGCCCAAAAGTAATCGACAGGATTTAGTTGATCTTCCAGAACATGTGCGAAAACAAATGGATTTTGTTGAAGTAGCTAATTTAAATGATGCCCTGTCACAAACAATTCGTCTTGCATAAACCATCTTCTCGTTATCCTGCACCGTTCCGACCGCTATGCTGATGGAATCGAGGCCTTGCCCTCGCTATAACTGACACTTGGAACTGACATGTTCGGCCCATTCAGCGCCCTACTGGGACTATTTAGTCGAGATCTCGGCATTGATCTCGGCACTGCCAACACGCTTGTCTACGTCAAAGATCGTGGCGTTGTTTTGTCTGAACCGTCGGTCGTCGCCATCGAGACACAGACTTCCCGTGTCCTCGCGGTTGGTGCGGAAGCCAAGAAAATGGTCGGAAGAACGCCAACAAACATAGTCGCAATCCGCCCACTTCGAGACGGAGTTATAGCCGATTTCGATACCGTCCATGCAATGCTCGAGTATTTCATTGGTCGCGTTCACGGAGATCTACCAATCGCAGCACGCCCTAGAGTCATCGTCGGGGTTCCATCGGGTGTTACCGAGGTTGAAAAGCGTGCTGTCCATGAAGCCAGTCTTCAAGCCGGAGCCCGAGAGGTTTACTTGATCGAGGAACCAATGGCTGCCGCTATAGGAGCAGGGCAGCCAATTCAGGAAGCCACTGGAAGTATGATTGTTGATATTGGTGGAGGGACCACCGAAGTTGCTGTTGTGTCTTTAGGCGGCGTCGTAGTTAGTCACAGTATTCGAGTAGCAGGGGACGAGATAGATGAACATATCGTTGAATACTGTCGAAGCGACCATACCCTCCTGATAGGGGAACGCACTGCAGAGTCATGCAAAATCGCCGTTGGATCGGCCTTCCCAGGTCTACAAGAAGAAACCACCATCGTCCGAGGACGCGATTTGCAAACCGGACTCCCACGTCAAGTGGAACTGACATCCAGCCAAGTCCGTGAGGCAATCAGTGGTCCAGTTACGGAGATCGTTGACAACATCAAGTTAGCCATTGAAGCAACACCTCCGGAACTACTGGCCGATGTCATGGAACAAGGCATCTATCTCGCTGGAGGGGGAGCAATGCTTGGCGGACTAGATAAGCGGATCGAGCAAGAAACAGACATCCCCGTGCACATTGCGAATAATGCGCTAGAGGCAGTGGTGCGCGGCACGGGCGCCTGTCTCCACAATCTCGAAGCTTTTCGAGAAGTCTTCGTCGCAGACAACGCGGCGCCATATGGCTAGCTAGCAGCTCAATGCGTGGCGGCCAACGATCAATCCTACTCTTGTTGGTCATTGTTGGAATTAGCCTCTTGCTAACCATGCTTCGAGGCACAGGACCAGGTATCTCGGTAGAAGGTTTCGTGCAGAATCTTGTCTCACCTGTACGTTCTGCCACGACTAGCATCGCAGCAAGAAGCTCACAAACAATTGCTGATCTACAACGTATTGGTGAACTCCAGAAGGAAAATCAACTCCTTAAAAAAGAGGTTTCCGAACTTAGAACCCTCTCATCCCAGCAGGAGTCGGCCGAACGAGAAAACGAATATTTACGTGAAGCTTTAGCATACAAACAACAAAACACCGAATTGTCTCTCCTTACAGCTCAAGTGGTTGGTTTGGACAGCGTAGACGCGCTTAGCACCGTGATGATCGACCGTGGCGCGAACGACGGCGTACGTGTAGGCATGGCCGTCGTCTCCAGAGGGCATCTAGCCGGACGAGTTTTGGCAGTAACGTCAACTTCAGCACATGTTCTTCCAATAGACAGTCCGCAAAGCTCGGTGCATGCGGTAACCATAGGTGCCCCCGGAGGAACCGACGGGATCATCACGAGTGATGGTGGCAAATACCTGACGCTAACCCGAATAGATCCTGAAGCTGTGTTGAAAGTCGGGGACGAGGTTGAAACTTCTGGCTTGGCAGGAAGATTTCCGCGAGGGCTCGTTATTGGTCGTGTCCTATCAATACATTCCTCTCCAGCAAGTGTCTTTAGAGAAGCAGTTATAGATCGATTCGAGCGGACCAAAGATCTGGACATACTACAGGTCGTCATATCAAAAGTAGCCCGGCCTGCATGACGCTCAACCCACGATAGTCGAAAGCAGTTTGTTGCCAATGCCTGTAGGTTAATAACCGCCAGTAAAGACCTGCCCCAATGCCACCTAACCTCCCTCTATGTCAGTACTATCCTTAGTGTCGACACATGACAGTTTGATGATAGATACGACTCAACCAATACTTGGTCATCTCAATTTGGCGAACAAGTACCCAAAGATATCCGGGTGGCTTCAACTGTGACAGTGACCAAGATACAAGCAACGCAGCGAGGCTGGATTCCACGCGCCAATTCAATTGGAACAGTTGTGCTTATCCTTATTATGGTTCTGTTCCAATCATCAGTTTTTCCCTACTTTCAAATCGCAGGTGTCCGCCCATCACTGGTCCTGGTCACAGTCATCGTTCTAGCTAAAACCAGCAGTAGCAGCAGAATTCTCGTCTGGGCTTTCGCATCAGGCTTATTTGTCGACCTATTATCCGTGTCGCCGATCGGTACAAACGCGCTACTGTTTACGCTGTTGGTAGTTGTCGTAGATGCGCGCAGCCAACGTTTCGAACAAGTCAGCCTTGCCTCTACTATCTTGAGTGTTGCGATCGCGTTACTGCTGTACTACCCAGCAATTGTCTTAGCAATGCAGCTAAACGGTTTCGAAGTGAACTGGCGCACGCAAGTTCTGGACCGACTTCCATTTGCAAGCCTAGTGAACATCTTTTTCGCCTTACTTATGTACCCGGTTCTACGTCTGCTGAGGAAGAACCAACGACCGAGTAGCACACCCAGACTTCAAAGCATCGGCTAGGGAAACGTGGCTAATTTTCAACAGCACAACAAGCGAGGTTCGATTGGGTATTCACACCCTGAAGCACGGCCAGGCGCTGGAGGACCGCCTGCTGATGGATCCCGACGGGCACTTATCCTGGGAGGCGCAGCCTTGATTGGAAACGCCGCGCTCATCGGTCGGCTGTGGCAGCTTCAGGTAGTCGAGTCCGCGAAGTACAAAGAACAAGCGCTACGAAATCGGGCACGTACTGAATCCATCCATCCCGTTAGAGGACTTATCTACGACCGCAACGGCGAACCACTAGTGAGAAATATCCCGATTTATAGCGCCTGGCTCACAGCCTCGAAATTGTCTGCAGAACGGGAAACACCAGTCCTCTCTAATGTTGCAACATTAACTGGAGAGTCGTTACAAGAACTCCAGTTCAAACTTGATCAAGCAAAACAGTCGCCCACTAAAGCCATTCAGATAGCCGACGCAATACCCCGGGAATCCGCGCTTGCCATTGAGGAGCGACAACACGATCTCCCCGGAATCTCTATCCGGACAGCCATACGGCGAAGCTACAAACATGGAAACACATTTGGTCACATCATCGGATTTACAGGGCCGATACCGGCTGAAGAGGTATCTGCCTATCAAGAACGTGGCGTCCTGTTCGACGAACATATAGGACGCTCCGGCCTAGAAAAGACCTTACAGAGTGAGTTGCGAGGCCGTGACGGTGCGAAACGACTTGAAATTGATGCATTCGGACGAACTTTCCAAGAAGTTTCATCGCAAACACCTGTCGTCGGATCAAATGCTGTACTCACACTAGCGGTAAATGAGCAAAACGCGGTTCGAGAAATTCTGGCTCGACACCTCGCCCTACGTAAACAGGGGGCTGGCGTGGTGGTCGTGTTACGTCCTGACACTGGAGAAGTAGTAGCACTGGTTAGTCTTCCCGATTATGACAACAACGTATTTGCTAAAGGGGTCTCCAACAAAGATTACGAGCTCCTAGCAAGCGATCCTAGAAGGCCTCTAATTAACCACGCTATCTCGGGCCTTTATCCCCCGGGTTCAACATATAAATTAGTGGCTGCGAGTGGCGCATTAGAATCTCGGATCATACTGCCCGAAAGCAATATCAAGTGCGATGGTCAATTAATTCTGAAGGACGGGTGGGCCTTTAACGATTGGTTGCCGCAAGGACACGGCCTGGTAAACCTCGAACGAGCAATTGCTGAATCGTGCAACATCTATTTCTACAACGTGTCCGGCGGCAATCCTTACACAAACCTAACGGGGCTTGGTAACCGCCGTTTGTCAGAATTTGAACGAGGTTTTGGATTTGGTACTGCCACACGCATTGATCTTCCAAGCGAGGCAGCTGGCGTCGTTCCAACTTCAGGTTGGAAGAACGACGCCAAGCTAGGACCGTGGGTAACAGGAGACACCTACCACTCCGCGATAGGCCAAGGCCTAGTTCAGGTAACACCTTTACAAATCGCTAACATGTATGCAGCGATTGGAAATGGTGGCCGATTAATGCGGCCCAAAATCGTAGACAAGCTTCTGAACCCGGAAGGCCAAATAGTCAAAACTTTCCAGCCAGAACTTCTAGGAAAACTGCCGGTCAGCCATAGTCACCTGCGTCTTCTGCAACGAGGACTCTTACAGGCTGTAAACGGTTCTTCTGGAACAGGCACACGCGCACAGTCATCCTATGCAGTTGTTGCTGGAAAGACCGGTACGGCCGAGTACAGTGGGCAACGTGACCCAGAGGGACGCCTACCAAGTCACGCGTGGTTTTCTGGGTATGCGCCCGCCTCAAAACCAGAATATGCGTTCGCGGTCCTAGTACGAGACGGCGGCGAGGGATCTTTTGCAGCCGCGCCAATCGCTAGAGATATCGTCGACTACTTGATGACCGGTCAAATGCCACCTCTTCCGCAAGACCGTCCCGATTTTGTATCTCCGGACCGAAGACTATGATGCGCATCCTTCTACTGCGGATTGACTGGGCAACGCTGATATCCGCCTTAGCCCTAATCGGACTTGGAATCCTAATGTTGCAAACAACCTCAAGCCCTGAAGCACAAGGCCTCGAGAGTAGAGCCGTCCAGCAAGCGGCGTTGGCCGGAATTGGCTTGGTTTTAGCAATTTCAATGTCACAAATTGACTACAGGTTTCTCAAGGGGCTTGCCATTCCCGCCTACATTGGTGGCCTTATAGCACTTTGTCTTGTCCTTTTTGTTGGAGACGCTAGCCTGGGTGCCCGTCGTTGGTTTGACCTCGGTTTGATTGTGATACAACCATCCGAAATCATGAAGATTGCAGCCATTGTCTTCTTCGCTAAGCATCTCTCCGAACGACGTGAATCGATCCGTTCCCTTCGTTCAGTGCTAACCAGCCTGGTAATCGCTCTCTTTCCAGTTGGCCTGATCCTACTAGAGCCAGATTTAGGCACGGCCGTGGTTTTTCTGTGTATATGGCTGGCCATGATTTTTGTCGCCGGTGCACGAGCATGGCATCTGGTTCTACCAATAGGCGTCGGACTCGCGGCGTTTCCATTTGGATGGTTTTTCGCACAGGACTACATGAGGCAACGTTTCGTAATGTTCTTTAATCCAAGCAGTGATCCATTAGGCGCTGGCTACAACGTGCTGCAAGCACAAATATCAATCGGGTCAGGCGGATACTTCGGCCAAGGCGTTGGTCAAGGCACTCAATCCAACCTCGAGTTCCTACGTGTCAAAGACACAGACTTTATTTTTGCGATGCTTGGAGAACAGCTTGGACTCGTAGGCACTCTAGGTCTGGTGCTTTTTTTCGCGCTGCTAATAACTCAAGCAATTTTTATAGCGCTCAGAGCCCGAGACACCTTCGGCCAACTGCTAGCAATCGGCGTAGCTGCGATGCTCTTCACACAGTCATTCGTCAATATCGGAATGAATGTGGGACTAATGCCAGTAACCGGAATAACCCTGCCTTTAGTGAGTTTTGGAAAGAATTCTCTGTTGGTAACCCTTGTTGGTATAGGATTCCTGCTAAGTGTCCACACCCACCGCACATCTGCTCCATTCCGACAGCAATCGGTCCAATTGGTGTCAGGTGCATTGACGTCAGTGCGTTCGAGAATCGACCCGCGACGATGACCAAGCGTATCCACGTTTCTGTCCCTGCCTCTTCCGCAAATCTTGGGTGTGGATTTGATACGTACGCGCTGGCACTTGAGCTTCGTGACAGTTATTTGTTCGAACCAGCTTCACACGATGCAATCGAGGCGAACGGTAAATTTAAGAACCATGTCCCTAGAGATGTCTTCAGAAATCTCGCGTTCCGCGCTTTTCGAACTCTCGCACCGACGACAGCAGGACCCTACCTACTAAAGGCGACACGTCATATCCCTCCCCAAGGCGGCTTGGGCGGATCCGCCGGAGCAATTGTAGGCGGCCTTGTAGCCGCAAACATTGCGTTCCAGCTAGGCCACGATACTCAGGAACTACTTTGGAAAGCAGCTGAACTTGAAGGTCACGCGGATAACGTCGCGGCCGCACTTTTAGGTCAATTGGTCGTTAATGTACGTACAGATCAAGAGATCCATGCGGCTCAGATTCCGTTTCCGGATGACATCGGCATTTGCTTAATCGTGCCAAGTTACCGAGTGGCGACGACCAAGGCCCGTTTGGACCTTCCGAGCACAGTCACGCTCGAAGATGCCATCGCAAATTTGGGTCGCGCATCGCTTTTCCTCGCAGCACTTCAAACCAGTCGATATGAATTACTGGCGTTGGCTACAGAAGACTTTCTTCACCAACCGTACCGGGCTGAACTGAACCCAGTTCTATTTCCGTGTATTCGGGCGGCTATGGATAAAGGAGCCTACGGCTCTGCCTTGAGTGGTTCAGGTCCTACTGTCATTGCCCTTGCCCCCCCAGACCACGTTATGCGCGTAGCCGGAGCTATGGCTGATGCCGCAACAGAATCGGGCTTTAGCTGCGAAACATACGTAGTTAAGGTTGCAGATCAAGGCCCTATAACTGTCAATGTAGCTGATCAAAAGCCTTGATCTAAAACTCCGTATACTTGCGTTAGGTGGCGTAATGCTGAAGCCTACGGCAGTCCGCCACCGATGGGAGGCAAATTAGAGTGGACGGTGCGCACGCCTGCGCTCAGACCGTCCTCCCTGCGCACCACGAATTTGCCGAGATTTTCCAGACAAGAGTTCCTCAATGGCGATGACGTCGTTCGAAAAAACCGACGATTCAGAGACCATCGTCGTTGTAGATTTCGGTGCTCAATACAGTCAACTTATCGCACGTAGAGTACGTGAAGTTGGTGTACGAACGTTGATCGTTCCTTCAGGGAATTTCGAAGCTCTGAATGTCAACAATCTGCGTGGGATCATCCTGTCAGGCGGACCAACCAGTGTCTACGAAGAAGGTGCACCCCAACTCCACGACTCAATCATGAGCACTGGAGTCCCAATTCTTGGGATTTGCTATGGGATGCAATTGCTGAGTCATGCTCTAGGCGGAACAGTTACACCGGCAGACGACCGGGAGTTTGGTCCCGCCCGAGCCAAGACTGTTGGTCCGAAACACGAGATTTTTCGCGACCTACCTAACGAACATGATGTTTGGATGAGTCATGGAGACGTAGTCACTTCCGTTCCGGACGGTTTCCGAGTCATAGCTGAAACCCCCACATCCCCGATAGCTGCTATTGCAAACGACAGCGGCATCGTTGCGTTCCAGTTCCATCCTGAAGTCCGCCACACGAACTACGGGAATGAAATGCTACGCAACTTCGCAATTGACCTTTGTGGGTGTCGAGGAGATTGGAAACCTCAATCGATTTTGGACCGTCGAGTAGCCCAAATCCGAAAACAAGTTGCGAATGGCCGAGTCATATGTGGCCTCAGTGGAGGCGTGGACAGCAGTGTCACCGCCGCTCTTGTTGAACGTGCTATCGGAGACCGACTTACAGCGATATTTATCGACACCGGATTACTTCGAGCCAATGAGGTAGCCGAAGTTCAAGAAGCCTTCCAAGGTGGATTTGATCTTCAGCTTGTAACGGTCGATGCCTCCGGAGAATTCATGGATGCGCTCTCCGGGATCCTCGACCCCGAAGAGAAAAGGAAAATTATTGGCGAGCGCTTTGTTCGAGTATTCGAGAGAGAAGCAAAAAAAATCGAAAATGCGGCATTTCTTGCCCAAGGAACCATCTATCCAGACGTAATCGAAAGCGGGGGCCTACACGGGTCAGCAGCGGTAATTAAGAGCCACCATAATGTTGGCGGTCTACCAAAAGACGTTCAGTTTGAACTTGTGGAACCACTTCGTGAGTTGTTTAAAGACGAAGTTCGAGCTCTGGGAAAAGAGCTTGGCTTACCAGGTGAGTTGGTGTGGCGACAACCGTTCCCTGGGCCTGGTCTCGCCGTAAGAATCATGGGTGAAATTACGCCTGATAAAGTTTCACTCCTTCAGCGTGCTGACAGAATTTTGCGGGATGAAATCAAAGCAGCAGGTCTAAAAAATCATCCTTCTCAATATTTTGCTGTGCTTCCTGGGGTTCGAACAGTAGGCGTTATGGGTGATGGAAGAGCTTATGGCCAACTCCTGGGGATTCGCGCAGTTACAACTGACGACTTTATGACAGCTGATTGGGCAAGAATTCCGTACGACGTGTTAGGACATATTTCGTCTCGGATTGTGAACGAGATCGAAGATATAACACGGGTTGTTTACGACATTACCCCGAAACCACCAGGAACCATTGAATGGGAATAACAGTATTAGTGGTTGGAAGCGGTGGACGCGAGCATGTTATTTGCTGGCGGATACTACGCGACCGACCAGATGCAAAGATTTACTGTGCCCCCGGAAACGGCGGCATCGGAACCATCGCCACCCGCGTGCCAATAGACGCTACTGCTATCGAAGATTTAGTGCAATGGGCCAAAACCCAACGACCAGACCTTGTCATTGTCGGCCCTGAAGAACCAAGCGCGCTTGGATTGGTCGACCAACTTCTATCTGAGGACATTAAAACATTCGGGCCCAGCGCCGCAGCTGCACAACTAGAAGCCAGTAAAGCCTGGACAAGCTCACTGCTGGAGCGTGAGGGAATTCCGATTCCTAAAACAGCAATCTTTGATGATGCTGCAAACGCCCATGGCTACATCGACTCTCGAGATAATCTGGTCGTGGTAAAAGCGGATGGCCTAGCGCTCGGTAAAGGTGTTTTGGTCTGCAGCAATGTTGAGGAAGCTCACAGCGCCGTCGATCTGCTCTTAGTAAAACGCAAATTCGGTGATGCAGGATCCCCCATAGTTATCCAGGACCGGTGCTTCGGTCCTGAACTCTCAGTGTTCGCCCTCTGTGCCGGTACCGATTTCAGGTTGCTCGGTTCAGCTCGAGATTACAAGCGTGCTTACGACGGAAACAAGGGGCCCAACACCGGCGGAATGGGAGCATACACGCCAGTAACTGACGCTCGACCGCAGCTTATACAAGAAATCGCCGACCGAGTCATCGGTCCAACCCTTGAAGCTACTGCAAGAGCTGGTGCACCGTTTACCGGCATTCTATACGCCGGAATAATGCTCACCCCAAACGGCCCAGTTGTCATCGAGTTCAACGTGCGTTTAGGAGATCCCGAAGCACAGGTCATACTGACCACATCAAGCGGGGACTTTGTTTCGGCAATTGAATCGGCCATTGATGGAAACTTGGAGAAAGTTGACGTTGCTCCAAATGGGTCAGCAGCAGTTTGCGTAGTACTGGCCTCAAATGGGTATCCGAACGACTATGTAAAAGGCCATGAAATCATTGGTCTTGATGATCTACCGAATGGCGCGCTAGCGTTTCATGCTGGAACCGAAACCATCTCGGGATCGGTCTACACGGCGGGCGGGCGGGTACTGAGCGTCGTCGGGCATTCCGATAATATCGACTCGGCGAAACGATTGGCTTATCAAGCAGCAAGACAAATTACATTTAAGGGTGTACATATGCGTACTGATATTGCGACATCTGAACTTTCGACACTTACCGACACCAATGGCGAAAGACTGAAATGATCCCGAGATACTCACGACCCGAAATGACCAGCATTTGGGAACGTCAGTTGTACTTCGAAAAACAGCGAGAAGTAGAGCTTGCTGCTGTAAACGCATGGGCCCGTGATGGCCGTATCCCAAAAGCCGATGCGACCAAGTTGATGGCCGCGTCATTCACACTTGAACGAATTGACGAACTTGAAAAAGTTAATGATCACGAAACCAATGCGTTCGTTGACGCACTTGCAGAGTCAGTGGGTCCAGAATCACGTTGGTTGCATCTTGGCCTTACGTCAAGCGATGTCCTTGACACCGGTCTTGCTCTTCAACTGACCGACGCAGCTGACTTACTCGAAAAGCGACTGGAAGATCTTGAAGCTGCCCTAGTTCGTCAGGCCGTAACTCACAAACATACGCTTATGATTGGCCGTAGCCATGGCGTACACGCCGAACCCATCACTTTCGGTCTAAAGATTTTAATCTGGGTTGATGAGGTACGCCGACATCGAAAGCGGTTACAAGACGCGAGATCTGGAATAGCCGTAGGTAAGATTTCAGGATCGGTTGGGACACACGCAAACGTACCACCCCACGTCGAAGAATGGACTTGTGTAGCTCTTGGCCTTGCGGTTGCACCGGTATCGAACCAGATTCTTCAGCGTGACCGACATGCCCACTTTGTGTCGACACTAGCGATCATTGCATGTTCGCTCGACAAATTTTCCACCGAACTCCGATCGTTACAACGGACGGAAATTCGTGAAGCCGAAGAGCCTTTTGAAGCCGGGAGGCACGGCTCATCTTCAATGCCACACAAAAGGAATCCTTCCAGGCTGGAGCGAACCTCAGGCCTTGCACGCGTGCTCCGTGCGCACGCCCAAGTAGCATTGGAAAATGTCACCCTCTGGCATGAACGTGATATCAGCCATTCCTCGGCTGAACGGGTAATTTTGCCCGACGCCTGTATCGCCTTGGACTACATGCTTTGGCTGTTTACCACGGTCGTATCCGACTTACGGGTCTATCCTGACCGTATGGCCGCCAACGTCGAGATGACCAGCGGCCTAATTTACTCGCAGGGGATAATGCTGGCATTAGTACATGCCGGAATGTCACGGCAAGAGGCCTATGAGAAGGTTCAGAAACATGCCCTTGATGCATGGGATCAGGGTGCCAATTTCAAGGAGGCAGTATGTGAGGACCAAGCGATATGTGAGCTTCTGACAGAAGAAAGCCTCGCAAGCATATTCAGCCCAGATCCGCACCTTCGCTGGATCGAATCAGCTTTTGAACGCATGAACATCCAGCATGTATCCAACTCGACCCCTGAGTCGATCTCCGAGGTGACTACACCATGACCGAAACCGTTTCTGAAACCCATTTGCCAGGCCTCGAGCTTTTGAACCGAGGAAAAGTTCGAGACATTTATGATCTTGGCGAGCAACTATTAATCGTTACTACAGACCGGATCTCAGCGTTTGACCATATATTGCCGGACCCAATACCTGGGAAGGGCCAAGTGCTCACTGCTATGTCCGAACACTGGTTCGGTATTACCAAGCACATCGTCCCAAACCACCTCATCACAACCGATGTGGACTCTATGGGTCCAAAAGTGTCACCACATCGAGAGACCTTACGCGGACGAACAATGCTTGTTCACAAAGCTGATCGAATCGACGCTGAGTGCGTAGCCAGGGGGTACATCACCGGATCCGGCTGGCTGGATTATCAACGAGATCAATCGATCTGCGGTATTTCACTGCCCGAGGGAATGATCGAGGCTGAACCATTTGAAGAAACTCTCTTCACACCAGCAACCAAGGCTGAAACCGGTCACGACGAAAACATAGGGTTCGATGCCTTAAAAGAAATCGTAGGGAACGTTGCCCACGAGCTACGCGATCTCACACTTGCCGTCTATGAATTTGGACGCGACTTTGCCAAAGCTCGCGGAATCATCGTGGCTGATACAAAATTCGAGTTCGGATACGTCAATGGGGAAGTTACGCTAATCGACGAAATCCTAACCCCAGATTCATCACGGTTTTGGGGAATGGACGAATATCAAGTAGGAATGTCACCCCCAAGCTTCGACAAACAAATCGTTCGAAATCATTTGATCGATATTAAGTGGGATCAGGAACCTCCGGTGCCAAGATTGTCTGAAGATGTGATTCAGCAGACTACGGCACGCTATAGAGAAATTCAGGGGCTTTTAACCAAGTGACATGCAAGCTCTATAAAGCACGGATAGTCATCCAGCTCAACGAGGGCGTCAATGATCCACAGGGTCTGACGGTTCGCGACAGCTTGCATGAGCTCGGCTTTGCTCAGGTTCGCAATGTTCGTATAGGAAAAATGATCACGGTTGAGGTTGCAGCCACCAATACTGACGAAGCCCGAGGTTTTGTTACGGCGATGTGCAGCGACCTATTGGCCAACCCTGTCATAGAGTCCTTTGAAATCGAGACGTTGGAACTGGTATCCGAAGAAGTTGAAACAAGCCCGTGAAAGCAGCTGTGGTCGTATTCCCTGGCAGCAACTGCGATGCAGACACCTTGTACGTTCTTAAAAACCTCCTAGGTATAGATGCTCGATACGTGTGGCATGGAGAAAACTGCCTCCACGAAAACACTGATCTCGTGGTTTTGCCTGGAGGCTTTAGCCATGGCGACTATCTCCGTACCGGAGCAATGGCGGCACGCGCACCCATCATGACTGCCGTCCGAAATCACGCTGCATACGGAAAACCTGTATTAGGCATCTGTAACGGATTCCAGATTCTCCTTGAGGCCGGGCTTTTGCCTGGAGCCATGCTCCCAAATACGAGTACCCAGTTCCGATGCGAATGGGTGCACATCCGCGTGGAATCCCTCGAAACGCCTTTCAGTTCTACGTGCCGGCCCGAGCAAGTCCTGCGTCTTCCAATCGCCCACGGCGAAGGCAATTACGTTATTGACCACGATGGCCTTTCAGAATTGCAAGACCAGGAACGGATTGTGTACCGGTATACAACTGCTGAGGGCATTGATTCGCCCGATGCAAATCCAAACGGATCGATGGATAACATCGCTGGAATTTGCAGCAGTGACCGAAATGTTGTCGGGATGATGCCACATCCGGAACGAGCCTCTGAAGAAAGCTTGGGCAGCCAGGACGGCCTAACAATTTGGGAATCAGTCCTGGATGGGATGGGCGATTGACAAACAATAGTGAACACTCGCTACCCACGGATGCAGAGCTTCGGGAAGTCGCGCTTACACGTGATGAATACAAACGGGCTACCGATCTACTCGGCCGTCAGCCAAACCAGATTGAACTCGGAATCATCGGCGGAATGTGGAGTGAGCATTGCGGCTACAAGCATTCGCGTCCTCTTCTCAAACGATTACCTGGTGACGGTGATCAGGTATTAATTGGAGCCGGCGAAGAAAACGCTGGGGCCGTCGACATAGGTGACGGGCTGGCCATTGTGATGAAAATTGAGAGTCACAACCACCCCAGCGCAGTAGAGCCTTTTCAGGGGGCAGCGACAGGCGTCGGCGGAATCTTGCGTGACATCTTTACCATGGGTGCCCGTCCCATCGCTCTTCTAGACAGCCTGCGGTTCGGTCCCCTTGATGACCAGAGAGGCCGCTACCTCGCGAACGGCATTGTTGGGGGCGTGGCCTGGTACGGAAACTGCATGGGTATACCGACTGTGGGGGGCGAGGTTTCGATTAATAAGTGCTATCGGGGCAACCCACTTGTAAACGCTATGTGCGTTGGAATCATTGAACACGAGAAGCTCACAAGCGCCACAGCTAAGGGTTCTGGCAACCAGTTGATTCTCGTAGGCGCTGATACTGGCCGAGATGGCATTCACGGGGCAACGTTCGCTTCAGTAGATGACCCGGAAGCCTCGCATCGTGGTGTGGTGCAGGTCGGCAACCCATTCATGGAAAAACTTTTGCTCGAAGCATGTCTTGAAGCTCTTCAAACAAACACCGTGGTCGGGCTTCAGGATCTGGGAGCAACAGGCCTGACCAGTTCTTCGGTGGAATCGGCTGGCCGCGGTGGAGGCGGAGTAGCAATACAGGTGGACAAAATCGCGCGCCGTGCAGATGGCATGAGTCCCTATGAACTCATGCTTAGTGAAAGCCAAGAACGAATGCTCGTCGTAGCGAAGCGTGGAGATGTAAGCAAGTTGCAGAGTGTTTTCTCACGATGGGGGCTTCATAGTGACGTAATCGGGGAGGTTATTAGCACGCCTAATCTTGAAGTCTTGGACGGCGATATCCACGTGGCTTCAATCCCAATCGACATGTTAGTAAACGCTCCCACATATAGTTTTCCTGTCGAACGCCCACGATATCTGGATGAAACCAGCTCGTTTTCTAAGGACTTGATTCCAGATGTGGTCGACCCAACAGCGACATTCCTCAAAATGCTCGCAAGCCCTAACATCGCAAGCCGACAGCCGATTTATCAGCAATACGATCATATGGTTGGAACAAACACGATTATTGCTCCGGGTGGGGATGCCGCATTGCTTCGCGTAAAAGGGACAGAAAAAGCCATAGCCGTGGCTACGGACGGCAACGGCCGAACAACGTTCCTTGAACCTTTCGTCGGTGGAGCTTCTGCCGTCGCCGAGGCAGCTCGCAATATCTCCTGTACTGGAGCAGTTCCGATCGCGCTAACGAACTGTCTGAACTTTGGCTCTCCAGAACAACCCACCGCCTATTACCAACTGTCTCAGGCAATCGATGGTATGGCTGCTGCAAGTACTGCCTTGGGAACTCCCGTGATCAGTGGAAACGTCAGCCTATACAACGAGTCCGACGGTGAATCGATCTGGCCAACTCCAATAGTGGGAGCACTCGGGATCCTGAACAACCTAGAGAAAAGATGCCAGATTGGATTCGCATGCAGCGGTGACGAGATCGCCGTGCTTGGTGCCGGAACCCCTGAGTTGGATGGAAGCGAATATCTCTCGGTTATCCATGATGTCGTTGCAGGAATCCCAAAACTTGTCCTGAGTGACGAACTGGCACTTCAGCGCCTAGTACGGGAATTGATCAGCGCACAACTACTCGCTTCCGCCCACGATTGTGCAGACGGAGGATTAGCTATCGCCCTAGCTGAATCAGCATTCGCTGGCGGCGTCGGAGTACGGGCCGAAAGCCTGCATACCAAGCATCGAATCGACGAAATGCTCTTCGGCGAATCCCAATCCAGAATTGTTGTCAGTTATTCCAGCGGCGCAGGTCCAGCCGTCGCAGCCGCTGCTGCAACAGCTGGTGTTCCATTCTTTCAGCTTGGGAACGTTGGCGGTGACCGATTGCTGATCGGGCCAATAGATGTAGCCCTTACAGACGCCGAGTCAGACTGGACTAACGGCCTTAGGCTGGCGCTCGCCGGAAATGCGTAACACAGATAAGATGCGTTCCCGGGAAGGGCACGGTGGTGGAACCCCTGATCTGAGACTGAGATTAGGACCGACTTATGAACCTGCTGGGCCTGGTGGACCGCCACGCCTTCGCGAAGCATGTGGTGTGATTGGCGTTTACGGCAATACAAACGATGCCGCAATTCAGACCTATTTTGCGCTGTTTGCCATCCAGCACCGTGGCCAGGAAAGCGCAGGCATCGCAGTAGGCGACGGGCAGCGAATGCACGCCGAACGTCGCATGGGCCTCGTGTCTCGAGTATTTTCTGAGCACCGGTTAGCACGCCTTAGAGGGAACGTTGCTATCGGGCATTGCAGGTATTCGACGGCCGGATCAAGTAATGCTTCCAACATACAGCCGGTACTACGTAGCACCGATATCGGACCTATGGCGCTAGGCCACAACGGAAACATCGTGAATGCTCTCGCCTTACGTGGCGAAACAGACGAACATTCGCTCGACGAAGCAGCAACTACTGATTCGGCGGTAATTGCCGACCTTATTGCATCGGCTCCGGGAGCCACCATGCTAGATAGGGTTCGCCAAGTAATTCCGCGCCTATCAGGATCGTTTTGTCTCACCATTGCTACTCCAACCCAACTGGTTGCAGTTAGGGATGGAATGGGAAATCGTCCGCTCTGCCTTGGTAAAAGTAACGGCACCTGGGTAGTAGCTTCCGAGACCTGTGCACTGGATGCCATTGGTGCACAGTACGAACGTGATATCCAGCCCGGCGAAATAATTTCTATTGACGACGATGGTCTTCATTCGGTTCGTGTAGAGCTACCACAGCGTCATGCGACATGCGCCTTCGAATACATCTACTTTTCTAGGCCAGATTCGATAATTGACAAGTCGAGTGTCCACACGGTTCGCCGCCAAATGGGACGACATCTTGCTCAACAACATCCGGTAGACGCTGACCTTGTGATTGGTGTTCCCGACTCGGCAATAGCGGCGGCTACAGGATACGCCGAAGAGGCACAACTTCCATATGCCGACGGGTTCGTTCGAAACCGCTATATCGGCCGAACCTTTATTGAGCCGACACCACGACTCAGAAAACTCGGTGTACGTTTAAAGTTCAGTGCACTTCCTGAAGTGACACGAGGAAAACGTGTCGTAATGGTCGACGACACCATCGTTCGCGGTACCACTCAAGCTTCGCTCGTTCGACTTCTACGCGAACAGGGAGAAGCATCTGAAGTACATGTACGAATTACATCTCCGCCGATCCGATGGCCGTGCTTTCTTGGCATCGACATTCCAGACCCAGACGAACTAATCGCCCACAACCAGAATGAGCAAACAATCTGCGACAGCCTAGGCGCCGACAGTCTCGGCTATCTGCCAGCTGGACGGTTGGTCGAGGCAATTGGACAAACTGCAGATCATTTGTGTCTTGGGTGCTTTACACATAGTTATCCCATTGACGTTCAACTTAGATTCGACAAGTTCCTGCTGGAACGACCAGAAAATCTTCAGACGGCCATGGTCTTCCCACGTGAAGACACAATCGACCGTAACGAATCAGCGCTGCTGAATGATGACTAGCCCGACATCGAACACCCGTGACCCCCAAAAATCGGCATACGTTGACGCCGGGGTAGATCTGGCCTTTGCTCGTCAAGCCAAATCCAAAATCCGTACAGCTATCGAATCTACCGAGACCAGCCTCACCCTAGGAGCGTTTGGCGCATTCGGTGGCGCCATTCGTATTCCTTCTGGATTCAAAGAACCAGCGTTAGTTGCCAGCATCGACGGCGTCGGCACCAAACTGCATCTCGCCATTGATTGGGGACGACCATCTACCGCAGGACACGACCTAGTCACTCACTGCCTTAATGATATTGCTGTACAAAACGCCCGCCCGCTCGCGTTTCTTGACTACGTTGCCGCCGACCATATGGACACGGACGTTCTTGTCAGTTTGGTTGAAGGAATGGCAAGGGCCTGTCAGGTAGCTAACGTTTCTTTGGTTGGAGGGGAAACCGCTCTGATGCCTGACACCTACGCGCCCGGACGTTATGACACGGTGGGTGTTGCCCTTGGCATAGCCGAGGCAGGCCAAATTCCGGATCCAGCGTCTGTAACTGTGGGTGACATTTGCATAGGCATCCCGTCAAATGGGTTGCACACCAACGGCTACAGCCTCGCCCGAAAGCTAGTGGAGGTCGTCGAACGTACCACTACTGTCATAGAAGAGCAGACCGTAGAAGATGCCCTGTTAGCCCCGCACAGGTCATACGTAACCGAAGTACTCACCGCACTTGAAATGCCTGGCGTCCGAGTCGCCGCCCACATCACAGGTGGAGGCATCGCAGAAAATCTAGCGCGTGTTTTACCAGATACGGTTGCAGCATCAATCGACACGGAATTGTTGCCAAAACTGGCCATTCTTGACTCAATCGCAGAAGAATTGAATGTCCAGAACGACGAGATGTTTCGTGTGTTCAACATGGGCGTAGGAATGATTTTGGTTGTTGAACCTGGAACGGTAGAAGCTCTATGTAGAGAACTTCACGATGCTCTACCGATAGGCCAGATCATCAAGCGCAAAGATTCTCCCGTGGAACTAAGTGGGGTCTCATGAAGCTGGCAATCATGGCATCCGGTAGAGGGTCAAACGCGGCAGCTATTCTTGGCGCCGTAGATCGAGGCGACCTACACGCGCATGTGACCGCAATTATCAGCAACCGTACTGATGCCGGCGTAATAGATCTTGCTGCACAACACGGCATACCCTCGCACGTGGTTTCAAGAAAAGATTTTGATTCTCGGAATGCTCAGCAACGTCGAATGCTTGAGCTACTACAAATGACACACACCGACTTTGTTGCGCTGGCCGGATTCAACTCAATCCTTAAACCAGAGATCGTGACTGCGTATCCCAATCAAATCCTGAACATTCATCCGTCGCTTCTGCCAGCATTTGCTGGTGGTATGGCCCCACAACCTCAAACCGAAGCCCTAAAGGCTGGCGTGAAAATCAGCGGCTGCACGGTTCACTTAGTAACCAACGCGATAGATGCTGGCCCGATTGTGGCTCAAGCCCCTGTACCTGTCCTACCGGATGACACCGTTGATTCCCTATCAAAAAGAATCTTGCAACAGGAACATCGACTCTACCCGATGGTCCTCCAATGGTTTGCCGATGGCCAGACACAAATTTCAGATGGGCAAGTACATGTACGTTCCGAGGAGAATCAGGTCATATGGCCCAAAAGCGAGCACTGATCAGCGTTTACGATAAATCCGGTCTCGAAGAACTGGCGGCAAGCCTATCTAAACGTGATTGGGACATCATTGCTTCTGGTGGAACGTCTAAAGCAATCGCGGAGGCAGGAATTCCCGTCCAGTCGGTCGAAGACCTTACCGGGGCCGACGAGATGCTCGACGGAAGGGTGAAGACATTGCATCCAACGATACACGCTGGAATCTTGGCACGCCGGGAATCTGGCGAGCATATGAAAGAACTTTCAGAAAAAGGGATGAGCACACTCGATCTGATCGCGGTCAACCTCTATCCATTCGCCGCGACTGTTGCCAGCGAACCGAGCCGAAGCGAATTAATCGAGAATATCGACATCGGCGGGGTAGCGCTGATTAGAGCAGCCGCAAAAAACCACGATGGTGTCTGGATCCTCGTCGACCCTGAAGACTATCCCAAAGTTTTGAGAAGCCTTGATGCCGAGGAGGACGACGCTCAACTTCGACGTGAACTGGCGGCAAAAGCGTTTGCAGCGACAGCCTTTTACGATGCTCATATCGCTGCGCAGTTACAACTAGAACTTGGAGAACATTTCCCTGAGTTCCTAACGATCCCTCTGAAAAAAGTTCAAGATCTCAGGTACGGGGAAAATCCCCATCAGCCGGGCGCCTTCTACGCTGCTGGCGCGACAGAACTTGGAACATCTGAATTGCCAGGCATAGAACAACTCCATGGCATGGATCTTTCATACATAAACATCTTAGATCTGCAGTCAGCATGGGCTTCTGCAAATGACCTGGATGACGTAGCCGTATCAATCATTAAACACACAATCCCTTGTTGTTTAGCCACGCACGCAACGTCGCAGGCTCAGGCCTATACGCGGGCCCGTGAAACTGATCCTGTATCTGCGTTTGGTGGAATTGTTGGTTTCAATCGCCCCGTGGAAGCCGACACAGTCGCAGCGATGAAAGGACACATGTATCACGTCGTCGTCGCCCCAGATTACGAGCCAGATGCCTTACGACGGCTGAAACGCCGCAAGGATCTACGAATAATTCGTTGGCATCCGGCAAGTAGCCGACCGCCGATGCACTTCGAAACCGCCCACGTGTGGGGAATTGACCGCGGGTACTTGGTACAAGCCCCCGATCGCAGCCCTCATGACGAAATCCCAATGCGCACAGTAAGCATTAAGCAACCTACACAAGCAGATATCACACAAATGCGCTTTGGGCTTCGAGCGATACGCCACATCAAGTCAAACGCAATCTTGCTTGTTCGCGACAACCGTCTAATCGGCATCGGTAGTGGCCAAGTCAATAGAGTTAATGCGGTCCGGCATGCTGTTGAACAAGCTGGGGATTTGGCGAACGGGGCCTATCTTATTTCTGACGCGTTTTTTCCGTTCGCTGATGGACCTGAACTAGCTCTGGAGGCCGGCGTTCGAGCACTCGTTTCGGTAGCAGGATCTGTTCGAGATCAAGAAGTTATCGACACGGTTAATCAGCAAGAACGAATTCTTAGTTTTATAGACGAACGACATTTCAAGCACTGAGGCCGGCCTGCAACCCTGACCTCGAACACCTCGTGGCTAACCCTTCTAGATACCTAAGCGATACGAAGCCCGGGAGCAATATCCACGGGCTGGAACGATTCATCTCCCCGTGCGATGGCCCACGCACCTGCAACCCCTATCATCGCCGCATTATCAGTGCACCGACTGGGTAACGGGATATACAGAGGCACAGGCGCTGCCGCTTGCATCTCTCTTCGAAGTCGAGAGTTCGCAGCAACGCCACCAGTCAGAATGATTGAGCGCGCATGATGAATTTCAGCCGCCCTGATTGTCTTGTGGACAAGCACATCAACCACGGCCTGTTCAAAAGCGAGTGCGATATGAGCTGCTCGATTAGGCCAAGCACGCTTAGGAGTCCAGACATCTGAGTTGGAAAACATTCGGGCAGCTTCGTCTGGACCGAGTTTGTCATCATGCAAGCGTTGCACCGCAGCCTTTAATCCACTAAAACTAAAGTCGTTAGTACCCTCCAGCCACGATCTCGGAAAATCGATTGGGGTTGACGAAACCATAGCCGCGGCCTGCTCAATCTTGGGCCCCCCGGGGAACCCAAGCCCTAGCATCCGAGCCACTTTGTCAAAAGCCTCGCCGGCGGCGTCATCTCGAGTCCGCCCCAAAACTCGATAGCTCCCCGGGGCCTTAACGAACACTAACTCGGTATGACCACCGGACACGATTAGAGCAACAGCCGGTAATTCGGGCGGACGATCGACATCAAGCCAAGCAGCCGCAATATGCCCTTCAAGATGGTTGACTGGAACCAAGGGCACCTCTAATCCATAAGCGAGACCACGACCAAATTCCAAGCCGACCATTAGCGATCCAGGGAGCCCAGGGCCAATGGTGACGGCCACAGCATCAATTTCTCCAACTTTTATCCCCGCCTGGCTAAGGGCAGAACGACACACTTCATCAACTATCTGCATGTGAATTCGAGAAGCAACTTCTGGAACAATTCCGCCGAAAATAGCGTGAGGCTCAATCTGAGCCTGGCTAACCGTTGCCATAGGAATGATGCCATCTCGCAAAATCGCAACCGATGTGTCATCACATGAGGTCTCTATTGCAAGCAGCCACGGGGGACCAGTCTCGATCATAGTTGCGAGCTCCAAGACAACCGTCGCCGTAGTTCCTGTTCCCCCACTTCAACCTTTTCACCAAACACGTTATCGGCGACATTTTCGACGTGCATGATCAATGCATCCTCAAAATCGTCACTGTAATAGCGTGGCCGAATACCCCCTTCAGTAAAACCATACTTTCGATACAGCGCCTGAGCTGACTGATTGCTCATTCGCACCTCCAGCGTCATACGAACAGCACCGGCAAGCACAGCAAGCTTGGCCATTTGCACCATGAGCAACTCCCCGATGCCTCGACGCCGAAACGCAGGATCGACCGCAATTGTTGTGATGTGTGCCTCATCAATCATGATCCATAGGCCCGCGTACGCAACGATGTCACAGCTCCTACTACGGGCGAACGGAAAAACAGATAATGGAAATCGAGGCTTTTTCTGATCCTGATTTCCTCCCGCACTGCTGTCTGCCCGAACCACCATGTACTGAGCCTGCTCGTTCTTGAGGATTTCCCGTCGATAGGAATTCCTCGGCCACCTGCTAGGAAACGAGACCCTCTCAATTCGCCGAACCTGATCGAGATCATCAAGCGTCATCGGCACGACGCGAAATATCTCATCAGTCATCGGTGCTGGCCTTGTGTTGGTCTGATGCTTGGACCCATGGCTTCGCCGTGGTTGGCGGCTGAATGTAGACAGGCTCTGCTCCAAACAAAGCCGGTCCCGAGTTCTCGACCAGCCGACATAACGCCATAGAAATCATGCTTTCGAGAGCGGTAGCTCCGCTGACAACCAAAGGTTGACCCACTACATCGTCGAGAACCATATGCAAGCCACAATTATCAGCCGTAGCCACCACATGATTTTTCGTGAGCAACGCCCCAAACATATCGGCACTCACCAACTGAGCATCATCTCCATTTGGTTCAGCAAAATACCAACGGTTTCGACCCGCCGGGAGGACAACAACACAATCCAAGCGTCCAACGGATCGTTGAACAACACTAACGGAACTAACTCCGAGCAACGGTAGTCCACGAGCGAATGAAAATCCTTTAGCAAAGGCCATGCCACCACGTAGAGCAGCAAATCTTCCAGGCCCGGTCGCCACAACAACCGCGTCCACATCATCATCCACGCCATTATTGTTGCAGGCACTTCCCAAAGCTTGGTCTAGCAAAACCTCAAGAGGAGCTGGCCACTGGCTTTCTGTGATGCCCAGCAAGCCATCAGCACCACCAACCCCCACCGAGGCTGTTTCAAAAGACGTATTTATGGCAACAATCACGATATATCTGCCTGCCCGGCCACAACCTGATCGATAATGGCGCAGGCCATCGCGCCGTGACCCCAAAAGCTTATGTGCCGACGGTCACTCGAACTTGCAACAAGCTCGACATCAATCCGCATATCCGGTACCTGTTGGTCGGCTCGATCAACCCACTCGACAGCTATCACATCGGCCTCCAGAATCAAATCCAACCAACCAATAGATTCCAGATCATCAACCTGGCTAATACGATAAAGGTCCACATGAGTCAGACATCTGCGACCGGCATGGTGCTGCGCCACAAAAGTGTAGGTCGGCGAAGTCACGTCGTCGGACATCCCAAGACCATCGGCAATTCCCTTCACGAACACCGTCTTGCCGACGCCGAGAAACCCACGAACACCGATAAACATAGCGCCGGTCAGTGCCTGACCAAGTACACGTCCAAGCCATCGAGTTTCTTCGGTATCACTCGTGACCAACGTTACGTGGCGTTCAGTAACCATAAGTTAGCGCTCACAACTCGCTTTACCACCGGTAAAGTCCGGGCCTAGACTTCGTTCTGCCTCCATTGAATTAGAGCGATGGGGGTACCGCATGTACCGGAGTTTCAAGCCGTGCGCCGTCATATTGTCAAAATCGCCCCTACCGACTTTTTCTCTGATTACGGTTGCCATGTTCGAATCCTTGAAGAAGCTCGGCGGCTCCAAACTCACAATCACGATGTCACGATTCTCACCTATCCAGGCGGCATTAACCCTGAAAACCTTCGTATTATTCGTGTTTCTGGATGGTTTAGTAGTGATCGTCCACGCGTCGGATCGCGATGGAACAAGCTGTTGCTTGACCCGGCGCTCCTTGCAATGTCGCTTGGGCGTATGGCCAGACGCCGTATTGACGTTGTACATGCCCACCTACACGAGGGCGTCCTAGTCGGATGGCCACTAGCTCGCCTGCATCGAGCTCCCCTCGTTTTTGATTATCAAGGCAGCCTGACGCGAGAAATGGTGGATCACCAATTCATTAAAGACCAGAGCCCAACGTTAACGATTTTTGGTGGTCTAGAACGCCTGGCAAATACGCTACCGGACAAAATCCTTACAAGTTCAGAGAACTCCAGAACCTCGCTTGTTGAGAATTTCGGCGTGGCTCCAACCCGCGTGGCCGCGGTCACGGACGGCGTGGACGTAGACACCTTTCGCCCCCGAGAACGAAAGGATACCGATCGGATCTTCCGTCTACGCCAAAGACTAGGCATACCCATGGATCATCTAATCGTCGGGTACCTCGGATTACTAGCTGAATATCAAGGAACCGGGGATTTGATTCGGGCCGCTCAAGAAATCATCAGCCGAACACCAAACACTCATTTCCTGGTCATGGGATTTCCCAACACAGAAGCCTATCGATCTGCCGCCGCCGACGCCGGGCTCTCCACGCATATGACTTTTACTGGAAGGATCGCCTATGAAGACGCTCCTGAAATGCTCCGCTTGCTCGACATTGCGGTCGCCCCCAAGCGGTCAGAAACAGAAGGCAATGGGAAAGTCCTTAATTACATGGCCACGGGCCTGCCAACAGTCACCTATGACGGCCCAGTGACACGAGAACTTCTTGGAAAATACGGCCTTAGAGTTCCGGTTGGCTCTGTTCCGGAACTCGGGAAATCAATCGAGCGCTATCTTGCGGATCCCAATCTACGAAAAACACACGGTGATGGGTTGCGGCACCGAGCCACGCAGCATTACTCGTGGGACCGACAGATCCTTAAGATTCTTGATGTGTACTCATCACTGTGGAACCCAGAATGACGGCGGCCTCCATACTTGAAGTGTCATTGCACCTCAGCGACCACGATGGATCCACGACTTAGCGGCCTCATAGCCGCAGGAATAACCATCCTTATTACCGCAGGGGTCACCCGAGCGGCATTAGCCTTTTTCCCTCGATTTACATCGCGGGAAATCAAGGTTGGCACTCACCGTATCGCTGAAGACCAATCGACCAGAAGTAAACTGCCGCTCGTTGCCGGACCAGCCCTGGCAATAGGCCTTAGTGCCGGCGCAATCGTTAGTACGAGCAATGCCGAAACCACACACGTCTGGTGGCTTCTATTGGCCACTAGTGGATTTTTTGTGTTTGGTTTCATTGATGACACAGCCAAGGCAACAAGAGGCCACGGTGTCAGCGAGCGGGCCTACTTCACCATGATGTTGCTCCTCTCGATCGGACTCGTCTTGCTGCTGGTCGGATCAGGAGTAAGCCAAAGCACTGCGGGATCACAGTTTGCGCTTGCCACGTACTTGGGACCAGATTCGCAACTAGTACTGAGCGTCTGGTACGTGTTTCTCGTGCTTGGAACCACTCTTGCTACCAGCTTTAGTGATGGAATGGACGGTCTCACATCTGGATCAACAGCCATACTGATGCTCGGAATAGCAGTACTTGCCGGGTCTATCGCGCAAGGTTGGCCAACTCTTGTAGCTGCCGGATCGTTGGGTGTTTTGCTATGGAATCTCCCTTCACGATGGTCGCCATCGAGAAACTCCCACACTAGATATGCTCGAGTGTTCCTCGGTGATAGCGGTGCACTCCTGTTGGGAAGTGCTATGGCTGCGTCTGCAATCGCAACTGGGTTTGATCTCCTGTGGCCCCTACTCGCTGGACCTCTGCTCTTGGAAGGATTCTCCTCCCTTATTCAGGCAAAACTACTCGTACCTATATACCGACGCCTCGTTGATCCAAGAAATACCGATGGATCACCAATGTCACACCAACGCTTCCCTCTTCCATTATTGGCTTCGCCATTGCACCACCATTGGGAATTATTGGGAATAAACCGCCTGAAGGTAGTCCTTATGTTTTGGTCATGTATCGCAGCCGCAACAATTTTGGGTGTTGCTGCCGCTGGGACTACTGGTGCTTGGACAACTGTGACCCTGCTGGTACTAAGCGGGACCTGTACGTTAGGTTTTTGGATCGTGGCAATGTGGTTTCGACCAGCCTTTGTTCGGGTTAGGGACGAATCAATCGTTGTCTTCCACGGTCGACCGATTGAGATCGGTCCGTTTCACCTATCTCGAGAACGTGAAATCATTCCAGATACGCGACTCTCAATAAGAGCGACACAGGACAACATGCTGAACAAGCCAATGAACGCCCAGGCTCTGGCGGAGTGGATATCCTGTAATCGAGATCCACAAAGTTAAATGAACTCGCCGCCCTCATTCAATCACTATCAAACCTGACTGACCGAAGTTGCCTATGAAACCCATCGACTGATAATCGATACGAGGTCTAGACCCCATGTTTACGCTCGCCGACGTTCTTGCCGCTGGAGAACAGCCAACTACACGAGAAGCCCATTCAGTGAGCCTCCGAGGCGCCCATTACGATAGTCGGAAGGTTGGCCACGGCATGTTGTTTGTGGCTATGCCAGGCGCCCAAGTGGACGGTAACGATTATATAAATGATGCGTTTACAAGAGGTGCCTCCGCCGTTCTCGCTGAGCGTCCAGACCCAACATCGAACATCTCACGGCAAGTCATTGTTCCCAATTCGATTCAGGTATTTCAGAAGTTGGCTCATCACATTCGCTCTCAGTCTTCTGCAGAAATAATTGGTGTAACAGGGAGTAATGGGAAAACCTCCACTAAACAAGCATTATTCGCAGCACTCAGCGCTCATGGATCAACACTCGCAACAGACCGTAGTGAAAATACTGATGTCGGCGTTCCTACCACGCTCTCTCGCTTACATCCCGACCATCAATTTGCGGTCATAGAGATGGGTGCCCAAATCCAAGGGGAGATTTCTTCTTATTGCCAAATCGCCCATCCAAACATCGCCGTCATAACAAATCTTTCTGCCGCACACATCGGCGAGTTCGGATCAATGGAAAACATTGTGAAGGCAAAATCAGAACTCATTCAAGGATTGCGGGACGGCGGCCCCACCATCCTTCCCCATTCAGGTCCATCGATCGACCATCTGAGAACATTAGCTCCAGGTCGTGTAGTTTCGTTTGGCCGTGAAGCCGAAGCCGATGTGTCTGTCGGCTTATCCATAAACTCGACCGGAAGTACAGTCACGATCACAGCTGGATCCTATAACTCAAAAATTGAAGCAAAAGGAATTGCCGGACCTGTCGACCTAGCCTTTGGAGCCGCTATCGCTGTAACCCTGGCACTCGAACTACCAATTGAAGAATCGGTATCCGGACTTCAAGCATTCCAGCCGGCACCGCACCGCATGGCCCTCCGACCCAGCGCGAGCGGAATCATGGTCCTTGACGACAGCTATAACGCAAACACAGCATCAATGACCGAAGCCCTACGTATGTTCCACGAACTTCCTGTTCAGGGGCGAAAATACGCCGTACTCGGAGACATGCTTGAGCTTGGTCCAAGTACACACACTGAGCATCGCAAGATCGGTCATACGGCAGCAACGGTCGACGTTTTGTTTGCCATCGGCCAGATGGCCGACCTGCTTGCCCAAGGTGCGATCCAAGCTGGAATGTCGAGCCAAAAGATACATGTGCTGGCTACAGAAACCCTAGACTCGGAAGAGCTCGGCGAAGCAAGAAAAAAACTGCAACAGCTAATCCATGCGCTTGTTAAACCTGGAGACGCAATTCTGCTGAAAGCCAGCAATGGGATTGGACTAAGTGCAGTTTCGGACGCAATCGCTATTGGCACTGACGATCAGACAGCAACTTAGACCACTCACACATCAGCCTCTAAGCATCATTTTTTGCAGCTCGACGTTCTGCTCGACGTTCCTTAGCAGCTTCTTCGCTCCGAAAATTTTGTATCCAGGTTGATGAAAATGAGTCATGACCATGAATAAGATTCGCAGCCATTACCGCATGCCGAGTTTCCTTGTGAGTCATGTCCAAGATCGCGGCCGTTAGGCCAGACTCAATCGCAAGTAGCAGTGTTGCAGCATTAAGCGAGCGACGATTAGGGAGACCAAACGACACATTGCTCAGGCCAATGCTCATGTTCACACCATCCTCATCAGCCAATGTGTGGATCGCTTGAATCAAGCCAGGACCATACACGTCATTAGCACCGATGGGCAGGCACACCGGATCGATCACGATGTCTTCAGCCCGGACCCCATGCTCACCAGCAACTGCGATGAGCGAGCGAGCATTGTCGACTCGTTCCTGCGCAGTTTCGGGCATGGCTGCACCGCCTTTGGTGCACATGCCAATCATCGCCGCTCCATGCTCTGCAATCGCCGGGAGGAGTTCGTCCATATAGTCCGCCTCAAAAGGCACGGAGTTAACGATAGGACGACCTTCCGCCACCTCAAGCCCGGCAAGAAGCACCTTCACCGTATAGCTGTCAATGCTCACTGGTACGTCCACAACTTCCTGCACCGCGCGGACCGCATCACGCATTTTTCTTTCTTCAATATCGTGATGTGGGTCACCCGTGTTGACGTCAATAACTCGAGCCCCAGCAGCTACCTGGCGTTTGGCATCGCGTTGTACGAACGCCCAATCACCGATGTCATAAGCTCGCTGCAATCTAGGCTTATTGGTCGGATTGAGTCTTTCACCAATGGGAGTAAATGGTCTATCACGACCTATCACTACCTCAAGACCATCACGACCACGCAACACTGTGTCCACTACTTCAACCTCTCACGCGGCGCGCAGCCACGCTCGGATTTCGAACGGGCGAATTCGAAGGATACGCGGGACGCGCGCCAACCAGCAACGATATTCCCTAATCCTATGGCTGTCGGAGCACACCATCGGCAACCGCGAGAGCATCACGCGTCGCAGCAACATCATGTACACGAAGCATATCGGCACCACGCATAGCGCCCAAAACAGCAGCCGAAATAGATCCAGCCAGGCGTTTTCCGACCGGCTGCCCGGTTAGTTCACCAATGAACGACTTCCGTGAAACACCAACTAAGATAGGAAATCCAACTTGTCGAACCAGTGCCAGATCCTGCAAAAGTTGAATGTTCTGGACTGGTGTTTTCCCAAACCCGAATCCGGGATCAAATATCAGAAGGTCTTGGTCGACGCCACGAGCTATAACGCGAGCACAGAGTTCCTTGCCCTCCCGTACCACGTCTTCGCTTACATTCAAATATTCGACGGCACGAAACTGCCCGCCAAGCGGTGTCATCATGGCCTCAGCAGGACGATTGTGTGTCACCACCAACGGAACACCTGCTGACACCGCCACATCAACTATTTCTGGATCGTGCATTGATCCGCTGACATCGTTGATCATGTTTGCTCCGGCTTCGATTGCCTTCTGAGCAACCCGAGCTCTTCGCGTATCCACAGAGATTGGCACATGAGCGGCGACAGACTTAGCCAGCTCTATTGCAGGTAGAACTCGACTGATTTCAGTATCCACCGAAACACATGAGGCACCGGGCCGAGTTGATTCCCCTCCAATATCAAGAACGTCCGGATGTTCATCCACAAGACGATGGATACGTTCTCGTATCTTGCTCGGCTGACCAGTAACACCATCGCCGCTAAACGAATCAGGCGTCACATTGAGTATGCCCATCACATAAGTTCTGGCTCCCCACACAAACTCTTGATCAGCAATCAACATGGCCAAAGCATTCGAGATGTGCGCAACATGACCTCTACGCGGGATACTGGACTAAGAATATGCGGTCTGAAGAACATCCGGGAGAAACATTTGACGCAAAGAAAGGTCGGCGGCCAGGTTAACCGTAGGTTTTTCTTCTGCGGGATCAGTTTGGGCAGCATGCTGCTGGCCATTAGCGGATGCGGAACACCAGATTCCAAACCGTCCCCAACACCAGCGGAAACTGCAAATACTGATGCTGCTCAACCATCGGGGCCTAATCTCGCACGTGACCTTCCGGCGCTCCCCGAAATGAAAGGTGGGCGAGGTGATCAATCCCAAAGCTTCACAGAAAATGGCCGCCTCGACCGGATTGTCTACTTCTCGGGCGTGACGGCTGGTCACGTTCTGAACTACTACCTGGATGAAATGCCGGCTATCGGATGGACGGAGGTTTCTCGATCAACACTCAGCGCCAAAGGCGGTGAAATCGAATACGAAAGCCCTGACAAAACCGCACGTCTTCGTATCAAGGTCACGCGGGAACCTAGAAACAGATCAAACACAATGCTGGCCTTATCTACCAAGTTAGACGGCAAGAACTAGCGACCTTCCTTTGAAGCCCTACATTTATGATCAAACAATTCTCTAAACCCGCTCATTATGAAACCGGTAGCGGAAGCTCAGGGATCTAGACCAATCACACCTGACAACAGCGTGTAATGAACCTGTCCTTTCTCGTTGGAAAAGAAAAGAAGGGGAATGATCTTCCAGACCTTTTGAGAATCAGAAGTTTCCGGTTTACCAGCCAGGGTCAGAGCCAGCAGATAGCGCCCATCGGGAAGAGGAGCTGTAGAGCTATTCGACACGACACCGTCAACAGCGAGTTGTTGTCCGTCGAATCGGATTGCGCCCATCTGCGTCTCTACCGAGAGAATTATTGGTCCCGGCCACCACGCAATTGATTGAATAGGATCGTCAACCGCAGGGCCAATTGCCGCATCATCAGCCTTGTATACACGCAGTTCAGTCCCAACGGTAAACGGCACGCCCCCAGGATTCCTATACCAGTAATTGATCACCGCCTCATGTCCATCCATCCCACCATCGAACCCTAAACCCGACGACGAATCATGGTCTGATAATTCAGGGAACCTTTCCTTACGCGCCTGTACAAAAGGCGCGACCACACCGTCCTTTTCGATTAGACGAACATCAACACATTCGTCGCCTATAACCTCCACAACTTGCGGAGCACCTCGCAAGCGCACAAGCGAATCATCCAAACTCGGTGACGAGATAATAAGCGTGCTTCCTGGTTCACCTAGCACCCGCAGTTGGCGGGGTTGAGCACCAAGAACACAAGGCTCTTGGCCAAACAACCGGTGAACCGTTGGATTGGCCCGATTTACAACGGACCAACGCCGATCTGCCAGGTACGCCTTCAATCCGTATCCTGACCAAACAGCGTCATCGGCGAACAAGCCGATCGATGTTGGAACAGCCCATTCGGGAAGCACCACCATCGAAGGAACAACTTCAGCATTCCATGGCTTAATTACCGGACGAACCGAACTACGCGCCAAGAATGTGGTTGATGGGCCATACACATCCACACTCCTATCCATTGACAAGAGAAGAACAAGACGCTGCGGCTCAGATATCGCATTCGTAAGAAGAACTGATCCAGCGTCCGTGGCCAGGCTTCGGAATTTCGCATAACTATTGGGAGAAACCGAAGGTTTTCCAGCCTTCGGCATAACCTCATAGATGTGATGTGGCTTTCCGACTGCGTCGATCGTTTGATAAAGAAGGCGGAAGTGATCACCCCTGTTAAGGGCCTGAAGGCCTTCCGGATGCATTGCCTTGGTCACATCTGAAGTGAAATGCAGATGGGTCACACCGAGTGCTTCCAGAGACTCCCGTCCGAGGTATTGCAGCGCATCGAGATAAGTATGAGTGAGTACGTTGTCATACACAGCCACGTCCTTCGTACTCGTTGGCGAAACCCGCCCAGTAGCCGCCACGAGAATTGGCGCATTACGGCTAAGGACGCGAGCATCTCGTGGAAGGTTATCCCTGATCCACTGGTAAACCCACCAATCATTCCTTAGTGAGCCTGCGATATCAGTCGCATTGAGATGCCTATGGATCGGATCACGAACCATGGGATAACCAAGATCAATTCCTTCCATAGCAAGCTGCGATGCTGATATGGCCCGAGGCATTGAGCTAGGCACCACCACAAGACCCACCAGACCAGCCGCGAAGATTCGTACCCATAGTCGACTTCCCCGGGCAGCTAAGACTCCGATAGCTATCAGGGCAGTAATGGAAGCCAGAGTCTTAGTCGTACCCAAGAAACGAGCGTCGCTGCCTACCTCACCAACCGAGATCAGCTGGTAAAAGCAAAAAGATGCGACCGACGTGAGCGCCAGAAAAGCAAGCGTCCACGAACGCGCCCAAATCGATCCCACCAGTCCTATCACCAATACGAGTGAAATCCCGGGCGTCAGTGAAAGAAAACTTCCGGTTGGGATCACAAGCGTGTATAACTCCGACATTGCCCGAAATCGGAAGTCGACTACGCCAGCCGAGCCTCCACGATCAAACAACGTGTCACTAACCGCACCTCCCGCGACCACTGCAAGCACGCCCCCGACGGTAAGAGCCATTAATAGTCTCCATCGGTCTGTCGCCCGCAGATGCCACATACGCAGCGGAATACTCATCAGCAGCGCTGCCCACAGGGCAACAAACACCGAGGTCTCCGCGAGCGGTGTGAGACCAGTTGCCGCTGCCAACAGTCCCCAACCAATGAATGACCCCTCACCGCGCAAAAGTGCCGCGACAACTATGACCAGAACAATCGCAAGAGCGAACTGTGGGCCGTTGAGAAGCGTTGTGGCGACTCTTTCTGTTGGATGCGAGTCTGCCGCACGAGTAAACGACTGAAGCAATCCGTGTACACCAACATCCAGATCAGGGGTCGATAGCGTTAGTGGCAACCCAACAACAAGAAGTCGATCTGCAAGAACAGCAAATACAGCCACACCAACTGCGAGATACCGTGACACCCCCAGATCCCTAGCAATCGCCCCTACCGTGATAGTCATCACCGTCACCACGAATGTGCTTGTGAGCGCAAAGGCTGTCCATGACTGCACACCGGCAACATTCATAAGGCTGGCCGCAAGCAAATCGGTACCGTAGTGATAGCCAATGCCAATTTCTGGAGTAAAAGCCGCTACAGGAGGAAATGAACCCGCAGCCAAGATACTTGCAAGAGGAAGCCTCCAACGCTCATCGACAAACAGGGTTTGCGTACGATTAGCAAGTAGGAACAAGAAGGTCCCGGTAGCCATCAGAATGACCAAAACGGCGTTTCGCACCAGCGAGATTCTGGGAACCAACAAGAGGCCTGATTGAAGCATCAGGACCAACGAAAAACCGGCCGTGATGGCCAGCGCAATCCATATTCCGCCTCCGCCGGGAATGATCCACGACACGAGATTCATAACCAACAAGTTCGTGATCACCCCGACCGCCGGGCCATATAAGGCCCAGACGCCAGCCGGCCGTCCAGGAAACGCCGCACGGGCAATAGGCATGCCGGCAATAGCAATCCACAGAAGTAAGATGTGCGACTTGACCAAGGAAGGCCAAACTGGATCCGCAGGATCTAAGCTCACAGTGCAGCAGCGATTGTTTTAAGCAACCGGAAGTATGTCTACCGGGGTTCGGCTACATCGTCAGACGACATGTGGCGCACGGTCTGTCCCGATGCCACAAATGTACGACTCACCTCGGCCTTCCCATATGTCCACACAATTCGCATTGGAGCCGAGCCGTCGTTCCAAAACCTATGATGGGCGCCTTCTGGAATCCACACATGGTCGAATGGCTTCATCGTCAGTTGCTCGCCATCAATCTCGCACGATGCGATGCCTTCGACACACGTAATACACTCCTCGGTGTCGTGGAAATGCAACGGTAGCCCAGCGCCAGGTTGCATAATCGTCATGCCTGTCGAGACATTTTGAGAACCCCGAGCACCACTCATGAGTGGAATGCTCTGAACCCCGCCACCACGATCAAAAACCTCTGCTTCGTTTTCACGAATAACAATGCGACGCATTACTTTTCCAACAGCTATCTCGTCTGGTTAGCATGCAGCCTATCGAAAGTCGAGCCCTCGGTACTATCGCTGAGTGAAATTCCATCATCTGGCGATAGTTTAAGCCCCGCACAGTTTCGCTATCCCGAAGCATCCTGTTTATCAAGGTCCGCAATCCGAAGCATCGCCTCAGCCCACACATCATCGGGAACTTTCTTGTACGCCTCGAAGACATTGGTCTCAATCTCGCCAGGTGTCGCAGCCCCGGTTAGAACAGCGCCAATCTGATGGTTCTGGAGCACAAAGCGCATATTCAAATGACGCAAATCGACGTCCCGATCACGGCACCATGTTGACCATTCTGCAGCCGCTTCTATATCCCCACTAGAAAACTGAGCCGCGTAGTCCAGAGGCCGACGACCAGCAGTCGCCAGTGGATCTCCTTTCGCAAGAAGACCAAGCATCTGAGGAGATCCGAGCAATACACCTACACCGGCGCTATGGGCCTGTGTAATTAGCGAGGCCGCATGCCGGCGCACCACGTTGTAGTCCGCAAAGGTCAAAATCATGTCAACCCGGTCCAACTCGATGGCCATCCGATGGAAATTATGATCTCGAACACCCAGGCCGATAAAGTCCAGCATGCCCTCAGACCTCATCGTCTCCAGCGCATCAAATCCTTCGCCGGCACGAAGTACCGGCTCCATAGATGGGGGATCGTGAATCAGCACAAGATCAATATGGTCTAGCCCCAACAACTTAAAACTTTGTTCCAACGACCAACGTAGATCGCTCGCCGTATAACTGTAAGGACGTTCCGGGTGGGTGCCGACCTTCGTGGAAATGGTCAGACCAGTCGTATCGACAGACTCAAGAGCTTTACCAATCCTACGCTCACTTGGTCCATAAAGCGGCGAGGTATCAATATGCCGAATCCCGAGTTCGATAGCCCGATGTACGGTGGCAATCGCTAGATCATCAAATCGATCACTTGCCATTTCCAGATCATTAAGCGAAGGATCATCTCGACCACCAATAAACGCGGCTCCCAAGCCTAACTCCGTCACCGAGAATCCTGATCGACCAAGGCTGCGGACGGGAATCATCGAGACAATCCGTTCTCGAGCAATCGAACACTCTGCAATTCTAGTCGCTGGAAATCACCTAGCCAGGCCGACCCGTAAGCACATCTGGCCAGTACATCATAGAATCCGTAGTTCTCCATCTCCTATTGATGTTGCATGTCTGATTTTCGAGCAGTTGTGATCGCCGATAGCACTGGTATTGGCGGATCCAGCCGTAACGGGCCTTCCCACGGACTTCACCAAACCTTTGACCAGCATCCCGACGTGGATTTGGTGGCCCTCTCAGATCCGTCGGAAGATAACCGAAGCCGATGGATCGCCGAGAGCGGCGCGACTACCGGCTACAGCGACTACGAAAAAATGCTGGCTACCGAAAATCCAGATATAGCAGTCATTGCGATTCACAACTACAACCAGGCTCGCCTCGAGACCTTCTTAGCCACCGTCCAAAGCGGCGTCAGGGGTATCGTGATCGAAAAGCCAGTAGCCGCACAGCCTGCCCATGCCGATCAAATGATGGCCGCAGCAGACGCCGCGGGAACACAGGTCGTTGTAGCCCACAGAGGACGTGAAAACCCTTCAATTCGAGAGGTTAAACGTCGGGCAGATAGCGGCGAATGGGGACCGCTGATCCAGATCAAGGCCCATGGGAAAGGCGACCATCGATGTGGTGTCGTCGATGCACTCGTACTGGGCACACATGAATTGAACACGATGCAGTTTTTTGCGGATGCCAATCCGATTTCTTGCTGGGGAACCGTCCTGATCAACGGAAGCCCTGCCAAGCGAAGTGATGCCGCGGAAGATCAAGTCTACGGAGCAGGGTTGATGGCTGGCGATCGGGTGTTCGCCGAATACACATTTCCAAACGGGATCATTGGTTCGTATGAATCAATGCCGGTCGGAACAGGCGATCATTCGGGCGAATGGCTGGGATGTGACCTGTATTTCCAGAATGCAGTCGTCACTACGCGTGCAAAACCAAATGCACAAATTCACGTCTTTCCCGAAGGGAGCGTCTTTGCTCAACCAGAAGTCGGAAGCTGGGAACCGCTGCTGCCCGAGGACTGGACACCACCCTCAAGCGATCCGGCCGCAACATACTGGGCCGAATGGAAAGGATCAGAATCCACCGCTGCAAGCAACCGGTCAATTGGAGCCGAATTAGTTCGCTGCCTCAGCGAAAATGTAACGCCAATTTTTGCCAGCAGCCTCACTGATGCAGCCTCCACTGTTGACCTCATTGTTGGCCCGCAACGAAGTCATCTCGAAGGAAAACGACTGGACCTGCCGTTGCATACACGAGGGAATCCATGGGAGGCCTAGCGTAAAGTAAAGAAGCTCGTGAGATCTCGAGGAGAAACTCGTGAGTACTCCAAGGCGGCGCACCAAGGAAAGGTTTAGCCTTTCCACGTGATACCGTCTTAGCTCCCTGCCGCAGAGTTCAACGTCACGTGCCTATCACTGCCGTCGTTCTAGTCATAGCCTCAGCATTTCTACACGCGACCTGGAACCTTCTGGCCAAAGACAGCCGGGGCGGTCCCCTGTTTTTTTGGCAAGCTCTCGTGGCTTCCGGTTTTGTATTCCTCGTTCCGTTTCTGGTCCTGCTGAGTCAGAACCCCATTCCGGCGAACGGATGGGTTTGGATTGCAGCGACTGGCGTGTTGCACACAGCCTATTTTTCAACGCTGGCAATCGCGTACGTGCGTGCCGACCTTTCACTTGCTTATCCCATTGCCCGGGGGCTTGGACCAACCCTCGTGCTCATCGTGAGCATCGGTTTCCTCGCGGAATCACTCACCCCGATGGGTATTGCCGGTGTAGTTGCGGTGGTCATGGGTATCTATACCATCACCGTCCGTCGGATGACACTCGCCGCCTGGCGTGCCCCACTAACCACACTAATCCGACCGGAAGGTCGTTATGCAACCGCCACTGGCGTCTTCATTGCAGCCTACACGCTGGTAGACAAACAGGGCGTACAAGTCGTCCACCCATTGGTCTACATCTACTTAATGTTTGTGCTATCCGCGGTTGGGGCCACAGCGATATTGCTTACGCACCAGCGAAACTGGAAAGCCACTAGAGAATTGAGAACCTGGAGAAAAGCCACAGCTGTCGCTGTTCTCTGGGTCAGCGCATATAGTCTCGTGCTGTTTGCTCTGAGATTGGCCCCAGCCGCATATGTATCGGCAGCACGTGAATTAAGCATCGTGATCGGAACCGGGCTCGGAGTTTTCGTGCTGAGAGAACAGGGCGGACCAACTCGGCTAATCGGAGCAACCAGCATTGCCCTAGGCGTCGCGCTTATCGCGATTTCGAGCTACTAACCCAGACTCACAGAAAAACACTTTGATGATTTCTAGAGTACCGAGACCCCAAGACACCTAATGATCGGTGACCAAACCAAGCTCATGCCCCCGACCTCGTTATGCGAGCCGTTGATCATTTGCAACGATCTCAAAGGAACACCCCAGTGATCCTGCCGCGCTCCTAGCCATCACCATACGTGAAAGAAATATTTCGAAATATTCCATGACACTCGAGCTGGAAGTATCGATCGTGAGTTGCAAGCTGATCGTCCGAGTTTCGGCATCCACATTAACAAACGATTTTTCCACCGCGTGATTCACTCGATCATGAATATCAAAGTCGGCCTCGCTGGGATTTTGAACACGACTGCGATGCACATCAGATTTGTCCGCAATGATCAGCGCAGCAGCTACCGGGGTGGAACTGTCTCCCGATGACTCTTCATGATTCCCAATCGCATTTGCCACAGTCAGCGCATCATCGTCTGCCATGCCAAGGAAACGTAAATGAGACAAGGCCATACTCGCGCCAATCACCCAATGATGATCCCGAGACACTATATTCCCGATGTCATGCATATAGGCAGCGATCGCGGCCAGTTCGGCGTCTCTGTCTGAATGCCCAAGTCGAAGCAAAATATTCCTGCTAATGCTCGAAACCAATGCCGCGTGCCGATGCCCATGCTCTGTATACCCGATGGCCTTCAGATGCTCGTTGGCCCGGGTTATCACCGTGGAGACGTACTTGTCAGCCTTGATATCAGCCAGCGTAATTACATGCGCTCCGGCGTTCACACAGGCCGTACCTGTCCATCCCCCTGGACAATCCACTTGTAGGTGGTCATCTCCCGCAAACCCATAGGGCCACGCGCATGAAGTTTTTGCGTGCTGATCCCAACTTCAGCCCCGAGGCCAAACTCTCCCCCATCGGTAAATTGAGTCGAAGCGTTTACATACACCGCGGCCGCATCCACTTCGTTTACAAATCGACGTGCATGGCGATGGGAGCTCGTCACGATCGCCTCGGAGTGACCACTTCCATGTTCCTGAATATGTGCAAGCGCGTGCTCAAAGTCATCAACCACGACCACCGACATCCGTAACGCCAACCATTCAGTATCCAGATCGTCGTCACCAAGCACCACAGACGGTATCTCAGGACCAAGCACCGAGGAAACCCGCCCATCCGCATGTAACTCCACACCAGCCTCCACTAACGTCCGGCCAACAGACGGTAGAAAAACTTCAGCAACGTCACGGTGAACCAGCAGCGTATCGAGCGCATTACATATCGATGGGCGTCTGGTTTTGGCGTTTAGGACAATGCGTTCTGCCATAGCCAAATCCGCTCCCGCATCCACAAAGGTGTGACAGACACCCCATCCAGTCTCTATGACAGGAACAGTCGCCGTGGACGAAACAAAGTCGATCAATCCAGATCCACCACGAGGCACTACAACATCGACATGCGTACGATCACGAAGCAATTCTTCCAACAAACTTCGGTCTGGGTCATCGATGAGCTGAACGGACGCAGAAGGAGCACCAGCCGCCTCAATAGCCGCACGGATCACGTTAGCCAAAGCAATGTTGCTCTGCAACGCCTCTCGGCCTCCACGAAGAATCACCGCATTTCCAGCCTTGAGACATAACGCCGAAATATCGACCGTGACATTTGGCCGCGCTTCAAATATGACCGCAACAACACCGAGCGGGACACGACGCCGACCAATCTCTAATCCATTCGGCAATCGTCGAGCATCGTCGACGGCTCCAACGGGATCAGGGAGCGCTTCCACCATATCGACAGCAGCAGCAATACCATCCAACCGCTCTCGATTCAACGTCAACCTGTCGATAACCGCCAGGTCCAGGTCTTGAGCTTTAGCTGCCTCAACATCCAGGACGTTGGCCTTCAGAATCGTTTCGGTTTGAGTTCGCAAAGCCGCAGCTATAGCTGCTAAAACTTCGTTCTTCTTCGTGGTGGAAAGCTGTCCCAGACCTCGAGAGGCATCACGAGCTGCTGACCCGATCGCGCCTAAGTCCAAAGACCTATCGCTAGAGTTCACCACGCTCATCTTTCCTAACCATTTTTTTCATCCAAACGATCCATCACAACAAGATTATTCCGATGAACAACCTCATCGCCATAGGAAAACCCCAGCGTTGAAAAGATTTCCGAAGAAGGCCGGCCTGCGATGTTCGCCAGGTTTTTCGAATCGTAGTTTACGAGGCCACGTGCAAACACCTCTTGGTGCGGATTCACAAGACCGACGAGATCACCGCGTTCGAAAACCCCTTGGATTTTGGTGATTCCAGCCGGAAGCAGACTGCTACCATCGTGCACCACAGCATGTTGAGCGCCAGAATCAACGACAATCTCCCCGCGTTGCCCCAAACTCGAACTAAGCCATCGAGCCCGGCTTGAACGAATTGGCCCTAGTGCCGAAATACTCGTTCCCAAAGACTCGCCGCGCGCGAGTCGAATAATCACATCTGATTCATTCCCGTCAGCAATAACCACGTCTATGCCGTCAGCCATTGCCTCAAACGCCGCCTGAAGTTTTGATCGCATACCTCCCGATCCGCCTTCTGAAGCCTCGCCGGCCATCCGTTCGAGATCTTCTCTGGGAACCTTTCCAGCGTCCCTTATCAGTTCGGCATGTGGATCTGTTGTTGGATCACCCGTATATAAACCTCCAACGGAACTTAGGATGCACAACCGATCAGCACCAATAAGCTTTGCGATCAACACTGAGAGAGCATCGTTATCGCCAAATCGAAGTTCCTCAGTGGCCACAACATCATTTTCGTTTGCCACCGGAAGAATATCGGCATCCAGCAGACCATTTAATGCATTGCGCGCATTCAGGTAACCGGAACGGTGCGCCAAATCAGCCCGCGACAACAAAGCCTGCGCAACCACGATCCCTTTGTTGCCAAACTTCTCAGCATATTGGGTCATCAAGGGAGCCTGACCAACCGCCGCTAAAACCTGCCGAGTGACAAGAGCATCACCCGACATAGGCGCAATCGTTCGACCAGCAGCCACAGCCCCAGATGTCACCAGCGCCACCTGGGTTCCCATTTCACGAACTTCAGAAATTTGTTGGGCAATATCCGAAATAAATACGTCGTTGAGACCGGTTGGGGTTGTCACCAACCGGGTTCCACATTTAATTACTATCCGTCGAGAAGAATCAGGCATCGATTAAATCTTATAGCGGAAAACTTATAAGCACTCGGCTGATTGTAAGCAGCTCAGCCTCCTCAGCACGCTCCTTGCCTCTATAATGCGCGTTCACGCCGCTCACGTGAAGAGTCCATGGAGCATCCGCGCAGCGGAGGAGGCACGTATGGACCAATACGAGACCAACAATATCCGGAATGTTTCGCTCATCGGCCACAGTGGGTCGGGCAAAACATCTTTAGCGGAAGCACTGTATTTCCTGACAGGAAAATCATCTCGGCTGGGTCGGGTCGAGGAAAACAATACCGTCGCGGACTATGACCCAGATGAGCACGAACGCGGTATGTCCATAAATCTAACCCCTATCGCCTGCGAGTGGGCTGGAAGCAAACTCAACGTCGTCGATACCCCCGGTTATGCAGACTTCGTCGGGGAAGTGATTTCCGGGCTCCAAGGGACAGACGCTGCAGCCCTACTGATCGACGCAACTTCCGGAATCGAAGTCGGAACCGAAACAGTTTGGCGTATTGCTTCAAATTTGAAACGGCCTCTGATATTGATCCTCAGTCGCATGGATCGTGAGAACGTTGACACTACAGCCGTTGTGGACGACCTTCGCGAACGCTTTGGCACGAATGTGGTCCCGATTCAAGTCCCAATAGGTGAAGGACCAGATTTTCGCGGGATAGTCGATTTACTAGATGGCAAAGCACGAATATTCAAAGACGGCCAATCTACCGTGGAAGATGTCCCTGAAGAACTCATCGAGAGTGTAGAAACCGCGAAGGAACAATTGCTCGAAGCAATTGCGTCAACAGATGACGCGCTTCTTGAGCTTTACCTTGAAGGTGAAAATATTTCCCGCGAAGCAATGATCACGGCACTTCACGCGGGCGTCAGAGATCGCAGCATATATCCAGTGGTCTTCTCAGCAGCTACCGAGCTCAAAGGAACGCGTGAGACGTTCGAGGCCCTTATCGCTTTAACACCGTCACCAACCGAGTCATTGAAACTTTTGATGGATAGCAACGCCCCTGCAATCGATGGCCCGGTGATAGTCCAAGTCTTTAAGACACTTGCTGACCCGTTTGTCGGCAAGGTGTCAATCTTTCGCCTCATTGCCGGACAAATAGATGGTGAGGCTCAGCTTGTTAATCAACGAACCGGCGAAACACAACGCCTCACAAATATTCAGTTTGCTGTTGGAAAAGATGGGGAGTCAGCCGGGACTATGGCAGCGGGAGATATCGCCTTTGTTACCAAACTGGAAGGCGTAGCAACCGGTGACACGCTAACCGATCCAGGTCACACCGTTACAACACAAGCCTTCGATCTACCTACACCGCTGTTCGAAGCGTCCATCACACCGGAAACAAGCGCGGATCTCGACAAGATGGGCTCAGTACTTAGTCGTCTGGTTGAAGAAGACCCTTCCCTACAATCCTACCGGGATGAAGAAACGGCCGAAACAATCCTTGCTGGTCTCGGAGAATCACATGTACAAATCAGCCTAGACCGAGCCAAACGAAAGTTTAGTGTGGGACTTCACGCTGAAGTTCCTCGTGTCGCCTACCGCGAAACAATTAGGAAAACCGTGAACGCACATGGCCGCCATAAGCGCCAGTCAGGTGGATCAGGCCAATTTGGTGATGTCCACATCGAATTTTCCCCGCTTCCGCGAGGTTCAGGATTCGAATTTGAAGACCGTGTGGTTGGAGGTCGTGTTCCCCGTAATTACATCCCCGCCGTCGAAAAAGGTCTTATCGAAGCCATCGATGTGGGCTTGCTCGCTGGCTACCCGATGGTCGACTTCAAAGCCGCGCTGTTTGATGGTCAGTACCACGCGGTGGATTCATCCGACGAATCATTCCGGCTTGCTGCCCGCCTCGCCTATCGGGAAGGAATTCCCACAGCCAGCCCGGTGATTCTAGAACCCATCATGAAGTTAAGCATTTTCATACCGGAAGCCAACACTGGCGACGTCATCGGTGATATTAGCTCCAAGCGTGGTCATGTACTCGGAATGCCACCGTGTGATGACGAAGGCTTTGCCGTCGTCGAAGTAGAAGTCCCAGCTGCCGAGGTGCAACGCTATGCGACAGATCTCCGATCAATAACGCAAGGACGAGGACGGTTCACACGAGAATTTGTTCGTTACGAAGAGGTTCCCAGCAACATTCAAGAACAGCTCATGGCTAGCGCTGAACAGCAGCGTGAGGCTGCAGTTTAGGACGCAAAGAAAGGACTCATCTATGGAAAAACTACAACGCGACTTCCTCGAGTCACTCATCTCAGCACCTAGCCCCGCTGGGTATGAACAGCCTGTTCGTCAGGTCTACCACGCCTATACAGAGTCCTTTGCGGATGATGTCCGCTCAGACGTCCATGGAAATATGATCGCCGTTCGTAATACCGATGGTAATCCTCGGCTTATGTTTGCCGGGCACTGCGATGAGCTTGGCTTCCAAGTGAACTACATCAACGACCAGGGCTTTATCTACTTCAACACGATAGGCGGACACGACGCAGGCCTAGTGCCCGGCCGTCGAGTGGTCATTCACAGCAAAAATGGACCGGTGGTTGGAGTAACAGGACGTAAGGCCATACACCTCACCCCCCCTAGTGACCGGGGAAAACCAGCAAAGATTGAAAACATTTGGATTGATATCGCTGTCAGTGACAAACAAGAAGCCGAAGCCCTAGTAAACATCGGAGATCCCATCACGTATGACGTAGGTCTTCAGGATCTACGTTCTGATGTGGTAGCCGGGCGTGCTCTCGACAACAAAATAGGAACGTGGGTTGTCGCTGAAGGTCTGCGTCGAGCATCTACCCAACAGCTACAAGCATCTATACATGCAGTAGCAACAGTTCAGGAAGAAATCGGCCTGCGAGGCGCCGAGACCAGTGCTTACGGTATTAATCCAGCCGTAGCCATTGCTGTAGACGTCACTCATGCCACGGACCATCCCAACATCACGAAACAAACAGCAGGCGACGTAAAACTCGGTGGTGGGCCCACCATCTCCCGAGGACCCAACTTCAATCCAAGAGTAGTCGAGAAGCTTATCGAGGCAGCAGAAGCCTTGAACATCCCCTATCAACTCGAGGCTGCCTCACGTGGCACTGGAACCGATGCGAATGCAATTCAATTATCCAGAGCTGGTGTGGCTACAGGCTTAGTCAGTGTTCCCCTGCGTTATATGCACACACCTTCGGAAGTTGTGGCATTGGACGATGCAGACGCCGCAGCCACGCTGCTCGCCGAGTTTGCCAATCGGCTAGCACCTGAAGACGACTTCACCCCCTAGGACACTAGGGAGACACCGACCGCATAACCGTCTCGCCGGGGATCAGCCCCCCCCTGCATTCCACCGGTATACGGATCATAAGTAACGCCTTGCATACCACCCACCATCATCGTCCATGGATCCGTCGCCAGCGCCCGATGACCACGGTTACATAGTTCCTGTATGACCGATGGCGCCACACGGGATTCCACGTGCACCGTGGTGCCATCCATGACCCGAAGCCGAGGCGCCTCAATAGCTCGTTGAATATCGAGCCCAAAATCCACGTGCTGAAGTAGTGCTTGAGTTTGCGTCTGACAAATCCCATAACTACCCGGTGTACCAAGCGCCAGTGTCGGGATTCCATTTCGCATCGACACCGTTGGTGCAATAGGAAGCGACAACGGGGCTCCAGGAGCCAGATGATTGGGACTTTGAGGATCCAGGTCTCCCCAATAAAGAAAATTGTTCGTCGTCACACCGTATCCACGAACTACAATGCCCGACCCAAACGCACCACCTAGACTCTGGGTCAGGCAGATCATATTTCCACTCGCATCCACGATCGAGAATGAAGTGGTGTGCTCGCGCCGAGGATCTGGCATTCCAGCAATCGACGGAGAGGAGTCATATTTCTCAGTAGGACTATTGACCGACGAACTGTCGTCCCACAAATCTCCTAAGCCATCAAGGGACTCTTCCTTGAGGACATCTTCGATAATCTGGTGTGGAGCATTGGCCAAACGCAGACGTTGTACAGCGGAAATTCGAGTTGCACGAATAACAGCATCCAGATGGTCAGCGCCGTTAGGATCAAACCCAGCCACATCCCTGTTTTCGAGAAGACCTACCGCCAGCAACATTTGAAAACCCTCAGCAGGCGGTGGAACAGTATAGATTTCCAAACCTCGGTAATTTGTGGAAATAGGCTCGACCCATCGGGCTTCGACTGATGCCAGATCATCTAAAGAAAGTGCGCCACCCAGATCCTGAATCTCCTTAACAAGCGCAGCGCCAAGAACCCCTTCATACAGATACTTGGCTCCGTCCCGACTAATTGCCTCATATGTCCGCGCCAGATCAGGTTGTCGCAAAACCCACCCGGGTCCAGGAACCTCACCAGCATCTAAAAATATCTCCGACCAGCCAACAAAATCCTGAACAGTCTCCGACTGAGCCTTGCTGCTAATCATCGCGGCATTGCGTTCGGTCGTTGGGAATCCGTTACGAGCCAAATCAATGGCGTCAGCAAAAACCTTGTCTCGAGGCCAAGAACCGTAGGTGTCAAGCAGTGTCAACCAGCCGGCAAGATTTCCAGGTGGTCCAACACTGTGAGCACCGGCGACCAGATCCGTGTCACATCGAACACCAGGATCGAATCGAGCGGGAACCGCAGGAATAAAATCCAAGGTTCGGACACGTTGTTCCTTCGACACATAAAGCGTAGCAACACCCATGCCAGCCAATCCGGACATATATGGTTCGACAACATCAAGAGCAGCAGCCGTGGCCACAGCTGCATCGAAAGCATTTCCGCCCTGACCCAGCACACGAGCTCCTGCCGCCGCAGCAAGAGGGTGAGCCGCAGCAACCATCCCCTGTCCAGACGTCACTGATGGTCTATTTACAAACACCAATTACCTATTTCCGGCACAAAAACCAAGCCCGACAATAATGCGCGTCTTAGGAACCAATGTCACCCCGTCCACAACAATATCCGGTTCGCACTGCAACGTGCTTTGGCTTCAACAACAAGGTCCTAGTAAGCATCCGCGATGCTCTGCAAACCTTTCACGTCCAGCACCTGGATCCGCTTGCGGCCAGTATCAATAAAGCCCTCCGCCTTTAATTCATTCAGTATTTGAGTCGCTGTCTCGCGCGACGTGCCAACACGCTCAGCTAGATCTTTGTGAGTCAGCCCAACAATTAACAGGTTCTGTTCTCGCCCTAGATCCAATATGAGACTAGCTAACCGCGACGAAAGCGATTTAAGCGCAAGAGTTTCCAGGTGGGATTCTGCCTCATTCAGCCGATGGGCAAGCGCCTCCATTATCCGAAGCCCCACAAGAGGATATTTGGCGACCATCTGCTCTACGCTAGATCTACTCATCCTGCTTAGGATCGACTGTTCCACTGCCACCGCATACGCCGTGTTTACTGAGCGTCCGACAATCGCCATTTCCCCGAAAAAAGTTCCGTCGGAAACCGTGGCTAGCACATATCTTTTTCCATCTTGGGTTGTCTGATAAATCTCGACTTCTCCAGCCCTGAGAAACAACAGTTCGTTAGCGACCTCGTGGGATCGATAAATTATCGTTCCAGACTCGATGGTCGACGTGGACATCTGATTGAGAATGTCATTTGTTTCAGAATCCGAAAGATCACAAAAAACGTTGATTGGCTTCATCATGTTCCGATCCTTGATACCACCAGAAATCGAGACACTGGTTCGCGTAAAGCCCCCTCGGTTTTTCATCGTTCGGTTGCTTTGCAGCATCGATGTTCTGTTCGTTAAAACAAGTCTTCTACAGAAAATACAGCCCTGAGCCGATAGGTCCTGGCTAATTTGAATTCGGATGTCACACCTTAGACGTCAATACTATTAATCTCAACGTGATGAACAGAATGCTCAAGACGCAAAGGGTAAAAGATCGGATTCCCTTACCGGCTGCATGCTACGCACAAACTCCTCATCTCCACGCATAGCAGCCACTAGATCTTCCGTTTCCTCAAAACTCTCCTGCCTGCGAATACGCTTTTGGAGAAATACCCTCAGACGCCTGCCGTAAATGTCCTTGTCGAAATCGAGAAGATTGACTTCAAAAATTCGATCGCCGGATCCAAACGTCGGTCGTATTCCTACGCTTACCAACGCTCGATATACCAGCCTGTCGCCTTGAACAACCGCGGAAGCCGCATAAACACCATCAAGTGGCAGAACCATCCATTCGGGGAGTTCAAGATTCGCAGTCGGAAATCCAAGACACCTACCACGAGCATCACCATGTACAACAGGACCTTCAAGACTATGAGGGCGTCCAAGAATGTCTGTGACTGAGACAATATCTCCGTTTTCCAACGCCTGGCGAGCACGACTACTGGAAATATCTCCAGCTATACCCCTTGGCGGCACTGTCACATGGTCAAAACCAACACGCTCCGCTATTCGTGTGAGGGCTGACGTTGTGCCCGACCGGTTACGACCAATCGCAGCATTGGGGCCAGTCACAAACTTTCGCATCAAGAATCTTTTCTTGAGAAAACGGATAAATTCTTCGGGATCCTGCTCAGATAGTTCCTTGTCAAACGGCAAAACCACAACCTCACTCACGCCTAGCTCACTCAAGAGGTTTAGACGATCCTCCAAAGTGGTTAATAGGGCTCTGGATTCTGCAGGCCTGAGAACCCATTCTGGCGGAGGCCAGAGCACTACAACAATTGAGCGTTCTATGTGATCAACAGCCGCGGCTCGAATCACAGCTCGAACCAGGCCGACGTGACCCAGATGCACCCCATCAAACCGACCAATCGTCAGCACAGACTCACCCAACGGTCTGAACTCTTCAACGTCTCGTGTAATACGAACATCGCCTTCGCGGTTGTAGTCACTCATTCGGAAGATTGCCAAACCAACTCGGGTTTCCAGTCGCCATTTTCTCCCGACGCCAACGCCAGAAATTGACCATCCGAATCATATAAACGATGTATCCCAGTCAACGAACGTTGCCTCTGCATACACCTTCTCCCGTTCTGGAGATGGGTTCCGACTTCAGTGCCAACCATAGTGGCCGGCAAATGTTCAACAGCGACATCGGGAGGATAGAGAAGAGTTTCGAGATAATTCTCACGTGCAGCAATATCCAATTGCCATATTTCGGTTGCGTTACTTAGCGTGAATGGACCGACACCGGTGCGTACCAAGCCAAACAGCGTTGCTCCGCAGCCCAGGCGCAATCCTATATCTCTAACAAGCGCTCGAACGTACGTACCCGAGGAGCACTTGATTTTCAAACCAACAAGCAAGGCATCGATTGAATCAAAGCTGTTCCCAATCTGCAATTTCTCACCAGTTACAGAGATCGGTACTCGCGCAGCCGCTGTTAATTTAAGTTGATCCACCCTGACCCACCGTGAACGTAACGCTACTTGACCACCCTTGCGGGCCACACGATACGCGCGAACACCACCAACTTGAATAGCGGAATAATCAGGCGGAACCTGTTCGATGTTCCCTGTGAAAAGAGGCAAAACATCGACCACCGATTGCACATCCGGAGCCAATTCAACCATCGATACTGGGTTGGTTTCAAGATCATCAGATGCCGTGCTTACACCACAAAGCATGACCGCCTCATACGTTTTATCCATACCTAATACATGACGACTTAAACGTGTTGCCCGACCTAAAGCAATCGGAAGCACTCCCCACGCAAGGGGATCCAGCGTTCCACAGTGCCCTACACGACGAAAGTTCGTAGACCGTCGAACCTTTCCAACCGCCTGTGTCGACCGCATACCGATCGGCTTAAAAATATTCGCGAATCCGCCTTTATCTGGCGACCTGAAATCACCCTTGCCAATCATCAACATCAATAGAATTGTCTTCAGTGTTTTCGGTGACCCTGCTGCCTAAAGCTCTTTGTGCAATCGACTCCTCAGTCACCATATCGGGATCAAGCTGGAATCGAATCTCTGGAATGCGATACATCCGGATTCGCTGACTGAGCTCTCGCCGAACGAACGCTGCTGCCCTCTGCAGACTCTGAAGCGTGACTTGAGCCTGCTCGGCCTGCCCCAAAGGGGCAACAAACACTATAGCCCGAGAAAGATCTGGTGTGATCGCAACACGTTGAACAGTTACAAACCCAATCGAAGGATCAGTGAGACGTCTTTCAAGTACATCACTAATTTCTCGAGCGATTTGTGCTTCTATACGTTGCGCGCGGCGCGCAGCAATAACTTGGCCTCCAGATTAGGGGAGCCGCTCTTCAGTGTGATGGGCTTCAATAATATCCGCGAGCTGAATATTGACAGTTGTCGTAATAGCGAGACCACAATCAAAACCTTCCCTAACCTCCTCTGTCTCATCAGCAAACCTTCTCAACGTAGTGATCTTTCCTGTTCCAACTTCCTCGTCAGCACGAAGAATACGTACATCCGCGCCGGTATACATACGACCCGACAAAACCATTCCACCAACAATCTGCCGATTACGCTCACTCCTAAATTCACCCCTGATTTCAAGACGGCCATCAACAACATCGACTTCTTCCGGCTTGATCGATCCCTTCAAGGACGCGTCCACATCGTCGATCAGCTCGTAGATCGTCCGGTAAGAACGGATTTGAACATTCTGACGATCTGCCTCTGCTTCCGCAGACACATCCGCTCGAACATTAAATCCCAGAACCAAGCCCTTTGCGGCCGATGCCAAATTTATATCTGATTCATTTACCGGTCCGACACCTTCATAAACAATCATGGCACGGGCCCGGTCATCCCCAAGTTGATTAATCGAACTGACGACCGCATCCACAGATCCAGCCGTATCAGCTTTCACAACAAGATTAATCTGCTGTAATCGACCAGCAGTCATTTGGGCCGCGAGAGACTCAAGACTAAGCCGCATAGCTTGATCACCGCTTCCCTTAGTCACTAGCTCCTTCCGACGTCGCTTCTTACGATCAGCTTTGACAGCCTTTAAGGAATCACCAACATTTGGCATCGATTCAAGCCCAACAACCGCTACAGGTGTAGCCGGACCGGCCGACTTTATTCGGCCACCGGTATCATCAAATAAAGCTCGAACCCGGCCGGAAATTGCGCCGGTGGATACTGAATCACCAACTTTAAGCGTGCCTCGCTGCGGCAAAACTGTCGCAACTGCTCCCTGGCTACGATCAAGTCGGGTTTCGATAATGATGCCTTCTGACGGTCCATCGACAGGCGCTCTCAAATCTTCTAGTTCAGCTGTCAGCTGAACATATTCAAGTAAATCCTCAATACCTTCCCCTTGAAGGGCTGATAGCGGAACCGCAACAACATCACCACCAAATTTTTCAACAACAATCTCGTGTTCCGTGAGCTGCTGTAGCACTCGATCTGGATTTGAACCTTCCAAATCAATTTTATTTACAGCCACAATAATGGGAACCCCAGCAGCTTTAGCATGGCCTATTGCCTCTACCGTCTGTGGCATTACCCCGTCGTCAGCCGCAACAACAATAATTGCAACGTCTGTAACTTGGGCTCCGCGAGCTCGCATGGCGGTGAAAGCTTCGTGGCCGGGTGTATCAATGAATGTAATTGGCTGTCCTTTCACAGCCACTTGATACGCACCAATGTGTTGAGTGATCCCTCCAAACTCGCTATCAACCACATTGGTCTTTCGAATAGCATCGAGCAGTGTCGTCTTGCCATGGTCTACGTGACCCATTACGGTCACAACTGGTGGCCGAAGTTCACCAGTCTTTAATTCCGCTGGTTCGTCCGTAGAGTCAGGATCCGCATCAGAGACATCCAATGACTCTTCTTGTTGAGGATCAACGGAACCAACCGACTTTTCATCCGTAACATCTTTTAATTCAAGAACTTCGACGCCTAGATTCGCCATCACCGCACGAGCTGTATCCCTATCTATCGCCGCATTGATCGTCGTCAGAACACCCCGATTTAAAAGTTCCATGATGATGTCCGTAGGAGGAACACCAGACCGTTCAGCAATCTCCCCAATCGAGGCAGTGTCTGGAATAGCGACAGGTCGAAGCTCAAGTGCCTCGGGTTCAATTACCTGACTTTCCACTTCTTCCGAAACATCAGCCTTCGGTTTAACACGCTTTGACTGCGCGGATCTCTCCGGAGGACGACGACGAGGTCGACGACGCCTTGCCATCCTAGACGTCACCGTCTTCTGTTACTCGACGCCGTCTAACTTCGGACATTACCTGCCTAATCAAGTCTTTAGCCATTTCGTCATCAATCGGAGATTGAAGATGTTTATCAAGGATGCCTTGTGCAAGCGCCATTCGCACACTTGTGTCATCAAGGGTGATGTAAGCACCGCGCCCGTCAAGTCGACCTGAAGGGTCACATTGAACGTCTCCACTAGGAGTCCGAACAATCCGGATCAGTTCACGTTTTGTACGTTTGGCACGTGTAACTACACATGTACGCATTGGCTCGTGTTGGGCGATGATCAGTCCTCAGATCCGGCTGGTTTGCGAGTAGTATTTTCGCCCGTCTCAACCGAAACGGTTTTTTCATTTGTACCATCCGTACCGCTGTCAGTCTGAATCGTTTCATCGGCCGAAAACGAAGATTGATCCGAATCCGACTTGTCCACATCACCTACCTCTTCAGCACCTTCAGACACATCAGCTAGGGACACATCTTCCGGCGCGGCAACGTCCCGTGCCTCAAGAGGCTCCGCCGCATCACGTATGTTGATCTTGAACCCCGTAAGTCTCGCAGCCAAACGAGAGTTTTGCCCTTCTTTGCCAATTGCCAACGAAACCATATCCGTGGGCACAAAAACATCGGCTACACGCTGTTCCAAATCGATGTGCACATTCTGGACGCGAGCTGGACTAAGTGCATTTCCAACATACACACGTGCTTCTTCGTCAAAAAGAATTATCTCTACTTTTTCCTCTCCCAGCTCCCGCAACACATTTTGTATACGGCTACCTCTCATTCCAACAGCCGACCCAACAGGATCCAAGCCCTCTTGGCTTGAACGTACAGCAATCTTGGTTCGAATCCCAGGATCACGAGCAATAGCTTCAATACCCACAATACCGCTCTGAATCTCAGGAACTTCCCGCTCAAACAAGCAACGTACAAAATCGGAATGCGATCGAGACACTCGTAGTTGCGAACCACGACCAGCCTCCGCGACTTCTATCAATAGAACACGCATACGTTGACCAGCGCGATAGAACTCACCGGGCACTTGATCGCCCGGCAACATGATCGCTTCACCACGACCCAGATCAACGAACACCCCGTGTCTTTCAACCCGTGTAACCCGACCGACCAGTAACGCTCCTTCATGTTCAATGAATTGACTGTAAATCTCTTGACGCTCGGCATCCCGAAGCGCCTGCTGCATCGCCTGCCGCGCTTTCTGAGTAGCAATTCGGCCGAAGTTAGGGGGCGTTATGTCAATCTGAAAAATCTCTCCGATCTTTACGTCTTCGTCGTAGGTCTGGGCGTCGCTGACTGAAATTTCTCTTATCTCGTCGGACACGTCTGCAACCACCGTCTTATTGGCGTAAACCGTGGAATCGCCGGTCTCAGGATCAATTTCAACATCAATATCCTCATATTCTGTGTTGAAATCCTCAAACGCTGAAGCGACCGCTGTGCGGAGCGCGTCCATAACCGCATCAATCTGAATGCCCTTTTCATCGGCAAGCTGACGCAGCGCCAGAATAAAGTCGCTGCGCATCTTATTGCCTCCTCAGGACGCTTGGACCGCTTCCCTCCTCGGGAATCTCTTATGAACGGCAGGCTACTGTCCGCTCACTACCACTTCTAGTAACGATAGTGATTCTATCACCAGATAATCTTATTGACGGCACCATCCAATTTTTCGGGCATCTAGTCAGGAAACATCAAGCTAGCGCCAATTAGCAAGAATTCTTGCATGGATAATCTGATCAGCTGTATCACACTGGGCTAGACGATACGACGTTCATCAGAGCCAAAAACATAGCTCTCCTCAACAGGAATTGTTGCGTATGCCGTAGTGTTTCGATCCCACTCTTCCTCAAGGGGTCTCTTACAGATGACTCGAGTGCCTCCGAAGTCCAAAGTGACTTCCTTGCGCTGTTCAGAGAAGTGGTTTTCCACCCAATAGACCTGGACCGGCATCGAGCCTTCAACCTGATGTGGCGAAAGAAGCACTGACTCGGGGCGAATCCCCAAGTGGACATCCTGTCCTTCAACCCCGCCCAGCGCGTCGTTTCGAAGATCCACAAATTGACCATCGAGACGAACACCTCCGTTCTCCGCCTTTCCCGGAATAAGGTTCATAGGGGGCGCACCGACGAAACTAGCAACAAACATGTTTACCGGATCATCATAGATTTCCCGATAGGTACCAAGTTGTTGAATCTTTCCAGCCTGCATGACTGCAATCCGGTCACCCATTGCCTGAGCCTCAGTTTGATCATGCGTGACATACACCGTTGTTATTTTGAAACGCCGTAGTAGTCGCTTTATCTCGACCCTAGTCCGGGTACGCAATTTCGCGTCCAGATTAGATAGTGGCTCATCAAACAAAAACACCGTTGGATCACGAACAATGCATCGGGCAATGGCAACTCTTTGTTGCTGTCCACCTGATAAAGCCTTGGGACGACGATCAAGCAGTTGATCGAAGCCCACGCCCATCATCTTTGAAACAATTTCGACGCGTTCGTCAACTTCCTCTTCGCGCTTATGCATCTTGAAGAAAAATCCTAGATTCTTCTTACTGTGCATATGCGGATAGAGCGCGTAATTTTGAAACACAATTCCTACACGACGATCCTTAGCATTGAGCTCCGTCCAATTTTCCTCGCCATATTGAATCGTCCCGCTGTTTGGCGTCTCTAGCATGATCAAACCGGCAATCACCCGGAGCATGGTTGATTTTCCACAACCCGATGGGCCGAGAATCGCAATTGACTCTCCGTCCTTAATGTCAAGATCAACCCCGTCTATCGCATATACCTGACCATCTCGATAGTTTGCCTGGCCCACAAGATCCGATTCTTCTTCCTTGGGCGCTGTTTGACCAAAAATTACAGCCGCTGGATCACTGTCCTCCTTAAAAACAGCTCGAACATCGCGAAGCATCACGTCAGCCATCATTGCTCTCCTTATTTACCGTTTTTTCTGTTTATGTCTAAAACCAGCATCAGTTCTCTCGCAGGCCAAAATCTATAAGACGTTCATCGGTCATTCGAATCGAAACCAGCGCCAACATCACAGCCACCACGACCATCATCGGAAAGACGAGAAGCATGCTCACAATCAAGCTCATGGCCACGATCACACAAAAAGCAAGTGACGAGGCTGGAGCACTGAGTGCCAAAACCGCTGCATTCCGAAACACGTGATATAAGGACATTTCGTATCGCAATGCTAGCGGGTACAGGTACGCCTGTGCAGCTACCCAGAGCGCTAGGAAATACAGCGACAGAATGCCAAGCGCTTGAATTAAGACCTCGCCAGTTCCAGTATAAAAAATAAATCCCACAACTAACCCATACAGCAAGTAAATATCCACTACAAAAAGAAGCCATGCGCGAAAAAATCGGCTTCGAAATCCGATCCAAAAATCTCGTACTGCTACGTCCTCACCATCTACGTGAAGTTGAGCAACATAAAACAAACCTGCCGTACCAGGCCCTGCTAATGCACCGCCTATCCCGGTCCCAGCAACGATAAAAATGAAAAAAACGATGCCTGTAACTGGACCGTCAATTCCAACCATCGCCTGCTGGAGCGCCGAAGCCAAAGGAATACCAACAATCGGAAATAATGGGAAAACAGTCACGAACCACCACAAGTTACCTCGAATAGCAAGAGCCCTGAGATCGTAATAGACCTGAGCAAACGCCCACCAAGCATGTCTAAATACGTCAGACATAACTAGCGGTCATTCGACATTACCTTTAATGCTCTTCTTGAAAAACAACGCGTCCATCGCCCAAGACTCCATACACACTTTCTCATCAGCTGAAGTTCTCAAAATCATGGCGAATCCGGAAAGTCGTCAACCACCTGCCTCAATAGTCGGGTCGTGTTGGTGGTACTTCCACAACATGAACCAATCACTGACACGCCTCGACCTAACCAATTCCTAGCAAATTCCACCATCTTTTCAGGTGGATACAAATAACACACCTTTCCATCCACCAACTCTGGAACACCAGCGTTTGATTGCGCCATTAACGGTTTTTTTGGTCCAGCCTCAATCATTTGCTCAAGAACTTTCGTCATTTCTTCGGGGCCATTACCACAATTACATCCAACAACGTCAGCACCAGCTTCCTCGCAAGCACGCATGCCATCGATCGGAGAAACCCCCATCATCGTGTGAAGATTAATGTCGTACGTCATGGTCGCGAAAACAGGTAGACCTGTTGACTGCGCGGCCTCAATCGCAATCTGGATCTCGCTGAGATCACTAAATGTCTCGCAAAGCAGCAAATCCGCTCCACCCTCTGCTAAATACTCAGCTTGAACACGAAAAGCATCCAACATTGTGGACCGTGAAATATCTCCAAGCGGCTCGAGGAAATCTCCGCTTTGCCCCATGTCCCCTGCTACCCAAGCCCTGTCTCCAGCCGCAGCTCGTGCTTGCTCGGCAGCACCTCGATTTATCTCCTCTACCTGATCAGTCAAACCCGCCCTGCTAAGCCTTATAAGGTTTCCACCGAAAGTGTTGGTGGTCAAAACATGCGCACCCGCCTCAACATACGCACGATAGATGTCAGTCATTCGATCGGGATAACGAAAAGTTACTTCCTCCGGAGCTTCCCAATCCCGATCCGGATACTCATTGATGGTGGTTCCCATTGCACCATCGAAAAGAAGTCGATGGCTTTCCATAAAATTCTGTAGTGAGGACGAATTAGATCGGTCAATAGACATAAAAATAAGGGCTGAGTAATGCAGTCTCCTGAAACATCTTGCTCTGAATATAGCAACGGCCTAACCATAAAACGTGATATCAAGCGTCTATCTGCGATGCCGCCGCTTCACGGTTCGTCGCAAGTAACGCTGGATAAAGATCCCGATATCGAGACAGCGTGGTCGCCATAACCTGAACCCACGAGGTATTTGGATCTACGACATCTGCCGGGATCTTCATCTCTTCACACGCTTGTAACACCGAATCGAACTCACCTGCTGCGACCGAGCCAAGCAATGCAGCACCAAATGCGGGCCCACGCCCCTCCGGTTCCACCATTACCGAAGCGTCGAGCACGGATGCGATAACTCGACACCATAACGAACTTCGAGCACCACCTCCCGCCAATTTGAATGAACACGTTGACGCACCAGTTTTTTGTATTGCTTCGAGAGCGTCACAAAGACTGAACGCGACACCCTCAAGCACAGCCCTCACTACATCTGCTCTATTGTGAGCAGCAGTTAACCCAACCAAGGCTGCCCTAGCATTAGCATCCAAATATGGGGTTCGCTCCCCTTGTAAATACGGCAACCACAACAAGCCTCGACTCCCTGCAGGAACAGATTGAGCTTCCTCAACAAGCTCCAAATAACTCGTTGCTGGAGAAAACGTGTCTCGAAGCCATCGGAGTGAGAGACCGGCCGCCTGTGTAACCCCCATAAGTTGCCACGTCTTGGGGATTGCGTGAGCGCCAGCCTGAACCGTTCCGTCGTTTGACGCGGCATATGCGTTAGTCGCGACAAAAACCACTCCGGATGTTCCGATAGTAATCACGGTATCGCCGTCGTTAACGATCCGTGCCGCTACGCCACCAGCAGGCTGATCTCCTGCACCCCCAGCAATAGGTATTCCAGCCGGAAGTCCTAGGCGATCGCCGGCAGACTGGGTGAGTCGTCCGGCTATGGCGGTGGACTCACACACTCTAGGTAGCCACCGATGATCAATTTCGAGCGAATCGATCATCGGTTTGGACCATTCACGAGTTCTAGGATCAAAATAGCCAGTTCCACTTGCATCTGTAACATCAGTCCACAACTCGTTGGTCAATCGAAGACGAATAAAATCTTTTGGCAACAAGACATGGGCTATTCGATCAAACAACTCTGGTTCATGCTCTCGAATCCACTCGAGCTTTGGCGCTTGAAATCCCTCAAGCGGAAGATTTCCAGTATGTTCGATGAACTTTGCTGCCCCAACACGCTGTTCTAAGAACCGTCGCTGATCCATCGTGCGTAAATCACACCAAATAATCGCCCTCCGTAGCGGACGCAAGCGCTGATCAAGAAGAACCAATCCATGCATCTGTCCTGTTAGGCCAATGGCACAAATATCAGCCGGGTCGTCAGCATGTGCTGCTACGGTGCCCAGAGCTTCAAAGGCTGCCCTCTCCCAGTCTTCTGGTGCTTGCTCCGCCCATCCCGGCCGAGGCGTCAACAGTCCGTAAGAAGACTCGTGTACCGCAAGTGTCTGACCCAGACCATCTGTTAGCACCGCCCGAGCACCCGTTGTACCGAGATCCAAACCGATCGCCAAGACACTTCTCACAATAACGTAGCCCTACCTTCTTTACGTATCTCCGAAACTCCCAACGCAGTCCGTCCTATGAAGAGCAACACCTGGGACTACATGGTCAACAGCGAACGCCGATTCAACGTCATTCGCAGATAACTGCTTCACAAAGAACTGGGGATCCTCATGTATGGCTATGATCGTTCCACCTTTTCCGGCCCCAGCCAGCTTCGCGCCACGAGCTCCTAATCGAATCGCGAGTTCGATCAATGACTCGTTTTCTGGTCCAGACCCACCCACGCTCACGATATGAGTGTGAGCCTCATTCATTTGTTCGGCAACCGCGAGCCAATCACCCGAAAGCACATACCGTTTTGAGTGGCGGGCGATCTCCGCAAGTCTTCGCATCGCAGCACGAACTGCTGGATCACCTTCCAACCATCGGTCCCGAAGAGGACGGTGAGTTTCACCAGAATCACGTTGTCTTCCAGTATGTGCAAGAACCAACGGGATCGAATCAGACTCCGTAACCAAGGACTCCACCGTAGCAAATGGATCTATGTCAGATCCCCGCCATTGAGCCTTGCCTCGAAAATCCAAGTAGGAAAGACCACCGTGAGCAGCGGCATAAAAGTCTTGAAAACCACATATGATTTTCATACGAGAAAATTCGATCTCCCGTGCTCGCTCAGCAAATTCATGTAAGCGATATTTACGACCCAACCAAACATCAGTCGCTCTTAACGCAGCAACCAGCAAAGCACTACTACTCGACAAGCCAGCGTTAGGAGGGATATGGCTCCAACAACGGATTTCTACCGAAGCCGTCTGCATCTCTTGAGCTACCACAACCGCCTTGAGCACATTCAGATATGTCGCATGTCGGGCTGCTAGCAGTTGGCTTGGTTCCATCAATTCAGCCATAGCGCTAGACGGTGGATGAATTAACTCGAGATCGGAAGCCGACTCAATCCCTAGTTCAAGACCTGCATCCTCAGCACACAAACGAAGCGAAGCAGCAGGCTCGATTGATACGAAGGCCCGACGGTCAATAGCCATAGAAATCACGCTTCCGCCGTACATATCACTTGGATTTCCGAGCAATCCGGCACGACCTGGAGCTGACGCGATAATCGGCCTAAAGTCGGTCACTCTGAATCATCGAGACAACGGATGTGCCTACTAACAGCATCCCCGTATTCGTGATCGGAAAGCGCAAAATCAACAAATGCTCGGTAATAGGACTCAAAGTTGCCTATGTCATACCGTTTTTCCGGCTCCTTAAGAGGAACTACCCGAACATGAGCTTTTTTACCTACTAAGATCGCAATAGCATCTGTTAACCATCGCTCCCCATTTTTTCCTCGTGGAGTTGCATCTATGGTGTCGAAAATTGATGGCGAGAAAACATAGCGAGGCACGATGGCAAGATTACTTGGCGAATCTTCTGGGTTGGGTTTTTCAACAAGACCGGTCGCATACAACAAATCCCCACGTTGCTGCACACCCACTACCCCGTAGCGGAACACGTCATCACGAGGCACCTCTTCCACAGCAAGCGTGCACGAGGCTTGACTCGTTATATGCGCTTGGATCAATCGACCAACAATGTTGCCGCCGTGCAATATTGTGTCGCCAAAGGCGACAACTATCGATTCCCCAGCGGCAAAATCTCGTCCAAGCCTAACGGCGTCTGCAACCCCGGTCGGGGTCCCCTGTCGCGTGTAAAAAATTCGTGGTGCCCCATCAGCAAGGCCCCGATCCTTTATTGCACCAGTTCTTGCACCATCTAGAAAAGGCCTAAGCTCAACGTCATCGTCAAAGTGATCTTCGATTGCCGCTTTTTTCCTTCCGGTGATAAAAAGGATCTGCTCAATACCCGCGGCAAGGAGTTCTTCAACCACGTACTGCACAACTGGCTTACGACCAACCGGAAGCATTTCCTTGGGCTGCGACTTCGTAGCCGGAAATAGACGAGTCCCCGCTCCGGCGACGGGAACAATTGCTTTCCGTATATGTTGGGAAGACGAATCTCGCAGGATTGTCTCTCCTAACCAGTAAATCTCAAGCGGCCGAACGCTAGCATATGAGCGAGTCGAACGCTTATGGCAGTAGCCTTTCGAGGCCCAGCATAGAAAAAATACATCGCGAAAACATTAACCTCCAATATATAACGAAGCCTGAGATCGTGAGTCCAGTGCCCCCAATAGACCGTCACAGGAATAGTGATCGCTAAGAAATGCGCCATTTCCTTGTGTTTACCATGTGGATAGTCCTAGCTGTAGTGGGTTTAGTCATATTTCTTGGCGTCTTCACTACACGAAATCACCCTGACCACACGGAAAACAATGTTGTCGCTATCAACCCGACAACACATCAGCGGGCTCAGGCCAAGCTCCAAGCATTTGAAGCTCAATCAGAACAAGCCAGATTGAGCGGCAAGAAACTTCCAGCCCAAATTTCCTTCACCGAAGAAGAAATGACCTCACTTATCCGAGATTGGGGTAAGCAGGACCATTGGTTCGGATCGATAGATAATCTACAAATAGAATTCATACCCGGCACATGTGCTCTAACGGGAATCTTGCAATCAATCAACCTGAACTTCCCGTTTAGACTTGAGCTAGCAATATCCGCCGAGGAAAGCCAGCGAACAGCAGAATTGACGGGGCTACAAGTGGGCGAATTATTCGCACCAGGATTTGTTCGGACAGCATTATTAGCACTTGCAGACCGCACATTTGACGCCGGGCTTCCTCGAGTCTCGCTTTCGATCGAGTCGCTTGTTGTTACAAACGGTGAACTCTTGGTTTCCGGAAACATGTTGCCGTAGCGAAGTGAATCATCGGGGAAATGCACCGGTAACACCGCCATCAACCGGAATAACCGCGCCAGTAGTTGCCGCTGATCGATCACTTGCCAAAAAAAATACGGCCTCGGCAACTTCTGTGCCTGTAATTTTCGTCCTCAGCAAGTTGCGATCTTTATAGTAATTTTCCAACTTGCCTATTGGGACGCCATGAGCGGCAGCTCGACCTTCCCTAATCTTCTTGCTCCATAGCTTGGATTCTTCAAATACCGCGTCCGGATTAACCATATTGACCCTGATATTATGCTCACCATTCTCGATGGCAAGCACGCGGCCAAGTTGTAACTCGGCTGCCTTCGCAGCACTATAAGCTCCAAAATCTCTGCCAGGATCAAAAGTGTTCTTAGTGCAAACAAGCACGAGATTTCCTCCAAGATCTTGGTTGCGAAGCCATCGAACCGCTTCGCTAAGGACCAGGAAATGGCCGGTGGCATTTATATCGAAACTACGATTCCACGCCGCCAACGTCAGTTTGTGGATCGCAGAGGCTTCAGCTCTTCCTGCATTGGAAACAACGATGTCTAAACCACCTGTTCCAAGCACCATCTTTCTAAAAGCAGCTGAAATCGACTTTTGGTCAGTAACATCCAAGCCCATCGATTCAGCCACCCCGCCATCGTTCCGAATACCTTCCGCAACCTGCTCAGCACGAACAACATCAATATCCGTGACGAACACGTGAGCTCCATCAGCCGCCAACCTTCTGGCAACCGACTTACCAATACCGCTGGCCGCGCCAGTAACCGCCGCCACACGACCAGCGAGCTCGCGATCTGCTGGACCATGCATTAGCTTGTAGAGTTCCAGCGGCCAATACTCAATTTCGTATAAATCTCGCTCCGGAAGCGCCTGGTACCTGTCAATCGCTGAAGCCGCTTCAATCACGTCCATCGTGTGGCGATAAATTTCGCCAACCTTGTCAGCTTCGCTAGCCGTCCGGCCCGTACTAAACATACCGATTCCCGGCGCCAAGATGACTCTCGGAAATGGGTCATGCATAAACGACGAGGCATCTCCGCCACATCGAGCAACATAGCCACGATATTGATCTTCGTAATTGTTAATTTCACGAACAATATCGACGGTCTCGGAACCATGTAGAACCATGGGTAATTGCTTTGTTCGCAAAATATGATCCGGAGTTACTGGACCCTTTTGGGAAATTTCATCCACATCATCCCTGTCGACAAACTGGCGAACCCGTGAGGCCCCGTCAAACCTCAAGATCATTCGATTCCTGATGCTTAACTGGCCACGCAATCGTGTCGCGAGACCAGCCGCCACCCTTGAAGTCCGTTGGCGACCAGCAGGCGGCGTCTTCCAGACTTTTCGGATAGAGTTTTCCGCCCGGGACACCAATTCAATATGGCGCTCATATGACTCTCGTGCGGATTCTCCAAAAGTGACTAATCCATGATTTTCCAAAATTAGGCCGACCACAGATGGATCATTGTCATACACATCTGCTGCTGCTTTTGAAAGCAAAAACCCAGGTTTTATATACGGAACGATCCCAACATCCTCAGCAAACACATCTCTAACAACTGCTTGGCCCGATGGCTGGTTCGTCAGCGCCAATATTGCATCCGCATGACTGTGATCCACCCAATCAAGAGGAATAAACGCGTGTAACAGCGTTTCAATAGACGGTCGAGGCGCCACTGTGTTGAGAAGAGCCCGTGCCACCAGTTCAACCATGAGATCGTCGGCCATGCTGCTTCGCGTCCGCAGGCGAACTAGCGGATCCAAGGCCAACGGTGAAAAGCCGCCAACATCAATCGTTGCCAGATCAGTTCCACTGCCCTTAATACTAAGGACTCGAACAACGCCGCCCGCTTCATCCTCCATTTCATGCTTGACTGAGGTGTTTCCACCCCCATACAGCACGAGCGAAGACTCAGATCCAAGAAGACGCGAGGAATAGACGCGCAGCGCCAACGGGTCCAAGCCCGTAGCCTCACGGTCAGTCCAGTTCGATCTCAAATTTGTATACCTCAGTTATTCGCGAAGAGGCGCCGTCGGTTCTCGCGTGACAGTCTTTCCAGCTTCACCAGCCACTGTGCAAAACAACGCATGGGTCTTTTCCAGAAGAATGTTGGGATCAATCCCGTCCTCAGAACGAACAACAATGTCCACCGGCAAACCATTTTCACGAGACTGTCCCACATAGGCCTTGAGATACGCTGTAGGAATCTCGTTCATCACACGCTGCATAAACGGTGACGTTTCCGATTCAAACGAGTCAACGTAAACACGTAAACGAGCAGTCTGCGCCGAAAACATATCTTGAATCGCCGGCTGAATGTGGTGAGTAAAACACCCCTCGACCTCTCGCGGTGGTCCTGGCATCGACCAAATCAAGCTCTTATTAACCTCCGTCGCAAAACACGGCGCCCATCCCACAGGGTTCAAATACAGTGTCGAGGACGCAGGAATAGACCCCATCTTGATACGCGGAGGCGTCGAGACCTCTTCAACGGTCATCTCCCGACGACGAGCAAAGTCCTCAAGAACCTCCGTAGGGGTGTGTACCCGGCTACCCGCAACGGCCGCTACAGCATCAACTGTTAGATCGTCTGGGGTCGGACCTAAACCACCGGTTGTAATGATCAACCTCGCATCACGATCAACAGCCGCTTGAAGTTCCTCTTTCAACGCCCGTAAATCATCGGCGAGTGCGGTCACCCGTCGAACGTCCCCACCGGCCAGAGTAATCTCACCGGCCAACCAGTGAGAGTTGGTATCGAGCACTAATCCGGACACGAGTTCCGTCCCAATCGAGAAAATCTCGACTTTGTCATTCATAATCAAGGTACCCGAAGTTCAACGCATCGCATTCTACGGCTGATCACAGAACTTGATGATAGGAGAACTAGAGAACATGGGCGCAGATTGGTATGCCCAGAGAGGCTTCACAAGCGAGATGGTTCGGCGCGCGCGCGCTTGGTACCTACAGTTTCTACCCAAACCTGGGGATCTGCTCGATGTGGGCTGTGGTCGTGGCGAGTTTCTGGATGCCGCATCAGAGGCTAACCATCAAGTCACTGGCGTCGATCATGACCCTTCAATGATTGCTGCTGCCGGCCATCTCAACATTCATGAAAACCACGTGCTGGATTATCTTCAGACCACCTCAAACCTTTATGATGCAATTACTGCTTTTCATGTCATAGAACATTTAGAAATTCGGGATGCGTCCGCATTCATCCGCCTTGCGGCCGACAGATTACGCCCGGGTGGACGATTGATTATCGCCACACCAAACCCTGGCAGCCTTCCCACCATCACACATGAGTTTTGGCGTGATCCCACTCACGTTAGACCCTATGACCGTGAGTTGATCGAATACTTGACGACCACATCCGGACTAACAACCGAATCGGCGGGTGTAAACCCAGAATCTGAACGCGGGTTGCCCGTCAATCTGGACGATCTCAGCTTAAGCTCAGTCTCAAAAAGTTTAGAGTCCCGCGATGACGAAAGCCTCGTTTCCCGGTGGGTGGCCGGACGTCTCGCATCATCAAGCTACGCCAAAAACCTTGAACGTAGCCTTCATGAAACAACCGACGGTCTTTTGCATACCCGCCAAGAACTTGACCGAATAGCTGGCCTGCTTCGACGCTTTTTAGAGGTGGCCTATGAACCATCCGAGATCTATGTAGTGGCTCAAAACTGTTAGGACGGAACTACAGGGCGATCAACTGGCGGAGACATCGTCTCAACTTCCCTCATTTTGCCAGCTACATAACTGTGCACGAGCGGAACATTGGGAAGCAGCACATATTTGCCCTTGTCATCAATGAACGGTGGAGCTTCTTTGTAGGTAAGCCCTCCTTGGACAAGCCGATCTGTCCCAATGGAGAGAATCAACTTGGCCATAGATGGAACTACATCCAGCGGAAGATTGGACTCAAACGCATTGTTTAGTTCGTGCACCAAACTCGGAGAATCAATGATTCTCTGTGGCGATAGTGCCTGTTGTGCCAGCGCTACAACCACCTGCCGCTGTCGCTCGTCCCGACCGAAATTTCCAATGTTTCGACGAGAACGTATGTAACGAAGCGCCGTGTCACCATCAAGGCGTTGGGTCCCAGCCTTAAGACTAAACGGCTCAAAACCAGTGTCCGTAGCATTGGGATAGCCAGAATCATAGATGTCTTTAAGAACATCTACTTCGACTCCCCCAACAAAGTCAACAAGTCGACGAAATCCACTGAAATCCATCGTTATCCAATAATCCGCCTGCACACCAAGAAGATCACTTACCTGCTGGAGCAGGACGTCAGGGCCATCACTCTGCCAGACCTGATTTATGCGCCGGGCATTCGTTCGACAATTAGCTATGCATATGTCGCGTGGAACCGATATAAGCGTTGCCGAATGGGTTTGAGGATCAACCCGTACTAGAACTATGGCGTCCGTCCGACCACCCGGCTCACCCGGCCTCCGATCTAAACCTAAAAACAAAATTCCAAACGGTTTGTCCTGAGGCCAATCCGGAACAATATCCAAAGGATTAGGCGTCTTCTCCGGTTCAGGCGTGCTTTCAGCCTCTGAAGCAACGGCGAACCTCGCTTGAGCAGGACCTGGCGCCTCTCGCACTGGGACTGGTCCACTCTGTCCCTGTCTCGGAACCGCCACCGTCTGGACCGCTTGCACCACCGGCTGAGCATCAACCGACGACCGCCGCCACACCAGAACGCCTAATGCGGAAACTATGACAAATACCACCAACGCTGACGCAAGGCTGAGAAGTTCAGCCGTGCGCACACGTTGTGCACGATCAGACGAACTTTGTTTCATTGATAAAAAAACCAGTAGCTAAAGACATGCAGATAAAGACATTATGTCGAGCTAGGTGCCCACTATACGTCACAGATTGTATGTAGCTAGCAAAAATAAAGGGCGTTCAACTGATACATCGTAAAGACTGATAAAACGTTACGTATGTTCGGTCAGCCGCGCCCATCGAAGACACGATAGGCTTGAGCTGGTCAACCAAGTCAGTAGGGTCTCGACCTTGCGTGTCGCAATCATTGGGTATGGAGCTATCGGCCGTCTTGTGGGTAAAGCTCTACAAAACAACTCACCGTTCACTGTAACTCGAGTTGTTGATCGGAATGCTGAAGCAGCTGAAGCTGGCGCTCGAGACATGAACATATCGGCCTGGAGTCAGGACCCAGCAGACGCTTTCAGATTTTCTGACGTTGACGCAGTTGTGATCGCCACTCCCCATGCCGACCATGCTGAATTAACCACGTCAGCTCTGTACCACCGGAAACATGTCTTCTTACAACCACCCGTTGCGCTTCGATCTCCAGAAGCGGCTCGAATCTTGGCGATGGCAAGACATTCAGGCCTAGTGGTAGCCATGGATTACTGGGCACGGGCTGCTCCAGCAATAAGATTCGCCCGCGGGAAAATTCCCAGACCCACATTTATACAAATAGAAAGCATCGTCGATCCTCTAAAAAAGACGTGGGCAGGTGAGGCTGCCCATGGTGGCGTGCTTGCCTACACCGGCAACCACGCCCTTGATCTCGCATGCTACCTCGCAGCATCGAAGCCAATTCATGTTCAAGCCTCCGGCGGGAGACATACTCGACGGTCTGGACTAGCCGACACTATCTCCGGCGCCATACGTTTTGCGAACGGATCTCTTGCCCGTGTGATCGTGGGAGAGTTCGGTCATAGCCAAACGTTTTCTAGTTGGCGGCTGCTAACTGCTGATGCCATCGGGACCGTGACCGCTACCGATAACCTACGCAAGGCTTCTTCCTTCGAAAACGGCCGATACACCTCCACTACTAAATGTGAGGGGCTTGCTCGTGACGACTCATTCACACGATCGCTCACTGCGTTTGCGAACGCAGTGGCCGGAAATGGGAGACCATTGGCTGACATTACTGACGGAGCCAGAGCTGTTCAATTAGCAGATGCTATGTACGAAGCCTTGGTTTCTGGTAACCGCATCAAACTGTAGATAGAGATTAGGTCGGCCAACCGAAATCCGTTAGCATCAACCAGTTGTGGCGTTAGCCGCAGAAACCGATGCAACGTCACCACCAGCAAATCCGCAGAACGCTTCGTAATCAATTAGCTCAGTGATAGTCGGATCATCACCACAAACGGGACACGCAGGATCTCTTCTAAGCTTTAGCTCCCTAAACTCCATATGTAACGCATCAATTACCAAGAGCCTACCAACCAAGGTTGAACCGACGCCCACCACAAGCTTGGAGACTTCAGTAGCTTGAATTAGTCCCACCAATCCAGGAAGAACCCCAAGCACACCGGCTTCTGAACAACTTGGTGCCATCTCCGGAGGGGGAGGGGCCGGATACAGGCATCTGTAACACCCCTGGCCAGGCTCGAACACAGTAGCCATGCCCTCAAAGCGAAGCACACTTCCATCAACCAACGGCCGTCTTAAGAAGTATGCAGCATCGTTAATCAAATATCTCGTTGGAAAGTTGTCGCAGCCATTCACAACTACGTCGTACGACCGAATGACATCCAACGCGTTTTCGGACGTTAACGCCACATCGTGCCGAACCACTGTGACGTCCGGATTAAGACTTGTCAGCGTACGTTCTGCCGACTCCGTCTTCGCCATCCCAACCCGATCGTCTTGGTGAAGAATCTGTCGCTGCAAGTTCGATCGATCCACCGTATCGAAATCCACGATGCCAAGCGTGCCAACACCAGCTGCCGCAAGGTAGTACAGAACAGGAGAGCCCAGACCACCGGCGCCGACAACCAAAACCTTGGCATCAAGAAGCTTGGCCTGCCCAACAGCACCGACCTCAGGAAGCAACATATGTCGGCTATAACGCTGAACTTGCTCAACAGTAAACACAGAGGTCCTCCCTTGAACCAGTATCTTTAATGGTCTGCCGGTGGATCTTCGGTGTCATAGCCAGCCTCAGCCCACGCAGTCATACCGCCTTGCATGTTGTAGGCATCAACCACATTCATCGCCTTAGCCATCTGGGTAGCCACACCACTTGTCTGACCAATGTTGCATATAAACAGAACAGGTTTACCTGTGGGAATTACAGTCGCCGGTTGCGCCAAGATCTCCTCAAGCGGAACATATTCAGCACCCGGCATCGCGGGCGCCTGGAACTGGCTTCTAACGTCCACAACACGAACCTCGCCGCTATCAATCATCTCCTTAGCCTTGTGAACATCAACCTCAAAATCAGGTGCGTCTGGCAAAGCCATTGTCGGCTTATCCCATCATCAAAGTGCTAATGATTAAGCATCCCGCTACAGTCGGCGCGCGTCAATGGCCAATATTGATTTTCTTGTTTCGGCCCATGGTTTATTCAGAAATCACCTCACCGACGCTATGATCCGCCCTAGTACCTAACAAACGGCTATCTTTGTGGAACACACCGAATTCGCCGCGCGCATCGAGAACCTTCGTGAAGGTCTGGTCAAAACCATGTTCGTGCCCGAACACAGCACCGACCAGATCATTGATCATCTTGTAATCCGTGAGAACCAAATACTCACTGAGCAAGTTTCCTATGGACCGAGGCCAATCCTATGCCTTGTCGGACCACAAGGTGTAGGGAAGTCGCGACTCGCCAAATATATTGGTACGCATCTTGGGCGAGACGTTCAAACCGCGGAACTCGGCCGCCTCACATCGCCTGATGAACTGTTTGGTAGTGCCGATCGTCCTGGAATCATCAAGCAAGCCGTCAGTCAACTCCACAACACCTCCGGTGCACTAGTGCTACAGAATGTCGATGCTCTTGAAGAGGACTGGAGACCTTCGCCAACCACCTTTTTACAGAAATTAAGTCAGCTTCAAACGCTCGAAAAATTTGATGATGGCTCTTCAAATAATCCGATTGATCTGTCACAGGTCCTCTTCATAGCCACCGGGAGATGGCTATCAGAATCTACGCATGGGAGGACACTCGAATATCTTGACGTAGTCGAAATTAATGGCCACTTGGATGACGACAAAATCAAAATCGCCCGCGACACACTGCTCCCATCTATCCTGCAGGAATACTGTTTCTCACCTGAAGCGGTTCGGCTGGACGAAGACACAATCGGAACTTTGATCCGCAGTTACACAGAAGAACCCGGCACCGTTACGCTCGAGCAACTGCTCAGGCTTATCGTCCAGAGGTCCATTACGAAAGAGCTTCCCATCAGGCCGGAAGTCCCCATTTTGGTCACTGTTGAGGAGGTCGCAAAGATCATCGGCCGACCACGTTCGCGTTCGGGGTCTCGTCGGCGTCGTCGAGATGTGCCCGGTCTCACCTTTGGATCAGTAGTAACACCAACGGGAGGCCTGCTAGATGACATCGAAGCCGTCCAAATGCCTGGAACTGGAAAGATCAGGGTCTTCGAAAATTGGGGGGGGCAGATCCCTTCCAGCACCCGCCTTAAGTCCGATCACCGAACTGTGTGGGGATCATATGAACAGCCGTATGAGGTCCTTGAGTCATATATCAGGTCCCACTTGTCAGACCTTGGTATCTCAACTAGGTCACTCGAAGAATTCGATGTCCACATCTCAGTACCAAGCAATCCGCAGCCTCAAGATGTTGGCTCCCTCGCCATCGCAGCCACGATAGCGACAGCCTCGGTCCTTCTCGACCGAGCGGTGGACACCGAGGTTCTTGCCATCGGTGGAATGACCGGCCATGGTCGAATTCTTAGGACCTATGGGACCGGAGCAAAGATACTTGCCGCGCATAGGGGAGGTATTCGTCGAATCCTGCTGCCTCGGGAGAATGAGCATGAACTGAGAAACATCCCTGAAGTTCTACACGATGCAATCACATTTATTCCGGTGGATGATGTTGGCCAAGCTATAGCAGTAGCCCTCCGATAGATTTTTGCGTTATCTGAATCCCAGACTAGGGAAACACTACCCAGCGAATTCGTTAGGCATCTGTCCCGTCACCCCAGGCGTGAACCTATATAGGCTGCCAGCATCCGGCTCGGCGGCTTCAGATATTCCTCGTGCAGCCGTCGTGACATAAAGATCCTCCAAACCCGACCCACCAAACCCACAACTTGACGTCTGGCTCACCGGGAACCGAAACACCTCACGAGGCGTACCGTCTGGCGCATAGCAGGCAATACGTGCACCTCCCCACATAGCAACCCACAGGTCTCCCTGCGCGTCAACGGTCATTCCGTCAGGCAAACCTATAGCAGCGTCCACCTCAATCAACGTCCTTCGGTTTTGAACTGAGCCCGTATCAAGATCAAAATCAAACACATCCACCGTCTGACTACGCGAATCAATGAAGTACATCAAGCAATCATCGGGGCTCCAATCAATCCCATTCGAAATTGATACCCCCTCAACCATCTGCACCACCTGCAAATCGGGATCGAGGCGATAGAGAGAGCCCAGACCAGAAGGCCCCGCCTCGTCGTAAGCCATCGTGCCAGCCCAAAACCGACCACGTCGGTCGCATTTACCGTCGTTCATACGCATAGCCGTGTTGTCATGCTCAACCCCGACCAGAAGCGACTGGGTACCATCAAGATCCAGGCCACGAAATCCATCTTCCGCGGCGAGCACCAATCCGCCACTGGCCCGAACGGCCACCGCTCCAACGTGAACGCCCGTCTGTATTGTGGTGTTTTGGCCTGTAGCCGGATCATACCGATGAATCGCAGAACCAGTGATATCCACCCAAACAAGAGTTTGGGTCTTTGGATCCCAAATTGGCCCCTCACCAACTTCAGCACGCATCTTGACAACAAGTTCAGGAACTTCAGGTTTCATGCATCGCATCCATGGAAATGCCCTGTTGCCTACATTCTAAATACCTACAGGCCTAGATCGATCGCTACCAAGCCCTACGCTTACACATCCAGCACCTAGAAACCGCCACCAGGGAGCTCTCGCTCGTATACTTCGGGTCCATCCCCGTCTTGCTCCCCTTAATTCGGAGTCCTTTTGTGACCTTAATATCCAGAGTTGCCGCCCGCGAAGTTCTCGACTCACGTGGGAACCCAACAGTTGAGGTCGAAGTCGCCCTTGATAGCGGTGGTTTCGGGCGTGCCATCGTTCCTTCTGGGGCATCTACCGGCGAGCATGAAGCCCATGAGCTTCGAGACCAGGATGCAAACCGATATCGAGGCCGAGGCGTCCTTTCCGCCGTATCTAATGTGACCGAGACCATCGCGCTTGAAGTCGAGGGCGAAGACGCCACAAACCAAGCAGCCATTGATGCCCGGCTGCTCGCGCTTGACGGTACCCCTAACAAGACCTCCCTAGGTGCCAACGCCATCCTCGGTGTGTCGTTAGCAATTGCCCGCGCGGCCGCAGATGGTGTCGGGCTTCCTCTTTACCGATACATCGGTGGACCTGGTGCTACGACTCTCCCAGTACCCATGTTCAACATCATGAACGGCGGACGTCACGCCTCGGGAAGCACCGATTTCCAAGAATTCATGGTGATGCCGGTAACAGCTGGAACATTTGCTGAATCGCTCCGGATTGCCGTTGAGATCTACCACCAACTCCATGATGTGCTCACTGATGCTGGGCATGGCACGACGGTGGGTGACGAAGGTGGCTTCGCTCCGAGTCTCGGATCAAACGCCGTTGCCTTTGAAGTCATTCTGGAGGCAATTAACCGCGCTGGTTATGTCCCGGGAAAAGACGTCTACCTTGCAATTGACGCTGCGGCCTCTGAGCTCATGAACGATGCTGGTGACTATGTGCTTGCACAGGAAGACCGGACTCTAACAACATCTGAATTGATTGAACTCTGGAGCGAATGGGCTGATCGATTTCCAATCATCTCGATCGAGGATGGTCTTGGGGAGAACGACTGGGATGGATGGAGCGCCTTGACCGAAGCTATAGGGGACAAGGTTCAATTAGTCGGTGACGACTTACTGGTCACCAACACAAACCGACTGCGAGAAGCGATTGCTCGGCAGGCAGGCAATTCAATATTGATCAAAGTCAACCAGATCGGGTCATTGACCGAAACACTAGAAGCCATCGATATGGCCCATCGTGCCGGCTTTACGTCCGTGATTTCCCATCGATCCGGAGAAACCGAGGACACAACAATTGCGGATCTGGCAGTCGCGACTAATGCTGGCCAGATCAAGACCGGTGCTCCAGCGCGCACAGATCGAGTAGCTAAGTACAATCAACTTCTCCGGATCGAAGACGATCTCGGCGAAGCTGGCCGATATGCCGGCTCGCGCGCATTCACTCAGATTAAGCGGATCTGGACGTGACACCGGCCGAGTTACGCACACTCCTTGCCAAGGTTGCCTCGGGTGAACTCTCGTCCGAACAGGCGTTCGAAAAGCTCCGAGGGTTTCCGTCCGACGACCTTGGGTTTGCCCGCCTCGACACCCACCGGGAGATCCGAACGGGAATTCCCGAGGTCGTTTATGGATCGGGGAAAACCGCTGAACAAGTCGTCGGGATTGCCCAACGTCTTGTCGAACGTGGGGCCCCCCTGATTGCAACCCGAATCGCACCGGAAGTCGCAACGGAAGTAACCGCGCTACTGCCCACGGTGCAATACCACCCAGAAGCACGCATGCTCACAGCAAAGGGTCATGAGCCGCCCACGGTCCATGGTCATATCGCCGTTGTAGCTGCCGGAACGTCTGACCTTCCTGTCGCTGAAGAAGCGGCTGTCACTGCGGAAGCACTTGATGCACACGTCGAACGAATAAACGATGTAGGCGTAGCGGCCTTACATCGAATCCTAGACAGTCGACCATCGCTTGATCGAGCCGATGCAATCGTTGTAGTCGCCGGCATGGAGGGTGCGTTGCCAAGTGTCGTAGGAGGCTTGACGGACCGTCCAGTGATTGCCGTACCCACCAGCATCGGATATGGCGCAGCCTTTCAAGGACTTGCAGCGCTACTCGGCATGCTTACGAGTTGTGCCCCCGGGGTATCCGTCGTCAACATCGACAACGGATTTGGCGCAGCCGTCCAAGCCGTACTAATTGCTCGAAGAATAGCTTCGTGAATATTGCACACTTCGATTGCCACGCCGGCGCGAGCGGAAACATGGTGCTCGGCGCATTATTGGACGCGGGCCTAAACAAAGAACATCTTCTGACCGAATTACGAAAATTGGATCTTCCACCGTGGGAAATGGTCGACGAACGAACCACCCGAGGCCCGTTATCCGCACGTTTTGTTGACTTCAAGATCGAAGGCCAAACAGGCCATCACTTCTACCGAGGAATCGACAAAACCATCGCTTCCGCAGACCTCCGAACAAATGTAAGGACCGCTTCTCGCGAGCTATTTCGACGTCTTGCCGAAGCGGAGGCTGCCGTCCACGGAACAACGGTAAACGAGGTGGAATTCCATGAAGTCGGTGCTGCAGATGCAGTGCTCGACATCGTCGGGGCCATGGTCGCAATCGACTTACTAAGCATCGATTCGGTCACAGTCTCGCCCATTAATACGGGCAGTGGTACCGTCATGACCGCCCATGGGCGTCTTCCGATCCCAGCGCCTGCTACTGCCCGCCTCCTCGCTGAATCAGACGCCATCTCGTACGGTTCAAAAACAGAGTTCGAGTTGTTGACCCCAACCGGGGCGGCCGTTCTCACTCAACTCGCGTCAGAATACGGACCCCACCCTCATATGAGGGTGCATAGCATTGGCTATGGAGCCGGATCTGCCGATCTTCCTATTCCTAATGTGCTCCGGGTTGTAATGGGTCATTCCGAGTCAAACCCCAATAGCGACACTGCAATCGTTATCGAAGCCAACATCGACGATATGAATCCGGAGATCTACCCCTATGTGGCTGAACGCTTGTTTCGAGCGGCGGCGTTGGATGTTTGGACCACGCCTATCGTGATGAAAGAAGGTCGCCCAGCAACACAATTAAGCATTCTTTGCCAGCCGGATAACACCGACGAACTCACCAAGATAGTTCTATCCGAAACAACAACCCTTGGACTACGAACTCAAAAGGTGGACCGAACCATCTTGAAACGAGAAATCATCGCTGTTGAAACCCAATTTGGCATGATCAACGTTAAGGTTTCCTACCTCGACGATTCCGTCCGTGACGTTGCTCCTGAAGCTTCCGACTGCAAACGCCTAGCCATCCAACACGCCGTAGCTTGGCGCGAGGTGTACGATGCAGCCCGAAGTGCCGGTTTTTCCCTCGCTCCCACAACTTCTCCTTCGATTGGAACAAGTTCATGACAGTTCGTAAAAACAGCCTGACTCGGGCCGTCCAGAATGAAATTGTTGAAGTTGCTAACACAGCTGTCGGAAACGTTCGCGCTGATCAGGTAACCGCACGTCGAAGCACTATAAGACGTGCAGAGACTGACCATTTACGAGCAAAGCAGTCAGCAATAATGATGGGAAGAAGTAAAAATCTTCATACTTCCCATACAGCTCTCGGCGCTTCAGCCACAGGACAAAGTAACGTAAGGTCGAGCGCGGTCGGAATAAACATTAGTGGGAATGCCAAGCTCGACACGGTTGCAGCTAACTGGGTAATCGCTGGAAACGTCCAGGCAAACCGCCTCCTCAGTCTCGCCGTGATCGGAGGCAATGTTTCGGGAAATGTTCGGAGCCTTCTCGGCACTCGATCGGCTATTGCCTTTGGCATTGCGCTAGGTGCTTCATCACTCATCGTCCGACTACTAGGTCGATTCCTTCGTTAATGACACACCGTTAATTCGAAACTACGGCAACGGCAGGCTCACCGGACGGCCTTCCGCCGCCGAGATGTCCGCAGCAATACAGACCTCGTGCGTATTCACTGAGTTACCAAGGCTGACATGCGATTCCTCATTGGTGTCAATGCAATCCAAAAGATGGGAAGCCTCGCCACGAAAAGGATGATGTGACACGTCACCGCTGTCGGGAAGGATAGTAGGAATCTCAGCGTAATCCGTTTGTCCAGGCACAGTTTGGCTATGGATACGGTTGTCAAGCATAGTGCCACGATCGCCGTATAACGAAATACGGAATTTATATGGGGCTCGATCATCGAGGTTAGAAAGAGCCTTACCAATAGACCCGTTCTCAAACTTGCAAATCATTACGGCTGTGCCGGGATATTCAAATCGATCGCTTCCAGCGACCGTATAGGCGCTAACCTCAACCACATCGCTTTCCGTGAAATAGCGCAGCGCATCAACTGCATGACAGCCAGCGTTCAAAAACGACGAACGCCCCTGGGCCAGGGTGCGACACCACTCATACTGGCCGTACCAAGGTCCAACGCCATGCACATAATCAACTTCCGTCATGTATACGTGACCCAATGCACCATTTGCCTGCTGCGCTTTAATAACATCAAACAGTGGGTTCCATCGGAGGACAAAACTCACCACTGACTTGACGCCAGCCTTGGCAACTTCTTCGCGCATTCGACGAAGACTCGAAGTATCAAGAGCCGCCGGCTTTTCAATTAAGACGTGTTTGCCAGCTCGAGCCGCAGCGATGGTATTAGCCGGATGCAGGTCGTGAGGCGTACACACAACAAGAATCTGAACATCCTCCCTATCAAGAACCCGGCTAAGGTCTGTCTCTATCACGGCCTCAGAATGATTAGTCATCTTTGCGACACGAGCAGCGGAAGATTCACGACGGCTCGATATTGTTATTACCTGAGATCGGGGATCTGCATCAAAGGCTCGAACGTGCTCAGCCGCAACCCAACCGGCACCATGAACTGCTACTCCATACTGCTTCATCAGAATATCCTGAAAGATATGGTTTGGATTCCACACTCGGAAAAGAAGCTTGCGCTCGGTGGCTCAAAATCGCAACCCGCCCATTCCCTTACCAAGTTAACTAATTTAGCCTTGGGCCCACTGGAGACGAGAATGGACAGAAAAGAAGAAAGCACTTATGGACCACTCACATATCAGACCTCCACGATGATGGAAGTAAAGCAACATCTATTAATAAAAAAGCCTGTTGCTGGTGGGAGCATTTCATTCACCCCTTGAGCAAGAAAATCCTCGATGTTTGACACAGAGTTTCTGATGTACGACATCGACTCGCCGGAGGTTAGGGCTCTGCAGCGTGTACTACCGACAGGAATCTTTGAACTTGTCGAAGGCCTGATGGCTCGCTGGCAGCAAGCAGGCATGCCCTTAAAGCCATCGCGTCGCGGTTTCGCATTTCAGGCCCCACACGGTGATCGGCTTACAACATTAGCTTGGGTCTATACCCCGAATCGTCGTTATCCCGACTGTCGCATCGAGATCGCCCTCAACTTGCTGACTCGCCGGCAGATCAGCATTGAACAGATTGAAGAATTACGGGACAACCTCACTCGATTTCCAACATACCATGCCGAGGTTGAGAGCCCTGTCATTGATCTACCTGTAACCGAAATGGTGAGCGAAAGCGATATGGACCGCCTGGCCTCGATCCTTGTGCAATTTGGGCTGTCCCTCGCTTGAACATCCCGAGTCAGGCGTTACCGGCCCCCACAAAACGATGGGCCACCATGGCCGTAGTCGCGAGCGGGGTCTTTATGGCAACGTTAGACGCGAGCATCGTCAACGTTTCGCTTCCCACACTTGCAAATGAACTGAATGCCTCGTTTGACAGCGTGCAGTGGGTGTCGCTTGCCTATCTACTCATAATCACCGGGCTGTTACTGCCTGCGGGCCGCCTAGCGCAGATGCACGGTGCCAAACCAGTTTTCCTGACTGGATTTGTGATTTTCACCCTTGGATCCCTGCTAGCCGGGCTCGCCACATCTGTCTGGATACTGGTCGCATTCCGCGTCATACAGGGAATTGGGGGATCAATCACCCAAGCTCTTGGTCCTGGAATGGTTGTCTCCACATTCCCCCAAAATGAGCGGGGCAAAGCAATCGGAATGATTCTCGCAGCCGTATCGCTAGGACTTGTCAGCGGCCCCCTGGTAGGAGGAATCTTCTTAAGCACCCTGGGATGGCCATTTATATTCTTAATCAACGTGCCTTTTGGCCTAGCTGCCATTGGCCTGGGATTTCTGGTGCTGCCACCATCGCAACGTACCAGTCCGGGCAAGTTTGACTGGCCAGGAACCACACTGCTGCTCGCCGGAATCTTCTTGATCCTTCTCGGATTCAACCGCATCCAGATCTTTGGTCTCGGTTCCACGCTGGTACTCACGCTGATCGTCGCCGGTTTTGCACTCTTATTTTGCTTCGCTTGGTGGCAAACACGAACAGCCTCACCCATGATCCAGCCATCGATATTTCGTAATCCAGATTTCACTGTTGCAGTTTTTTCAGGCTACCTGACATTCGCCGGAACATCTGCGCACGTACTACTTTTACCATTCTATTTGCAACGAGTTTTGCAACTGCCCATAAGCCAAGTTGGGCTAATCATGGCTACGGTGCCCGCCATCATGGGAATTCTCGGTACACCCGCCGGGATACTTGCTGACCGAACAAGCCACCGAGCGATTAGTTCCATCGGCATCGTGATATCAGCCGTCGGACTCGTCTTACTCGCCACGGTGACTTTCAATACACCGCCGTTAGCCCTCGTCGTACGACTTGTCGTGCTCGGAGTTGGCTTCGCGTTGTTCAATAGCGGGAATGCCAGCATGCTCATGGGAGCAGCCAAAGCCTCCCATCAAAATCAAGCAAGTGCCATGTTAGCTCTAGCACGCAATATGGCGACATCCACTGGACAGGCCTTGTGGGGCACCATTTGGGCATTGGTCCTCGTTCTACAGCTTGGCGAAGGAGCCCCTGATAAAGCGAGCGGACCGGAAATGGTGGATGCATTCCGAATCGTGTTCGGCAGCGCTAGTTTGTTGTTGATAGCTGGCGTACTTGTTCCGGTCCTGGCACCAATGGTGCATCGTCAACGATTAGACCCGTTATAAAAAGAATGTTTTACATCTAGTACGTCGACGGGCCCACTTACACCATGATCGGCATCGTTATACGGCTCGGCATCAGGACGTAGCGGATCTGGTGATTCGTCTGCCGACACGTTCCTTAGTCTCTGAAGCAACGTGATCCCTTTTCTGGTATCACTTGCCATACGAGCAGGAACCTGTGTCCTAATCCGTAACTTGAAACACCAGTAGGTAAATTCCTTAAACACATGCCACCGGAGCCGACCGGCCTCAGCATTGTTTAGCTCTTCCCGAAATCTTTCCAGAAGCTCTTCGAAAGACAATCCATAAATGTTTCTATATGCATCTATTTTTTTTCGATCAAGCGGGTGTGCCTTTGTTGACTCGATTTCGACCGCGTGAATCACCGCTTCCTCAACGGCAACCCCATAAAAGTAGTTCAAGTAAGCCTTTAATCGGACAGGACCCAGAAGATGAGCAAATTCATCCGCAGAAACAAACATTGGAGGACACCCGGAAAAACGCAGAGCGTTTCGTTCCGACCGTGGAACATAAGCTGGCCTTTCACTTACCAGCCGATCAATGACCAGAAGCAAATCCAAGGCCTCACCACCAATCAAATACGTATGCTGCCGGCCCCGATAAGTCTCAGTCGCCAGTTGCCAAGCCCCAGCCGCCAGAAGAACCGCGCGATACCAATCAGTTCCAACATCAATTTCATGATCAAACCGTCGGAATGACTCATCAACGGCTTCAGAGTCCGGTTCCAAGGAAGCCTCGGTTGGGTCGAGTTGACAGGAAGTCAGAAAGTGCTGCTCCTTATTTCGTCCGCACGTGAGTAATATTGTCCATCCGACAACATGTCTAGGATCTCATTTTTTTTATGCAATATCGCGTTCACTGCGACGGTGCTAGCAGGGGGAATCCCGGAGAATCAGCCGCAGGCGTGGTCATTTATGACAGTTATGGAGCAGTGACTGCCAGAATTTCCGTCCGCCTAGGAATCCTCACGAACAATCAAGCCGAGTATCGAGCTGTTCTTGCTGGTATGCAGCTGGTTGAACAACTCCGTCCCACCGAGGTTGAGTTTCGCCTAGACAGCCAACTTACCGTTCAACAACTATCTGGCCATTGGAAGATTAAGAATGAAGTGTTAAGAGAACTTTCCATACAAATCCACAATGCAGCACCACCGGACGCGACTGTCCGTTATACCCACGTTAATCGTTCAGAGAATAAGCTGGCCGACCTACTTGCTAATTGGGCACTTGATCACACGTCGTCGGAAAACGTGTTTCCCACCGATTGATAAGCATCGGCTTGCCGAGCCACAAGAACTGCTAGAAACAGCAACCTTTGGCGTATTTTGCTAAATAATTGACGGATAGTGGGGAAACTGTTCTAATATCTGCAGATAAATTCCATTCAAGTGGGTGATTGTGGGGAGCAGCAAGGCCCAATCTGGCCGTTGCGAACAATATGGCCAGCTTCAAAGGGACCTTTCTTCACCAAATGGACGCCAAAGGTCGAGTTGCGTTTCCAAGTCGATTACGCAGCCAAATCCCCGACGGCGGGACTCTCACTGTCGCCGCCGAACCGTGTCTCACCTTCTATCCGGCACATCTCTGGCACGACGTAGAACGCGAACTCGGACGACTGGATCCGCTCAACCCCGACGTGCGCGACACCAAGCGTCAGATTTTCGGATCTGCGGAAGATGCAACCTTCGACCGACAAGGACGAATCGCTATACCCGGCCATTTGCGCGATCACGCCCATCTGGGCAAGGAAGTGGTCGTCATGGGCGTTGGTGACGTGATCGAATTATGGGACGCGACCACTTGGTCAAAGCGGCATGGTCATATAACCGCCGATGCGTCCGACATTATGCGGCGCGCTCGTGGAGGCGTTCCGCCCTCAATCTAGGGTGTTCTGTGTGGGGCGCGGTGCCTCCCCCGCGCTCCACACACACCGATTTCTGTGAACGACCCGTCCAATCTTCACGAACCAGTCCTTGTCCAAACGGTCGTAGAAACCATGGCTCCATGCTTTCACGGACTTGTAGTGGATGGAACCGCGGGACTTGGAGGACATACCGAAGCTCTCGTAAACGCCGGAGCCCATCGACTTCTGGCCATAGATATCGATCCCGAAGCTGTGCAGAGACTGTCAGAGCGATTCAAAGAAAATCCACGTGTCTCGGTCGCACATGCAAGTTATACCGAGATATGCGCCACATTAAGAAGTCACCAACAGGATCATGCGCAAGGCGTACTTCTCGACCTCGGTGTTTCCTCTCTTCAGCTCAACAAAGCAAGTCGAGGATTCTCCTTCCAGCGCGATGGACCTATCGACATGCGATTTAATGCCACGGGCGGTAGACCAGCCGCCGACCTGGTTAATCGACTTCCTGAACCCGCAATGGCAGATCTCCTTCGCGAATTCGGTGATGAACGACGGGCCAGGGCGATAGCCCGTCAAATCGTCCGCGATCGGCCTCATCGAAGCACCATGGAATTAGCCACCTCAATCAGAGCCGCCTTCGGAGGTCGAACTCGAATCAATCCAGCTACCCGTACCTTTCAAGCCCTCCGAATCGCGACCAATGGCGAACTTCAGGCCATCGAGAACGGTCTATCGGCAGCAAGCACAGTGCTCAGTGCTGGGGGCCGCCTTGTCGTCATCGCTTTTCATAGCCTCGAAGATCGGATCGTAAAGAACATTTTTCGCACCTGGGCTCGAGAGGGTGTCGGTCAAATCCTTACCTCTCGACCAATTCAAGCGAATGTCTCAGAAGTGCGGAAAAATCCCCGCGCACGTAGTGCACGTCTTCGAGCCTTCGAAATGTTAGGTGAGGGCTGATGGCGCTACGAGAAGATCCAATCCTTCGACGAATAGCCTGGCATAGCCATATCGCTCGATGGTTACCCACAAGTCTTCCAACCACCCGAATCGTCATTGCCATCGTGGTGGCTGCCTTCACATTTGCCATGGTGGCCATTCAAGAAACCCAGACCCTCGTCCGCCTTGGCGGAGAAATCCAACGACTTGAACACACTTTGGATACGGTCGAATTGAAACGGCAAAGCATCCGTACGGAACTCGCTTTGCTCAACGATTTACCCAAAGTTCAAGAGATTGCCCGGGGACAACTGGGCATGCATTCCCCGAACAAACGCCGATTCACCACAGCCGAAGACTTACCCCCCGGGGTATCGTTCGATTTACCGCTGTGGGCCGCACCAACCCAACGATTGCACGAACCACCTTGGTGGGAAGAACTTGTACGGGGGATCGGTGAACGAATCACGCAGCTCGCTGAATAAACGCCCTCAAGAGGAGCACCCTGCGGATCTACCAGATCCCACGCGCCGCATGGTGTTGATGCTAACGGGGGCAATTGCAAGCGCCGGTGTAATCGGATACCGGTTGTATGACTGGCATGTCACGAAGGCTACTCAGCTCTCAAAAGGCACCTCTGCCTTTCTCACACGACACGAGATCGATCCGAGACGTGGGAGCATCCTTGATCGCACCGGTGACGTACTTGCAATTAGTCGTGGCACTACACGCGTGATCGCGGATCCCCAAAAAACCAATGAAGAAACGAAAGGCATAAAAAAAGCGAGCATCTTCACCGTCGCCCAGCAGTTGGCCGACCTCCTCAACCTAGACGCTGGAACAATCGTTGAAAAGCTAGGAAATCCAGAAGCTCGCTATGCGGAAATTGCCCGAGAGGTGCTCGATGAACCAGCGGGGAGGATTCAAAGAGCAATTAACAGCAAAGACGAGGAAACAAAGCTCTACGGAATCAGGCTTGAGGCCGACAAAAAACGGGTTTATCCAAACCAAGAACTTGCGGCCCACGTCCTGGGATTTGTAGGTGAAAGCGCTGCCCGGCCAAACGATGTGGTGGGCCAAGCCGGTATCGAGGCCTACTACGATGATCATCTCGGAGGTCAGCCAGGCCTTGTCTCCTCCGACATCGATAAGGAAGGCCGTCGCATCCCGATCGGTCGACATTCAATGCAACAACCTCGTCACGGCTCTGACGTCACATTAGCCATCGACCGCACGATCCAGCACATCATTGAGCAAGAATTAACCAACGCACTAAAAAAGTATGACGCCGCCGCTGGATCTATCGTCGTTACCAACCCCACAACCGGTGAAGTTTTGGGCCTCGCGAATCGACCAACTTTTGATCCCGGGTTAATTCATCAATACCCGCTCGGCCCTGAACTGAACAACCGTGTTACCGGCCGTATGTACGAACCTGGCAGTACATTCAAACTCATCACAATGGCAGCCGCCCTTAATGAGAATCTCATTACTCCAGACTCCACCCACAACAACCCTGGTGAGATGGAGTACGGGGGACAAGAATTCAAGAACTGGGACCAAAAAACATATCCAAATCAGACGATGATCGGAGTGCTACAGCACTCCAGCAACACCGGTTCAATTTTTGTTGCAGACAAAATAGGCGAGCAGAAGTTCTACCAATACGTAAATCGATTTGGCTTTGGCGAACCAACCGGGGTTGAGGGAGTTGGTGAAGAATCGGGAATAATCCGCGGATATGGCGATCCGAACTGGTATCGGCCCGACCTAGCCTCGAACTCCTTTGGCCAGGGGATCATGGTCACACCGATCCAGATGGCTGCGGCGATTGGAGCAATTGCCAATGACGGCATCCTCATGACCCCGCGGATAGCCTCGACCATCACTCACGCCGATGGACGTCGGGAGCCACTCGACCCATCCGCCGTTCGGCGGGTAATCCGCAAGGAAACTGCGCAAACCCTAGTCCAGATGATGGAAGCGGCCGAGCAACGGGTCGGGGTTAACCTTGCTCGCATCCCAGGCTACCGGACTGCAGGAAAAACCGGGACCGCCCAAATCGCAGAACAGGGGCAGTACAGAGACCAAGATGTAATCGCCTCGTACGTGGGATTCGGTCCTCTTGAACGCCCCCAAGTTCTCGCCCTCGTCATCATTGAAAAACCACAAAAAGAAAGTTACGGGGCGCTGGTCGCATCACCGACATTCGCGGAAATAATGCGCCCGATCTTTTCGTACTTAAAGATTCCTCAGCGAGATCCCACCACGTGAACGGTGCCACAGGATTTAGTTGGGCTGACCGTTTACCACGATGGCCAACCCATGATCCTTTCCTCCTGGTCCTTACCTTCGTGCTACCCCTAAGTGGCGTGGTGCTCGTCGCAAGCGCTCAAATTCCATCGGTGCTGAGCGGCACCTCCCTGTTTGATTCAACAACAGTCTTCCAAATGATATACGCCATCATCGGTGTCACGGCGGCCCTAGTACTCAGCGCTGTGGATTACCACAAATATATCCGTCTTGCTCCTTTCGCGTTAGCGATACTAGCCATTGCCCTTGTCGTAGTGCTCATCCCTGAACCATGCGTCGAGCGGACGGACGCAAAACGATGGTTCTGCGTCGGCCAAATAACGGTACAGCCCAGCGAGTTCGTCAAGCTAGCGATGATCATGGCTGTTGCCGTGTTGGCCCAACGTTTCGGCACAAACATCTACTCATGGCAATTTTCAATTGGCCGCCTCGGAGGGCTAGTTGCAATCATCATCTTTCTGGTTCTGCTCCAACCGGATCTCGGAACCGCAGCCACGCTGCTGGTTTCGGGATTCGCCATGATCATGACGGCCGGAGCCCGCTGGCGGCACCTCGCAAGCACTCTACCGATCGCTGCCGTAGTTGGAATAATTTCCCTAAATCGCTATGAATATCAATGGGTTCGTATCAAGGCTTTCTTTAATACTCTGACCGGTGGTGAGCCTGATCGGCTGACTACAGGCTGGCAGGCAACACAAGCACAAATCGCAATGGGTGCCGGAGGAGTCACAGGCCGTGGCTTTGGCCAAGGCACTCAAAAGTTTCGAGTCAGTATTCCAGCGTCTGACGACATCTTCGCGGTAATTGGCGAAGAATTCGGCTTGGTTGGCACCGGACTCGTGCTAGTGCTTTTCTTGGCACTCTTCGTACGAGGGATTCAAATCGCCGCTTCTAGTGAAGACGTTCTGGGACGCCTCTTAGCGGTTGGAATCGTGACACAAATCACCTTACAGGCATTCGTAAACATGGCGGTCGTCACGGGTCTCTTCCCAGCCACCGGCATGCCGCTACCTTTCATTAGTCGCGGTGGATCTTCATTACTGGTTTCCCTCGCACTCATGGGAATCCTGATGAATGTAGCTCGACACGCGAAACTCAAGCGACAAACATGAGGTATGTCCTTGTTGGTGGTGGAACGGCAGGACACATATTTCCAACCATCGCAGTCGCCCATCAACTTGTTGAATTAGCCGGACCATCAGCTTCGCTAACGGCCGTATGTGGTGTACGCAAACTCGACCGAATGCTCTACAAGAACGTCGACCTCGACGTCTTTCCCATTCCGGCTCGAGGAATCATAGACGTCGCTATATGGCGGATCCCCTGGCATTTGTGGCTGATGCTCAGATCATTCGTCCTTGTATGGCAGGACTTCACTAAGCACAAGCCGAGCGTCGTCATCGCCAGCGGTGGATACGTCAGCGTGCCGGTCTTGCTTGTGTGTTGGTTACGTCGCATACCCTCCATCATCTTTTCTGGAGACGCAGCGTTGGGATGGGCAACCCGACTGATGGCCCCCCTCACTACAATGGCCACCATCGCTTTTGACGAAGCTCGTGACCAAATTTCTGGAACTCCCGCGCAACTAACGGGATACCCCATACGTCCGGCCTTTGCTAGCCCTGACCCATCCGCCGGACGGTTACTTGGGAATGTTCGTGACAATCGACCGCTCGTGCTCGTGATGGGCGGAAGTCAGGGCGCTCATGCGATAAATGAAGCTTTGAAAATAGATCTTGACCAGCTCCTGAAACGTGTCCACGTCGTGCACGTCTGCGGACGACAGGATTATGACGGTCTGAAAACCGTAAAAGCTCAGCTGCCAGACGACCAGCGCGCCTCATACGAGATTCATGAGTTTATTTCAGATGGCTTTGCCCACCTCCTCGCGGCAGCCGACATTGTCATTAGCCGTGCTGGAGCCACCTCGGTTGCAGAACTGAGCGCCGTTGGCGCAGCTTCAATACTCATACCTGGGACGTTCGGTAAAGGACATCAGGTTTCAACGGCAGCGGCCATTACTACGACTGGCGCCGCGACCATGCTTCTCGAATCCGAGCTAGTACCGGGCAAACTCACCAAGACGTTATTTGACTTACTAGATGACCCAGAAAAGCTGCATCAAATGCGTCAAGCCTCCAGGGCCCGAGGAAAACCCGACGCAGCCGGAGTTCTCGCAACCCTAAGTCTCAAGCTTGCGATAGGGCCACCCCGAACCTAATGACACCAAAAGTTACGGACACCTCGATACACCACGTACATGTGATAGGTATTGGTGGTAAAGGAATGAGTGCCATTGCTGCCGCCCTACTTGATCTTGGCAAGGTTGTCAGTGGTAGCGACCTCGAACTCTCGCCTCAAGCCAAAAGGTTGCAGGACCGCGGTGTCCATATACACAAGGGCCACAGTGCGGCCCACGGAAGAACTGCCGACATGGTGATCTATTCGTCCGCCATAAAACCACAAAACCCTGAACTCGTAGAGTCTCGACTTCGAAATCAACCTGTTGCGTCGCGAGCCTCCGCAATAGCCGATCTATTTAATGACAGGCAAGGGATCGCAATTGCCGGAACTCATGGGAAAACCACGACAGCCGCCATGGTGTCCACAATCCTTCACGAATCAGGATGTGCTCCATCATTCCTTATTGGAGCCGATGTGCCATCACTTGGAAACCTCAACGGTCACATTGGCTCGGGACAATGGATGGTGCTTGAGGCCGATGAGTTCGATGACGCCTTTCTTAGTTACCAGCCAGAAATCGCAGTCTTGACACATCTGGAACCGGATCATCTTGATCATTTTGGAACCATCGAACGCATGGTCGATGCGTTCAAAACATTTGTCGAAAATATGTCCAGTGACACCGTGCTGATAGCCCGTCGAGACATTCCGCTCGTCCGAGCAGTTGCAGAAGCGCACCACGGAAAAGTGCAATGGTTTGGCCCGGGCAGCGATTGGCAGATTGCGGATTACGAGACAGGCATACCCGGACCTAGCCTCCGCATCGATAGTCCCGATGAAATCCTCGACGTCACCATGCAAGTCCCAGGTCACCACAACACGCTCAATGCTCTGGCTGCGATCGTAGCAGCGACACAGATCGGGATTGAACCATCTGTAGCCACATCGGCGCTGGAAAAATATTGCGGTTCCGAACGACGGCTACAACTACGAACACAGACTCCCACAATCAGCGTCTACGAGGACTATGCTCACCACCCGACAGCCATTCGAGCAAGTCTTCAGGCGGTCCGCGAATTGGATCCGAGTCGGGTTATCGTCGTCTATCAACCGTTGCTGCAATCCCGAACAAGGGACTTGTTCCACGAATTTCTCGACGCATTCCAAACGGCCGACCTCGTGTTCCTGGCAGAGATCTCCTCACCCCCAGGCCGTGAAACTCCGCTTGGCATCCAATCGGCCGACCTCGCAAACGCCATAGCCCACCCGAGCGTGCAAGCGCTGACCACCTTTGAAGGCATCGTCGACCAAGTACTCGACACAGCGACATCCGGAGATCTCATTCTTGTGATGGGACCTGAATCGATAACACCGCTCGCCGATCAGCTGGTCACCAAGCTAGAGCAAAGCCCAGTCACATGACCAAGAAATTTCCCAGCGCACTGCAAGTCCGGTGTAACGAACCAATGGCGCGCCACACATCATTCGGCGTGGGTGGACCAGCCGACTACTGGGTAGAGGTTCGCAAACTTGACGCACTTCGCTTAGCACTCGCCACTGCTGACGAGTTGGGCCTCACACGAACAGTTATGGGCCACGGAACTAACGCGCTCGTCGCTGACGCCGGCATTGACGGCCTAGTCATATACAACCGGTGCACCGGGTTCAAACACGCCAGATCCAAGCGAGAGATTCAAGTCGAATCCGGGCACAGCATGGCGCAACTCGCAGGCCGCTGTGCCCGCCTCGGAATAAGAGGCCTCACCTTTGCTATCGGAGTGCCCGGAACTGTCGGAGGTGCCATCTATGGGAACGCCGGCGCTTTCGGATCTAATATGGCTGCCGTATTGGCGTCCGCACGCATTTGGCGGGGTAGTGGAGAGCAAGACACGCCAGCAACTGAACTCGGCTTTGCTTATCGACGCAGCAGTCTGCATAACAACCCAGACAACCCGGTGGTGCTCGAAGCCACTTTTCGGGTTGAAACAGACCGTGCCAGCGTTCTACGAGACGAACTTTTGGACCTAGCCAGAAAAAGACGGGCATCGCAACCCCAAGGACGCCACGCAGGATCATTCTTCAAGAATCCGGACGGTGACTTCGCCGGCCGCCTAATCGAAGCCTCCGGACTTAAAGGCCTACGACATAACACCGCCTTCATCTCACCAGTCCACGCTAATTTCCTTTCAAGCGATAGGGACGGCCGGGCCGATGATGTTCTTGACCTCGCAATCGATACCCAGCGCCGGGTGGCCGAATCCTTCGGGATCGTCCTTGTCCCGGAGGTTCGATTTATTGGTCGATGGGATGAGCGAATCGAGGAGCTTTTGCATGAATCCCACCCGTGACGGCCAGATCACTCGAACATTCTCACTGGTCATCGCTGCAATTTGTGCCGGTATTTTGGGTTGGATGCTCAACGCGGACTTCTTCGACATCCGTAACACTTCGGTTCATCGAGCTGAATCGTCGCCGCCGCCTGCAGTAGACAAAGCCGTAATAAAAAATGTTGCCGAATCGTACATAGGGCGAAACGCGTTCCGGATCAATACCGAACGGACACGCGAAAAACTGCGACAACTTCCCGGCGTCTCCGATGTGCTGGTTCGCACTGGAATCGATGGGCGCTTGACTGTGACTGTGGCGTACGAAGCACCCGTGGCGAACTGGAAAGTTGGTAACAAGAGTTATCTGGTCAACGCTGAAGGCGAGGTTCTCGCCCAAAAGCACCTCAGCAACCTGGCCCTAACTGTCTGGGACGAATCTCCCTCCACTCGCGTAATCGCGAACCCGAAAGAAATACATGACAAATCCGACATCGTCACTGTTGCCAGGCAGTTAGCCGATCTCCTCAACCTGGATGTCGAAACCGTTGCCGAAAAGCTAGAAGATCCGAGCTCTCGCTATACAGAAATTGCCCGGGGCGTACCCGACAAACGTGCAACGGAGATTCGGGAAGCAATTAGTGAAAGCACGAAGCTTCTCGGCGTCAGACTTGAATCTGGCTTGTCTCCAGGTGACCTCGTAAATCTAGATGCACTGCTTGCGGCTCACCAGCTAAAAAATAATCTTGTACACCTGCGCTTGGGAGTGAAAAAAATCCTTCACCACGTAGGCGGCCTTTCGATCATTGATCACGCGGATAGAGTCATCGAATTCGGTGACACGAACCACTTACAAGGGAAATTGATCGCCCTGCATGCAGTTCTGGAAGACGCAAAGAAACAACGAGAGAGAATCACCAGCGTAGATCTACGACCTATTGACCGCCCGACGTATAGAACAAGCAACTCTGGACCCCCAATTACTTCAATCATTGAATCACAACCACAGACATAGAAATGTTATGTAAACTCTATACCCGTCATACGTCTGAAGATGGGGGCTTATAGCTTGAGCCGGAAACGTACGCTCGTTGGTTTGGACGTAGGAACGACCAAGACTTGCGCGGTCATCGGGCAAGAATTCCGCGACACACAATTACGTATAGTCGGCGTCGGCACCGCGCCATCCCACGGCGTCAAAGGTGGCCAGATCGTTGACGTTGTACTAACCGTCAAAGCAATCGACGAAGCTATCGACCGAGCTGAAAAAGCATCACGGGCCAGAGTCTCTAGAATCGTTGCTGGAATCGCCGGCGGACACCTTCAATCTCACAATGAGCACGCCGAAGTGAACTTGTCGACCAACGAAACTGAAGTTAGTGATCATCACCTAAGCGCAGTTGTTCGTGGCGCTGCTCTCTTAGGCCTTCCTAACGACCGAGAGGTGGTCGCCGTAATACCAAAAAGATTTGCGGTGGATCATCTGACCGACGTACCTGACCCTCGTGGGCTCGCAGCCCGACAACTCTCCGTCGAAGCCCATGTCATTACAGGCGCACGGAATGCCCTAACAAATCTCGAACGCTGTGCTGAGCAGGCTGGGCTTTCAGTCCAAGGAACGCTTCTGCAACCATTAGCTTCCGCCCGGGCCTGTCTTACTCCTGAACAACGACGTGAAGGTGTAGTACTGATAGACATTGGTGGCGGTACCACCGATGTCGCCGTGTTCGTCGATGAATCCTGTTGGCACATAAGTGTGATCCCCGTTGGGGGATCCATGGTCACAGCTGACATCGCCAGAGGACTCCGATTGCCATTTAAGGTCGCTGAAGCCCTAAAAATTCAACATGGGCGAGTCGACCCCTGGGTTCGGCATGACGAATCGACTGTTGATGTGCCTGGATTTGATCACGGCGCTCCAGTAGCCGTACGACGCCGGGATCTCGCAGAAGTGATGATTGCTAGAGTTGATGAATTGCTTGGTCTGGTTCGATCCGAACTGACGCAGAGCGGCTACGCCGATATCCTCCCCGCCGGTGCGGTCATCACAGGCGGTGGTTCAAGAATGACGGGTCTTGGACATCTTGCGAGCGATATCCTGAACATGCCCGTCACCCTTGGGAAACCACAAGCACTCTGGGGGCTAGACGATGACCTGCGCGCCCCAGAATTCAGTACCGGGATTGGCCTTGTGCAAACCGCTTTCCACGACGAGAACTTGTACGGCTTCCATACTGCGAGAGCCCAACAAAAAGGCGCTCTAGGCCGTATAGGCAGCTTGTTGCGTTCTGTAATTACGCCTTCCACACGGTAAAAGCAGCCCCATCATGATTAGGTTGCTGCATAATGGCTATACCGCGATGGTAGAACCATGCAGGAAACGAACACATCCTGTATCTACGCTCACTAGAGGGGTGTCTGGCTATGGCCGACGATGACAACCGCGGCGAAAGCCGAATCACAAGATTAAACACAGGAAAACGTTCTGCTCGGCGATCGAGTGATGAGTCTCTAGCTGACCTTAAAGTTGTTGGCATCGGTGGCGGCGGCAGTAACGCTGTCGAACGCATGATCGAAGAAGACGTGCAAGGCATCGAATTCATCGCCGTAAATACAGATGCACAGGCCCTTGTTCGGTCAAATGCGCCGACACGAATTCGAGTTGGTGACAAAGCGACCCGCGGGCTGGGATCAGGCGGACAACCAACTCTAGGCCAGAAAGCCGCTGAAGAGTCGGTAGAGGAAATCCGTGAAGCCGTGGAGGGGGCCGACATGGTCTTCATTGCGGCCGGTATGGGTGGCGGTACCGGCACCGGTGGCGCGCCAGTTGTGGCTGATGCTGCTCGTGAGACTGGTGCCTTAACCGTCGGAGTTGTCACCCGCCCATTTGACTTCGAAGGTAGTACAAGGGCTCGCTATGCTGAAGAAGGCATTCGTGACTTACAAGACCGCGTCGACACACTCGTAATAATTCCAAACCAACGATTGCTTGCGGTAGCAGATCCAACAACCCCGATGAATGCCGCCTTCGCTATGGCCGATGACGTGCTTCGCCAAGCCATCCAGGGAGTCTCTGACCTCATCACACAGCCAGGACTCATTAACCTTGACTTTAACGATGTTCGTGCAGTGATGACCGAGTCCGGAAGCGCATTAATGGCAATGGGCGAAGGACAGGGCGAGGACCGGGCAACAGAAGCAATCGGACAAGCGCTCAACAGCCCGTTGCTCGACGTCTCAATCGACGGTGCCCGTGGCGTACTACTTAACTTCACCGGTGGTATGGATATGACCCTGCACGAAGTAAATGAAGCCGCGGCAATCGTCGCAAAAACGGCCGATGCAAATGCGAACATCATCTTTGGAACTGTCATCGATGAGTCAATGGAAGGTCGCGTAGAGGTAACTGTTATTGCGACAGGCTTCCAAACCCACGGAACCGACGTGCGTCCAACCCGACGCCGGTCCCGTTCCTCCTCCACGCCACTGGTTCGTGAACTCGACTTTTCAACTTCTTCAGATGACAACGACGAAATGGATATCCCGGCGTTCCTTCGCCGACGCTCTGACGAGAACTAACACGAAGCTAGCCAACTCGAAAATCGACACCATTCGAGAAGACGCGGTTGCCGCGGGCGTCAGGAGCGTGCGATCACGGATTGAGACGGCCTGTACAGAATCCAAAAGAACACCTGATGAAGTCACTCTGGTCGCGGTCACAAAAACTGTGCCGGCCCCCATTGTTAACGTGGGTCGCGACGCTGGATTGTCACATTTCGGCGAAAATCGAGTGCAAGACGCCGAGAACAAAGTCCGATCGGTTGCTGGCGGGCACTGGCACCTAGTCGGACAACTACAACGCAACAAGGCCCGTCAAGCCATCGACCTTTTCTCCCTTATACATTCCGTTGACTCGATAAGACTGGCTCACCGCCTTGAATTCGTACGTGCGAACGAAGAATGCGCTGTGCTAATTCAAGTCAATCTGACTGACAGTGAGTCGCAGGGCGGTATCAGCCCGAATGAACTAACCCATTTAGCAACTGTCATCGACCAAGAAACGTCCCTTGAGCTTCGAGGTCTCATGACGATCGCACCAATAAATGGCTCACAAGCTACACTCCGAGCTTGTTTTGGAGAACTCCGGAAACTCCGCGATGGATTACGCAAAACCTTGCCCAACCAGCCCCTGCGCGAACTCTCAATGGGCATGACCAATGATTTTGAACTCGCTATTACGGAAGGTGCCACCATCATCCGGGTCGGACGCGCTATCTTTGGTCATCGTCCACAAGAATCACCCCGGTAAACCATCGTGCTGAACACCCTGTTAGATCTTCTCAACATCCTGGTGAACATTCTGATCTTTGCGATTATTGGCCGAGCAATCCTCTCGTGGTTCATACGCGATCCAGCACACCCTTTAATGCGGATTCTGATCGACGTGACCGAACCGGTTCTTGAACCAATCCGAAGCCGGCTACCCCAATCATGGATGATTGATCTTTCACCAATGATTGCAATCCTAGTTATCAATGTGCTCTGGAACCTCGTCCTGAGTATCGCAACAGGTTCTTGACCGCTGTAGCCCGCGCAATCCTGTATATGATTACCAAAATTCGTTTACCGATTCTGACCGCGCTGATAGCACGCCAAGCCGAGCTCACCCACAACACCAATGGAGCATTGGGCCTATCTCAGTCCGAAATTCTCATTAAGCGTGGCACCGGAAGCCGAAGCAAACACAACGCTGGCCCAACACCCGACCCATTGAAGGTGTTCGCGGCCTTTGAAGCGCTAGAAGTCGCAAGTTGATACGACGACCACGGGGGACTAACGACCGCCTTTCTGAAGACCACGTGGCATGGCAGCACGTCATAGACACCTTTACCCATGAATGTGAATTACGTGGCTTCAAACCAATCAGTACACCCACCCTTGAACACACAGACCTGTTTTCTCGAACAACCGGCGAGCAGACCGATATCGTTCGGAAAGAAATGTATAGCTTTGAAGATCGCGGCGGTGACTCGTTAACTCTTCGTCCCGAAGGAACTGCACCGGTCGTCAGGGCATACCTCCAAAACAGCATGCATAACCTTCTACAGCCCGTGAAAGTAGCGTATGTAGCATCTGTCTTTAGATATGACCGCCCACAGGCGGGTCGATATCGAGAGCATCACCAAATCGGCGCTGAGGCTCTCGGTGACGCCAACCCGGCAGTCGATGCCGAGATCATCAATCTACTGTGGTCCACATATCAAGCCCTCGGCATCAGCGATTTACAACTCCATATCAATTCGCTGGGTGACCCTGACACGAGACCGAAATATCGTGAAGCGCTAATCGAATATTTCACGCCGTTGAAACCACACCTTGACCCTGACAGCCTCCGGCAACTTGAGACAAACCCTTTACGCCTGCTTGACTCAAAAAATCCTGCTGTGATCGCGCTATGCGACGACGCACCTCGTTCGGTGGATTTCGTGAACAGTGAAGCTCGAGAGCATTTCGAAGATTTAAAGGAACTACTCGACGCACTGGACATCCCGTTTACCCAAAACAACCGTCTAGTCAGAGGTCTCGACTACTACAACCGCACGGTGTTTGAGTTTCTCCCACCAGACACCGGATCGCAAAGCACCATAGGCGGCGGTGGACGGTACGACTATCTCGCTGAACTGATAGACGGTAGTCATGTTGCCGGAGTGGGCTTTGGCAGCGGAATCGAACGCGTGCTGTTAAACATGGAACGCCTTGACCAAAAGCCAAAATCAACGGCCTCCACATCGGTCTATGTTGCCCCGCTCGTAAAGGGAGCTGTTCCAACAGCGTTGCGCATTTCAAACGACCTTCAGAGAGTAGACATATCAACGGAATCAGGATTTGGTCCGTCGAGTCCTCGATCCCATCTCCGACGCGCCAACGCACTCACCGCTAAGATAGCCATTCTGATCGGTGAAGATGAACTGCAGAAAAACGTGGTGGCTATCAAACCTCTCGACGGATCCGACCAAATCGCCGTGCCTCGAGATCAAACCGTCCATACGGTGCGGAACCTCCTTAAGCCTTCGACATGATCGCAGTTATTGACTATGGCGCGGGCAACATTCATAGCGTTGCTCGCGCGCTCACGAAAGTTGGCGCTACATTCGAGATCACCGAACGTCCAGAAAAAATAGCCGATGCAGAAGCCATCATCTTGCCCGGTGTCGGCGCAGCAGCCGACACAATGCGCGGACTTCGAGATTCACGAGTTGACGATCCGGTGGTCACAGCAATCGCCCGGGGTACCCCGTACCTCGGCATATGCATGGGCCTCCAGATTCTGTTCGAAAAGAGCGAAGAAGATGGCGGTACCCCGTGTCTCGGCGTCCTTCCTGGCACAGTCACCCGGTTTCCAAATGATCTCGACGTCCCCCATATGGGGTGGAATCAGGTCCACCAACAAACCCCAAGCCCACTGCTGCATGGGGTTACTCAGGACGCCAACTTTTATTTCGTTCACTCATACTTCGCAAGCCCAGCGATCGAGACCCAGATAATCACGACTACGGACTATGGACTGCCCTTCACGAGCGCCGTAGAACGTGACAATCTCTTTGCCACGCAGTTTCACCCTGAAAAAAGCGGTGACATCGGCCTGCGCATATATGCAAACTTTGTCCGTATTGCCGGACAGCAAGCCCTTCCAAATTTCTCCTGAACAATGAAAATATTTGCATCCATCGACATCCGAGACGGCCGATGCGTCAATTTGATTCAAGGCGATTTCAATCAAGAAACAACCTACTTTGACGATCCACGAGACGCTGCACGCCACTTCCTTGACGACGGAACCGATTGGATTCACATCGTCGATCTTGACGCTGCCCGTAGTGGCATATCGGCGCATCCGGATTTGACAGCTGAGATCATCGAAATGGCCGGATCCATACCAGTACAGGTCGGTGGCGGCATTCGAAGCATTGACACGATCCGAAGCACGCTCAATGACGGCGCGGCCCGCGTGGTTCTGGGTACCGCTGCCGTACAAAATCCAGAACTCGTCAGCATCGCATCGGAGGAATTTCCGGGCCAGATTGCGGTTGGCGTCGATGCTCGAGATGGAACTGTTGTAATTGAAGGGTGGACCAAGAAAAGCTCTTTTCAAACCCAGGCGGTCTCAGAACAAGCCATCGAAAATGGCGCGTCTGCTCTTATCCACACCGATGTGAAACGTGATGGAATGCTGGGTCAACCCAACTTCGCAGCAACCGCTGAGCTGGTTCAAGCTTTTGGAGATCGGTCAGATGTAATCGCGTCGGGGGGCGTTCATACCGCCGGTGATATCGCTCAACTGACACAACTCGGAGCATCCGGGGTCATCATCGGTCGAGCTCTTTACACCGGTGCGGTCACTCTAGCGGATGCGCGGCTAGCAGCAGCAGGCTAACAACAGTGTTAACACGTCGCGTAATTCCCTGCCTCGACGTCAAAAACGGTCGCAACGTTCGTGGAGTCAAATTCTCCGCGGATATTGATGCTGGAGATCCTGTCGAGCTGGCAGCCCGCTATGACCGTGAAGGTGCTGATGAACTGGTGTTTTATGACATTACGGCGTCTGCGGAAGACCGAAACATCATGGTAGACCTGGTTGAAAAAGTGGCGTCACAGGTGTTTATCCCCCTAACAGTTGGAGGTGGAATCCGAACCACCGAAGACATGCACCGCATGTTACGTAGCGGAGCTGAAAAGATATCCATCAATAGTGCCGCCCACCAGAATCCTGATGTCATAAGAGAGGGTGCCGACCGCTTCGGGGCTCAATGCATCGTCCTGTCCATTGATGCGCTGCGTGACCCCGAATCTCTAACTCCACGATGGACGGTGTATTTAAACGGTGGACGCGTCGCAACAAGCCTGGATGCGGTCGAAGTAGCCCAACAGGGAGAAGAACTTGGCGCTGGCGAACTGGTCCTTAACAGCATTGATGCCGACGGAACCCGCGACGGCTATGACACGGATCTGCTACGAACAGTTTCCGACACAGTTTCAATCCCGGTCATTGCGTCCGGCGGCGCTGGGTCACTAGAGCATCTGCGAGACGCCATTACCGTGGGGCACGCACACGCCGTGCTAGCCGCATCAATTTTCCACTTTGAAGTCTTCAGTATTCGCCAAGCTAAAGAATTTATGGCCAGCGCGGGTCTCCCGATGCGTCTTGACCCCTATAGGCCCGACGCGCCATAACCCAGCTATCCACTACAGGCGTTGCAATACTCCGCCTGCTCTCACCAGGGAATATGCATCGCTCATTTGCCCTGACATCCACCAACCCAATCGGACGGAACGCTCCGATTACAAGAATCTACTTACTCAGTAGATCCTCTGAGTCGATCATATATCCAGTACAGCAAACCAATAACCAGGCCTCCGAAAGAAACCCCGATCACGAGATAAAAAACGACAACCTGTAAGCTCAAATCCATTGACGATCGTCTCCACTTCTGGCCAACGCACGAATGGCATTCATGACTAAGCTGATCGACGGACCCCATAGGTCAGAAACCAACCAGCTCTACGGGGCAAAATTATGCCTAACATCTCGCCCTCGCGCATGTTCGATTCCATAGTTCAGAGCAAACCGCACGCTGAATCACAACTTTCGAGACGGGTTTCCGCACCAACAACATGGTTCATTAATCCTCTGAGCTGACCCTGGACTGAGGAATCCTCATCATGCATTCCTGTCTGGATACTCGAGAACGAACAACCAATAGCACCGAAAAACTGAGCAGAAAATAGACTCCCATCATCACGAATGTCGCCCGATACCCAAGGCCCGGTCCTAGCTGATTGAATACATCCAAGACAATTCCAGCCGATAGTGTCGCCAACGCATCACCACCAGCCGTGGCGACATTTGTTAGCCCCATGTACAAGCCAGCCGCACGGAGATCCGGAATCAGATCGATCGCGGCTGCCCAGTCAGCGGCAGTAAACAGACCGAGCCCAATCCCCAACACGCTGGCAAAAGCCATGGTCTGCACGAAGGACTGAGCGAAAACCATCAGCACGGCAGCTACAACACCTAGAAACGTCGCCATCGCGACGAGCCGCAAACGGCCAAATCTATCCGCCGCCCACCCCGCCGGAATGCTGGCCAGCACGGCCATCACGAGGACGGCACCCAGAACGCCGGTCGTTTTCAGTTCTGGATCAGTCTCATGCAGGCCTTTATCCATGAACAATTGAAGAAAATTATCCATAGCTTGCAAGCCCATAAAAAACAACAATCGAGACAACATCAGCCACACAAACGCTGGACGCTCTCCCAACTCCCCCAGTCGGCGCCGCACCTCCGTGCCGATACCGGGGAACGGCTTGCTATCCGAAGGAATCGGTTCTGCCACAAAAACCCATGAGGCCAATGACGTAGCCAATAACACCGCTACAACCGTCAAGATCGCAGGCAAAACATGACCGGACGCCAGAAACACACTGGCGACTGCCGCCCCAAGCAACGTGCCCACCAGGTTTGCCAATCCAAAAAACCCCGACGCCCGACCGCGAGCCTTATGGGGCACGAGATCCGGAATAACACCCTGATATGGACCGTGCGCTGTATTTGCACCGATTTGAAGCCCAACAACAGCAAGCAGCAATACCCAGTACATCGGTGAAATTCCGATGACGATCAAAAACGGAATACAAAGCAGCACGCCAACAGCCATAAACGGACGACGCCGACCCATCTGGAAACGAGCACGATCACTCATGGCACCAACTACCGGCTGAACAACAACCGCAACAACCAACCCGAGGAAGACAATGGCCCCGATCGCCGTGCCCTGAATTTCGCTTCCAACAAGATCCGGAACTACGGCGGGCAACACCTGGATGTTTAATGTGCCCCACATAAACGACAGCCCCAGCCAAAACAGACTGATGCGCGTTAGAAACCATCGCGATGGCATGGCGTGCATGGTTAGGCTCGGGATCGTCATGCAGCCTCCCGATTAAATTCGTGTAACGACACCATCGCACTGCCCCCGGTGGACACCTCCAAAGTAACGCACCCCATATCTTTTTCACATATGCGTTGCCCAGGATCCATAATGAACCATCCTGTCCTTCAGGCCTCGCTTCTCACGTAAACTCCGTACCGTCCCACTCTGGAGATCCACAGTGACCCACGACCCCGTCACATTTCTCGTCCTTGGTACAGGACGAATGGCTCACCGACACGCTGGCGCCCTGGCAAAAATCCGTACGGAACCCGAAGTTGTAGCAGGAGCGGCAGTTCCCATCATTCTTGGGATTTACGGACGAAATATCGATCGACTCAAAACAATGGCTGACGTATTCAGCGCCGATTTCATGAGTGATCATCTGGAAGGATCGATCGATCGGTTTGACGTCGACGTCGTCGACAACTGCCTCGTAAACCGCCTTCATTACAAACCACTGATGCAAGCAGTTGCTGCAGGCAAACACGTGTTCACGGATAAACCCCTCGGAGCTACCCTGCCCGAATCTGAAAAACTTGCCGCTGCCGCCTTGAAGGCGGGTGTCCGTCACGGAATCATCCAGAACATGCGGTTCCAGGGTGGTCCACAAGCAGCCAAAAAGTTGCTAGATACCGGAGATCTCGGCCCGGTTTTCCACGCCCGTGTCGTCTTTGGCTATAACGTACCCGCGCTGGTCACAAACCGTCCTCCCTGGTTCTTCAAGCGAGAAGAATCAGCCGGAGGGGTGGTCCACGACATGATGGCGCACTTCTACGACCTTCTTGGTTGGATGATCAGCCCGATCATCAGTACCCATTGCCTGACCTTCGACGGCATCACCGAGCGGGAAGACCCCGACCACGGACCTTTTCGAAGCGACGTTGAAGAATCATGTGCAGTGAATCTTCGATTTGAGAACGGCGCCATCGGCCAGGTGTTTTCGAGCTGGGTTCGACGGCGTCACGAGGACATTCCAACAATAGAGATTGACTGTGCCAACGGCGGGTTGCTCGTCACCGCGAATCGTTGCTGGGTGCAACGAGGAGACGGGCCGCTCTTCCACTATGATCCGGCCGCCGAGCAAGATGACCCGCTCCATGGATGGGAACCGGTTAAAACCACACCAGCAGATCCCTTTGAAGTCCAATTGCGCGCGTTTGTCCGAAGCATAGTGACGGGAGACGCCTACTCGCCGGACTGGAGTGAAGCCCTTCGCACTCACCGATGGGTCGAAGCGGCCTACGAATCCAACGCGTCAGGACATGAGACCCACATAGAAAACCCGTAGGTGGCCTGCCGAAACACGGCGAAGCGTCAGACGTTGCGCTTGACGACGTGAACAGGATCGCCTGGAAGAACCACGCCTCCACACGAAACCACTCCCAGCATGCCGCGTCGCCCTTCTAGTTCCGCCTCCAGCCCATCTCGGATCGCGTTCATCTTGTGGCACGGAGCACACGAATGGGAGATCAAGACCTCGACATCTGTGCCGATCCGAACTCGATCCCCCTCGGCAAGATCCGCAACCTCAACGCCCTGGGTCCCAATATTCTCTTTCAGGTCCCCGGCCTGCAGACCCAGCTGATCTAATGTTTCAATGTCCATGATCAGCACCTGATTCCGTTTGTCAGGTTTTGCATGACGATCGCCTTCGACCCCGATGTTCTCGATCAAATTCAGACTGGCAACGTTCTCGCTCCGACCGGGCGACGGGGCGATCCTTACCCAGACCACATGTGGATCAGTCATCACACACGCTCCAGCAGACCTGCTAAGGCACTGTGGGCCGTCCGCCACAACGCCTCCCGGTCAGGCGAGGAATTCTTGCGATCGGACGACCCCGCCAAATGCGGCTCAAGAGACAGATACGTGACCGTCTCAGGATCGGCAGCCTCCAGAATTTCGCCGACTTGCCCATCTCCCTCACCGGCAGGGACCCATACATGACCATCGCCCAGACAATCCTTCACATGCAGCATCCGCGTCGATGACCCAAGGACCGACCACGCCTGATCAAACGGTCGAATACCCGCCCGAACAAAGTTTCCGGGATCAAAGCACATCGTGACCGTCGCTCCACCCGCCCGCAGAAACTCTGCGCACGCATCCGGGGAGTCATCGTAGAGGTCATGTTCATTTTCAAGACTCAGCACAATCTGCTCGTCTTGCAACGCCGCATGCTCGACTAATCGACAAAAATCAGCAATAGCCGCCGGCCGATCCCCTGCCTGCGGCAGGCCATGCACCGGCTGAAACCCGAAAACCCGAATGAAACGAGTGTTAAGCACCCGAGCTGCACGAATCGCCCCCTCAAGCTTCTGGCGTTGTTCCGCAAGATCCGACCCTAGAGGGGCTTTACCAACCGGCGAGCCAATCTGCGAGCAGGCGATTCCATAATCATCGAGCATCCCGCGCATCCGGTGAAGCTCGGCGTCACTCAAATCAACGATGTTTTTCGATTCGGTCCCCGGTAACTGCACACGCCGTGGCTCCAGCGCATCTACACCAAGATCGCGCAACACCTGTAACTGCACGGTGAGCTCGTCCGATATTTCGTCGCCAAATCCAGAGATCTTGAATGCCATGGCCGGTATTGTGACATCCGTTGGCCGGGAGATCGACTGTCGAACCCCAGCCCCCCATCAAATACCACGGTAACAGCAGGATTTTTTCAGTGTTGCTGCAACACCCCACTACAATGCGCGAACGGCCGAGGTGGCGGAATTGGTAGACGCGCTAGCTT
>DJHK01000001.1:140731-145303 GCA_002433065.1 Chloroflexi bacterium UBA6622
TGGCGGAATTGGTAGACGCGCTAGCTTGAGGGGCTAGTGATCTTCGGATTATGCGGGTTCGAGTCCCGCCCTCGGCACCACATGGTGATAAACAATGCAGCGTTACGATTCACCATAACGCCGTAGCGATGGAAACTTGGCACCCCCGACGGAGAGGAGCGCCTTGATGACGAGACGAAAACAAGTCCTGCTCACTGACAGAGGAACACTGCAGCGGGACTGGCCGTACACGCGAGCACGGTTTGAACAGCGTCTGGCTGACACTGCGGATATCACGTTTGCCGACGTTCAAGAAACCAATCTGGCCACACTGGACTGGGAAACCTTTGACGCCGTCGCGCTTCTCGGCGGGGACCTGGATGCCTCCATCCTCGCCCGCGCTCCACGCCTGGCTGTCGTCGGTGGTATGACCGATGTCCGCGGGCCATCGTGCTTCCACCTTCTGTGCGCAAGAAACATCCCGTTTATTGATGGCACGCCGGCCTGGGCCCAATCGGTGGCGGAATGCGGCTTCGGCCTTATCCTTTCAGCCCTCCGGCGACTCCCGCACTGGCATCGCAGCCTGGCCGACGGATCCTGCGACTGGACCTACGCCTACGGACAGTTCTGTGATGACCCGGATTTTGTCAATGGTTCGCTCGCGTCAAAGACCGTTGGCGTCGTCGGGATGGGACAGATCGGCTCACGGCTGGCCACATGGTGCACAACCATCGGAGCCCAGGTTCTGGCCCACGATCCATTCGCCCCGGCCTCACGATTTACTGATTCGGGAGCCACTGCCCATCACCTTGACGCCCTCCTGGATGCGGTCGACGTGCTGATTGTTGCGGTGCCCCCAACACCCAGCGCAGACCGAATGATCAATGCCGAACGCATCGCGCGACTGCGCCAGGGTGCAATCGTCGCCACTATGACGCGAACCGCAGCGCTCGATGTTGACACGTTACGAACCCGGGTCCTTGCCAACGAGATTTTCTGGACGACCGATGTCTATGACACCGAACCCCTTCCCGCGAACGACCCAATCCTGGGCCGTAACAATGTCGTCCATCTCCCCCATATCGCCGGGAGAACCAGAGACTCCAACATCTGTCTGGCCGACATCCTGGCCGATGATTTCATCCGGGTATTTGCCGGCGACCCGCCCAGACACGCCCTCACCCCGGAAGCCGTGAACGTTCGCACAAACATTGATCCCGGATAAGAAAACCTATCCCGGCCTCTGGTGACCTTCATCTCGCGCCCGCGCAGCAGGTTATCGCTGGCGATCGCGACTCATGTCACCGCCAGACGCGGCAGCGGTCGTTCATTGATGGGGAGATGCACCAATGCAGCCAAAAGGCCCAGGGCAATACCCGCCAGCCACATCCCGTCGTAGGAACCGGTCGCCTCATAGATCACGCCGCCCAGCCACACCCCAACAAAACCGCCGACCTGATGTGACAGGAACACAAACGAATACAGGGTGGCCAGATACCGCACGCCGAAGACCCGGGCCACGATATCGGTCGTCAACGGCACCGTCGCCAGCCATAGCAACCCCATCACGGACGCAAAGATGTAGAGAAGCGGCTCGGATTTCGGCAACAGTAAAAACGTCGTGATGAGGATCGCCCGTCCCGTATAAATCACACTCAAACTAAGCTTCCGACTGAAATGGGTCCCGGCCAGCCCCGACAGCAGGGAACCCGCAATGTTGAACAGGCCGATCAGCGACAGACAGACCGCCCCCACACGAGCGGCAAAGCCCAGGTCCAACGTGTACGCGGGGAGATGGACCGTGATAAACGACACATGAAATCCGCAGACAAAAAATCCTGTCGTGAGCAACAAGTACCCGCGATGCCTGAAGGCTTCCCGAATGGCTTCTCGAACGCCTGTTTGCGCCGTCTGTTCGGCCGAGAGATTCGGATCACCCGGCAAGCACAGCACGAGCGGAATCATGCCCAGCGATATCAGCGCAAGCAGCATCAGCGCGTGGTTCCAGCCGAAGGCCGTGATGAAGCCCTGCGCGATAGGCGAGAACAACACCATCCCGAAGGATCCGGCAGACATCGCCAGCCCCATGACCATCGTCCGCCGTGCGGGATCGACGACCCGCACCATCGCCGCAATCGCAATTGAGAAGGACGTAAACGAAAGACCGGCCCCCACCAGCACACCCCCGACCAGTTGGAATACCAGCGGGATCTCAATCACCGTCATCAGCCAGATCCCAAACGCATACAAACAGGCCCCACCCGCGATCACCCGAACCGGACCGAACCGGTCAGCTGTCGACGCAGCCACCGGCATCAGCAGTCCCACCGTGAGATTTTGCATCGCCATCGCAAAAGCAAAAGCCTCGCGCGACCAGCCACGGGCTTCTGTCATCGGCGGAAGAAACAACCCGAACACCGATCGGGTACCCATCCCGATCGTCGCGATACAGAGCCCGGCTACCACGACCAGGAGTGGCGTCTGCCAGCGACGCAACCCGGCAGCGTGATCCGACTGACCCATCAGCCTACCCATGAGGCACCACCGTCGTGCCCGACCGGTGCTGCCCCCTCACCTACTGATCCAGCGCGCCTTTCAGCGCCCCCTTCGCAACCATGCTGTCCCAGCGATCACGGAAGGTGGTGTTCCATTCCGCGCTGCCCGGATGCAACATCATTTCTTCAAACGTATGCGGGAACACCACGACTCCATCGCACCCGGCCCGAATAGCAACATCCGCGGCGATCTGGTTTCGGATGATGCCACCCAGCACGTAGGGAGCTCCGGCCCGGCCACGTAGGACGCTCACTATGTCACTCACGATCGTGTGCGCGTCCGCGCCCGAATCAATCAATGGGCCAACAAACGGCGCAATATAGGCCGCCCCGCACTGGGTCGCTGCCACAGACTGGCTGGCCGAGAACAAGGTGGTGACCATGGACTCACGACCGGCCGCCTTCATCCGTGCCACCGCCCTGAGCCCCTTGGTGGTACACGGAATCTTCATCACCACACGTGGCGATAGCGCCTGAAACGGAGCCGAGACCGACACAATGTCCTCGGTGGTATCACCGTCAACCTCGACAACCACGGGCACGTCATCCATAAGCGTCAAATACCGATCGATCAGGTTGATCATTGGGCCGTGCGTGTCGGCGAGATCGTCAAGCACAATGGTGTTGGTCACAATCCCGATCGGCTTGAACTCGAGGTAGTCAGTAATAACCTCGGGGTCGCCCTGAAACCATATCCCCACAGATTCCGGAAATCCTGCTGCCATGAATCGCTCTCCACCGCGACGTCATACCTCATCCTACGCCGACCCGGGCCGGCGAGCGACCGCAGGGCTTACCCGCGGGCGACAACCTCGTCCGGATGATCGGTGAAATCAGGACCCACATACCCCTCCAGAGGCTCCACGGGCATCGCATTCCCGTAGGTCGGATACACACCACGGGCCTGGGCCGTCCATCGGACCGCATTGGTAATCACCTGGAGCACCTCGGCCTGATGGTAAATCGGGAGCGTCTCATGCCCGGGCCGGAAATAGAAAATTTTGCCGGTACCCCGTCGGAACGTGCAGCCACTCCGGAAGACTTCGCCCCCCTCAAACCAGCTCACAAACACCAGTTCGTCCGGCGCCGGAATATCAAAATGCTCGCCGTACATTTCAGCCTGTGGAATTTCAAAGTACTCGCCCAGACCGTCCGCAATGGGATGCGATGGATCGACCACCCAGACTCGCTCCCGCTCATCGGCTTCACGCCATTTGAGCCAGCACCCGGTGCCCATCAGCGCGCGAAAGATCTTGGACAGGTGTCCCGAATGCAGGACGATCAATCCCATGCCGTTCCACACTCGCTCCTGCACCCGGGCCACAATGGCGTCATCCACGTCCCCGTGCGCCTTATGGCCCCACCATGTCAGGACATCGGTCGCATCCAGTGTCGCCTGCGTCAGCCCGTGTTCCGGCTCATCCAGCGTGGCCGTCCGTACCTCAAGATCATCCTGCGTCCTCAGGTGCCCGGCGATCGCACCGTGAATACCCTCCGGATACACCGCCGCAATTTTTTCGTTGGATTGTTCATGGCGATATTCATTCCATACAGTCACACGAATCGGATCGGGCATTGCGAGGTCCTACAGGCAAGTAGCGCGTGAGTATCCTACGCCCCGTGCGGATCTCGCGCTGACAACGCACAATCAGCATGTTCGATTCCACCCGTACCCACGATGTCTGAAACACCACCGGTCGACGACGCAACCCTCGCGGCCCTCGCGACCCTCGCGGTACCGACCGTGACGGCCTCCCTGGCCAAGCTTGGATACGACCACACCTATGCCGTTGGCATTACCCCGATGGCCGAACCCGGCGAGAGTCGCATGGTCGGTCGGGCCCGTACGCTCCGATTTATCCAGTTACGCGAAGATCTGGTCCGCGCCCAATATGACGACCTGGAAGCATCCCCCCATCGTCACGCCCTGGAATCGGTGCAACCCGGAGAAATCATGGTTATTGATGCCCGCGGGTGCCTGGAAGCCGCGGTCGTGGGTGACATCTTCACCCGGCGTGTGCAGGCGCTCGGCGGCCTC
>DJHK01000042.1:0-6038 GCA_002433065.1 Chloroflexi bacterium UBA6622
GACCAGCTGATGCAGTGTTTCGCAGTTCCGCTGGCGACCTTGGCCTGCTAGAGGCTTGGCTGGGGACCTTCTGTTTTGCGTTGCAAATCTATTTCCAGTTGTCTGGGTACGCCGACATGGCGATTGGATTTGCACGGATGTTCGGTATCCGCGTAGTCGAGAATTTTCGCTGGCCCTACGGGGCTGACACGGTGACCGAGTTCTGGAGGCGTTGGAATCTCACTTTAGTGGGCTGGATCCGCACTTATATTGGCGTCTCACATGAGGCATCTGAGGCTGGGATGTGGGTGCGGGTGAGGGAGATTTTTGTGGTCTTCCTTGTTGTTGGATTTTGGCATGGGCCAGGGTGGAACGTTGTTGTGTGGGGTATGTTGCACGGCGGGTTCGTAGCGTTTGAGCAACTCGTTCTTGGTGCGAGACTCGATCGGTGGCCGGCGTTAGCCCGTCGCCTGTACTGTGTGTTTGTGGTGCTCCTATTGTGGGTGCTCTTTCGGGCTGAGTCGGTGGATGGTGCCGTTGTGGTCTGGCGTGCGATGTTTTCTCTGGCGAATCCTGTCGAGCCGACATCGCTGTTGATGACCCCGATCGAGTGGGCTGCACTTGTGATTGGTAGTGTCGCCGCGGTTCCCTTTTGGCCGGGATCTGGTAGGTGGTTGGTGACCGTCGATGCTTTGACTACATCGATCTTAATCCTGACTTCGACCAGCATCATCTTTGTGTGGCGACAGTTTGCGAATACGTTGCTTTTCCTTACCGGGCGAAGGCGCTAATGATTCTTTGAACAAATTTCTAGAGGTTGCCGGTCTTGCGGGTGGATATCGGCCAGCGACTAGGTTCGTGATGCTCGAGGTATTCCCGACGGGAGACCGACCCGACAATCATGGACTTGGTCAGCCACCAATTCTTAGGTCGTATGCCGAAGATAATATGAGCCAGGCTCAGTCCGGCGAGTGAGAGCCCTGTCATGCCGTGAAAGACATAGACCCAACCCCAGGTGCCTTCACCGAGAATGTATGGATTGGGGGTAATGAATGTTGTGCCCATTCGCCACAACATGACCACCCCAGTGAGACTGACGGTACACCCCACGAAGGTCAGTACCAGATGGTAGAGTCTATTGCCGATTGGGTATTTGGCCGGATGAGGTCCAGACACCACGTGACCAGCCTCACGCATGATTTCGGCCTTAAACTCCGGAATATCCTTTGGTCCGACCCAGATAGACCAAAAATCGAGAAAGAATACTGTGTGCAGGATGTGAAAGATGATTGATCCGGTTAAGACCAACCCGGCCGTATAGTGAATTTCAACCCAGTCGAATTGCCACCCCATGATGGGAAAGAATGCTGTGCCAAGCAGAGTGAAAACAGACCCAGCCATTACCCAATGAAACAGACGGGCCATGAAGGAGTGTCGTTTGACGCGTTCAGGAAGGCCAGTGTGTTTAGATTCGAGGGTGTCTGTTTCACTTTTGGGGCGCACGCGGTGCGCCGAAAGAATGATGTAGGACGCATGGGCTACAAGAAATGTGATGAAAACAAAGATCGACACCCAAAAGATATTCCAGGCGACATGGGTGAGTACGGTTCGCCCCCACGGATCTAGGGCTGTCTGAACGATATCCACTGATGTTCCTCCGTACCAGCGGTCCTAGCTGGAGTTTATGGAGTGAACGCATGTACTCTGCGCCAGACTCCACCGGTGGACCGCTGTTTCTGACTTTGGCCGTTGTTGTAGTTGGTGACCGGCTCTGCCCGATAGTCTAAAAGCTGTCAGCTGGTCGCTAACGAATGTATCCGAGGCTTCGGAGACGTCGCAATTCTTCTGGGCTAAGCCCTTCGGTAGCATCCTCATCTGTTGGTAGCTGGCGTGCCTCTGCGTATCGAAGTCGGCCTGCGAGTTCTGCTTTCAGTTGCTCGACAATGTCAGGGTGTTCCTGGGCTACATCCCTGTGGTTCAAGGGGTCGTCTGAATGGTTGTAGAGTTCAAACTCCGTCATGCCCTCTGGAGGTGCGACGTTTTGCACTAATTTCCAACCATTCAAGACCACAGCATATTGGTCGACGTCATAGGGTGCTCGCTCGCGACGGCTGGAGATCCGCTTCCGCTCGCTGAAGGCCGGGCGTTCGATCCACCCGATGGCTGTCGGGTCTTCAGGGTTGGCGACTAGCGGCAATAGGCTTTGTCCTTGGACGGTGTCAGCGATTGGTAGACCGCTCAGCGAGAGCAGCGTCGGCATCAAGCTAAGCGATTCCACTGTTTCGTCAACGATGAGGCCTTCCGGTAGGACGGCTGGCCAGTGCAGTAGCAGTGGTACATTCACGCTCTCACCATACACCGTGTTGCCGTGCCAGCCCCAACCGTGGTCGAGGAATTCCTCACCGTGGTCGCTTACAAAGGCGAGGAGTGTGTCTTCGGCGACGCCGCGTTCTTCTAGGCCTTCCATCAATCTGGCGATTTCGGCATCCATGCCGCGGATCGAACCGTCATACCAATCGAGTTGATGACTGATGTATTTTTCAGGATCAACGCCCGCCGCTTCGAGTTCCTCGCGATTGGGAAACCGTTCAGGACCAAATCGGTTTCCATCAGCGACCCTTCGGTCGTCCCCGAGTGAGTCACCGACTTGTTCCAGGAAGGCTTCGTGTTCTTCTTTTCCGGTCGGTGCGGCCCACATCAGATCATACGGTGGATAAGGTTCAAAAGGATCATGTGGGTCGAAAACATGGATAAAGGCGTAGAAGGGGACATCGTGGTGGTCGTCCAGCCAGGTCAGAAATCGGTCGACGTAGGTTCGGGCCGTTTTGGCTCGACTGTGGCCAAGGCGGTCGTTGTCGATCGAGGCCCGTTCGTGCAGAACCTCGACACCTTGGTGCAGGTTACTTAGTTTGCCGGTGAATTGAACTGAAGAAGTTGCAAATGTGGCGTAGCCCGCTTCGCGGTAGGTTTCGGCAAGGGTAGTGGCGGTTGACGAGAGTCGATCGGCCATGCCGGTAATGCCGTGTGATGCCGGATAGACCGAGCTGAGTAGGGATGGGACTGATACCTTGGTCCAGGTAGCTTGTGAGATAGCGTCAATGAATTGAACCCCGCGGGCCGCTAGTGCTGATAGGGTAGGCGCAGTTGCCCGCTCGTGTCCCCAGGCATCGAGGTGATCACGGCGGAGGGTATCACCCAGAAATACGATGACCCCTTGTGGCGCCTCAGACCCTCCGTCGCGGAGTGCCGCCCTGGCTGCAGACCGGGCGGCAGCGGCAATTGGGGCCGGTGCGTCGACGTCTCGCACAACGGGTGTACCCCAGAACCCCACTAGTCCATCCTCAGCGCCTTCGAGCGACAATGATAACGTCACTTGTTGCCCTGCGTAGTCGTCCAGTGCTATGCGATTTGAGACCCAGCGGCGAGGTAGGGTGACCGTCCGGCGCCATAGCGGTGTGTCGCCAGAGCCATTGTCAATGCCGACGTTGAATGTCACTGGGTGGTCCTCGATTGTGCCAATTGCCAACTCGAGGCTGGGACGATCTGGTAACTGGAGTTCGACGGTAATCTGTTCGGGAGCCCGGCTGACTATCGTTTCCCGATACACTTCGTCGAGGCCTTGCCACCCCGGGCCTGAGGCGATCGACCGTAAGTGTTCTTTGCGTGGGATCGCACGGATCGACTCGATTGCAAATTCCGCGTCAGACACGTCACTTGGTTGGATGAGGATGTGTTCCAGACCACCGATTGAGAATGAGCGGCCCGGGTTTTCCAAGCGATAGGTGTGGAACTCATCACCTGGTTCCAGTTCGGCGGCCAGCGGTGGTTCGGCAGCATTTCGGATCGTGCGAAGTGTCCGTTCTTCATCCAGGGCATCAGCACCATTGAATGTGATGCCGACCTGCGATCCGGCCGAGACACGCATGGTAATTTCAATGGCTTGGAGAAGGTCATTCTCGTCCAGCCTTTCGGGTCGGGTTGCGTGTAGCAACGGAAGCTCTCCGGTCGTGCCGACCAGTCGTCCGTCCGTGACGCCAAAACCCGTGACATCGTGGTAGGCTGCCCATCCGTATCTTTCACTACGGTCTTCAACAGGCTCACCGTCACTCTCGTCGGCAGTTGGGAGGGGCACTGTGCCCTGACCGTCGAAGCGCCACTCGGTTGGTTCAACTGAGTCAACCGAAACGGTGCCGAGCACGGTTGCGGTCTCGAATAGGTCAATGAGTCTGAGCGTGATCGGTGTAGATACGCCTTGGCAAGAAACGGCGCCGAGTAGCGTGCTGATGCCGACCAACGTGAATACATGACGCATAGAAGTTCCTCGAAGATTGTCGATACCTGCAAAATCATACACCCGGGTGGTTGTAATGAGAGATGCCGCTTTGCGTCGATTGTTGTTCCACGTCGGTTTGACGGTTGAACATCAGAGGTAGTGATGCCGGTAATCTGTCAGGTTTATAGTGTAGACACCGATTTAGCCTCAGCTTGGTGTGAGAAAGGTGCTGAAGCCTTGATCCTATGGCCGTTTTACTGAGTTATGCGCTGTTTTCACTGAAAGGGTATCGATGTCGTTAGACCATTACGTCACGCTTGGACGGTCAGGCTTGCGAGTCAGTCCATTTTGCCTAGGTGCAATGACTTTTGGGGAGGATTGGGGCTGGGGCTCGAGGGTCGGCGAGGCCGAAGCGATTTTGACTCGCTTCCTGGAGCAGGGTGGTAATTTTGTGGATACCGCCAATGCGTATACTAAGGGGCATTCAGAGAAAATTCTTGGAGACTATGTTCGCCAGCGGTCGTTGCGTCGCGATGAACTTGTCATTGCGACGAAATTTTTCGCGAATCTCTTTCCGCCTGACCCGAACGCTGGTGGAGCAAATCGAAAATCGGTAATGGCAGCGTGTGACGAGTCGCTGCGACGTTTGCAAACCGACTATATTGATCTTTACTGGATGCACCTTTGGGATCAATTTACTCCTATTGACGAAACGTTGCGCGCGCTCGACGACCTTGTTACTTCCGGCAAGGTGCGCTATATCGGGTTCTCAGACACTCCAGCTTGGAAGGTGGCCCAGGCGCAGGTGATCGCAGGGTTTCGCGGCTGGGTTCCCCTGGTTGCGTTGCAGATCGAATACTCACTGCTTGAGCGGACGGTTGAAGGCGAGCTTGTGCCGATGGCTCGTGAACTGGGCCTCGGGGTGACTCCATGGTCCCCTCTGCGGGGAGGTGTATTGACCGGTAAGTACACTCGTCAAAACATGAGGGATGTGGAACCAGGCCGCGGTGAACGGGTCAAGTCGTACTTTACCGAACAGACTTTTGTGATTCTTGATGCGCTGGAACGTATCGCTGCTGACTTGAACACAACTCCGGCGGCGGTGGCGTTGGCTTGGATCCAGGGAAGGCCTGGTGTTGACTCAACGATTATTGGGGCTCGTACATTGGATCAGCTTGAAGCAAATCTTGCTGGGCTGATGGTCCAGCTTGACGAGGCCCAGGTTGGCGTGCTCGACGAAGTGTCCACACCGACTCACAGTTTTCCGACACCATTTCTTGAAATGGCCCCGACCGTCATGCATGCTGGGGCAACGGTGAACGGTGTGCCATCAGAGCCATGGCCGATGGCACCAGCGAGTGATAAAGAGCGTTATTAGGTGGAGTCATTTTGTCGAGGATGGCAAACTTGGGTAAACGTGAGTGATGGTGTGGTCGTCCCCAGTATTGCGCTTCTACAAAAACTAGTCGTTAGCGTTGATGGAAGCCGTCCCCGGGATGGTGTCGGTTGGAAGGAGGCCTGTTGACCAGTCGTCGTAGTGTTTTTTGTGCTGGTATGAGGTTTGGCGCGGCGTTGGTGGTCGTGGGGATGCTGTCGTCGACCGTGGGCATAGCGCAGGTGTCCTCAGAGCTCGCGGCTGATCGCGTGGCGGTTGTCCCGTTTGACAATATCAGTGGGAAGACGGAGGACGACTGGTTGGGTGCCGGGATAGCTGAGACCGTAGCCGCTGGTCTGAACAGTGGTTTGATTGGGCTGCGTTCGATCACGCGGGCTTCTGAGGCGGGCC
>DJHK01000042.1:6344-14484 GCA_002433065.1 Chloroflexi bacterium UBA6622
GCACGCGGGCTTCTGAGGCGGGCCAGCAACTCGGAGTTCAGTGGGTGGTTGCCGGCAGCTACCAGCGGCTTGGTGGCGAGCTACGTATTACCGCGCGAGTGGTTGATGTTTTGACCGGGCTCGTTTCTGGTGCAGTGACGGTCGATGGTGAATTGGACCGATTTTTTGTTTTGCAAGACCAACTTGTTGGGGAACTGTTGCCCGTGCTGGCAGGGGCCGTCCCAGGGGCCAGCGCTTCAGCGCAGGTGATTCGGCCACCTTCGGTACCCTCCCCAAGCCAGGCTATGAGAGGTCGTGTTGGTGGCCCTGCGACTAGGTCTCGTCCCGTGAGGCGACCGACCGAACGAGGGTTGTCAGAGACAGAGTTTACCGAACGAGCAGCCCCTGTGCCTGGCGTGATTTATGGCCCGGCGCCACCGGTGGCGCCGGCGGTAATTAATCGAGATACTGAGGGGCGGGCCACTGTTCGTGCGACCCGCTTGACCGAAGAGTTCGATCTCGACGGTTCCCTTGATGAACAGTTGTTTCAGGTTGTATCACCCATCACGGATTTCATTCAGCAAGCTCCGAATGAAGGTGAGCCGGCGAGTGAGAAAACCGAGGTCTGGGTTACATTTGACGATCGAAATTTCTATGTCGCCGGGCGAGTGTGGAATGCGGCACCGGAGAGTGAGTGGGTCGCCAATGAGATGCGTCGTGACTCCTTTAACATTCTACAGAATGACAATATTCGGGTGGTGCTGGATACCTTTTATGATCGGCGGAATGCTGTTGGTTTTATTATCAATCCGATTGGAGGTTTTGCTGATATCACCATCACCAATGAAGGTAATCCAAGCTTTGACTGGAACCCTATCTGGAATATGCGTACCGGACGGTTCGAGGGGGGGTGGACATTCGAGATGCTGATCCCATTTCGGTCCTTGCGTTATCGACCGGGATCGGACCAGGTGTGGGGGTTCCAGGTGGGCCGCGGTATGGCGGCGGCGAACGAGCGCGCCTTTTTGACCCCGCTGCCAATTTCCGCAGGGCGTGCGGCTGTGTTCCGTGTATCCGAGGCGGCATCGCTTGTTGGCCTTGACGTACCGGACGGCAGTAAGAATGTGGAACTCAAACCCTACACAATCGGGGGAGTGAGCTCGAATCTGAAGGCGAGTCCACCGACCAGGAATGTTGGAAGTGGAGATTTTGGTATCGACGTCAAATATGGCATCAACCAAAATTTGACGGCCGATTTCACTTACAACACCGACTTCGCGCAGGTTGAGGTCGATGAGCAGCAGGTGAATTTGACGCGTTTTAGCCTCTTCTTTCCCGAGAAGCGCGAATTTTTCTTGGAAGGCGCACAGGTCTTTAATTTTGCGCGCGGTGCTGCAGTCGGCGGCTTCGGGGGTGCGCTCCGTTTTACAGGTGGTGGTGGCTTCAGCGGTGGGGGTAATGCTCCCACTTTGTTTTACAGCCGCCAGATTGGGCTAAAACAGGGCACCGTTGTTCCTATTCTCGGCGGCGGGCGGGTAACTGGCAAAGTTGGGGCATTCGATGTCGGGTTAATCAATATACAGACTGATGATCAGGCGGTTGGCAGCCTTAAGCCGACAAATTTTACCGTGGGGCGAGTCAGGCGAGACATCCTTCGGCGTAGCACCGTGGGAGCATTGTTCACAAATCGATCGGTCTCCTTGGTCGGAGATGGAGCGAGTCAAACCTACGGTGCCGATGCAACGTTCTCGTTCTACGAGAACATCAGCTTGGTTACCTACCTGGCCAAGACCGAGGTGCCAGGCCTCGAAGACGAGAACGCGAGTTATCAAGGTCGGTTCGAATACGGGGCAGACCGGTATGGGTTTCGAGCCGAGCATCTCGTCGTAGAGGATAACTTCGTCCCAGAGGTCGGGTTTCTCCGTCGAGACAACTTTCGGCGGACCTACACCAGGGGACGTTTCAGTCCACGGCCGCGTTCGCTGGAGTCCGTCCGGCAGTTCTTCTTCGAAGGAGCTCTTGACTATATCGAAGCTGCTGACACGGGAATTGTACAGACGCGCCAGTCCCAACTAGGTTTCTCCACGCAGTTGGAGAACACGGATTCGGTTCGTTTCAATGTTGCAGAGAATTACGAGTTTCTGACCAGGCCATTTAGGCCGGGTCCGGGTGTGACACTTCCTGTGGGTGGCTATGATTTCCGCGATGTCGAGGTAGGCTACACTTCAGGTCCGCAGCGTCGGCTTACAGGGACCTTTTCAGCACGCGCAGGTGGGTATTTCAACGGCACGATTCGGTCGGTGGGATTCCGTCGAGCGCGGTTTCCACTAACCGAGCAATTTTCAGTAGAGCCGAGTGTGTCCCTTAACTGGATCGACACGCCGTTGGGCGAATTTCAGACAAATTTGCTGGTTACTCGAGTCAACTACACCTTCACGCCGCGCATGTTTTTTAGTGGTCTCATTCAATACAACTCCGCGAGCCGCACTCTCAGTAATAACTTGCGCCTCCGTTGGGAATATATTCCAGGGAGTGAGTTGTTCGTTGTTTACACCGAGGACCGGGATACGGACCCCTTGATGCCGGACCGTAATACTGAATTGCGGAACCGGGGATTCGTCGTCAAGTTCAACCGACTGTTGCGATTTTAGATGTGGGTCCGCGGTTAGCTTGACCGGGAGCTCTCCCAGGTTTGACTGGTAAACCGGTGGTAGCCGGTTTCGTCGCCCTGAAGACTATAAGGTCACTGCCGGTCGGGTCGTAGGGCGGTCGGTGGAATCCCCCCCACATGTCCATTCGCTTGAATCCGGTGGCCCGCGCTGCGTCCCGCAGTTGCCTGGCTAGGACATAGCGATGCTGCAGCCGTGTATAGATTGGCTTTCCAGCAACCGGCTGGTAACGATACCAGACGTCAAGATTTTGTTGATCGTGATTCCAGATGGTTCGCTCGGCAACTTCATAGTGGAGGTCTCCTAGGCTGATTGTGCCAATTGGGCTAAATCGCTCGTGCCTCGTGGTCTCCATGGGACCCTGGTCGTGCACATTGTCGATGGCATAGGCATCCAACACCAACTGGCCGCCAGGGCAAAGGTGGTCCCAGATACAGGCTAGGCAGTTGCGGAGAGCGATGTCGTCGAGCAGGCAGTACAGGCCGCTGTAAGGAATAATGATTCGTTCAAACTGTTCGCCGAGCTGGAAGCTCTGCATGTCCGCCTGAATCAGTTCAATCGCTGGCTGTCGTTGGTGACCGAGCCGAGCGCTGGCCATGGCCAGTAGTTCTGGATTGGTGTCTAAGCCCACCAAGCGCCTCGATGGTTCGTGAAGCTGAGACAGGATGCGGGCGTTTCCGCAGCCAAGTTCGAGCACCGATTTCACCCCTGCGCAAGAGTCACGGTAGAAAGCCACGTCACCATCATTGCCGGTGTGCGTGGCAACATACAGATCAGCGGGGTAATCGACGATCACGGTTCCTCTGCCCTTCTAGTCTTGCTAGCTTTGCAGATGAGTGATTAGCTCATCGACTAATCGTTTCAGGTGCGAAAGCGTTTGGTGGGCATCCCGCTCGATGTCTAAGTCATGAACCTCCCAATACTCAATTTTGTCTGACCATTCTGGAAACTGGTCTTTTACCATCCGTCGATGTTCGGTTTCCTTTACCGCGATTATCAGGTCTGCTTGCTCTAGGTCTTCCGCTGTTAGGGGTAAGGGCTCACGTGGTTCTTGCGGGAGAATTTCCAGACGTTCGCATTCTTCGCGCGTATATTGCGATAGTGGCCCTTCTAGGCCTCCAGGTATCTGCAGCCCTCGCGACTGCGCCTTCCAGGGGATGCGAGATTGAATCGCTCGATGCTGGAAGTAGTATTCAGCGAATCGGCTGCGGTAGTAGTTGCCTGAGCAGAGGAACAATACGGTTTTACAGACTACGGTCATGGTGTGTTTCTCTTGTGGGGTGTGTCACTAGTGATTGGAGTCTTGTGCCAGTTGGCATTCTCGTATTGACTGTTCTGTCTGGGAGGAACCTGTCGGGCTTGGTCGTGCCTGGATACTCGGTCAGGTTGCTGCGAGCTTGGCGAAGGCTCGGCGAACCTCGGTCGGGGCTTGGACAAGCTCGATGAGTACCCCGACTGCGCCCACTGGAAACTGATCGTTCCCCTTGGGATGGATGAAGCAAACATCGTAACCGGAAGCACCTTTACGGATGCCGCCTGGGGTGAAGCGTACCCCACGGCTGGTTAGCCAGGCGAACGCTTTTGGAAGATCGTCGATCCAGAGACCAACATGGTTGAGCGGGGGTTCATGAACTTTCGGTTTTCTAGCGGCATCGATGGGTTGCATCAGGTCGACTTCTACCGCCAAGGTGCCAGTGCCCGCTTTGCAGATGTCTTCATCAACGTTTTCGTCGTCGTTCGTGTAGGAGTGGGTGTAGCTCAGTCCCATCATGTCTACCCAGAATTCACGCAATGGCTGTTTGTCGAGGCCGCCGACAGCAATTTGTTGGACGCCGAGAATCTTGAAAGGTCGAGGTTCGGTCATCAGTGGCAATCTCCTGTGACGATGCAAGTGTGAACGATGCGTGGCTGGTTTCTCATGCCCCTGTGTCTTATTGAGAGTTTGTGCCGTTTCCAGACGGTTAGACCAAGCCCGCGACGGCTGCCTATCAGGACATCTTAGCGTTGTTTAGGGTCTCGGCTTTAACCCCCAGGAAAGCCGTTGGCTGTAGTCTGACGAGTTGAACTGACGAGCCTGCTGAACAGCAAGTGCGTTGCTGGCATGTCAGGTGTTGTTAGCTGAACGATGGCGATCAGGGGATTACGGTTGCTCTTGGCGGCCAGCTGTCCGACAATCTTGGGCTTGAGGGGTTGGCCGCCACGCCTTGTGAGTTGAACCGTAGGCAGCTCTTGACGGCGTAGTGTGGAGCCCCGATGGGATAAGGAAGAGCGAACCGCTAATTGGCGGTTTCCTGAGTCGGTAGGTTGACGTTATTCTTGGGGTTATTCGCACTTGGGTTCATCTGTGCTTCGAGATACTGGTTTGATTGGAGGAGTCATGTGTATTTGTAACAGTCGCAGCGTCCGCATTGTAGTGTCGATGATGATGGTGGTCGCCGCGAGTTGCGCCGAACCAACTCCTCCACAATCGCTTGACGAGTTGGCCAATCGGTCGCTAGCGCAGATCGACGGAGAGTTGGAGATTGCCGGGTTGAGAGAGCCGGTCGAAGTGATTCGGGACGAGTGGGGGGTCCCACATATTTATGCGCAGAATGACGACGACCTCTTTTTCGCACAAGGGTATGTGATGGCTCAGGATCGGCTCTGGCAGATGGAGATGTGGCGCCGCTGGCACGAGGGTCGGTTGGCCGAGATTTTCGGGCCGTCGGCGCTTGACTACGATCGCCGCACTCGACTGATGATGTTTCGAGGTCCATGGGACGACACCGAGTGGGCCAGTTATCACCCTAATGCAGAACGACTCTTTTCTGCCCACGCCAATGGAGTAAATGCTTACATCGACCAGCATCTGGATAATTTACCCGTGGAGTTTCAGCTCACGGGTATTGTGCCTGAGCGATGGACCGCCGAGACGGCTGTCCTGCGGTGGGCGGCACTTGCGGTGCCGAGTGTACGGGGACATGCGATTAACGAGATCCAACTCGCAATGGAGGTTGCCAGACACGGTGTTGAAGAAGCCAACAGACGTGCTGCCCCGGACCCGTGGGATGAACTTACAGTTCCGGAAGGTCTTGATGTCAGCATTATCACGGAAGACCTGCTTGACGCCATGCGAGCTGGCGATGGCGATCCGTTTGTGGCGGGAAGGCTCCCTGCTCTCGAAGTGGTTGAATCCTATCGTGCACTTTTGCCAGGTGGCATGCGCACAGCGCAGGTCTCATCCGGGCCGGTGGCGACCGAAGGCAGCAACAATTGGGTGATAAGCGGCGATCGCTCGTCGACTGGGATACCAATCCTTGCTAATGATCCCCATCGCCGGATTGAGATGCCGGCCCTGCGGTATTTCGTGCATTTGATTGCCCCGGGCTGGAATGTGATCGGTGGTGGCGAACCTCCTTTTGCTGGGGTCGACGCTGGGAACAACGAGCGGATGGCCTGGGGATTTACATTTGCAGGGACGGATATGGTCGATGTGTATGTCGAGGAAATGCACCCTGAGGACTCAAACTTGGTACGGTGGCAGGATGATTGGGAACCTTTACGAATCCTCGAGGAGGAGATTCCTGTTAAGGGCCAGGCATCTGAGCCGGTTGTGCTGAAATTTAGTCGGCATGGTCCGATTTTTTACGAAGATCTCGAGCACCGACGCGCTTACGCTGTGCGGTCTGTCGTTCAGGAACCTGGAACCGCGGCGTATAAAGGAAGTTTTCAGCTTTCACAGGCTACGAGTTGTGATGATTTTTTCGATCGGGCCATGCATTGGTTGGTTCCCACACATAGTCTCATCTGTGGTGATGTTGAAGGCAATATTGCGCTTCAGGTGACGGGACTGACTCCCGATCGCGATGGTTGGAACGGGCGTTTGCCGGTTCCAGGAAATGGCGACTACGAGTGGCGTGGCTTTCGGACCGACCTGCCACGGGAATTCAACCCAGACCGGGGATACATCACAACCGCCAACAATAATGTTCACCCTCCAGGCTATGAAGGCCGGCCTGTCTTCTACCACTCATCGAGAGGCGTAGAAACCTCCCGTATCACGAGGCTTCATCAGATCCTCGGAACGGACAAGCAGTTTACCGTCTCCGACCATATGGGTATTCAACACGATGTTCATTCGCTATCGGCTGAGCGTGACATTCCGTTGTTTCAGGGGTGGGTTTCAGATGATCCGGACCTTGAGTGGGCTAGAGATCTCATTGCTAACTGGGATGCCCAACTTTTACGAGAGAGCACAGCGGCGGCCCTTTACGTACGGTGGCTTGCTGTGGTTGACGAAGACGTGCAGGAGCAGGATGCCTCTGAGGGGAAACATCGACAACTTGTTGAAGAGGGCCTACAGGGAGCACTGCAGCGTTTGACCGATGACTTTGGTCCGGACCGTAGTCAGTGGCGGCATGGGCGGGTGCATGCCAGCGAACTTCCTCATATGATGGCGGAGGAGTTCGACTTGCCCACGGTCGAGCGTCCAGGAGGGTTCGGGACCGTTAATGCGACAGGTGCCAACTTTAGACGCATTATCGACTTAGCGGACCTTGATCGTTCGGTGGCTAGTAACGCGCCCGGGCAGTCAGCACAGCCCGGAAGCCCCTTTTACGATAATTTGGTCGAAAATCTTGGGAACGGCGAATATTTCCCACTGGTCTACACCAGAGAGGCTGTAGAGAGTCGGGCAAAGTATCGGTTGCAACTACAGCCTGCCGAGCAGTGAGACAGCCAGGCCGAGTTTCAGAGGGCTGTCGGTGAGTCGGTTTGGCTTGGGCAGTTCGCTGACGTGCGTGTCGCCTGAGGCAAGGCGTGTCAAGGGATGCGCCGACCTCCCTCGGATTTCTCAGCAGTGCCAAATTCGTGGGCCCCGTAACGTTTAAACCATGTAGCAATCTGCTCGGGTTGGTCAGTGAAGGCCAACGCGAGCAGCAGCAGCAGTCTGGCCTTCTGCGGGTAAAGGTTGTCGCCGCCGGTGCGGAAGCGCTGGGTGCGATGGAAGACCACACCCTTGGCTTCAGCTTCGGCACGGACCTCCGCCGGGATACGAGCTCCAGCGAGGACGATCCCGTCGACGCCAGCGTTGGCCCAGGCGGCGACCGGTTCGGCTAGGCCTGCCCCTTGATATCCGATAAGAACTTCAGTGCGCGGCAGGTCACTTTTATCGATCCGGCTGAGATCGAATGGAGTTTGCCAGCGTTCCGGGGAACTGCAGTTCTGGACTCTGGGTGGGGCACGGTACGTGTAGACCTCCCGTTCATCGATGTAGCCAAGGATGCCCATTTGGCGGGAGACGAAGGTGTCTAGGCGCATGCCGTTTCCCTTCCAGACCTCTTTGGCGGCATGAAACTCGTCGTTCATCATCAACACGGTCCCGAAGCAGTGCGTGTTGCCGCTGGAGGCTAGTACGATTGCATTGAAGAGATTCGCTTGTGCGTCACTGCTGATAACAGTCCAGGGACGCATCGCTCCGGTTATCACCACTGGTTTCTGGCTTTGCACCGTGT
>DJHK01000042.1:14822-24447 GCA_002433065.1 Chloroflexi bacterium UBA6622
GTGAGGTCGAGCCAGTAGACGATCTCATCCATTGTTGTCGTTCCGGAAGTGACAACGACAGCGTCGGCCGTCTGGAGGGCTCTTTCAACTTCCAATGTGAGGTCGTAATAGTCAGGGATTGCATACCCGCCAGACCCCCGATTGCCGAACTGGACTGTGGTCACTGCCGCCACGTCATCGATCTCTGGACGTAGTGCCTCTACCATGTCCGAGATGAGCAACCGGCCAGCCTGGTAGCTCTGAAAACTCGTTCGGGTCTCGGACTGCCCAGCGATGGTGCCACCAGTGGCGACCACTGTAATTTGGGGACGGTTCTCTTGACCGAACGCATTCCATTCGACTGGACAGAGGAGCATCAGCAGAGCGGCAATCAAGGGCAGGGATTGAGTATGTCTAGGTGTGATATTCATATTTGAGGGCCACCGCCTTCGGGTATGGGGTATGTCTAGCTTGAACGGCACTATTTTTCGCATGATCGCTCAAGCTAGTGACAGGTGCAACTGGCTGGCTCTCTTTATCCGATACCCGTGGTGTTGGTCTCCGGTCGTTCATCCTTCGGTGGCTTGGCGTTTTTTGGTGCTACTGCATCTAACGAGACGGCTGCCACGCGGGTCTACCCTGTAGGACGTTGACGGCTCATTGAAGTTTCGATATTTGTGGTCAGGACACTGTGTCGACCTCTAGCTAAAAAAGATCGGCCGTGGGTGACGCGTGTTGATAGGCAGCTGCTCGGTGGGTCGCTTTGTCCGGTAGATGTTTTTGCCGTAACTTTGGTCTAATCCACCGTCTGTGCTGCGGACCGTGACTCAGAGGTATACTTTGGTAACGTTTGAGAAAAGCAATGAGGGTTACGACCATGCTTCGCCGGAGCCTGTTCGTCGGAATGGTTGTGTGTGGTGTCGGATTGTGGAATGGAGACCAAGGGCTTGCTCAGTCAAGGGGTGAGCCATCGTCTGCTACCGCGCCGTCCCGTGAGTTGCTAGACCGCTATTGTGTGGCCTGCCATAACGAACGGTTGCAGACTGCCGGACTTATGCTCGACCGTGTGGACATAACGGCTGTGGCGAGGAATGCCTCGGTATTGGAAAAGGTCGTTCACAAACTCAGGTCTGGCCAGATGCCCCCAGAGGGTAGGCCTCGGCCGGACGATGGGACAATCGATGCGTTCGCGACATCGCTCGAAGTTGCGCTTGACCGAGCGGCAGCGGAGAGGCCGAACCCTGGGCGGGTGGCTTCTCGCAGGTTGAATCGCTTGGAGTATGTCAACGTGATCTCGGACTTGTTAGGTTTGGAGGTTAATGGAGGCGAATTGTTGCCATCGGATATGGCTGGGTTTGGTTTCGACAACAATGCCGACGTCCTTTCGGTCACCCCAGGATTGATGGATCGGTACATTGCTGCCGCTACCAAAATCAGCCGTGCAGCAATCGGCAGCCCAGATATACGGCCGGCCATGCATCTCTATGAGGTGGGGTTTGAACGGCGGGATGTGCGAGCTGGCGAGGACTTGCCGTTTGCAACACACGGCGGGCTGGCAGTCAGACACCACTTTCCGTTGGATGGTGAATACGTGGTAGCTATTCGGCTCAAGCGAAACAACACGATTGAGACGATCGACGGGATAGCGGAGAACGAGCATCACATAGAAGTTCGCATCGACTACGAGCTAGTTAAACAATTTGCTATAGGTGGACGGTTTCCTGGACCGGACCCTGGGTCTCTGATCGCTGTGCCTGAGGATGATATCGAAGGACAGCGTCTTCACGAGTACAGGATGACAGCGGACCATGAACTTGAATTCAGGCTACCGGTTCAAGCTGGTAGCCGACTGGTGTCAGTGGCATTTACGGATGCGGCTCCATCACCGCAGTTGACGGGACAGCTTCCGGGTATCGACGAACTGTATATCTCGGGGCCCTTCAATGGGGCTGTGCCTGGTGAGACTCCCAGTCGGCAGCGAATTTTTACATGCCGGCCGGTCAGGTCTGTAGAGGAGGAGTCCTGCGCCCGTGAGATTCTGGCAGCGCTAGCCAGACGTGCCTATCGCCGCCCTGTTACGGCCGGCGACCTTGATCCGCTTATTAAGATCTATCAGCAGGGGCGTCAAGGTGGTGGAAATTTTGAAGCTGGTGTCGAACGGGCGCTTGAGGCGTTACTCTCGATGCCGCAATTTTTGATGCGGGTTGAGCGTCAACCGGTCGATACACCGGCTGGTTCGGTCTATCCGTTAAGCGACCTTGAACTGGCCACGCGGCTGTCGTTCTTCCTCTGGAAGAGCATTCCGGACGAGGAACTACTCGATCTGGCCGAACGGAACATGCTAAGTGATCCAGCTACGTTGGGCCAGCAAGTCGAACGGATGCTGGCAGACCGCCGCGCTATCCGTTTCATGGACGACTTTGTTGGTCAGTGGCTACAGGTTCGCAATATTTTCTCGCAAGACCCGGATGGATCGTTGTTTGCTGGGTTCAACGACTCATTGCGGAAGGCAATGGTGCAAGAGACGGAACTCTTTTTCCGGAGCCAAGTCCAAGAGGGTCGGCCCGTCCAGGACTTGCTGAGGGCCAATTACACGTTTTTGAACGAGCAACTGGCTCGACATTATGGTGTTGGTCAGGTCTATGGCAGTCACTTTCGTAGATATGCTTGGAACGACGATCGGCGACACGGATTGCTAGGGCATGCCAGTCTACTCACGGTGACCTCCTACGCGAATCGAACATCGGTCGTGCTGAGGGGCAAATGGGTGCTTGAAACCCTGCTGGGAGCCCCGCCACCCCCGCCACCTCCGAATGTGCCCCCGTTGGCCGACAATGATCGAGGCCGTCCGACTTCCTTGCGAGAGCGAATGGAACAACACCGGAATAGCCCGGTGTGTGCCAGTTGTCATGCCCGGATGGACCCACTTGGGTTTGCGATGGAACACTTTGATGCAATCGGGCGGTGGCGTGAGAGTGACGGAGGTGCCTCGATCGATGCCACGATTACTTGGCAGGATGACACGATAGACAGTCCGCGGGCGTTTCGTGAGGCCTTGCTGAGCTCAGGCGACGAGTTCGTCCGAACTGTCACCGAGAAATTGCTGACCTATGCTCTCGGGCGTGGAGTCGATTATTACGATTGGCCGACAATTCGTGAGATCGTGCGGACACTGGAAGCTGAGGACTATGGATGGTCCTCCCTGATCGGTGCCATCGTGAGAAGCAACCCATTCCGCATGCGCCGCGCCCCTGAGGGCAACTTGGGGGTGGTCGGCCAATAGTAGGGAAGTAGATAGTGGTTCGGTAGATCGGGAAAGCCAAGAATCGCCCCGTGAGGCGGATTTCAAGGGAGCTGTTCGCGATGTTTGTCACAAGAATGCACATTCCTCGGCGACGGGTACTCCAGGGTCTCGGTGCGACGGTCGCACTCCCGCTACTCGATGCTATGGTGCCGGCGTTGACAGCACAGAGCCAGACTGCTGCGGCACCTGTCAAGCGGTTCGGTGTGTTTTACGTTCCCAACGGGATGTCGATGCCGTATTGGTATCCGAAGGACGAGGGTCAGCTTGATACATTGCCGCCAACCCTCCGATCGTTGGAAGCCTATAAAGACCAGGTATTGATCTGCGGTGGCCTAGATGACGAGTCAGCTAATCTGGTCAAGGGTGGTGGCGACCATGCTCGGTCGGCTGGCACGTTTCTGACGTGCGTGCCCTACAAGATCACGGCCGGCGCCGACGTGTCCAACGAGGTGTCGATGGACCAGATTGCCGCAAGGGAAATGGCGAAGGAAACCCAGCTGGCGTCGCTCGAGCTCGGTATCGAGTCCAACGCCATGCTCGGCAATTGTGATGGGGGTGCCAGTTGTGCCTACACGAACACTATCGCTTGGCGAACCCCGACCACCCCATTGCCCATTGAGAATGATCCACGTGCTGTATTTGAACGGTTGTTCGGTACTAGTGGGAGTACGGACCCCGAGGCACGACTAGAACGAATACGGCGGGATCGGACTATTCTCGACCTTGTGACTGACGAGCTACGTGGTCTTGAACTCGTAGTTGGACCTGGTGATCAAGTCAAACTTGACGAGTATGTCGAGGCGGTACGCGACATCGAACGCCGAATCGGGATGGCCGAAGCACAGAGTAGTCGTGAGTTGCCGGTCGTCGACCAACCGGTAGGTGTGCCGAATGACTATGCTGAGCACGCCAAGCTCATGATGGACTTGCTGGCCCTCGCGTATCAAACCGATCTGACTCGGATTAGCACCTTTATGCTAGCCCGTGAGGTGAGTGGTCGGGCTTACCCTGAAATCGGGGTGTCGGATTCTCATCATCCGTTGTCGCATCATCAGGACGAGCCGGCGAAGCTTGAGCGCCTGCATCTCATCAATGAGTATCATGTCCAGCAGTTTGCCTATTTGGTTGACAAACTTCACGGGATTCCCGAAGGGGATGGCTCGATGCTGGATTCAACTTTGTTCCTTTATGGAACCGGGATCAGCGATAGCAACACCCACTTTCATGACGACCTCCCGATAGCGCTGGTTGGTGGGAAGCACGCCGGTATTAGAGGTGGTCGCTATGTGCGGTATCCGCAGGACACCCCATTGGCCAATCTTCACGTCACCATTCTCGAAAAGCTAGGTGTGCCAGTTGAAGCTTTTGGCGATAGCACCGGAGGGCTTGGTCGGTTGACAGGGGTGTGACGTCTCGTGTCCAAGAAACCTCGCTGTCCGGAGTCTGTATGCCGCCGTAGTCTGGGAAGAACTGTGGTGCTGGTACTGCTCCTATGTGATTTCCTGATTTTGCCGGTGGGTGTTTGGGCCCAGGACCGACCCTATCCGATCTTCACGGCTGATCACCTTGATACGACAATGAAGACATTGGGTCCGAATTGGGCCGGGGTGAGGGCCGCTTTGTCCGAGTTTGACTACCGAATAGCCAAACAACGGCTCAGCCGGACCCGCGAACAGTTGGCGACCACAATGACGTTCTGGCGGTATCGCGAACGCGAAGATGCAATGGGGTGGCTCCGGGCGGCGTTGACTCAGTTAGATGCGCTCGATGCAGCACTGTCTGTGGAGGTGGTGGAGTCGGCTGTGCTGGACCCCATTGTGACCAGAGTTGCTGAGTATTGTCTGGCGTGCCATGCGGTTTATCGGGAGCAGGTTCTGGCCGGCCAGTACGAGCTACGCTTGAATGCCCGTCCCTGACGAAACCTGGTGCACCGGTCTTCTGTTGCTGGCCGAGCCTCGATCTTTTGGTGAGTCTTGACCGGCTGGTTGGTGAGGTAGTATCACTTGCCCTTCCAAGGAGAAGCAGGTGGGGCGGGTGTGAGAAACGGTGTCATGGAACTCACACGTCTGTGAATCAGGGCAGAAATTTGCTGTTAGATAGAGGATGCATGATGGTAGAACGGATTGCTGGTTTGGCGATGTCGGTGGTGCTACTCCCCGTTGTGTCTGGATCGCAGCCGCCGCAGGCTTCTGATGTGGAGGCCGTTCGACCGTTTGAAATTGCGGTGTCCGATGAAGTGCTTAATGACCTGTCTAGGCGTTTGGCCCAGACCCGTTTACCCGATCAGCTCGACGGGGCCGCATGGGATTACGGCACAGAGCTCGGATATTTGACGGGCTTGATCGCCTACTGGCGAGACGAGTTCGACTGGCGTGCGCAAGAGCGACGTTTGAACCAGTTCGACCAGTTCAAGACGGCCATCGACGGGTTGGATATTCACTTTATCCACCAGCGCTCGCCTGAGCCGGATGCTATGCCTTTGATCATTACTCACGGGTGGCCGGGTTCGATCGCGGAATTCAGGAAGATTATTGGGCCGTTGACCGACCCGGTAGCCCATGGCGGACGAGCTGAGGACGCCTTCCACGTTGTGGCACCATCGATGCCTGGCTACGGGTTTTCCGATAAACCGCGGAACCCTGGGTTTGGGCCAGAACAGATCGCCGAAGTGGGGGCGAAGCTGATGGCTCGTTTGGGTTATGACCGCTACGGGATTCAAGGTGGAGACTGGGGTGCCATTGTGAGCCGCTGGCATGCATTCAACCATCCCGAGCATGCGGTGGGGCTTCACCTGAATATGCTAACAGCAGGTCCACCGCCTGGGGACGACCCGACGGCTGGCGTACCACCGGAAGAACTTGAACGGTCTCAAGCCCGTCAGGCGTTTTATCGGACAGCCGAAAGTGCTTACGGACAAATCCAGGGTACCAAACCCCAGACGATTGGTTATGCCCTCAACGATTCGCCAGCTGGCCAGGCGGCTTGGATTGTCGAGAAGTTTCGCGCTTGGTGTGACTGTGGTGGTGACCCGGAGTCTGTGTTCACCCGAGACGAGCTGCTCACCAACATCATGATCTATTGGGTCACACAAACGGCGACTTCATCTGGGCGGCTTTACTATGAGAGCCGTAATGCTCAGACCTCCAGACCCCTCGGGCGTGTTGACGTGCCGACCGGTGCCATCATTTTTCCCTACGAGTTGTTCATCACTCCTCGTCGCTGGGCCGAGGCGTCCTACAACATTACGCACTGGACCGAAGCGCCGAGCGGGGGGCATTTTGCAGCGATGGAACAACCCGATGTGCTGGTGGGGGACCTACGCGAGTTTTTCCGCCCGTTGCGGGATGGGGAACAGTGATATTGATAAAACGGCGAGTTGGCTTGGGCGGTTTCGCCTGGATTGGAGAGAAAGAGTGATGCACTCGGAGATCGATCGACTGATGACAGCGTATAGACGGGGTCGCGTGTCCAGGCGGGTGTTCCTGGGGGCACTGGCCGCACTCACCGTGTCTCCCCGGTCTCTGGCTCAGGGAGGTCCGCCGATTCCAATCACGGGGATCAACCATATGACCCTCAGTGTGTCAGATCCCGGTCGGTCCCTTGAGTGGTATCAGGGGTTGTTTGGGATGCCGATTGCTGCCAGGCAGGCCAATACGGTCGTCCTGCGTGTGGGCGCGGGCCCACAGTTCATGGCCATCGGTGGGGGTTCGAGTGCGAACCCTGGTACCAATCACTTGTGTCTCTCGGTCGATAATTTCGATGCTGGCCGCACGGTGGAGATCCTGGGCCAGCATGGTATCGCTGCGTCAAGGACCTCTGGTCCCATGGAGGTGCGTATCCGGATGCGTGGTGCTGACTTTGGGGGTGCCCCGGATGGAACGCCCGAGTTGTATTTCGGAGACCCTGATGGCATTGTGGTTCAGCTACAAGACACGACCTATTGTGGTGGGGCCGGGCCACAAGGGGAGGCATGCTTGGCTGTTCCAGGGTCGGCACCGAGCGCAGGGGAACTGGCCCTGCGTGACTACAACCATTTCACCCTTTTTGTTACGGACCAGCAACGGTCCATCGGCCTCTACCAGCGTTTGTTTGGGATGCCGATCGATACTTACCAGGGGGCGCTGCCTGTATTGCGGGTTGGGTCGGGGAACCAGTTTCTGGCGCTGGCGGAAGGGGGACGGGGGCCACGGGGTGCGATCATCCACCATGCCTGTCTGACAGTTGATGACTTCGACGTCGACCGCATCCTTGCGATACTTGAGGATTTTGGTGTCACGCCGCGGGGAGATGCCGCGGGGCCGGTGGCACCCCTGCAATACTATGTCACGATGCGGATGCCAGATCGGGGTGGGGCACCAGGCGGGACTCCGGAGCTGTATTTCACTGACCCCGACGGGATTCTCATTCAGTTGCAGGATGCCCGGTACTGTGGTGGGAATGGCTACCTGGGTGAAGAGTGCGGATCGCCCCAGAATCCCACTGGTCGAGTTTAGCTGTCTGGGGGTCTGAAATTGGCTTACCGGTTTTTGCTGAATCCATGGTTCCGGTGTTGGAAGAGAGTTGGGGCTCTCATGGGCTGCAAGGGAAGGAGCGGGGAGATGAGGAGCTTTCGAGTTCGTGGATCGCTGGACAGGGTTGCGGCTGTGCTCGTAGTTGGGTGTGTGGCACTTCTGCCAGGTCAGGCTGCTGCTCAGACATCGGAGGGGACGCCGTCTCGGACACCATGGGGTGATCCAGACCTCCAGGGGATCTGGAACAACGCTACCATCACCCCACTCCAGCGTCCCGAGTCTCTCGGTGACCAGGCGTTTCTTACTGCCGAGGAGATAGCTGCGATGGAGCAGCGGGCCGCCGAGGGATTTAGTCAAGCCAATGCGACACAAGAGGTACGGACAGAACCGCTGCCGGCCGGAGGCAATGTCGGCGCTTATAACAGCTTCTGGACGGAAGAGGGAACAGCAGTTGTGCAAACCGGGCGGACGTCACTGATTTCGGACCCGCCGAATGGCCAGCTACCACCACTCACCTCTGAAGCAGAGGCCCGGATTGCGTCACCGGCGTACCGGCGACTGGCCGACGTCCGAGACGGACGGGTGCCGGCGGTCGGACCAGAAGAGATGGGACTGAGCGAGCGATGTTTGTGGTATCGCGGGATCGGTCATATCTCGCCAACCGGTTACAACAACAACTATCACTTTTTTCAAACGCCTGACGCTCTGGTGATTCTGCAAGAGCACATTCACGACGTTCGCTACATCTTTCTCGACGGGCGCCCACATTTGCCATCGTCCATCCGTCAATTTGCCGGCGATTCTAGGGGCCAGTGGGAGGGAGACACACTTGTGGTCGAGACGACGCATGTTCGAGAGCCGTTTATCAGGCGATGGAATCTTCCTCAACACTCGTTGGGACGGGGGGACCTTGGTGACCAGGTTGTGCTTGTCGAGCGATTTACGCGAACGGGGCCTGACACGTTGAACTACGAGTTCACAGTCAACGATCCAGGCACCTGGACGGCACCGTGGAGTGGAGCCCTGCCGATGGCGAGAACTGAGGGGCCGATGTTTGAGTTTGCCTGCCACGAGGGCAACCACGGGATGATGAACATGATGGCCGGGTCCCGTGCCGACGAGCGAGCAGCTGCACAGGACCGGTAGGTCGGCTGGTTACGGAACGGTCGTCGCGTTGTCCGGGTGTTGCACGATGCCGGGGTCCTGTTCGGCGTGTCGTGGTTCTATGCCGCCGCGCGGACTTCGCCCAACCGGGTGTGGCTGTTCCAGTGAGTCGTGTCGTGTGTTCAGAGGGGAGGGTGGCTTCGAGGAGTCTGTGGCCTCGAACCACCCTGTTCTCCATAGCTACCACAGCTCCCTCACCCGCCAGCACCGTGCCATCACACCGGGTCGGCGGTGAAGACCGTCGAGAGCGGCCTCAGCTGCGTAATCTACCTGATGAGCATGATAACGGTCGGATAGGAGCAAGCCTGGCTTGCACTGGACTAGGTGGATGAGTGACCCTGATCAAGTTGTCCGACGCAGTGGCGGTCGACGCGCACGAATTGACCGAACGCTTTGTGCGGGCGTCTGGGCCAGGTGGGCAGAACGTCAACAAGGTCTCGACGGCCGTCGAACTCCGTTTTGATGTGCGGAATTCGTCGCTCGCCCCTGAGGTCAAGGCACGCCTGATCGTCCAACTCGGACGCCGACTCTCGTCTGACGGTATCCTGGTGATCCATAGCCGCGAGCACCGGACCCAGCGACAGAACCGCTTCGCAGCCCGTGCCCGGCTTGCCGAACTGCTCGAGCGTGCGTCGCGGCGTCCTGTCGAGCGTCGGGCGACCAAGCC
>DJHK01000026.1 GCA_002433065.1 Chloroflexi bacterium UBA6622
TCGTTGGTGGTCAACGATCTTGCACAAAACACAACATTGATTCGCGAGTGGATGAGCGGTGCGGCGATGGAAAGCGCGGCTCAACAATTCGCAGAATTTTTGGCGAATCACAGTTCTTGACTACCGTGTCCAGGACGATTGATCTTGGAGGATGTGATGGGTGACCTTGCTGGTAAGACGGCAGTGGTGACGGGAGCGAGCCGTGGGATTGGCGAAGCGAGCGCGCGAGCTCTCGATGATCTCGGAGCGCAGGTGGTTCTGAGCGGTCGAACTGTTTCAGATTTAGAGCGCGTGGCAGCCGATTTGTCGAATTCGCCGATAGTGGTGCCGGCTGATCTTTCTGCACCGGAGTCCGGCTCGCAGCTCGCAGAACTGATTCTTGACGAGGTCGCAGGTGTGGATGTGTTGGTGAACAATGCAGGTATTCCGATGCGGAGGATGCCCGAGAAATTGACTGAGGAAGATATCGACTTGGTCTTCGCTATTAACGTGCGGTCCCTTTTAACGTTGTCGATTGCTCTTGCTCCATCGATGAAGGCACGAGGGGGCGGTTCAATTATTAACGTCAGTTCGGTTGCCGGGATCCGTGGGCCTGGTGCCCGTGTGGCCTATGCGGGCACTAAGGGCGCTGTTGACGCGATGACGCGCGCGCTTGCGTCTGACTGGGGACCGGATGGGATCAGGGTGAACTCGATTGCTCCGGGGCTTATCGCGACGGCTATTTGGGAGGAAAGCCGGAATACAGTCCCCGGCTTGATCGAAGACATGGAGGGCCAAATTGCGTTAAAGCGTTGGGGGTTTGGCGATGACATCGCCGACGTGGTCGCATTCTTCGCGTCTGACAGTTCTAGATACGTCACCGGTGAGACCTTGGTTGTTGATGGAGGCTTGGCCCGTGTCACTGCCTCGGCACAGCCTCAAGTGTTGCCGGAACTCCTCGAGTGAGTTGTCATCTTCAGTTCGGGTTGTTTGATCAACTTGAGAACGATGGCAGCACTCCAATAGGAACTCAGTATCGGGAGCACCTGGAGTTGGCCCGCATGGCCGATCAGGCTGGGTTTAGCCATTGGTTCAAGTCCGAGCACCACCATGTGCCGTTGGACATAGCGCCTAGCATCAACGTGTTTCTCAGTGCGGTGATTCAGGAAACATCCAACATGCGGATCTCTTCGCTTGTGCACCTTCTTCCGTTTTATGACCCAATGCGCCTTTACGAAGAACTATGCATGCTGGACCATCTGAGCGAAGGTCGGTTAGATGTTGGATTCGGTAAAGGTATTAGCCCACCCGAGCAAATCCTTTGGGGTGTGCCGCGAGACGAGGCAAGTTCCCGAACCGAAGAGGCTTTGGATTACATCCTTGCTGCTATGGAGCTCGCCGCCAAAGAAGGACTCGGATGTTTGTTCAACTACGAAGGAACGTATTGGTCAGCAACAGACCATCCATTGGAAATTTCGCCGTATCAAGATCCACACCCGCCTTTGTGGCGACCAGGTACGTTGGCGACGGCTGCGGAAATGGGAGTCAGTACCATCATCCCCGGGCCGATGAAGTCGATTCCTGAACGCGTTGAGGCGTACCGTGAACAGCAGAAGGCAGAGGGAGCCGGTGGTCACACGCCGACGCTTTCGACGTTACGGCGAATTGTGGTGGCTCCGACAGAGGCTGAAGCGGTAGAGATCGCAGAACGAGCGTGGGCGACGTTCGACGCGAATCTCACCAAGTTGTTCCGGGAGTACGATTTGTGGCCCCCTACTATGGTGCCCAGTTTTTTGGGGGACACTGAGCAAGCGTTTGCTACTGAGTCGTTACTCGCTGGAACACCCTCGCAGATGGTGGAGTATTTCGAACGGTTTGAACAAGAGTCGGGACTCACGCACGTCACATTGTGTCCTGCGTTCGGGAATATCACAGCTACCGAAGCCCGCACTTCGCTGGAGTTATTCAGCGATGCAGTGATGCGTGGCTAGAGCTACGAGTTCACGCCATAGGACTCAACGCCCTTAGGTCTGTCGTCGGGAACAGGTCGACCAGGTTCCTGCCTCCCCATCTGGATGTTGGGTGGTGAAACTCTGCGCTTAGCAACATCAGTGGTCGAGTCGGAAAAACGCAGAGGGCGGGGCCGTAGCCCCGCCCGTCAGGCGTGCTGTAGCTGCTCTCTACTGAGAGTAGCTAGAAGCCGGATTAACCAGCTGCGCGAGCAGCGTCGAGCCAACCGTCAACCGTGGAGCGGTTGCCGGCGATCCAGTCAGCGGCAAGATCCTTGGGATCTGCACCCTCACCTTGGGCCACGTTTGCAAGCGAGATGTCCATTACAGATAGCTTGATCTGCAGAAGGAGTTCTTCGGCTGCTGGGTTGTCAGCAAGGAACTGGTTGTTTGCGGCTGCACGAATGTCAGCGGCTTTCCAACCGATTGGGCAGAGACCGTCGGCACTACGGGCAGGGCACTGGTCCTCGCCGATAGCTGCTGTACCTGGTCGTTGATCCCATCCGTCGCCGCCATCTTGGCCCATTGGGTTGGAGTTATCCAAGATAGCTTCCATTCCCAACCAGTAAGCGTTGTCGCCAGGACGAATCTGCGTGATGTATGCAGACGGTGTCCAGGTATATGCAACCACTGGGAGTCCTTCGTTGACCATGTCGACAGCTTGTGCCCACATCGGGTCGTAGCCAGCCTTCACCTGTTGCAGGTTCTTGTAACCACCGAAGGCGAGCTGGGAGTTGATGATGTTGTCGCAAGTCCAGTCTTCAGGGCAGCCCATGATGTCAACCATTCCGTTGCCAGGATTGGCATCGGTGGCGTCATAGGCCGCTATTGCGTCGGCATTGTTGTCGAGGTCCTCAAGTGTCCAGATGCCGTATTCGTCGGCAAATGATTTGGTGATCAAGTAACCCTGGAGGCCACCCGACATCATCTCTTCACCGAGTACGGTTACAACTTCGCCAACCAAACTGCCGTCTGTACGTTCCGCATCAAGCCAGCTTTGGTGACCTGGCATCCAGGTGTTGGCCCAGAAGTCCATATCGCCCTCAGCCATTGCCATGAAGGCGTTTTGTGGGCCGAGTTCCATATCAGCAGACTCAGAGACCGTGTAACCGAGTTCGCGAAGCAGAGCGGTGTAGATCTCGGCCTGCACGTAGCCGGTGCTCCAGCTTGCTCGGCCTGAGGTCACGCTGACGCCCTCACCGGGGGTCATGTTCACCGAAGCTGCCGCTTCGGTTGTAGCAGGAGCGGAAGCCGAAGCTTCCGAGGAGCTACCGGAGCTTGAATCGTCGTCACTGCCGCACGCGGCTAGCAATAAGAGCGCTGCGGCCGCTACGGCAACCGCTCGCGTTAATGTTGTCTTCTTCATAGAGGGGGCCCTCCCTAGAGTCCCAAGGTCTGCGCCCGCGAGTAATCGACTCGAGACGGCATGCTGCAGGCTAGTAGAAGAATTAGGTAAACCCGTACATCTGAGCCTCACACCGTCTTGGCGTAGACCTGTTTTCGGTCAAATTCGGACAACGTGGCGCGCACGCTGGCTCCACCTGTGACGCCAGCAAAGACCATGAATAAAGCTCCTACGCCCGAAACAAGGTTCGGATCTGCGACTCGCGCAATGCTCGCCACCCACGCTATGCCCATCGCGACCAGCCCGATTCCTAACCCGCAGATAATTGAGCACCATCGATACAAAAACTCCTCGTCTTGGGAGATAAAGCCGCTCGCAGGAATGGCAACCACTAGTGCTAATAGGCCTACTGCGAGGCCGACCCAACCAAGGCCTGCGCCTTTGTTGGTGTAGCCGTCATAAATAACGTCACCGGTCCGCTGGGCCTTAGCAATCAAAGCGGTATATTCGGCGGCCAAGCTTCCGACTTTAGCGTCGTCACCAGCCGCAGAAGCTTCATCACTTTGCGCTTCGATAGCGTCGAGCTGTACTTGAAGTTCGGGGCTAATCACAGACTCCGCCCTGGTGTCAAAGGTCCAACCGGAATAGCCGGAGATCACGATGAGAAGAAGAGCGAAACCGAGACCGACGAGTCGACCCCACCTCACGCCCGAAGCTAGGGGTCGCCTAGCTCCCATTGGTGCATTCCACACCCACAAAAGAGCAGATACCGTTGATAGTAGACATCCAAAAGTCGTGACGTAGACGCCATAAGAACGTGAGAAGGCGGTAACGCTGTCTGGTACAGCAGTCAACAGAGCCGCAAGTGCGACAACTAGGGCGGAAACACTAAACACAACTGCTCCATCTGGACCCAACCATCTGTTTCTCTGTCCTGGAGTGCGTGCCGTGGCATAAACAGCTGCGCCGACCACTGCGGTGCATAGGAGAATCATGAAGCCGAACCACGAACCCCCGGAAGCGGCAAAGCCATTGAAGGTAGACCCGAGGAGGTCTTGGTCGAGATTTCGGGCGTATGAAGATACAAAGCCTGCACCTTCATTCCACGGCAGGAGTAATCCACCAATAGCGACTATTACCCCTAATAAAGCACCACCCATTCCGAGTTGCTCTCGGGGCTGCAGCGGCTGGTAGTTAGGTGCTTCTTCGTCCTGGTCGGGCGTTACCTGAGACGAGGACTCGGGGTCGGGTAACAGTAGTTCGGGTGTTTTGGTATTTTTCCAAGCTGCTGCGATACGGCCCAACAGGCCCGCTCGGTCCCCGTCGTCTGGTTGAGTGAGGCGGTCCAAGACCACGGCAACGATAAAGAAGGCAAGCCCGCCAGAGCCTGCCAGGGCGATGTCCTGATTGGCGATCGCCCGATACAACAATCTTCCCAACCCGCCAGCTCCCATAATCGCGGCGATACCAAGCATCGAGATAGCAAGGAGCAGCGTCTGGTTGATCCCTGTCATAAGTGCCGCCCTTGCGAGAGGCAACTGGACATCTGTCAGGACGCGTCGCTCTGACGCCCCGTACGCGCGCGCGGCCTCGACGACATCTTCCGGCACTTGTCTGATACCTAGGTTGGTTAATCGAATCAACGGAGGTAGTGCGAAGACCATGGTTACCATCGTCGCGGAGACGAAACCCACCCCGAAAAAGAACACAAACGGGAGCATGTAGACGAACGAGTGTACGACCTGCATGGCATCGAGTACTGGACGAACGATGCGCCAAACGCCGTCAACGCGTCCGCAAGCGACGCCTGTTGGAATGCCAATGATCACACAGAGAATCACTGCCACTGCAATGAATCCAATAGTCCGTGCCGTTTCCTTCCAATAGTCGTCACCCAATAGTCCACAGACTGTGAGGCCTAAGAAGGATCCAATTCCGACCTGCAGGCCACGGAATGCCCATCCAGCGAAAAGAGCCGCCAGACACACTGTCATCCACGACAAACCAAGGAGCCAATCATCAACAATGATTTCGAGCATCGTCTGAAATGGCCACTTAATGGCAGCGAGTGTTTCCTTCATATTGAGGTCTACCCATATGGTGATCTGTTCGACCCAGTCACCAACAGGGATCTGCCACTTATTTAAGATCGAGTTCTGTCGTTGGTCCCAGTCACCGATGCTGCGATACCAAAGGACGCCGGCAAGTGCCACCACTCCTCCTGCAATGGTTGTCACCTTGCGATTTCTGAGGGCTCCGAACAGCATGAAGATTGGGATAGCAAAAACCCCTAGCACGGCAAGGAACTCAATCGCCGTAGCGACAGCGTCAGCTACTTGGTCGCCCTTTTCTAGATCGGTGATTTTGCCAACGGAACGGTCAACAAAATGGCCGTCGCTAGTGGCTGCGTAAAGGTGTCTCACATGTAGACCTCCCGCTCAAAGGCATCTGTTAAGGCTTCAACCCGCCCGAGTTCCTCTAACACCGCGGTCGGCTCGATCCGCCCGATGAGACGCCCGTCAGAGTCACAGCAGGCGATTGGAAGTCCTCGACCCGCGTCAGCGTAGAGCTCGTTAAGTGTCTGCTCTTTATCGGCTACAGGGACATCCGTGCGCATAGCACTTGCGAGGCTGGGGGTGCCTTGCGATTGAACCCGCTCAACATCTTCCCGCGTTACGACCCCGGTGCACATTCCGGCGCTTGTCACCACAAGGCAGTCCCCGGAGGCAGTAACGGCACGCACCACTTCTTCAAATCCGGCGCTGTCGAGGATCGGATCAGCCGGCGTCATGATTTCCTCGACCTTGATGACACGGCCTTGATCAACGTCTTGAACAAATTCAGCGACATATCCGGTTGCAGGCTCGGTGAGTATTTCTTCCGGTGTCCCGATTTGAACGATGACCCCATCTTTCATGATGCATACTCGATCGCCGATCCGCAGCGCTTCGTTTAAGTCGTGGGTGATGAAAAGTATTGTTTTATGGACTTCGTCCTGAATGGCCATCAGCTCGTCTTGCATTTGACGTCGAATTAACGGATCCAATGCGCTGAACGCTTCGTCCATTAGCAAGATGTCAGGATCTGAAGCCAACGCACGAGCGAGTCCTACGCGTTGCTGCATGCCGCCCGATAATTCACTGGTGGCGTTATATGCATAGGGTTCCAGCCCGACCAACCTTAGAGCTCCGAGGGCCGCTGTCTCTCGTTCGCTTCTATCCACCTTCTGCACCTTCAGCCCATAGGAGACGTTGTCAATTACGTTCCGGTGGGGGAATAGGGCGAAATGCTGGAACACCATTCCCATTTTCTCTCGCCGGAATGCCTGAAGATCTTTCCCCTGAAGCTTTTGAACATCCACCCCGTCGACCCAAACTTGTCCCGAGGTGACATCGTGCAGTTTGTTCACAGTTCTGATAGCTGTTGATTTGCCGGAGCCCGAAAGACCCATGACGACGAATATTTCGCCTTTTCCGATGGAAAAGGAAACATCGCTGAGCCCCACAACATGTCCTGACTGCTTTTGAACATCGTTTTTGTGCACCCCCGCTTTAGCGAGGTCGAAGGCCCGGCCACGTGGTTGTGGCCCAAAAATCTTGAATACTTCTTCCAGTCGGATGATCTCGTCATTTTCCGGCATTGGGGTCACATGGCCTTTCTGTCGGGCGTCTCCAGCGTTCAAGGACCGCATAGAGGCATGGCCAACATAACAGCGGTCGCGGCCTCGAAGGGTCATTCCCAGCGATCTCAATGCAGGGAAAAGCTGAATTCAATCAACCTGGGAAGGGCATTGTCGGGGTTGTGTAGTGCCACTAGTTGGGGTGTCTGAGGTCGTTGACAGCCCGTCGGATCACCCGAAAGTTGTCGTCATCGAAGCAAACGAGAATGACATCCTGCAGTGTCGTGTGGCCAAGGTTGTTCTCGAGCCACGTCGCGATCGTTGACACCGCTATCGGAGCGGCCAACTCTTTTGGAAAGCCGTAAACGCCGGTGCTGATCGCAGAAAACGCGATCGACGTAGCACCAACATCGGCGGCTGCGTCTAGGGAGGATGTGTAGCATTTGGCGAGGAGGGTCGCGCTGTCAGCGGGTCCATGCTGCTCCCAAATGGGTCCCACTGTGTGAATAATCAACTTGGCAGGAAGGTTGCCTGCGGACGTGACCACAGCTGAGCCAGTAGCACAGGGACCTTCCTGATCAATGATCACTCGACACTCCCCAAGAACGGTTGGCCCCGCCGCCGCGTGTATGGCTCCGTCAACGCCCCCTCCTCCAGCAAGTGCACTATTCGCAGCATTGACAATTACGTCAACGTTCAGCGTTGTGATGTCACCCTGTATGACCTCAAGATGGGCCATTTCGGGGGCCTCAGCCAAGGCAAAACCCTTCATAGTTGTTGTCAGCAACCTGTTGGCATTTTTCGGCATACGGGGGGTAGCCGATAAGGGGCATGAATACACGGGTCTTCCCGGGGATGTTTGCACCCAAATACCACGAATTGCATGTCGGATACAGAGTCTGATCGGCGACCGAGTTCACGTGATCTACCCAGTTGTCCGCTGCGGTCGCCGTGGCCTCAATAGTGGTGAAGTCCTGCTGTCGCATCGCCACAAGACAATCCCGAATCCACTCGACGTGCTGTTCAATAGCCATGATCATGTTGGTCAACACGGAAGGACTGCCGGGTCCCGTGACAGTAAACAGGTTCGGAAATTCCGGAACACCCAGACCGAGGTACGTTCGAGGACCTGCGGACCAGGCCTCTGCGAGCGTATGTCCCCCTTTGCCGGTGATATTCATGTTCAGCAAGGCACCGGTCATGGCATCAAATCCGGTGGCGAACACCAACGCGTCAAACTCGAAATCTTGGGCAGCAGCCCTTAATCCGGTCACTGTTATTTCCTCGATGCCTCCCTCTGAAATATCAACCAAGTTGACGTGTTCCGAGTTGAAAGTCTCGTAATAATGCGTGTCTAAGCAGGGGCGTTTACAAGCGATGGTGTTTGTTGGCGCTAACAGCCGGGCGGTCTCCGGATCATCAACTATCTTTGTGATTTGACCGCGAACGTATTCAGCGATGCGTTCATTTGAAGTCTGATCAATTCCAATATCGGCGTAGGCACGGTAAAAGCCAAATCCTCCGTGCTCCCATCTTTCGTCCATGCGGGCATCAAATTCCGAGTCATCTGCTTGCTTAGCCGAATCTTCGTTGGGCGGGAAGATCGAGATAATTCCGGAACGTTCAACCCTGGCCGCTTGCCGCAGCTCAGCATAGTTTTCCTTGGTTTCTGCTTGAATCGCAGCGTCCAACGGTTCGTTTCGTGCAGGAACTGAATAGTTGGGGGTCCTCTGAAACACGGTCAGTTCCGACGCTTGTTCGGCGATGACTGGAATCGCTTGGACAGCGGACGAACCGGTTCCTACCACAGCGACTCTCTGCCCCGAAAAGTCAACGGTCTCGTGGGGCCACCGACCGGTGTGGTAAACGTCGCCTTTGAAATTGGCTAATCCTTCGAAGTCTGGGAGGTTAGTAGTCGACAAACAACCGGTGGCTGCTACGAGGAAACGTGCCTGGTAAGTGTCGCGATTAGTGGAGACAGTCCAAGTGCTTGTGATCTCGTCGTAGTCGGCAGCCTCGACGGTGGTGTTGAACTCTATGAGAGATTCAAGATCGAATCTGTCCGAAACGTGTTCCGCGTATTTCAGGATCTCAGGTTGACCCGCATAGCGCTCGGTCCACTCCCACTCTTGCTCAAGTTCGGGATCGAATGAGTAGGAATATTGCAGGCTTTCGACATCACATCGTGCGCCTGGATACCGATTCCAATACCAGGTACCGCCGACCCCCGTGCCTCTCTCGAGGCCTTTAACGTTGAAGCCTTCCTGCCTCAACAAATAGAGCGAGTAGAGGCCTCCGAAACCAGCCCCAACAACAACAACGTCACATTCTTCAATCGAGCCCATTATCAAACTCCCTCTTGATCTCTTGAAAATAGCCCGTCTTGAGGTGCTAGGTCGCCCTCTTCGGATCATGCATGTCTATCGGTTGTTCCCCACTGGCCCGCAGGTGGGATCTAGCATCCTGGTTTGATTCGTTTGGAGACAAAGTGACGTACGAGAGAGTTAAATACGAAACGCCAGCCAACGGTGTGGCACGGATAACCCTCACCAGACCTGAGGCGGCCAACGCCCAAGACTATTTGATGTTGTCCGAACTTAACGCAGCATTCGATGAGGCAGCCGGAGATGAAGCCATCCGTGTCATCGTTCTAGCCGCTGAGGGTAAGCATTTCTCCTCGGGGCATGATCTCGCTGCGCCCGAACCAAATATGGAAGATTTCCCGACCGTAGGTACACAGTGCCATTTCGACGCCCCCGGGACTGAGGGCTATATGGCCCGCGAAGCGGAAATGTACTTGGGTTTGTGTTGGCGATGGAGAAATTTGGCTAAACCGACGATCGCCCAAGTCCAAGGGAAGGTCATCGCGGGCGGCCTCATGCTTGTTTGGCCGATGGACCTCATCGTTGCATCAGAAGACGCAACATTTAGTGATCCTGTTGTGGCGTTCAATGTGAATGGTGTCGAATATTTCGCTCACCCGTTCGAAGCCGGTACGCGACTAGCGAAAGAGATGCTGTTTACTGGTAGGTCCTTGACGGCGGAAGAGCTTATGGACCGCGGCATGGTGAACAAAGTTGTTCCCTTAGTTGAATTAGAACAAGCAACATTAGAGTTAGCGACTCACATAGCTAAGCGACCTATGTTTGGGCTGACCCTGGCGAAACAAGCCGTCAATCAGACTGTCGACGCCATGGGCATGTACAGCGCGCTGCAGGCAGCTTTCAGCCTGCACCACGTTGGACATAGCCACAACATGGAGGTCCACGGGATGCGGGTTGACCCATCGGGTATTGATGTCATTAGGTCGGAGGCGTGACCGAACCTTGCGATCTAAGCGCGGTTGATGCCCGTGTGGCCATCTCCGCTCGGCAGCTTTCCCCAGTCGAGCTGACTAAATCCTGTCTCGAAAGAATCGATGAATTGAATCCGACGGTGAATGCGATGGTAACTGTTTCCGGGGAATCGGCCCTCGAGGATGCTCGCACAGCGGAAGAAGCCATAGCGAATGGCCGCGAAGAAGGGTTGCTCCACGGCCTGCCCGTAGCCATCAAAGACTTACAGGCCACTAAGGGCATAGTCACGACCTACGGGACCTCGTTCTATAGCGACCATGTGCCTACTGAGGATGCCGGAATTGTGGCTCGGATACGCGCAGCCGGAGGCATCGTGATTGGCAAGACCAACATTCCGGAGATGAGTATCGGTGCTAACACCATTAACCGGCTATTCGGGGCGACCGGTAATCCCTACGCGCCCGAGTTGACATGCGGCGGTTCATCGGGTGGTTCCGCCGTCGCTGTTGCTACCGGTATGGCGCCACTGGCGACCGGTTCTGATCACGGGGGGAGCCTTCGAATTCCGGCTTGTTTCAGTGGAGTGGTTGGGCATAGGGCAACGCCGGGAACAGTCCCACACGAGAGCCGGACAATTACCCAAACCAATTACAGCCTTCAGGGGCCGATGGGAAGAACCGTGGATGACGTCGCGTTGCTCCTGGCGGTCATTTCAACTCGAGATCGAGCAAGTCGACAGGACCCAATGAGTTTTCCGCTTGACAGTTTTAGCTTTCTTGATCTGGTGCCACCATCCGTTGAGGGTCTGCGGATTGGTGTGACAGCCGATTTCGGAGGTCTTCTGGTTTCCAATCATGTTCGGGGACAGTTCGAAGAGCGCGTTGGTTATTTGGGGGAGCGCGGTGCCGAGATAATTGAACTGTCTGTGGATCTGACCGAAGCCGTTGAAGTTGATTGGCAATTGAGGGCCGATATTTTTGCCACCCAGTACCACAGGGATATTGGTGGCTTTGATGAAAGCTTTAATCCCAACGTATTCCGGACTTACGAGACTGCCCTCTCGACCACGGTTCTCGAAATCGCTCGCGCGCGGAGAAAGCAGGTGGATCTGTTTCGGAGGTTCGACGAAGTATTTGACGGCGTGGACCTTGTTATATGCCCTGGAGTTAGTGTTCCGCCTTTCCCATGGTCCTCGCTTCATCCCACCGAAATCGACGGTGAGAAGGTCGAGAACTACATGGCATGGTTAGGTTTGACGAGTTGCTTGACCGTTGTGGGCCATCCAGTAACAGCTTTGCCGGCCGGTTTGGATAGCGATGGCCTCCCTTTTGGTATCCAATGCATCGCCCCGATGTACCAGGACGCGACCCTGTTGACTATGGCGAAGGCCCTTGAGAACGGCTTCGCAGAATCAGACCGATATGTAGCTCCGAGACCCGATCGTGGGGCGATAGGACTGTCTGATCCGCACTGTCAAGAACTGGGAAAGGCTGCGGCGATAGCGGCGGCGCGTTAAATCTAAACGGGGGAACCCACAGCCACCGATTTGAGAACCGCCTCTACAAACAACTGCCGTGTCTCCACGAGTGCTTCATGTATTTCCCAGTCATGGGATATAACAAACTCCCCTGAGCCCGCGGCTGCCATTCCCAGGCCTAGCGCCGCCGCGGCGTCTTGTTCAGCGAATGCCTGTGCTTGCTTCAGGTCGTAGTAGTTAGATGGTTCTCCGGCGTGTACCCGAAAAAGACCTCTCCTAGGGGCACTCACAACGGTCTCTTTGACGAGTCGGATCACCCCAGTGGCAGCACCATAGGCGTTCGCCACTTCGGAATGTTCCGGGACGATGCACTCGGTACCGAGCTTCAAACCCAGTTGATCCTGATGTAGCACCGCGGGTGCCCCAACTGCAGTCACCGCCCCCGAGATCTCAGCTGTGACGTCCAGAAATTTCCTGCTGCCAGGACGGGTAGCGGCATGTGTTTGAGCCTTCAAAGCGGAGTTGAGATGGGCGACCGGCAACCCGTCGTGATCAGCGGCCGCTGTAAGGATCGTTTCGGCTATTCCTGCACTTACGAGTTTGAGGACCAGTTCAGCGAACAATGAACCGTCACTGGCCAATGGTTTACCGAACCGATCCAACTGCCGGGCAAGAAGAATTGAGCCAAGGCCGGCTGGCTCCGCTGGGTATCGCTTATCCACTCCAAGAACATGCGCAGCGTCTGTCGGAGTGAATGCTGTCATGCCTACGATCCCTAGACCGATTAAGCGGTTGAGGGCGTTGCGTTCCAATCCCGAGCTGACCACGTCCTCATAGGCGCGACCAACGCTGCTTGCCTGTAACGCTGCGATAATGGTGGCTTCGCCTGTCGATTGAGTAGCCCAATCGTGTTCAAGGAGCCAAAGGTAAATTCCGTCGCTCTCTCTTGCTACCGATCTGTTGATCTGGTCTTCCAGCATGACTTGGACCTCAGGTCGCTCGGAGCATGCGATAACCAATGGGGTGACTCGTCTTGGGCCGATCGATATCGCTTTGTCGTCGAGGGGCGTCGGCTGAATGTGGCTATCACCACCGATGCCTTCAGTGTGGACACGCACAGCATTCACCATGGTTTCATGCCCACCGATTCTTGCCCCAGATGGCGCTGACGCCGGCAATCCACCAGTGATTGTCGCTACGTCAGTTGTGGTGCCGCCTATATCCACTACCACTCCTTCCGTAATGGAGTTAAGTGCAGCGGCACCGGTAGCACTCGCAGCTGGACCGGACAAGATGGTCTCAATTGGTTTTGCCTTGACAAAATCGGAAGAAACGAGGGATCCATCTCCTCGCATGACCATCAGGGGACAAGCGATTTTTAGACCAACCATTGACCTTTCGACTGCTGCGATCAATTCGTGAATTAGAGGCACCAGCCGAGCATTCAGCAAAGCTGTTACAGCACGTTTTGGAGCATCAAGCTGACCCGACAACTCGTGGCTGAGAGTCACCGACTTTCCTGTCCACTCAGCAATCGCCTCAGCGGTGATGATCTCATGTTCGGGGTTGCGCACGCTGAACGACCCGACGACTGCATAGGCCTCTACTCTCGAGTCGTGTAGGAGCAGCCAATCGTTTAGCAGCGCGAGGTCGAGCGAGTCTACCTCCAAGCCGTGAGGGGAGTGCCCTCCGGCTACACGCAGAATCGGATTAGCTGGGAGTAGGTGATCCAAGCCTCTTCGTGCCGTGACGGTTTCTTCGAGACCAATTGCTACGAGGCCTGCGGGTCGACCACCGCCTTCAACGAGGGCATTCGTTGCCAAGGTAGTAGAGACTGAAACCAAACATATGTGCTCTGGGGGGACGGCACCGTTGGTCAATATTTCGGTCAGTGCGTGTGTTACGCAAATACCTAGGTCTCCGTGGGTCGTTGAAACTTTCGCTTTGGCTACAACCGTTTCCGTTGTCGGGCAGTAGACGACCGCGTCGGTGTAGGTGCCGCCTGTGTCAATTCCGATCTTAAATTGGCCGTTCCCTGGCATTCCTGAAGATTTTGCCACCGTACTAACCATAAAGGCCAGTAATCCTGCAGTTCACGCGTCCCCGGCCTAATGTCTTCAGATGCTCTTAGAAGGTGTCCGCGTCCTTGATTTCACCCAATATTTGTCCGGACCAAGCGCGACTCGGATGCTTGCTGAACTGGGCGCTGATGTAATAAAAGTTGAATATGGGCCACATGGAGATCCCAGTCGCACACTTCCGTTTGTGTCGGACAGTGGGTCGTCCTCCTACTACAGCCAACAGAATCGCGGTAAGCGATCTATTTGCCTCGATCTTGGATCGGAGGATGCCTGTGATCTGGCACGAAATCTAGCTGCCCAGTGTCACGTGGTAGTCGAAAACTTCGGTCCGGGCGTTTTGGAACGCCGCGGTTTGGGATGGGACCACCTGCAGGCCCTAAAGCCCGATTTAGTAATGGCGTCCATATCGGCCTTCGGTAAGTCGGGTCCTCTCGCTCACCTTCAGGGATTCGATTTGATGGGCCAAGCGCTCTCCGGGATGATGCATCTCACGGGCGAAGCCGATGGTGCACCTCAGTTCACTGGTTCGCCGATATCAGATTGCGCCGCGGGTCAAATGCTTTTTGGTGCCATTGGTCATGCCTTGTTCCATCGAGAACGAACAGGCGAGGGGCAGTACGTAGAAGTGACGTTGGTGGATCCCCTTTTCGCGATGCATTCGATAGCGGTCCAAGGTCATAGTGCAACCGGTGGCGATTGGAGCCAAGAACGCTCGGGTCGACAGTTCAGCATTGTGGTGCCTTCGGGTACCTACAAAGGGCCTGAAGGATGGGTCGTGTTGCAGGTCCTCGCACCCCAGTGGCAAAGGTTGTGCGAAGCGATGGGTGACAGTTCTTTAGCCAGTGACAGTCGCTTCGCTACCGCCGAGGCACGAATAACAAATGCGGCAGAGCTACTCAGTTTGGTTGAAGCGTGGATGCAGGGATTTAACAGCGATGCTGACCTCCTGTCTTATCTTGAGGAGCAGCGTATTCCGGCTGCTCCGGTCCTGAGCCCCGAAGAGGCCATGGTGCATCCGCATTTCACCGAAAGGGGCATGGTCCGCCAAGTAGTCGACCCAGCTTTTGGGGAAATTACGGTTACTGGGCTACCCGCCAAATTCAGTTCGGTCGAAATTCCTGATAACGAACCGCTGCCACCTTTCCTCGGGGAACACAATGGCGAGGTTTTATCGGAGCTTCTCGGGATGTCGGAGTCAGCAATATCAGAATTAGAACAGCGTCGAATATTGCTTTCTCAGGTTGACGGATATCCAGAGCGAAATGACACCTAGCGTCTGATGAGTAATGATCATGATGGGCCCCAAAGCAGGGACGAACCCACTTACCGCAGGGAGAGCTAACAATGGGGATTGCCTCAGTAAAGGAAATGGTCGAAGCCGCAAAGTCAGAAATAGACAACATCTCACCGGAAGAAGCATCCAGGAGGGCTACTGAGGAAGGCGCTCTAATTGTTGATATTCGCGATGTACGCGAAATGCAACGCGATGGAGCCATACCTGGAGCCATGCACGCCCCCCGAGGGATGCTGGAATTCTGGGTGTCGCCAGATTCCCCGTACACAAAAGAAATATTTGGCGAAGACAGGGAGTTCGTTCTGTGCTGCGCAGGCGGCATGAGGTCGGCGCTTTCTGCCAAGACCCTGAAAGACATGGGCATGGAGAAAATCAGTCACATCGAGACAGGCTTTGGTGGATGGCAGGCCGACGATATGCCAATCGAATCATATGAAGAATGGGAAGCTAACCGCGTAAGGTGACCCGAGAGATACTCAGTCACCTCTTCGATCTTCATCAAATGCCCACAGGCAAAGAACCCGCTCTCCAAAAACTCATAACCGGCTACTGCGAGCCGTGGTCACTACGCGCTGGGGAAGAGATCCAGTGGTTCGGGTCGAGCCACACGCCAACTTCTGGTGTCTTGGAGGTCGTGCGTCTGGACTGTGGTGATCCAACCCGGAGTGGCCCGGGATTCGCCGAAGAGCGAGTAGGGGACATCGACGCTTTCGCTGTCGACCTCGTCGAGCAACCGTTGATTCCCGGATCGTATGCTGAGGCGCGACTGCCAGGTCCCGTTACTTCCTTGCAAGTGAGCCTTTGGTTCCAACCAACACTTCTGAAACGCGATGGTGTTTTGGTGTCCCTGAGCTCTGGTAACGACATCATCGAGGTTTCAAATCGCGGTGATGTCTTAATGGGCAGGTTCGGTGAGTCCGAAGAGCGGATACGCGAACGACCACTTGAACGACATCGCTGGTATTTCCTGCAACTCGATGTTGACCTAGATATCAACTCAATCGAGATAAATATTATGTCTCCGGAAACGTTCTCGCCAGGGCGAGATCTCCTCCAGGTGGGCGAAGACACCTTAAAATTCGAGATTCCCGCACTCTCATTTACCGATCTTCTGTTCCGTTTGGCGGCGGGGCCAGGTAACAGCAGATGGGACGGTCGCATAGCTGGGCCTACGGTTGTTACTGACGACCGGACATACGAATGGGCGTTTGACGACAGCATGGATGGTTCAGTAGTTCAACCACTAGTCGGCGGTATCGATCTCGAGCTCAATCAATTACCGGCTCGGGGCGTCACAGGCCCAACATGGACTGGTCGACACCAACGTTGGAGTGATGATCCCGCTGAGTGGAACGCCATTCATTTCCACCATGATGATTTGTACGACGCTGGCTGGGATCCCAGCCACAACATTCGTCTTCCCGAAAGTCTCGACAGTGGCATCTACTGCTTCCGATTTGAATCTGATTTGGGCATTGACCGAGTTCCCTTCTTTGTGAGGCCGGCCATAGGAACCGAGTGCGCCGATGTCGCCCTCTTGGTCCCAACGTGTACCTATATGGCTTATGCCAACCATCGGATGTTGATCGAGGGGGCCGACTTCGTTGGCGCGCGTTCGAATCTTCGCCCAGAACATCAGTATTTAGTCGATCATCGGGAGGTTGGATTAAGTCATTACGAAAAGCATCCTGATGGCAGTGGTGTGATGTTCAGTTCGAGGCGTCGGCCTGTACTTCAACTCCGACCAGGAGCTGATGGTTGGAATTTCACACCTGATACAGACATCCACGCGTTCTTACTTCAAACAGAGGTAGGACACGACATCGTTAGTGATGAGGACCTTCACAACGATGGCTACTCCGCACTTGCTCCTTACCGGGTGATCGTCACCGGGTCCCATCCTGAGTATTGGTCGACTGCGATGTTAGATGCCCTAGATCAGTGGCAACGCAGTGGTGGCCGTCTTATGTATCTCGGCGGAAATGGCTTCTACTGGCGGGTCTCTTTCAGCGATTCATGGCCTGGGGCTATCGAGTTGCGTCGCGCCGAAGACGGGGTTCGGAATTGGCAGACTGGTGATGGCGAGAACTATCACGCGTGGGGCG